>CAKTUZ010000009.1 GCA_934621605.1 uncultured bacterium | reverse complement strand
TATTTTTTTGCTGGCGTATGGGGGAGAAACTTCTGGCGGTCATTAGCGTTTGGCGTGTTTGTGGCTCAGCATTGTTTCACTCGCTGAGCAGTATTTTTTTGCTGGCGTATGGGAGGGAGAAACTTCTGGTGGTCATTAGCGTTTGGCGTGTTTGTGGCTCAGCATTGTTTCACTCGTTGAGCAGTATTTTTTGCTGGCGTATGGGGGAAACTTCTGGCGGTCAATAGCGCTTTGCGTGTTTGTGGCTCAGCATTGTTTCACTCGCTGAGCAGTATTTATATTTGTCTTTCGCAAAAAACCATCATCTCAAAAGTTTCTTATAATTACTTCGGTGCCTTGGCGATTTGAGGCGTCTGAATTTATAAAGCGTTTCACTGAAACTCTATCAATTTTAAATTCTTTATAGAGCTCACGGATTAGTTCTGTATCATGATTGGTTAGCATACAGTAACATCCGTGCTTCGTAAGTTTTTTAAATAGATAAGCCAAACGTTTATGATTTTCGATACTAAAACCATCTTGGGTATATGATTCAAATGATGTTGGATTAAGTGGTGCATAGGGACTGTCAAAAAAGATAAAATCACCATCGCTCGCGTTTGTACATGCATCTTCAAAATCAACATTCAATATATGAGATGAAGCGAGTGCAAAAGAAACTGATACAATATTGTTGGCGTTAAAAGAGGATACTCTAGAGCCATTGCATGGCACATTAAATAATCCTTTGCTGTTTACCCGATAGAGACCATTAAAGCAATGTTTGTTAAGGTATATGAAAAGTGCCGCAGCTTCTGTATCATATGATTCGGTAATGAGTTTTTTATTAAAACGCTCACGAATTTGATAGAAATAGGCTTTTATTAAATCTTTTTCGCTAGGTATTTTAGCATCAAGCTGTTTAAGATAGTTTATAAGTTCAATCGGAGCATCCTTTACTGCTGTATATGCTGTAATCAGTGCTTTATTGATGTCATTTAGAATCGCGTTTTGGGGCGTCAATTCAAAAAATAATGCTCCACCGCCTACAAATGGTTCATAGTAGCGTTTATAATTTTTCGGTATATATTTTTTGATCGTCGGAATAAGTTGTCGTTTGCCTCCGACCCATTTAACAAATGGTTGTGGCTCAGTTGTTGATTTTGAATATTTTTGCACTTTTAACCTTTTTATCTGCAATAAGTATAACGATAGCTCAGTTTGTTTATGTTAAGGAGCGTGTAATCCTGTCTTGTTCTTTTATGCCTCAACATTTTAAGTTTGGATAGACTTCATCTAAAGGACTGTCATAACTAGAGTTGACCTGTTTGCTCTTGTACCCATTTCTATAGTCTTTATCTAAATTCTCCTCAGAATTTATGCGCTTCGACTTTGTGCATTCCAAGTGATTGTCCATTTCTGCCAACAATTTCACGTTTTCCGTCAGTCATCTGTATGTGATGAACCGGGCGTTTCTTTTTTTGCCATAAAAATGCCTCCCATGATTTTAATTTATCACAGAAGGCATAATAGTTTGGATCTATTTTTGCAGACTTTTGTTCACAGAGTCAAAATTTACTAGCCAACTAATAGAAACAATAAAAGGTTTTTGGTCTTTTAGCATGTAGACAATTGGCAATATATATAAAAAGTTTGAGGTTTTATGCGTTTTAGGCAAATCGAATTAAAAGACAAATCACTTTTTCAACAATATATACACAATACAAATTGCGTTTATGATTCTTTTGCTTATTGGTATGGCTGGTCAGAAGATGGCAAAATTTTGGTCGCTGAAGACGAAGAAGCCATTTATATAAAAACTTTTTACTACGATCAAGAAGGCGTCTATTTAGCGCCATTTGTGAAAGATCCCAAATTATCTATAAGTAATTCTTTGCGTAAAGTGCAAGCCATGAGCGGTCAGGGACGTTTGCTTATTTGTGAAGCTTCAAAGCAAAAAATTGAGGCCGATTGTCCTGGGCTTATGCATTTTGAAGATTCGCGTGATCTTTCAGAATATATTTACAAAGTTGCCGATTTAATAAATTTGGAAGGTCATATTTATCGTAGTAAGCGTAATCGTATAAGTAGTTTTGTAAAAAAATACCCTAATTTGGAATGTCTTGATTATACTCCGGAATTGTTTGATGTTTGTATGGCTCTCGATAAAGCTTGGGAAATTGATAAACAGTTTGAAATTGACGAGGATTTTGCAGCTTTGTCAGCACGAGAGGCCGAGCGTACTGCTTTAAAGCGTACTTTGGCTCAGGCTGATTTTTTGAATATCAAGGCCTGTTTAGTTAAAGAAGAAGACAAAGTTATAGGTTTAACTGTAGGTGAGCAAATTTCTCCGGAAATGGTTATGATCCACTTTGAAAAGTGCCATCCCGATTATCGTGATTTGTACGCTTGGCTTAATCGAGAATTTTTGCGCCGTTGTTGGAGTCAGGCTCTTTATGTTAATAGAGAAGAAGACTTAGGCGAGGAGGGATTGCGTCGCGCTAAGCTTTCTTATAATCCTGTAGATTTTAGTCGCCATTATTGGGCCAATTTTGTTTAGGCTATAAATTTTATGTTAGCTTACGACGTTGCCTCCTCTAGCCAAATCGAGCTAGAAATTCAGATTATCAAGCAATTATGGTTGGAAGCTTTCCCTGAAGATGACGAAGCTGCTTTTAATAGCTATTGCCAAGGCAGACTGGCTAGTGCTCAATGTTTTGTGTATATCCATCAACATGAGTTGGCTGGTATGGCTTTTTTTATAACTTCAGATATGGTCGAAGCCGATAATTGTGGTTTTAAAACTATCGGTTTTGTTGTGGGGGTAGCTACTGCTAAAAAATGGCGCGGTCATCATTTCGCTTCGCAAGTTTTGCAAACAATAGCTAAAAAAGCTCAAACTAATAGCTACCATTGTCTGCTGCTTTCGACTTATATACCGCAATTTTATGCCAAATTGGGCTATCAAGAAGCTGCTTGGCATAAACTTTGGCGTTGGCGTAGTTCTGCAACTAAATATCAAAATGGTAAGCATGTTTTTTTGTGCTCTGATAGCGACTTATTGGCTTTAGCTGATTACTATAACAAGCATCAGCAATACGGCTGGCTACAGCGAAGCCTTGATTATTGGCGTTGGCGCCTTAAGGATGCTGGTAGAATTTACGCAACGCAAGACTCTAAAGGCCATATTCTTGCTTATGCCATTTTTAATAAAGATAACCAATGCGAAGAATTATTGAGCGATACGGCTCAAGGAGTAGCTGAGCTTCTTAAAGCTGCCAATTTCGCTAATTCCTGGGAAATTGGCTCTCTTAGATTAAATGAAAAATTGCAACAGGATAAAAATTTTGAAAATGTCGGTTTAGGAAGCTGCCAAATGGTTCTTCCTTTGACTGAGCCTTTTAGGAAAGAATATTGTTGCAACGGAGTGAATTTTTGTTGTCTCGATAATTGGTAATTTATTTTTACGAATTTTTGTATATCCGCTTGTAATTAACGGCAGAAAAATTCAATAATTAATGATGTAAAACCGGTGAGGCAAATCAGAGTAATGGGGCCGATAATTTTTTTGTGTAAAGCATAAACAGATAAGCCTATTACTAAGAGGCTGGCTGGATTTACTGTTCCAGAGCTGTTGGGGTTAAGATCTTCCAAAATTTGCGGCTTGCGCATGGCTAAAAAAACAAAAGAGAGAGCTACGGAAACTAGCATACCTAAAACAGCTGGTTTTATGCCTTTGAGAATAGCATCTACAGCTGGGCAGTCTTTGTATTTTTGATAGATAAAAGCCAGAAGTGAAGTAATTAAGCAAGGGCCGGAGATTAAGCCTAGCGTAGCCACAATCGAGCCTAAAAGACCACCTTGTCTAGCTCCTACAAAAGTAGCCACATTTAAAGCTATAGGGCCGGGCGTCATTTCTGACATAGTGACAATGCTGCCAAAATCGCCCATAGTCATCCAGTGATGAATATTGACAGTTTGCTCTTGAGAAAGTTGCACTGCTGCGTAACCGCCCCCGAAGCAAAGGATGCCTATATTAAAAAAAGTTACGTATAAAAGCCACAGATTTGCTAAAGAAGACCACATAAGAATTTTCTCAACTGATTATTTTTTTAGCGTATTGTTTGTATCGCTTGCTGCTGACGGGGTGCGGAAGAAAATTAAGCCTACTAAGGCAAAAACTGCTACTAAGTAGACTACGCTGTTGCTAATTATAAGCATAATAGAAGAAGCCAAAATTCCCATAGCTAGACCGATATATTTGGAAGACTTAAAAACCGTCGTAACCATAGTAACAGTAACATTTAGAATAAGAGCTGCTTCTGCATAACGGGCGCCATAGAAGAAAGCTTGCAATGCTTGGCTGTTGGCAATCCACTTATAACAATAGGCGATAATTGTAATAATTACTAATGGTGGCAAAGTAGTGCCTAATACAGAGAATAAAGCGCCCTTTAAGCCGGCCAATTTGTAGCCTACAAGTACCGAAGTATTTATTGCTACCGGACCGGGGCTGCTTTGGGCAATCGAAACCAGATTGAGCATCTCGTCTTCAGTAAGCCAGTGCAGATCTTCTACAAAACGTTCTTGCAAAAAGGCGACAATTATGAAACCTCCGCCTATTGTAAAGGTACTGATGCGCAAAGTTTCCCAGAAAAGTTGTAAAAGAAATTCCCAGGTAACAGGTGGTGTGCTAGTTTGTTCAGCTGTAGATGTGGATGAGGATAGCAAAGAAGTATGGTTCCTTAAATAGCAAAAAAGGGGCCGCTTCAGATATTGCTCTGAAACGGCTCCTACCTTATAAAGTGCTCTCAATTGGTGTGAACCTATGGAGGACACTTTTTATGACGACTGATGACCTACTTTTCTGGAGGAGTCCAGGGGCCAGAGGTGCGGTCGAGGCGGCGCAGAAGCATTTGGCGTTCCATAACCAACTCCTGAGGCAGTCTCTGGCTCAATTTGACGAACAGCTCCTCTTGAGCTAACAACTCACTCTTCCAAGCTTCTTTGTCGATAGTCATAAGCTCGTTGAACTCTTCGCGGGTCATTTCCAAGCCAGTCCAGTCAATATCTTCGTAAGTAGGCATTAAGCCAACGGGAGACTCAACGGCTTTAGCACGACCGTGTACTCTGTCGATGATCCACTTTAAGACACGCATATTTTCGCCAAAGCCGGGCCACAAGAATTTACCGTCCTTCTTAAGGAACCAGTTGACGCGGAAGATCGGTACGGGATGATTAGTTTTGCGGCCGATATCGAGCCAGTGATCGAAGTAATCACCCATATGGTAGCCGCAGAAGGGCAACATGGCGTAAGGATCGCGGCGGATTTCACCGATTTTACCGTTGGCGGCGGCAGTCTTTTCAGAGCCCATGGTGGCAGCCAGATAGACGCCGTGGCCCCAGTTATAGGATTGCATAACCAAAGGCATATTGGAGCTTACGCGACCGCCGAAGATGAAGGCGGAAATGGGTACTCCTGCAGGATTGTTCCACTCTTTGGAAAGGGTAGGACAATTGGCGGTAGGAGCGGTGAAGCGAGAGTTGGGATGGGCGGCGGGACGGCCGCAATCCGGAGTCCAATCATTACCTTGCCAGTCGATCAAGTGAGCGGGAGCTTCCTTGGTCATACCTTCCCACCATACGTCGCCGTCGTCAGTTAAGGCTACGTTGGTGAAGATGGTATTGGAGCTGACGCTGGCCATAGCGTTGAAGTTCGATTTTACGGAAGTTCCGGGAGCTACGCCGAAGAAACCGGCTTCAGGGTTGATGGCATAGAAGCGACCATCTTTACCGGGTTTGATCCAGGCGATGTCGTCGCCGACAGTCCATATCTTCCATCCCTCGAAGGATTCGGGAGGAATGAGCATGGCAAAATTTGTCTTACCACAGGCGCTAGGGAAGGCGGCGGCTACGTAAGTTGTTTCGCCATTGGGAGCTTCGGCGCCCAAAATGAGCATATGCTCAGCTAACCAACCTTCGCGTCTGGCCATATTGGAAGCAATACGCAAAGCTAAACACTTTTTACCTAACAGAGCGTTACCGCCGTAACCGCTGCCGTAAGACCAAATAGTGTTTTCCTCGGGGAAGTGAACGATATATTTGTTGTCTTTATCGCAAGGCCAAGCTACATCTTTCTGACCGGGCTCTAAGGGAGCGCCTACGCTGTGCAGGCAGGGAACGAAGTAACCGTCTTCACACAGCACGTCGAGCACTTTTTGTCCCATACGGGTCATAATGCGCATGTTTACTACTACGTAAGGACTGTCGGTAATCTCAACGCCGATTTGGGCAATGTGGGAACCTAAGGGGCCCATACTGAAAGGAATTACATACATCGTGCGGCCGCGCATAGAACCCTTGAAGTGATCTTTTAAGATCGCTTTCATTTTATCGGGAGCCATCCAGTTATTGGTTGGGCCAGCATCTTCGCGTTTAGTCGTGCAGATGAAGGTGCGGTCTTCAACACGAGCTACATCACCGGGGTTGGAACGGGCCAAGAAGCAGCCGGGGCGTTTTTCAGGGTTGAGCTTAATGAAAGTTCCGCTTTTGACCATATCTTGGCAGAGACGATCATATTCTTCCTGGCTTCCGTCGCACCAATAGATGCTGTCAGGAGTGCAAAGTTGAGCAATTTCATTGACCCAGTTGATAAGTTTTTGATTCTTGGTTGGAGTGTTTGTCATGCTTGATGAATCACTTAGAGTCACAAAAATTGGACTCCGTTTCCTTCCCTTGAAATATAACTGTCGTGTTTGCCGACTGACTTAATGAAGGCCCGAAGGCAAGGCCAACAGTTAATTATGAATATTTTCCGGCAGCCTAAACTGCACGGAGATGCAAAACTGTCGGTTTAGAACCGGCTAATAGTCAAATTTTTTTCTTACTTGCTAACTTCCCCTTGGGGAAAACTGTCAGCAGAGGTTGAGTTTCTGGCTTCTATAACTGCTCTGGGGACTCCCTTAATTGTTTTGGGAGGAAGTTTCCCTTTGGGAGTAGGAGGCGGAATGGCCACGCCCGGTAAGTTAATATTTTGTTCTTGTAAACGAGCGGCCATACTTTTGACGGCTTGAATCGGTGTAGTAGAATTTTTTTGTAGCAGCGGTGTGGCCTCTACATCTAGCAAAATGTCCAGAGATATAGCCAGTGCTACAATAGTAGGCAAACTATCTGGAGTGAGTACCTGGGAGTGAGCTAGTGTGTTGCGCAGTGATTCCAGTTTTGAGAAAAACTCTTGTCCGCGTCTTTTGGAAGTGAAGCCCAGAGCTGCGGCTGTAATGGGATAACGCAGCAAAATGTCGGCTTTGTCTGAGAATTGCAAACAATCATCTAGGTCGATTTCTTCATTGCGCCGACGACGCTCATCATAAAGGGCGCAAGTTCTTTCCAGTCGTCCGGCTGAAAGATATTTTTTCCAAGTTTCGTCAGGTAATTGGGAGGTAATGGCCCTATGCATTAGGGTCTCCATGAGAGTAATGAGGCCGAAAAGCCACATACGCATAGGAGCATCTTGTAAATCGCAAGGACAAATGGCGGCAGCCGTCTCTCCCATGACATTGACAAAGACCGGAGAGCCTTTGGCCAGGCTAAGGATAACTTCTTTGAAAGAGGCTGTTTCGTGAAGAATGGGCCGCTCTTCAAAATCGCGCAAAAAATCAGCGCAAATTCCTTCGTTTATGCCGATTACATCTTGCAAATCGATCCAGCCGACATATTGTCCGTCTCGTTGTACACCCAATATGGGACAGCCCAGACGTTCCATGAGTTCTCTGGCCTGAACAGCTGGGCTGTTGAGGTCTATAGCTGGCATCAAATCTGCTATATCTTTGGCTGTAAAAGCAGATTTTAGAATACGATGAAGCGCTTCTTTGGCCGCTGGCGAACTATGTCTATGTTCTGTCATGGGGTGCGCCTTCTAGAAAAAGCGGGGAGGTTCCTTTGCTTGTGTTAGCTTTGAACTCCTTTCAATATTTTTTTCAAAAAAATATCTGTAAATGGTAAGATTTTTTTTTATAGTTGTCGAAGCTGAGGGAGAAGTGGTCTTTGGCACGCAGGTTTGTGCCTGCGGCGGGAGGGGCGCGGGGATGGATCTGTGCTGGAAACTTACAAATATTTGTAAGGAAATATTTTCACAATGTATCTAGATACGGAGTCTGTTTCTACTGAAGAAATTTACGGCGTTTGCTTAATTCCACCCGATGAGTGGTATTAGCTTCATTTTAGTTTAAGGGCGAGGAAAAAGGAAGAACCCTTTTTGGCGCTGAGGCGTTCAAAAGAGTCCTTCCTTTTTCTTTATCTGTTCGGTTTGTTTGACCTAAGTTTGCGTTTCTGGAAGTGTAGAGGGCTTTGCCTTTTCCAAAGCGAAAAAAAAAGTGGGTTTACGTCTGGATGTGGCGGTGTTTAAGCTTGATAAGTTAAAATCGCCTATCAATAAACTGAACGCTTGCTGAGAAGTTTATAACGTTCGAAGCCTATCGTGAGAGAAAATCTATGAAATTACCAGCTAGTTTTAAAGAATTTGCCCGTTGCCGCAGCGCCCAAGTTATGGAATTCTCCAATGGAGCGCGCTGTGTGGTTTGTCCCAATGACGGATCTCCATTTGCTTATATCTTTGCGGCTGTGCGAACTGGTGTCCGCTACGAAGACAGACAGGAGTGGGGAGCTTCCCATTTTCTGGAACACGTAGCTATGCGTGGCACTGAGAGATTTCCTGCTCTTCACGATTTGTCGCGCTGTGCTGAGGGAATTGGCGGTC
Source organism: uncultured bacterium (assembly GCA_934621605.1). GTDB lineage: Bacteria > Vulcanimicrobiota > Xenobia > Xenobiales > Xenobiaceae > Bruticola. The sequence goes on along the minus strand of CAKTUZ010000009.1, from coordinate 77,428 downwards.
AGATTTCCGCTTACTCTACGCGTGATTTAACTGCTTATTGGGTGCGTGTGCCCAGCGGTTTGGAGGCTTTAGGTTTTGAACTTTTAGATCAGGTGTTGTTTAAGCCCTTGTTGCGGCAGCAAAGTATAGATTCAGAACGTGAAATTATTATTCATGAGCGGCAGCGTGAGTTGGCCGATTATGGTATTTATGTCTCTCATGCAGTGGAGAGTTTGCTTTTGGCTCCCAATCCCATGAGCCGCCCTCCCGTAGGTGACGATGCCGGATTGGCTGAGATGGATTCTGCCTATTTGAGTTCTTTCCACCAACGTATTTATAACCGCAGCAACTTAGTGGTTATAGGTTGCGGCAATTTAAGTGACAATTTCGCAAAAAGTGCTGAAGATTTTTGGCAAAACGTACCTTACGGTACTGCTGTTAAACCGGCTAATTTTCTTATCGAAAGTGAATATCCCGACGGTAGTGTAATATTAAAAACTTCTGGTCCTGCAGAACAGGCTTTTGTCTCTATGGGTTGGCGTTTTCCCGTTTTGACTTATAATGATCTGCTCACTTGGCGTGTTATTAATACTTTGTTGGGCGCGGGGTATTCCAGTTTATTTAATTTGGAGCTGCGTGAGAAGAATAGTTTAACTTATACTTGCCGTACGGCTATCAACGTATATGACGGCATGGGGGTATTCAAACTTTATCTGTCGGCTCATGTAAAAGAATTACCAAAAGTTATAGGTATTGTAGAAGAAATTATCGCTAACGTAGCAGCCGATTCTTTAGAAGAGAATATATTTAACGAAGCGGTAATGCGTCATGCTGCCGGTGTAGTCTCTAAGTGGTCTAATCCGTGTGAAGCCGCTCCCCTGTTGGGGCACGCTTTGTCCAGAGATGGGATCGTTTTCGATTTTGCCGCTTACCTGGCCGAATTGGAAAAAGTAGGCAAGAGAAGGGCTGCAGAGTTAGTGAAAAAATGGCTCAATCCGGTTGATAGACTTGTCTGTATGTCTGGTTCGGCTCCGGAACTTAGAGATCTTTTCCCGCGTACTTTCGTTTTGTCCTGATTGAAATAAGGTGACAATTGGCATGTTAGTCGTTTTTCAATTTTGCTTAGAAAGGAAAAGCTGCCTTGAGTTTGAGTAAAAATTTTCACCGCCGAGTAGCAATTAGTTTAGCTTGTTTAGCTTGTGCTGGAGGCCTATGGCTAGGCTGCGGCTGGATGGATAAGAGTTGGGCTGCTTCTTCGGCTTGGCAGCACTTGAATGTGCCTGATACCGGAGGCGGATTGGTTGTTGATCCTTGCTTGTTGGCTTATAAACGCTTACAAGTTTTTTTTGGTTGGTCTAACAATAATAGCGTAGTTAAGGCTCCCGAATTTAGCTTTTCCGTTTTTGAATCGGGTAATAAATGGACTACAATTAAGGCTCCGTTTTTTGGTGCCAACTTAGCCGGTGTACGCAAAGTAGCTGCTGCAACCGCCAAATATAGTGTTGGTATATTGTTTTTGCACAATATCGTTGAACAGAGTGAAAATGCTTTTGAAGTAATGTATTCTTACTCCGGTGATAATGGTTGGAGTTTTAGCAAACCAGCTGTCTGTGACAGTTTTGTACTTTCTGGAGCTGGTGAGGGGAGTGATATCGATATTGCCGGCGTAGGCGGACGTAAACCTAGTTTGTGTTTTAGTTGGACTGCCGAAAACAATATGGTAAAGGCGGCTGTTTTTGATCCTAAGTATCGCGGCGATCGCCCACGGGCTTGCAATTTGGGACGCCAAGGGGTAGGTTGCGACAAAGTTGAGCTGGCTGGCGAAAATAAAGGCGGCTTTGTGACGGTATGGAACGATGGGCACAGTTTACTCAGTTCTTACCTTCGTCCTCTGATTGGTACTAATGAAGACTCGGTTAATATTGCTCGTGGCAAATTTGGCTTGAATTTCTCTCTTTGCGATAATGCCGGTAAGGATCCGCTTTTAGTTTATGATTTGCCGCGTTTGAGCAAAAATGATAAAAGTCGCCGTCAAGTGCGTCGCTGGGAAGACGGTTCCTGGCAAGTTGTACCGGCAGCTCCACCGGCAGCTGGAGAAGCTCCCATAGGAGCTGCTTTGGAAGCTTGCCAGGATAAAGACGGTAATTTGCATGTGGCCAGTTTGAGCCGTGATGGTGAATCGATTGTTTACTCTTGTCTTAAAGACGGTAAATTCAGCAATCCCGAGACAGCTGTAAAACTCAAACCCATGATTGGTTGTACCGGCTTTAGTATTGCCGTACAGGACAAATATGTTTACATTTTCGCCAGTCAGGGCCCCAGCAACCAGTTTGTGCGCCGCGCTTTGTAATGCTGCAGAAAGGTAAAAAAATGGCCTCTGCCGAGTGTCCGCAGCCGCAGAAAGAAGTGCTGCTTACCAAACTTGAAGCTGAGCAAAGACGCTTGCTCAGCTTGAGCAAACCGCCCAAGATCATGATCTCTGCTTGTCTAATGGGTTGGCCTTGTCGGTATGACGGTCAAGCCAAAGCTGATATCGAGTTGTTGAAACGCTTTGGCCCGGACGAGGTTATGCCAATTTGCCCAGAAATGCAGGGCGGGTTGCCTGTGCCTAGAGTTCCGGCTGGTTTGGTTGGGAGTGCTGAAGATGATATTTGCGGTTATCGTGCCCAAGTTCTCAATCGCAGCGGCCAAGATGTCACCGCTCAATTCCGCTCTGGAGCTGAAGCGGTGTTGGCTTTGGCCGAGCATTTGCGGCCGGAACTTATCATCTTGAAGCAGCATAGCCCCTCTTGCGGCTGCGGCAGCGTGGGCGGCGCCGATTTACAGCGCCATAGCGGACGTGGTGTCGCTTGTGATTTATTGCTGGAACATGGATTTAAAGTTAGCGCAGCAGGTTGAAGCAAGATAAGCGTGAACCTACCTCCGCCAACGGTGGCCACAGCAAAAATAACTTTGGGATAGAGGCCATTTTTTTAGTAAAAATCTGCAGCTGGGAAAATATATATAATGCAAATAGTCGTTCATTATCATGAAATTGCTCTTAAGGGCAATAATCGCAATCTTTTTGTAAAGCGCTTAGTTAGCAATTTACGCAAAACTTTCCGCGACATGGGTAAAATTTCCGTGCGTACTTTGTACGGTCGTATCACTTTTGAGTTGGATTCAGAGGATTTAGAAGAAGTACGTCGCCGTATGGGCGGAGTTTTTGGGGTAGCCAATTATGCTTTGGTTTATGAAGTACCTCAAGATCTTGAGGCCATGAAGAAGGCGGCTTGGAAATGTTTTTGCGAAGCCGAAGGCAAAACTTTTGCTGTGCGTTGTCGCCGTCCTGATAAGAGTTTTCCCATGCGTTCGGGCGAAGTGGAGAGAACGGTAGGCGGTTATATCGGCGATAGAGCTAAAGATATGGGTCGCGAAATGAAGGTCGATCTTACTAACCCGGATATTACGATTCGCTTAGAGATTGTCAATAATTTAGTTTTGGTTTCCGGAGAGCGCCTTAAAGGGCCAGGCGGTTTGCCTGTAGGCACTGCCGGTAAGATTGTAGGCTTGCTTAGTTCTGGTTTCGATTCTCCGGTAGCTTGTTGGAATATGATGAAGCGCGGAGCTGACATAATTATGTGTCACTTCCATTCTTATCCTTTTACCAATAAAGCTAGTTTGGAAAATTGTACTCTGTTGGCCGATATATTAACCCGCTTCCAATATCGCACTAAGCTCTATTTGGTAAGTTTCGCTCCGGTGCAAGAAGAATTGCTCAGTATGACTCCATCCGATCTGCGTATGATCTTATATCGCCGTTCTATGGTACGTATAGCTTCTTTGGTAGCTGAGCGTGAGGGAGCTCAGGCTTTGCTAACCGGTGAAAGTTTGGGTCAGGTTGCTTCCCAGACTCTTACCAATATGCGTGTAATTGATGAAGCGGCCAAAATGCCTATGTTGCGTCCTTTAGTCGGTACTGATAAGGAAGACATTTTAAAAATAGCTCGCAATATCGGTACTTATGAGCTTTCCGCCCGTCCTTATGAAGATTGTTGCTCTTTAATGCTCAGTAAGCATCCTTGTACTAAAGCTAGATTGCGCGAAGTATTGGAATTAGAAAACCATATGGAATTGGCCGAATTAGAAGCTGAAGCTGTTGAAAAGGCTGAAATTTTGGAGTTGCGTTGGAATGGTAAAGAAGTCGAGCATACTCAATTGCAAGCTCCGGTCTACAAAGATGGCGAATGGGGTTGTCCTCTCGATTTAGGTAACGAATAGTTGGCTAATTAACAAAGTAAAGTAGAAGAGCAATTTTGTTTTAGGCAAAATTGCTCTTTTTTTTAGCTTATCTTTAAGCTTAGGTGTCGTATTGGGGAGAAAAATAAAGAAAATTTCTTTATAATACAGGAACAGATATTGAGATATTTTCTTTTTAGGAGGAAGTATTATGGCTACGCAGCAACCTTTGGTATTAGTTGTCGATGATGAAGAGTCTATCCGCGAGTCGGTAACTTACACTTTGGAACATGAGTCTTATCGTACTATTACGGCTGCTACCGGCAGTGAGGCTCTGAAAAAATACAAAGACAACCATCCTGATTTAGTTATTTTAGATATTATGTTACCAGATATTTCTGGTTTGGAAGTTTGCAAAGGTATACGTAATATTGCCGATGTGCCTATTTTGTTTTTGAGTGCTAAAGACCAGCTTGAGGATATGGTCAAGGGCTTAGACAACGGTGGGGACGACTATTTAGCCAAGCCGTTCCATTTTGCTGAATTGATGGCCCGAGTTAGAGCTTTGCTGCGTCGCAGTCAGGGACGTAAAATCAATTTCTTAGAATATGAAGATATTATTTTAGATCCAGATTCTCATATTGTCACCAAGGGCGGCCGTACTCTCCATTTGACTTTGCGCGAATTCGAACTTTTGGAAATGTTTATGAGCAAGCCTCGCCAAGTTTTTACGCGCCAACAAATTTTACAGCAGTTGTGGGGCTGGAGCGACGATTTAGAAACCAATGTAGTGGAAGTATATATCTGTGCGCTGCGCAATAAGCTTGATGATGAAAATCGCTCCTTGTTGCGTACCGTACGCGGCGTAGGTTATGCTTTAGGATAAAACAGAGCTAAACTCAATGCGCAGATTTTCTTTATCGGTACTTATTTCTCTGTCTTTTGTAACGATTTTGTCGCTGGTTATTTTGTGCTCCGGTTTGTTTATTTGCTTTGCCATAGATAGTGTAGTTTGGAATGAAGGGGCCAGATCGCTGCATACTATTCTTTATTATTTTGCTGAAGATAATAAAGAAGATGTAAAAAATATACTGAATGCTGAACGTGAGCGTTTGCGTCACAGGGGGGCTGAACCGACCTTTTGGCAAAAACTGACCGGAGGGCCAGAAGAGGCCGAATTCAAAGGAAAGAGGCCTAAGCACCGTAAGCCTAGGCCCAGAACTCTGCACCTTTCTCAGTTTAATAATGACTATCAAAAAATAGCCGATACTATCGGTCGCAATTGCAGCTATGTGCGCATATACAATTTACAGGGAGGCAGAATAGCTTCTTCGCAGTCGCCTTTTCTGCATTTTGAGGGTAAAGAAGAATTGCCTAGAGTTCCCAGTCGAGCTATGTTCTCTTTTTTGGCTAAAAACTGGAGTCATTTGCAAAGCTCAGAGGCTGATAAGTTTCGTAGTTTAGATAACGTTTCTGACAATATGGCTTATTCTCACGCTATCATAAAAGAAGCCGGTTTTACTTACTATGGACCTTCCAGATTGCCTAAGCGCAATAGTTTGTTGCATCAATTTTTATTTTGGCTCTCTGGTGATAGACGCGGAGCTGATAATATGATGCCGCCACCTCATTTCGGCCCCTTCAATTTAGTTTATGTAGATGCTCCCAATTTCCAAATTATGCTTTGTCCAATTACTGAAAAAGATAAATTAGTGGGATATATAGAGGCAGCGGTACCTTGGAATTTTGCCGATAGGGCTATAAAAATGGCCCATCGGACTTTTGCCATCGGATCAATTGTTTTAGCTTTGCTAGTTTCTTTGGCCGGTATATGTGCAGCCAGAGTACTGACTACGCCTTTGCAAAAGGTTGTCAAAGTAGCCAAGAAACTGGAAGCTGGTGACTTGAATGCTCGAGTCCATTTGGGAGAGGGGCGCAATGAAATTTTTGTTATGGCCAATACTTTTGACCATATGTTGGACGCTTTGCAAGAGTCTTTCTTAGAACAACAGCGCTTTATAGGCGACGCATCTCACGAATTAAAAACGCCCTTAACCAGTTTAATGGGGGCTGTTCATGTGCTTAAGCTTAAGTTAGAAGACGCTAAAGTGTTAGGTAAGGTGCAGAATACTGTCTCTACTATTGATAAAGAACTCAGTCGTATGGAGCATTTGGTGCTCGATCTGCTAACCTTATCGCGCAGTCAAGAGTTGTTTCAGCGTCGGGTAGCAGATCCTGTCAGCATCAACGAAGTTATCAGAAATGCTGTGAGCGCTTCTTTAAGCGAAGTTATGGAACATCCCATAAAAATTGAGACAGGACGCGATGTTTGGATTTTAGGCGACTTTTCAGCTCTCACCAGAGCGGTGCGCAATATTGTAGATAATGCTTTGCGCCATACTTCTAAAGAAAAACAGGTAAAAATTACTGTCAAAGTGGACGATAAAGAGGCCATAATTGTGGTAAGTGATGAAGGGTGCGGTATCTCCCCCGAACATCTGGCCAATTTAGGCAAGCGTTTTTACAGAGTTGATACTGGTCGAGATCGTATCAGCGGCGGTACCGGTTTGGGAATTCCTATTACTGAAGCTATCGTAAAGCGTCACGGTGGTAGTGTGAGCTTCGAAAGCGAATTGGGAAAAGGTACTCAAGTGACTATTGTACTGCCGTTGGTATCGCCTAAGGAATTAGACGTCTAAGCGCAAACCTATAGGCAGATCTTCACCGAAGAGGACGGAGGCAGCTTCGTCCTCTTCTTCACATAAGCAGAGCACGCGTTTGGCGGCTTGGGGAAGTTTTTCGCGCTCCAAGCGTTCTGCCAAGCGTTCACGCAGCTTTTTATTTAAGTCTAAAGCGCGATTATTGGTATAGCGGGCCATTTCGGCTGTGGCCAAGCCTATGGAACGGCTGTCCGACCATTTGGCACTTAGGATTTTTTCGACCCAAGTTTCTACGAGCTCGGCGGCCATAACATGTTGTGGGCCAGCTCCCATGAGACGTCTAGCCCCTAAGCGGGAAAGTTGCCAAACCGTATCCGGACGCACTTTGAAGTCTTGGAAAATTGTCTCGGCCAAAGTCTCTTTTTCCGACATGGGTATGCGTTCCAAACTTACAGCTAGGCGCATAACTTCAACAGTTTCAGCAGGCAATAATTGTTTAAGGCGGCTTTTGATATGTTTGCGTCCAGGGATAAGACGGGGAGCCAAGTTGGCCCATAAGCTGGTTTGGGCAGCTGCTTCTAAACCAGCCGATAAACGGCGCCAGAAAACCCAAAATTCGCGACGTACATTTTCGTCTTGGGAAAATTGCATCCACTCCGGCAAAAGTTTTTGCATTTGCTCAAGGCGCCATTTGTCTAAAGGTACGCCCAGACCGGGACGCAACAGGAAGCCAGCGCCGTTAAACCAAGCTGCTTCGTATTCAGCGCAGGAGCGACGCTTGTCGGCACAGAGCCAAAAAGCCTCCCACAGGTTTCTGTTTAGGCCAGAAGGCCAAGAAGTGCGCTTACCCAGCGAAGCTTCCAAAGAGCCTAAAAGAGCTCTGGGTCTTATATCTGTATCTCGCAATTTATTGGCTTTAGTACTGAAAGTATAAGTGATAAGCTTTTTGGCTTTCTCAACAAATTTGGGGGCAATATCCAAAGCTGCTTTTTTTTGTCTGCGTCCGCGCAGGGGAAGTTGCAAAGACCAGCTGCGCGAACCATCTAAAGAAGTGGCCCACAGAGCCATAGTGCCGATTTCGGTAACTTGTGCAGCCAAACGGACGGCTACTTCGCTTTCGCCTTTGCTGCCTGCGGCTACCGTTTCCAAAGTTCCCAAAGGCTTCAGCAATTCTTCTTTTACAATCTGTCCGACCGTATCTTGAGGACGTTCTGTTGAAGCAAAAAGAGGAAAGGCTGCCGGCGAGCCTACTCTGAGCTTAAGTTCCGTGCCATTAACTTCTTGGCGCTCACCTTCATCTTGGTTGCGTCGGATAACGCACAGAGCCTTGTCGTCTCCCACGCCTAAATAGTAAGAACGGGCAATGCCGCCTTTTATTCGTTCTTGGCCGTGGTGCTTCAGCCAACCAAAGGCGCAGGCGCCGTGAGCTACAGCTAAATCTTCAGCTTCATTTTCTAAAACCCGTACTTCGTAGCCCAGCCAATTGTTTAAAATTTGGCAAATACGTTGTTTTATAGCTTGCGGACGACAAGCTCCGCCGTTAAATAAGACTGCTTGTGGTTTTAGGTTGTGAGTGCGCATAAAGGCGGATAAATAGTGAGGAATTACAGGATCGCTGGCATAGGGTAACCCCCATTGTTGTAAACCGATCTTGTGAGCGTTGGAAATAGGCTCGGCAAACGGAACTTCGGGGAAGAAGCCGTTTAAAATTAGCTCTTGAATCTCTTGGCGGCTTACTTCTGTTTGTAAGGCGCTGTCAATCAGTTTAGAGCCTACGCCTGGAGTTATTACTGAGCATAATTCGGGAGGATTGGCTCCCAGCAGCTTTTCTTTAGCTTGACGACATTGCTGTTGCAATACGCCCCATTGCAACAAATTGAGCTGTACGCCCAATCTGGCTTCGCACAGTCTGGCTATAGCAATATCTAAATTGTCGCCTCCTAGCATTAAGTGATCGCCTACAGCTATACGGCGCAGCCCCTCTTCGTCAATTTTTATGGCTGTAAAGTCACAAGTACCGCCGCCAATATCGCAAATTAAAATCTCGTTGACGCCTGGTAAGCTTTGGCGCCAAGTTTTGCGTCTGGGCCATAGCCAGGTATAGAAAGCCGCTTGCGGTTCTTCCAAAAGTGTGACATTTTCCAAACCGGCGCGATCTGCTGCTTCCATAGTCAGATCGCGGGCTATTTCGTCAAAAGAAGCTGGCACGGTTAAGACCAGTTCTTGCAAAGCCAGGGGATGTTCGGGATGATCATAATCCCAAGAATCGCGCATATGGGCCAAGTAGCGGCGTGAAGCCTCGATAGGGCTAACTTTACGTCCTTCTTTTACGGCTTCCCAAGGTAAAATAGCTTCGCCTGGTTCAGCGCGACGGTGAGCCAGCCAAGATTTTGCCGAACTGACCACACGGCCGGGAATTTTAGCTCCTTGAGTGCGAGCAAAAGCGCCTACAGCGTAATCTAGCTCTTGATTCCAGGGCAGTTCCATAGCGTGCAACGGCATTTCATGTTCGCCCGGCAAGTAAAGGAAGCTGGGTAGAGTAGATAAGCGACTGACCTGGTTCTCAGAAATACGCTGGGTAATAGAGACACTCTCTAACGTTCCTTCTTCCAAAAGAGGAAGGCGTGACATAGCTGAATTGGTAGTACCTAAGTCTATGCCTACTACCCAACGTTTGCTGCGGTCGTTAAGATCGGAATTGATAGCTGTGCTCAAAAAAATCTCCTTTAAAGTAAAAGCCTCTTGGAAAATGCCATCCTAAGCTTTTTTAGGCTAGAAAGGCACGCTTCAGAGGCTCTGTTAGAAAAGAATAGTTATCTATTTTCTTTTATAATCGGCCGCTTTAGCCAAAGACTCCTGGGGAGTGATCGCTCCGGCTCCGGCAGTATTGTGACTCAGATAGCTTTGCTGGAAAGGTGCAGCCTGGGACATCAAAACATTCTTAATATCTTTGGGCTTCAGTTTGGGGTTGACGCCTTTCATGAGGGCAGCTACACCGGCTGTAAAAGGTGCGGCCATAGAAGTACCGGACATCTTAACATAACCATCATCTTTATTGGAACAAGAAATAATATCTACGCCGGGAGCTAAAATGTCTGGTTTCTCTAAATTGTCGAAGCGCGTCGGGCCGCGACTGGAGAAGTAGGCTGGCCAGTCATCGTCAGTTTCTGGAGTGCCGCCATCATCGAAAGCACCTACAGTAATAGCGTTGGGAGCATTGCCTGGAGAACAAATAGTAGAAGCCTCGGGGCCGTCGTTGCCTGCGGATACAACTACGGTAATACCGCATTTTTCGGCCATTTGTACGGCCATAGTCATAGGATCAAGGAAACGGGTGCGTGGAATAGGACGACCTAAGGACATATTGATTACATCAATATCGTATTTATTTTTATTGACAATGGCCCATTGAATGCCTTTTATAATTTGAGAGGTAGTGCCGTTGCCAAATTGATCGAGTACTTTTACACCTACGATATTGGCTTCGGGAGCTACGCCTACGGTTTTGCCATCGCTGCTGCTACCATCTCCGGCGCAAATGCCGGCTACGTGAGTGCCGTGTCCGTTGTCGTCATAGGGCTCTTTACGACCATTGACACAATCCTTAAAAGCAATGACGCGATCTTTGATGTCAGGATGCATAGCAATGCCGCTGTCAATAACGCAAATACAAGTACCTTGGCCCTTGATACCTTGCTCATGCAACTTCTCTACACCCAGCATAACGTTGGCTTCTTTATTGAGAGGAGAAAAGGTACTTTGCAATTCAAAGAGATCATTGGAGGTAAAGTCGGAGCTTTGGTCGATAGAAACTGCAAAAGCGCCGCTCTGTTGGGCTTGAGTAAGATTTTGTAAAGCTTCGCTGTCCTGAGCGGATACATCGATAGAAAAGCCGTTAATAATAGGTAAATCAGCTGTTACTTGATTATTTTGATCACTTTTGAGAAGCTGAGCTTTTAAGCTGGCCAGTTTTTCTTGATCGTCACTTTGAATAATTAAACTGACCGGTTTATCAGCTGACTTTGTAAAAGTTTCGGTGAGAGATAAACCTTCGCTGACAGGCGCTTGGGCTGAGACGGACTCACCAAAATTCTTAAGACTAGGAGAAGAATAACTTGGTGTTAGGCCGGTAAGCAAACCAATACTCATGAGAATCTCCTTCGAAAAATTTTGTGTTTTGCTTAGTTCCCTCAATTTTAACAATTGAGCAGGTTTTAAGCAATGATAAAGAAGCCAAGTTTTGTAACGAGGTGTACAGAATGCCCAAAATAAGTAACGATTGGCTCGATGTTATCGGGAACGAATTTCAAAAAGAATATTATCTCAAACTGCGTCGTATTTTAATTCATGAATATAAGACGCAAACTATTTTTCCGCCTGCTGATGATATTTTTAATGCTTTCCATTTCACGCCTTTTCATAAAGTGAAAGCGCTAATTTTAGGTCAAGATCCTTATCATAATGTGAATCAGGCTATGGGCTTAAGCTTTGCCGTATCACCTACGCAGAAAAAGCTTCCGCCTTCTTTAATCAATATATATAAAGAGTTACATGATGATTTAGGCTATCCTATTCCACATAGCGGATGGTTGAAAAAATGGGCCGATCAAGGGGTACTTATGCTTAATGCCGTGTTAACCGTGCGAGCTCATCAAGCTTTTTCTCACCAAAAATTGGGGTGGCAAAACTTTACCGATGCGGTAATAAAAGCGGTTAATGCTATTGACAGGCCGGTTGTTTATATTTTGTGGGGACGCCCAGCCCAGGAAAAACAGGCTTTAATTACTAATCCCAAGCATTTTGTCATTTGTTCTCCCCATCCCAGTCCGCTCTCAGCGTCACGCGGCTTTTTCGGCAGCCGCCCTTTTAGTAGAACCAATAAATTTTTGAGTGATCACGGAGTTGAACCTATCGATTGGCAAATTGAAGACGAAGCCTAAACTTGCCACTGATTCTGAAGATAGTTTAGAAAAAAAAAGTTGCCAGCCCCTACCTGGGTCTGACAACTCTTGCCTTCATGCCTTAACGACGACGGCGGCGACGAGCGGCGATAGCCTTCTTCTTACGACGTACACTGGGCTTGTCGTAATACTCGCGCTTCTTAACTTCGGCCAACACGCCCTCTTTCTGGCATTGACGCCGGAAACGCTTCAAAGCGGTTTCGATAGGTTCGTTCTCACCAACTGTAGTTTCCATTATGCGTTCCCCTCCTTCCGTCACGGCCAAATATTGGGGTAATAAACAGCCGGGTAATGGTCGGGATTACTCATCCCAAAAACTTTAGGGCCAAATTCTAATACTTTTGGTACTTGATGTCAAGGCTTTTAGCTTGATTCTGCTGCTGGGAGGCCCAGCAGCCGCTTTCCCGAGCCCCTGTTGACAATAAACAAACAGAGACTCGGAGCTAAGCTCTAGCTTAAAAGTTACTTATCTTCTTTAAGCAGTTCTTTGTAAAGAGGAGTGGGAGTAGCTGGGAAGTCACGGAAGTACCCACGGAAGATCTTGTCCATATAGGCTTTGTCGGTACCGTCAAAGTAGACTTTCGATTTGGCGTCGGTTCCTGAAGGACGTAAACAAATGTCACGTACTTTAATGCCTTTAAACCAAAGTTGCAAACCATCTGACCAAACGTCTATACGCTCAAGAGCCTTCCATTCTTCAGCCATGCCGGGAATAGCTTCAGTCAGAACGGCTTTCACCTCATCTAAACTGAGAACTTTGCCTCTGTTGGTTAATGAAGAATCTTTCATTGCCAAAGCTAAGCGACGGAAGTAATTATTGAAGCGATCTTTTTCGGCAATACCAGCAGCCTTGGCTTTAGCCAACTCTTCGGGATCGAAAATAGCCTCGTTATAGTGAATTTTATCGCCGCGGAATTCCATCTTGTTGGCAATACCATCTCTGGTAAAGAGCTTAGATAGATGATTATGCAAGAACAAGTCGTTAATGTTGCCCGTTTCTTTGTATTTTAAGTAAAGCTTGGAAACCATAACCACGGCTGAAATGCAAGCTTCGCCACTGCTTTTTTCGCGCATGGCGATAATCTTTTGGCCTAAAATATTATATATAGGCTCACGGGGACCGCCGATTTTACCTCCGCTCTCTTCGCCGGCATGGTGCACTTTGGGTTTGGGGCCAATCACAATCTTATTGCCGAGTTCGTCGTAAACGGCTACAACTTTTCCGGGATGTTCGGCCATAGCTTTTTCGACGTTGCGCTCTACGGCGGCAATCTCTTTAAAGCCTACCGGAGTGCGTACTACAGGAATATTGTGCTTTTGAGCCCATTCATCCCAGGAAAGGGCAGAGACGTAAGTGTGGATATCGAAGCTGGAGTAATCTTTCCAACTGCCGTCATCTACCATAGAGGCACGGTCACTTTCGGCCAGCATAAGGAAGAATTGATTGGGGGAAAATAGGGCAAAAATCTTGTCGTCAGTTATCTTTATGGAGCTGATACCGTCGACAGCCAACTTGGCCTCTTCGCTGACAGGAACAATTTGACCGGCTACAAAGCGGTCAGAGTCGGGGTCGACGTTGAAAACTATCTGGCCGATAGGAGCATCTTTCAAAATTACGCTGTAATTGGCTGATTTTACGACAATAGGCATACTGGCATCGACGCTGTCGTGCACGACTTCGTATTCAGCAGAGTTTTTCTTCTGTGCTACGCGGAAGCCGATATTATGGAAGAAGGGATCTTCCTCTGTGCGGATATAACCGCCTTCAAAAGCTCTGTCAATGCCCAATTCTTCGAGTATAGGAGCAATAGTTTTATAACCGGCACCGCCGAAGAAATCGAGTTTGAGGCGCATGCCTTCATCGATGGCTTTTTTGACCATTTTTAAAGCAACGGGGGAGGCCGGGCCTTTACGTAAATAATCGGCGTAGAGACTGCACATGCGCTTATAAGTTAAACTGTGGTGCAACAAAGGATCGTCGGCGGCAGCCAGTTTGATGGTATAGCCGGTAGTTTCACATTGATCCAGAATTTTGTACATTTGCTCAACTATTTTGGAATATTCCGGAGGCAAATATTGGGAACCATCGGGACCGAGGATCTTATCGCTCTGCTTTTGAGGAGCGCCGTGGCTGGAAGTATAGTAATCGCCGCCGGACAGACCCAACATATAAGTTAAGAAACTCCACATAAAAATGGTGGAGGTGTCTTTGTTGTCGGCATTTTCGGTTAAGAAAACATTAAAGCCGCGAGCTGCGTAAATACGGGAAACTAAGCTTACGAAGCGTGGAGTATTGGAGCGAGTTTCGCCGCCAACTATACGAACAGGATTTTTACGTACAAAATCCATGGCTTGAGCCAAAGGCATACCGAAAATAGCTTCTATAGTTTCTACTCCCTGTGGGCCGAGATGTTTGGCTACTTCTTCAGGAGTGCGTACCGGCAGAGAAGCAATATGCTCTTTATGTAATTGCGGTACGATATTACTCAATGACTCGGCCATCAAAGCCAACATATACTCATTGATACGGTAGCGATGATCCCAAGGGCAAAGTACATTTTGATTCTCGCGCACGCCTGCGGTAGAGACTTTCGCTTCTTTGGCAAAAGCGTCTACTTGGGCCCTCAAGTTAATCGCTTTGGCAATTTCGGGAGTAATGCAGAACTGACTAGCTTGAGGAGAATCAATTTGGAAAGGCGGATGGTTGCTTATATTATAATTTTTAGCTTCCCAGCTGGACAGGCTGCGCCTGGTTTGCTCTAAGAAAAAAGCTTTCATCTGAGCTGGAGTCATGCCGGGGGTGACTACAGTTGATTTTTCTTGATTTTGGACAGTCACTTTATCACTCCGAGAAGAAGAATTTAGGCTTCTCGTTTTCGCCTTTAAGTCTCGGCTGTCCTGGTCTGGAACTTTTGTAGAAGCGACTGCCTTTGTCTTTGGAGCAGTATCTGTGGGCTGCGGCAGCGCTTCTGCGTATAGTGGCGCTAAAGAAAAAACGGCCGAAGCCGCTAAAATACCGAGCTTCTTCATTGTTTACCTCTCTGGAATTGTTTTCCACGCTTTTGCTTTTCGTGCCGGAAAAAAGTTTGCCTTGTATTTTGTATTGAGAGAAAGTGAAGAAGCTCGATTAGTTGCCGCTCACAAGAGTGAAAGTAATCTTGTCTATTTTTCGGCAGCAACTTTTTTGCGCGTGTTGCGCTTAGGCTTAGCTTCGACAGTAGCAGTCGCTCCGGCTCCCTCTTCGGCAGCAACTTTTTTGCGCGTGGTGCGCTTAGGCTTAGCTTCGCTAGTAGCAGTCGCTTCGGCTCCATCTTCGGCAGCAACTTTTTTGCGCGTGTTGCGCTTAGGCTTAGCTTCGATAGTAGCAGTCGCTTCGGCTCCCTCTTCGGTAGCAACTTTTTTGCGCGTGTTGCGCTTAGGCTTAGCTTCGATAGTAGCAGTTGCTTCGGCTCCCTCTTCGGTAGCAACTTTTTTGCGCGTGTTGCGCTTAGGCTTAGCTTCAATAGTAGCAGTTGCTTCGGTGTTAGCAGTTGACGTTGCGGCAGGCGGCGTTGTTTCCGGAGGTGCAGTTTTGGAAAAACGAGGCATAAACTCGAAACCGTAGCGGCCGGTAGAGGGATTGAGCACAACGTAGCCTTTGAAAGGTTTGTTATATTTGGAAATAAAGTTTTCTAGCAATTCGGTGCGTCCATGCTCGAGGAAATAAGCCAGCTCTTCATGGCTTATCGGGCGCTGACAAATAAGGCGAGGCATAGAGAAGCCTTTTTTATGGGAGCCATTTTGCACACAGACTTGTTGACATTGATAACTGGAAGAATTTTCCGTAACGTGACAATTTTTATCAAAAGGACAAGTGCCTAAAATTTCATCGCTGACAGGTAAATCGACTGTGTCGGAAACAATCGTACCGCCGTCTGTTTCCAATTCGACGGTATTATTTTGAAAACGAAGCTTGGCTTTATATGTTTGCTTACCGCTCCCTTTGAAACCTTCCAGATAATCGGTTTCGCCTTTTTCTAAAAGTTCGCTCATGGTGCGAGTATCTATATAACGACCGTTTTTGTCTTTCCAAACAATAAAAGAGCAACCTTCGCCATCTTTGCCTTGATTGGCTTCGCAAGCATAAAAACGCATCTTTTCGTATACTTGGTGCTCATGGCACACAGGACAGAGACCGAGCGGCTTTTCGTCGGCGTAAATATCAGCATATTCAAAACTTTTGGTTTTGGTAACGATCTCTTTGGTATAGTCGACAATATCATTCATATAAGTCTTACGCTTATAAGTTCCGTGTTCAACTTGATTGAGATTGTATTCCATGCGACCGGTAAGTTCTGGAGAAGCTAAGCGTTTACAATCTATACGCTTAAGCAAATCAATTAAAATAATGCCTTTGGTGGTTGCTTTTAAAGCTCGGTCGGCCCGCTCTATGTATCCTCGGGTAAGCAAGGCTTCGATAATTTCGGCGCGAGTGGCGGGCGTGCCTAAGCCGATCTCTTCTATGGCGTTGGAAAGCTCTTCGTCTTCGACCTGTTTGCCGGCATTTTCCATCAAACTCAAGAGCCTGGCTTCGGTGATACGTGTCGGCGGCTTAGTCATTTCATCTTTTAGAGCGATCTCTTTATTTTGGGCAAGAGCTGGGACTTTAGGAGAAGTTTTTAATTCGGGAAGAGCTGAACATTCTTCTTTGGAGTCGTAGCCATAAACTTCTTTCCAGCCCTTTTCGCTCAAAAAATTACCTTTGGTACGGAAAGAAAAAGTTTCGCCTTCAGTTTGAACTGTCGTAATTCGTTCTATGACAGTTGTGACAGCAGGTGGGAAGAAAGCGGCCAAAAAGCGGCGCAAGATCAAATTGTAAATTTTTGCTTCGTCGTCGCGTAGGCTTCGGCCGACCAGTTGAGTGGTGGGGATAATGGCAAAGTGATCGGAAATGCGCGAATCGTCAAAAATTTTGCTGTAATTGCGCAACTTAGGTTCGGCTAAAAGTTTTTGGGCCGCTGTGGCATAGAGAGGAAAATTCAGGTTGCCTTCTTCGGCTCGGGAAGCGTAAGCGGCCATGCCGCTCCAAATGCGTTTTACTTGACCCACATAGTCGGTGGGCAAACATCTAGAAGAAGTACGCGGATAAGTGATGAGTTTATGGCTTTCGTAAAGACGCTGAGCAGCAGCTAAGGTACTCTTGGCTGATAAACCAAAGCGCCTGTTGGCTTCGCGTTGTAAAGAGGTTAAATCAAACAGAGGCTGAGCTGCTTCGGGTTTGTTTTTACGCGTTTCACTCACTTGAGCTTGGCGACCTTTGACCGCTTGCTCTATGCGCTCGGCCAAAGCCCGGTCGAAAACGGCCTCGTCGCGCCCTTTAAAATTTTTTTCTGCGGAGATTTGCTTGGGATCAAATTGAGGATCAAAATATATCGCTTCGTAAGTGTGCGCTTTAGTTTCGTTTTCTTGATTGACGGGAATGTCAAACTTGGCTTTTAAGCGCCAGTAAGGGGCCGGGCGGAATCTTAATATATCCAGCTCGTGACTTTGTAGCATGGCCAAAGTGGGAGTTTGTACGCGACCAGCCGACCAGGAAACCTTTTCGGTGCGCGTTTTTAAGCGACGAGTGAGAGCTCGGGTAGAATTTATGCCAATAAGCCAGTCTGCTTCGGCGCGACATTGGGCGGCTTGGTACAAGTTCTCATAATCGGATCCTGGTTTTAGAGTCGCAAAACCGCTGCGTATGGCTTCGGGAGTCATGGATTGTAGCCATAAGCGCAGAATGGGCTTTTTAATTTTACAGAAAGAAACCAATTCGCGGAAAATAAGTTCGCCTTCGCGTCCGGCGTCACAGGCATTTACTACCGCTTCCACATCGGCTCTTTTGGCTAATTTGGCAATAATTCGCAGTCGAGTTGTGCATTTATCCTTGGCTTTTAAGCTGAAACTTTTGGGAATAATAGGTAGATCTTCTAATTTCCAAGCTTTGTATTTGGGATCTATTTCCTCAGGAGCAATAAATTCCACCAAATGGCCGACTGCCCAAGTAATAATATTTGCTTCACTCTCCAAGTATTCTTTTTCGTCTTTGCAGCCGCCCAGCGCTTTGGCGATATCTTTGGCAACGCTTGGTTTTTCGGCGATAATTAGGTGCTTAGACAAGAATAGCCTCCTGAGGTGCCTTTGCTGGCAAAAAATAGAAATATGCAGCAAATGCTGCGGTTCGTTTAAAAGACAATTAACCAGGATATTTTACCCGTAACTCCCAGTACGTCAAGATCGGCGTTCGTTTCGGCTTTGAGCGTTGCTTAGCAGAGAGCGGGCATGTTCCAAAGCTTGATCTAAGGAAGCTCCTCCGCTCATCATTCGGGCAATCTCTCTTTCTCTTTCGGCGCCTTCCAAAATGCGCACGTGAGTAGCAGTGCGCCCGTCGCTTACTTCTTTGTACAGGTAGTGATGACGATCACCGGCGACGGCCAAGATAGGCAAATGGGTTATACAGATGACTTGTGAACGTGAAGCCAAACCGCGCAGCCGCTCGGCTACCGCTTGAGCGGCGTTGCCTCCCAAACCTGTATCTATTTCATCAAAGAAGAAAGTAGCTGTCTTTTGAAACTCGGAAAATAGGCTAAGCAAAGCCAGCATAATGCGGGAAATTTCACCGCCTGAAGCTATTTGCGCCAAAGGTTTGGGAGCTTCTCCGGGGTTGGGGGCAATGACAAACTCGATAATATCGCCTCCATGATTTGCGACTTCTCTATATTTAGACAGGAAACCGGTTAATTCGTCTGGTTGCGTTTCTAAGTTGTTATTGTCGGCAAAAGAAACGCTAAAGCGACAGTGGGGCATATCTACTTTGGTAAGCTCTTCTTCTACGGCTTGGGAGAGCTCTTGAGCGTAACGGCGGCGCAAAGCGGAAATTTCGTCCATAAATTTTTCTCTCTGTCGCAAGCAATCACAAAGTTCGCCTTCTAAATGTTCAGAGCGTGAGGCACTGTTTTTTAGCTGTTCCAAGTGTAAGGCCGTTTGCTGACGATATTGCAAAACTTCTTCTATGGAAGGGCCGTATTTGCGCATAACGGTACGCAGTTTATCGTAACGATTATGTAAAGCTTCCAAACTTTCGCTGTCGGAGACAATGCTGTCGGCGTAAGCACTCAGTTCATAAATATTTTCGTCTATTATGGCTAGGGCTTCATTTAAACTACTGACGATGGGAGTTAAACGTTTGTCTTGATTTTGTAAAGAAGCCAATCCGCCGCAAATATTGGCCAAAAGATCGCGTGGGCCAGCGTCTGTGGTTAAATCGGCGTGAGCTGATAAAGCGCCATTGCGCAAATCGGCCGCTGCCGCTAGGATTTTTATCTGTTCTTCCAGCTTAGTATCTTCACCTGATTGAGGTTCTGTTTCATCTATTTCGTTAAGTTCATGTTGGGCCCAGTCTATTTCACGCAGACGTGAACGCTCGCCTTCGCGCAGTTCTTGCAGTTCTTTATGCAATTCGCGGCAGTGGTGGTAAGATTCGGCGTAGTCACTCAAGAGCTGCTCATAAGTTGGACTTTGGGAAATAATGTAGCGATCCAGCACTTTATAATGATCATTGGGACGCAGCAGAGAATATTGTTGGTGTTGGCCATGCAAATCGACAAGCATTGAGCCCAGCTCACGCAATATTGCCAAAGTAGCTGGTTGGCCGTTAATACGGCAGGAAGCACGGCCGACGGCTTTAAAATCTCGGCTCAACAGAAGTTCGTCTTCTTCGTTCTCGTCAAAACCCAGTTCATTCAGCCTATTTTTTACTTCATAGGGAATATCGACAAATCTGGCTGCTACAAAACCGCTGCTAGCTCCACTGCGCAGAGGCTTATCTCGTACCATAGAGCCGAGTAAAAAACCCATAGCGTCGATAATTAATGATTTTCCGGCTCCGGTTTCGCCGGTAAGCATATTGAGACCGTCAACGAAATAGAATGTTTCATCCTCCACAAGAGCAAAGTTGCGGATGGCTAATTCTGATAGCATAAAATCTTTCCAATCTGCAGCAGGAAAATTTATAAGGAAAAATTTCATTTTTTGTTTTTTTTCTTCCTCTTTTCCTCGGTAAAGGAAAGAAGGATCCAGACAAGAAAATGGCCCCAGCTTTGAGCTTTCACTACAATGCTACACTTTTGGTAAAGTGTATGGTACGATACGCGAAAGCGGCGTTGTGGATATGGCTATCCTATACGGTAGGGGCGAAGTGGACACGCCCGTAAAGGGTAAGGCTTGCCTAGTGATAGGCGGAAACTTAAAGATCAAACTTCTCAAACGGGTATGTTAGCTCCTTAGAAGCCCGTTGCCTTCAGGTGATGGGTAGTTCACAAGTTTAAATTAATATGATCAAGAAAACCGAATTAACCAATGGTATTTTGGTAATCAGTGAGCAAATTCCTCAATTTGCGTCGTGCTCTCTTGGAGTGTGGGTTCAGAGTGGAACTCGCTGCGACGAGCCGTACAATTTGGGAATGGCTCATTTTTTGGAGCATATGCTTTTTAAAGGCACAGAGCGACGTACGGCTTTGCGTTTGGCTCAGGATATGGATCTATTGGGCGGCCGTATGAATGCTTTTACCGAGCAAGAGCAAACATGTTTATACACGGTTGTGCTCAGTGAGCATGTCGATCAGGCTTTTGAAATTTTAGCCGACATGTTGGTAAACTCTTCATTTGATGAGGCGGAATTGAGACGCGAGCAAGGCGTTGTCTGTGAAGAGATTAAAATGGTTGAAGACGAAACCGATGAATTGGCTTCTGACCTTTTTTATGCTTCAATTTGGCCTGAGCATCCTTTAGGCAAGCCTATTCAGGGAACTATTGAATCGGTACAAAGCTTCACTCAGAGTGCGCTTTTTGAATATTTACACCGTCATTATAAGCCGGAGCGCATTATTGTGGCCGCTGCTGGTGCCATAGAACACGAACAATTGGTACAATTAGCTAAGCGCTATTTACAAAATGGATGGCTTATGCGTCGCTCTGTTTCGCAGTTTTGCTGCACAGCCGGGCCAAAGTTGTGGTGGGCTTGTCCTCTGGGAGGTACACCTAAACCGACTGCGGTCGTTAGCGTGAAGTATCGTCCTACCGAACAGGTAAGTATTTGTTGCGGTTGGCAATGCTTGGCGCAAGATGATCCGCGAGGATGTATTCTGTCTGTGTTAGACAGTGTCTTGGGCGGTTCACTTTCATGTCGTCTTTTCCAAGAAATTCGCGAAAAGAGTGGTCTAGCTTATTCTGTAGAGACATTTCGTTCTACTTACAGTGATGCCGGACTTTTTGGCGTTGAAGTAAGTTGTTCGGCAGCTAATGTTTCTGCCGTCATGGATAGTATACGTAAAATTTTCCGAGATATTTTGGCGGAAGGTATAACTGAGGACGAGCTGGAGAGAGCTTGTCAGCATATTAAGAGTTCATATGCTCTGAGTTTGGAATCCAGTTTTGGGCGTATGAGCTGCATTGTGCAAAATGAACGCGTCTGGGGACGGCAAATTAGCTTGGAAGAGCTTTGTCGAGATTTGGACAGAGTAAAAAACAGCGACATTATAGAATTTTCCCGAGAATTCTTTGACTTGGATAAGTTGACGATCGCTGCTGCTGGCCCTATATATTCTCTATAGAACGTGAAATTGAGCGGTTGAAATATAACCGATAACTATAAAAAATAAAATTTTTCTTTCGCATTGAGGAGGTTTGTGTGGACGGTGTATTAAGTCAGATTCCTGTAGTGGTTTCCGGAGCTACTGGTCGTATGGGACGTGAAATCGTACGTACAATTTTGGGACAGGTCGGCATGGAATTAGTAGGTGCTATCGGTCATGCCCGTCATTTGGGTGAAGATATAGGAGAATTAGTTACCGGCGAACCTTGTGGAGTTATAGTCACTCCCGACATCGATCAGGCTTTATCTGCGGCCCGTGGCGGCGTCTTGGTAGAAGTTTCTACTGGCAGTTTTATTAAAGAAGTGGTTTTTAAAGCCGCCCAATATAATGTGGCTTGTGTAATTGGCTCTACTGGTATTTCTAATGTCGATTCCGAGGCTATAGCCAGTTTAGCCAAAGAAAGTTCTCATCCGATTTTATTTGCTCCCAATTTTGCTATGGGTGCTGTTTTGATGATGAAATTTGCCAAAATGGCTTCTAAATATTTTCATTGGGCTGAGATTATTGAAAAACATCACGAACGCAAGCTCGATGCTCCTTCCGGCACTGCTATGTATACTGCTGAAGCTATGGCCAGAGCGTCTGGCGGTAAGTTCAGGGCTCCCGTCGAAGGTGAGGAGTCTGTAAAAGGTGTGAGGGGCGGCAAATATGGCGGTATACGCATTCACTCTGTACGTATGCCCGGATTCTTAGCCGATCAGGAAGTTATTTTCGGCAGTCAGGGTGAAACTTTGACCATTCATCACAGCGCCTCGGCTCGCGAGTGTTTTATGTCGGGAGTAGTTATTGCCATTCAGAAAGTACGCAATTTGGACGGTATGGTCGTTGGCTTGGAAAATATTATTGATTAGGCGATTTTTTCTAATCAAACTTGGAGTCGAGATTTAAGTGCTCCATAGAAAGTGAATTGTGCGCATGAATACTAAAAAATATAATTTCGCTGTTGTAGGAGCTACCGGTTTGGTGGGCTCAATGATGCTCAAAATTTTAGCTGAGCGCACTCAATTACCTATAGGTGAAGTAAGTGCCGTGGCTACGGCCAGATCAGCTGGTTCGGAAGTAAAATTCCGTGATAAATCCCTTGTAGTAGCTGATATTGCTTCCTTCGATTTTAAAAGTACAGATATTGCTCTCTTTGCTGGCGGTGATGTGGCTTCAGCTGAATATGTCAAGAAAGCTGCTGCTGCGGGAGCGGTTGTTATCGATAATTCCTCTACTTTTCGTATGGATCCGGAAGTACCATTGGTTGTTCCGGAAGTTAACAGTCACGTTATTAAACAACATAAAGGCATTATTGCTAATCCCAATTGTTCCACCATTCAAATGATGTCTGTGTTGGCTCCTTTGCATAAAGCTTTCGACCTTAAAAGCGTTAATGTGGCTACTTACCAATCTGTCTCTGGCGCTGGCAAAGAAGCTGTTGAAGAATTGCGCCGTCAGACTAAGGCAATACTTGAAGGGCAAACTGTAGAAGGAAAGTCTTGTTTCCCCAAGCGGATCGGTTTTAACTTATTCCCACAAATTGGCAGTTTTGATGAAGACGGCAACACTACTGAAGAGAGCAAGATGGTTAACGAAACCAAGAAGATTTTGGAAATTCCCGCTCTCCCCGTATTGGCTACTTGTGTGCGTGTGCCTGTTTTCTTTGCTCATTCCGAAGCTGTGCAAGCCTCTTTTGCCAAAGAGTGCTCTCCTGAGGAAGTTAGAGCTATCTTAAGTCATGCCCCTTGTGTGCGAGTAATAGATGAGCCGTCTAGGGAACTTTATCCTACTCCCGCTGAAGGTGAGGAACAGGATGATGTTTTGGTAGGGCGCATTCGTCGTGATCCTACTGTTGAGCATGGCATTTCTATGTGGGTTGTGGCCGATAATTTGCGCAAAGGCGCGGCTACCAATGCTGTTAATATTGCTCAAGCTCTCATTGAAGAAAGGGACGCAGAGTAAATCTATGTCCATTATTGTACAAAAATTTGGCGGTACTTCAGTCGCTTCCGAAAAAGGCTGGAAAGCTTTGGCCGGTAAGATTAGTGGTGAGCTGAACAATAAAAAACAGGTAATTGTGGTCGTTTCGGCTATGGGGCGCCGTCCTGCTCCGTATGCCACTGACAGTTTGTTGGGACTTATTAAAGATTACTCCGCAAATGTTAGTGAGCGCGAGCGTGATATGCTTATGGCTTGCGGGGAAATTATTTCGGCTGTAACTGTCAGCCATTATTTGCGCAGTTTGGGTATTAAGGCTAAAGCTTTTGACGGTGCTCAAGCTGGTATTGCTGCTGTAGGTCATTATGGTAGTGCCAGTATAGAAAGTATTGATCCTCAAGAACTTTTGGCAGCTTTACAAGAAGGATTTGTCCCCGTGGTAGCGGGCTTTCAGGGAGTAAATGAACACGGCGAGATCGTTACCTTGGGGCGTGGTGGCAGCGACACTACTGCAGTTGCTTTAGGAGCTGCCGTTGGGGCTGAGCGGGTGGATATTTTCACCGATGTCGAAGGTGTAATGACCGCCGATCCGCGCTATGTGCCTTCTGCGCATGTTTTAGAGCATATAAGCCACGTGGAAGTGGGAGAAATGGCCAACGAAGGGGCTAAAGTTTTACACCCCAGAGCTGTGGAAATTTCTCAGACTCATCGTATCCCTTTGCGAGTACGTTCTACTTTTAGCGCTAAGGAAGGTACTGTTATTGACAGTAATCCGGCCAGTGTTAGTATCTCCGATCGTCAGTTAGAGGTTGAAAAGCTAGTTACCGGAGTTGTCAGTGTGCCTGGCTATACTATGGTGAGTATAGATTTGCAGGCCACTCCCGATTTGCGTATACGTCGATTATCTATTTTTGAGCGTTTGGCCGAAGCTGCTTTATCTTTGGACATGATTAACGTTGCTGAGGACAGAATTTGTTTCTTACTCAATAATAGCGATATAAACACAGCCAAAAACTTGCTCAAAGAACTTGGTTGCAGTTTTGCTATGCGTTTTTGTTGTGCCAAGTTGTCGGTTGTAGGGCAGGCTATGCGCGGACAGCCGGGAGTGATGATGCGAATTTGTCGGGCTTTAGTTCATAGCGGCATTGAGCTCTTTTATACAACGGACTCTCATATTACAATTTCGGCCGTAGTAGCTGAAAGCGCTTTGGCTAAAGCGTCTCAAGCTATTCATAGCGAATTTTGTTTAGATTAAGTTTTGGGGCTTTAGTACCAAGTTCGTCGATCATTTTCTGCTTCTTTACGCTTAAATGCCTCGGCAAGGTCGATATCGAAGCGATTGGCCAGATCGAGTAAGTAGGATAGTATATCGGCCATTTCTTCGGCTAAGTTGTCTTGAATGAGTTGTTCTTTGCCCTGATTCTTAGATTGTTCTTTGGCTTTTTCGTTAAAAAGGGCTGTCTTTTTGCGAATAGCTTTAGCCAATTCGCCCACTTCTTCAGTTAGAAGTAAGTAGGTTTCCAAGTTAGAGGCTTTAGTAAAGCCTCGCTCGATACATTTTTCTTGCACATATTTTTGGAGCAGGGGAAGAGAAGGGTTATTTGGAAAACTTGTCTTTTTCATAACGCTTTTCTTTTGCGTTTTGCGGCATGTTCTTTCCTGCAACAAGACAGAAAGAGCGTTGGGGGGAGCCAAAATTGAGGAGGATTCTCTGTCATGGCCGACGGGATGCTAGAACGAATAGAGAAATTAGAGAGTAATGTACGCAGCAGTTTGTCTCAGTTGCGCCACTTGCAGCAGCTTAGCGAGGCTGAACTAAAAAGAGAAGCTTTGGGCAATCTGGAGCAAATACGCCGTGAGATATCAGATGTGGTCTCTCGTATGGCTTCTTTAGCCGAGGTTAGTTCTCTTAAAGAGGATTTAAACAAAGTATTTAGTTTGATAGGAAATCCTAATGAAGCTTCTTTTTCGGGCAGCCCTATAGTCAGTACTCAGGTGTCGATGGATGGTACGCTCGTCGAGCGTTTGGCAAAAAAGGTTAAAGCTTGTGAAGAAAAGTTGGATAAACTCCAAGCTTCGGTAGAGGCAATCGATATTCGCTCTAAGGTTGAACATTTTGAAGAGCGTTTGAACGGTTTTGAACTTGCTTTGACTGAATTGAAAAGGTCTGAAAGTGTTAAAGCTGCTGGCGACGATGCTCAAAAAAGCAATAATGCCGTTATATTTGATGACGAACCCGTAGAGTGGGGCTAATTTTTGCTATAATGAGGTAGATAACTTACTGAAAACCCTGGCGGTTTTTTTAACAGTTAAAGGAACGAAGGTTATGAAGGTCAGCTGCCGCGTGAATAATAAATGTTCGGCCAGCCATTATATATTGGAGCGTCGTCGAAAGTGCACAGGCTTTAGCTTGCTGGAACTGATGGTCTCTGTGGGCATTATGTCTGTTACTCTTCTTTTGGTTTTGGCCGTTTTTACCGGCTCTATGAAAGCCAGTCAAAAGACTACTGACCTGACGGCGGGTGTTATTGT
Source organism: uncultured bacterium (assembly GCA_934621605.1). GTDB lineage: Bacteria > Vulcanimicrobiota > Xenobia > Xenobiales > Xenobiaceae > Bruticola. Next base: position 51,484 of record CAKTUZ010000009.1, on the reverse strand, counting down.
CGCCGAGACAGTTCTAACTAAGGATGTTTATAATATCGTTAATCAGGTTGACAAAGAGGCTGATGCAGGCGCCTTTGAGAATTTGAAAAAAGGCGGAATGGTAGCTTCCGGTATTAAAAACCTCAACAACACTACTTTTGTATGGGAGTTGAATTCTACCAGAATAGATAATACCGACAGCGGTACTTCGGTAGGAGGCACCACTATCGATAACCAGTTGGTAAAACTCGATGTAGTAGTTTGGTGGGGCAAAAGCGGCGATCAAGTAGGCGAGTATAGCTCTGATAATGGAAATATGTCATCTACAAAAAAAGCAAATGATACTACTTTGAGTATGACGCATGCCGGTATTTTGCGCTGTGAGATGAGTCGGCTTTATAATATCAGCTCGGAGTTCTAGGAGGGCAGCTTAATAATATGAATATTGTTCCAAGCCGCCGAAAAGACAACTTAGGCGCTACTTTAGTCGAAGTTTTAATTACTACTGGCGTTTTTAGTGTTCTGATGCTGGTACTTTTTACCGTTGTTCAGTACGGTATGGACTCTTGGCGTAGTATTGAAGGACGCACCGTTACGCAGACAATGATGCGTAAAGTGGGCGTTTTCGCTATGGATGATATTCGGCGGGCCAGTTTTGGCGGCCTCGGTGTGGCCTCTTACGATAAATATAATCCTAGCAGTTTAAAGAAGGTCGTAACCGGAAAGGAAATCGATCAATCTAAACAGCCAAATTATGGACAAGCTGTATGGATGCTTTCGGCTTATAATGATAATAGCAGTATCCCCGGCAGTATTGATTCCGAAGTAGTCAGTGCTGCCGAGCGCTTTTCGCGCAATGATTCCGGTATTCCCAATTGGAATAAAAATGTTATTTATTATGTTTCAACTATTGGGCCCAATTTGCATAAAGAAAAATATGGCGGGACTATGGAAGATATTTGCGGCGGTCCAGAGTCTTGTCCTCATAAATGGCTGATTCGCTGTGAAGTTCTCAAAAATGCTAGTGCTTTGTTAGATGAATCCAACGTTGGTAAGTATATTGTGCAGCCGGAAAACAATGGCGGTCAAATAAATCTTTTTACTGGAGATCTTGCAAAGGATTGTAAAATTCAAATTTTAGCTGACTGTATTGTAGCTTTTCGCGTTATTACCAATAAGCCGGAAGTTACTTTGGTTATTAAGTCGGCTCGTTTGGCCGAGTTGCGCCGCGCTCAGCAGCAGCGGGGAATGAGTTTGGGCAAAGAGTTAAAGCATGAAGAGAATGTGGATATCAGCAATGCCCAGGCTTTAAGAAAGCTGGATACGCTCAGTGGCGCTTCCAATCGTGTGGGTGCTTACACTTTGCAATATGATATAACGGTTATTCCTCGCAACAGTATGAAGTAACTATTTACTGCTCTGGCGAGAAAGAGATTTTTCGATAAATTGGAATCCTTTGGCTTGGAGCGTGGAATGGTAATATACTAAGGCAATGTTTATAACTCTGCCTAATCATAATAAAAGAAGCAGCTAGCTAGCTGCTTCTTTTATTATTAGACAAAAATGTTACTTAGAACATAGTACTTTGATAGGGGCGATCTTTTTCCAGCCAAGATTTTATATGTCGGTAACAATCGCGTGGTACCATGAGCAGGCTGCGGCGAACCGGTTCGGAGAGCGCCTCAATAGCTTTAGTACGGCTGGCTTGAGATATTTCTTTCCAGCTATTGTGGGGAGGATTATCCAAAATGCGTATAGGAGAAGTCTCCCGTCCCGGTTGGTAAATATCGTAACCTAAATTTTGGGGAGTATCTTTATGGAAGTACCATTCCCAATTACTTCCCAACCGTTTTTGTACATATTTTCTAATCTTGTCGGTAATGGGGCCGTCACCGGGATCATCAAAAGCTTTAAATGGACGTCTGCCCAAAAAGCGACGGGATAAATCGGCCATTACTTCGTCGGAACTTTGACTCCATAATTTCAAAGTGTGATAAAAGTCAAAATCATCAATTTGTAGATAATTATCCAAGAAACTTGCTTCGTCTTTCGTTTCGTCTGCTTCGAAGAGAAAACGTAAATTGCGTGGCAATTCTAAAGATTGAGGAGAATTTTCATATAAATAATGAGCTCTTTTGAGAATAACTCGCAGTAGAGTTTCATAAGAACGTACCGTTTTGTGTAAATAGACTTGCCAGTGCATGAAATAACGACAAAATAAATATCCTTCTACAGCTTCGCAACCTTTGTGATCGACAGCACAGCAATATTTATTTTCGCTATTCTTAAATGGACGTATAGTGTAAATAATGCGATCTATATCAAAAAGTCCGTATTTGGCGCCGGTATAAAGGGAGTCGCGCTGCAAATAATCCATACGATCGACATCTAATTGACTGGAAAGGAGCTCATGAAAGACAGGTTGCGGATAAGTTCCTTTCATTATGGCTATGGTATCTTCGGCGTTAAGTGAATATTTGGCAAATAAAGGAGCCAAACGGCGGACTATTCTTAAACTGAGTTCTTCGTGATTTACTTTAGAAAAAGAATTTTCCAGGGCGTGAGAAAAGGGGCCATGGCCTATATCATGTAGCAGAGCGGCAGCCTGAGCAGCTAGTATTGTTTCTGGCGGCGCTTTTAATAAGCTATTGTCACGCCAATAGGTAAGAATGCGCTGCATAAGCCACATTGTACCTATGGAATGCTGAAAGCGAGAATGTTCGGCGCCGTGAAAGACACTAAAACACATACCTAACTGGCGTGTGCGGCGCAGTCTCTGAAACTCCATAGAATCAATAAGTTCCAGAATTAAAGGATGGGTTATGGCTATGTTTCCATAGAGAGGATCGCGCAGTACTTTTTCTTTAAATTTTTTGCTCATAGTCGGCGACGACAATTACTTTTCAATATTTTTTTCTAGATACGGCTTAAAGGCAATTCTATGCGTTTATTTATTGACAAGATAAGACCTGTGGCTAGAAAATTAGAAGCTCCTTTCGCTATATCTTGTGGTTTTCCTTAATTTTGCGATATTTAGTACGGCGGTTATGCATACGTTGAGTACGTTTGGTAGTAGGGCGTTTGTTGGGAACGGAAAGCTCTGCCGAATCATTTTTGTCTACTAATTCTGGTATAGAGATATCAAAATCGTCTTGTAAACTGGTATGGAGGCTGGATAAGCTCGGATTGATAACCCCTTTGGATAAGGCTGCTCCCATAAGCATACCTATGGCTATACCGCTGGCAATAAGCATGGCATTCATACCGTCTTGTAAGGCTAAATCTGTTTGGCCACGAATAATATTGGTCATGGCATTATAGGTAAGGATTCCGGGAACCAGGGGGAAAATGCCTGGCAGTACAAATACTGTGGAGGGCATACGCAAAGCTCTGGCTAAACTTTCACTACACAAGGAAATGGTGAGCGTGCCAATAAAACCACAATATATGGGGCCTATGCCCCAAGTTCCCAACATGTAATTTACTTGCCAGCCCAAAATTCCGGCTAAAGTGCATCCGAGGATCGCTCTAACTGGAATACGAAAGAATACGGCGCAGCCGACCAAACCGAGAATAGCTCCGAACCAGCCGATGAAAAAGTCGCTCATAAGAACCACTGTCCCATGCTCATGCCTACCACTGCTCCGGCAGCCAAAGCGGCGCTAGTTAAAGTGGCGTCGGTAGTACGTGCTATACCGGCCAGCAACTCACCGGCCATTAAGTCGGCTATGGCATTTGTTAGAGCTAGTCCCGGTAGCAGAGGTACCATGCCGGCGATAACTATGGCGCGGTGCTCTACACTAGAAAAGAATAAACACCAGATATCGGCAAAAATAGTGACGGCTAGGCCGTTTAGAAATACCATTAAGAATGGAGCCAACTTGGTGCATTTTTGCTCCACATATTTGGCTAATAGTCCTACCATCAACGAGGGTATGATAGAAATTAAATTTCCGGCGATCATCATGCCGAAGCCGGCGCAGCAGATAGCCTGGAATATATACATGGTAGTTTGGCTGTATAAGGGAGCTCGTCGAATAACTTCATCTACCGCTTTATCGGCACTTTGGAAGGATATTTTTCCTGAAGCCAGATCGCGGGAAATAGAATTGACGGCAATAACTTTATCCAGATCTATAGTACGGTTTTTTACTCTGGTAACAATAGTGATGGTGCGTTCGCGGCCGACTGTAACCGTGATACCGGTTGGCGTAGCGTAACTTTCGACGGGAGTGCCGCAAGCGTGGCCAATGTGTTCTACGGTAGTTTCTACTCGGTTTGTCTCTGCCCCGGAAGCCATCAATACTTTGGCAGATTTTAGACACAGACTGGCAATTTTGCGCAGAGCATTTTTAGAACACAATTTGGCCATTTATAATCGCAACAGTTCTTTCTGTAAGGGCACGTTTTTTTATGGGTAAGTGAAACTACTCACTTCAAGCTTCGTCAGTTTCGGCTTTGGCTTCGATTTCCTTGTAATTGATCGGCTCGGCAAAAAGTGCTTCTAAGAAAAGATCGGGATCAAATTCGCGCAAATCGTCGACAGCTTCGCCGACGCCTATATAGCGCACGGGAAGGTTAAATTCTTCTCCGACGGCAATTACTACCCCGCCTTTGCCGGTTCCATCCAGTTTACACATGACAACGCCGGTCAGCTCGGCAGCTCGGTTAAATACTTTAGCTTGCTCCAAGGCATTTTGGCCGGTTGTAGCGTCGACTACTAACCAAGTTTCGTGCGGAGCTCCGGGGCAAGCTTTATCGCATACGCGCTTGATTTTGCCCAATTCTTCCATAAGATTGACTTTGTTGTGGAGTCGGCCGGCCGTATCGATAATCACCAAATCACAACCACGCGCTTGGGCAGCTTTGATGGCATCAAAGACAACGGCGCTGGGATCAGAACCTTCCTGATGGCTGACTAAGTCGACGCCGATCTTTTCTGCCCAGGATTGGAGTTGATCTATAGCGGCCGCTCTAAAGGTATCGGCAGCCGCTAAAATAACTTTGTGGCCGTCTGCTTTAAACTTAGCCGCTAATTTTGCTGCAGTGGTAGTTTTACCGACACCGTTGACGCCTACCATCATGACGACTTTAAGTTCGCCCGGCTGTAAATCTAAACCGCATTTTTCGCCCTTGTGTTGGCGTAAAATATCGCTCAAGATTGATTTCATTTCTGCCAATAATTCGTTTGGCTGGCTGATTTTTTTACTTTTTTGAGTAGCTTTAAGCCGATCGAGAATGTCCGCAGAGGCGGTCAGCCCCACATCGGCCGTCAATAAGATACTTTCCAACTCATCCCAAAAATCTTCATCAATTTTATGAGAAGAGGAAAATAAATTACTGACACGGTTGACGAATTGACGGCGTGTCTTATCTAAGCCTTGGGTCATTTTGTTAAACCAAGGATCGACTGGTGTCAGAGCTAGCTCTTTAGCACTGTTGAAAAAGCTACGCAGCCCCTTTTTGTTATCTTGTTCCTGAGAGGGAGTTTCTGCAATTCGCTTAGACTCGGAAGTGTCGGACACCGTCGGCTCGGCGTGGTTTTGAGTGGAATTTTTCTCTTCTTTACGTTTGAACCAATTAAACATATTATTCCTATTAAAGTGTTTCTGAATTCCTGTCTAAAGAAATTCAAAAACGATTAGCGATTTATATCTTTTTATAAACAATTCGGTCGAGTGTTTTATTTTGACCAACTGCATCTTTTTGCCTTCTCTTTTTGCATTAAAGGGGGGAGACCTTTACTTGTATGGCAAATAAAATGATTGATTATTTGTTTGGCATGTTGTAGAAAGGGTACATATAATGGCCATTTTAACTCCGTTAGTTTTTGTGAGAGCGGATAAAGTCGCTTTAATTAGAAAAAATATTTTAACTCCTCCCGATCCATCTGTTTTGCCCTGGTCTCCCATGCCTAGCGTGGACGAAAAAGCCATAGAACTTAAAGAACGTCAGGAAGAAGCTAAAAAGAAATTAGAGGCTCAGCGGGCTGAAGCGGCTAAACGTGTCTACTCTCAATCTGGAGTGGAGACTCCTTCGTTGTTTGGCAATTTGCGAGGCAACAAAATTGGAGTTTCTCCTGCCAGAAAGCCCAATCTTAGCGGAGCACTTCGCAAGCTGGAAGAGGCCGGTCCCCAGACTGCTGTCGGCGTCGGTTTGCCTGGTTCGCAGGTTCCTCCCGGATTTTCTGATTTGGATGATTCTGAGATGCCTCCGGGCTTTGCTGCCATTGAGCGCAAAGCTGAAGAAAAAAGAATGGCAGATTCCGGTATTTTCGGTCATGTGGAGAGTGCTCCCAGGCGTCGTCCTCGCAACGAAGAGCGAGACGATAAGGAAAAGAAGTCTTCAGAGCGTCATCGTCGCGCTTCTCGCAATCAGGAGATAAGTTTAAACTTTTTGAAGACTCAGGTATTCGGCAACTAATTTTTGAGTATCGCTAAAGGACATAATCGGATATGGTTGCCAGGGGAGATAAGTTCCTTATTACCGGCATGGGTTGTGCTGCTTGTCAAGCTCATGTAAGCAAAGCGATCTCTGCTTTGGATGGCGTAAAACAAGTTGATGTTAATTTACTTTCCGGTACAGCTCGGGTTTTTTATGAAGGTGAGTCTTGCGCTAACGAAGTCATTAAAGCTATACGAGAAGCTGGATATGAAGCCGAACTTCTGAAAGATGAAAATATTTGGCAGGAGGACAGTCGCCAAAGGCGTTCAGAAGCTGCCAAAGCCGAACAGCGTTCGTTGCTAATACGTTGTTGCTTAACTTTCGGGCTTTTGTTGCCTCTTTTGGTCGGCAGCACTTCCGTAATGTTCGGCTGGCCCATAGATATTTTTCATCTGACGCCTGGGCCGCAAATTCTTTGGTTTATAGCTTGTCAGTGTGGGTTGGCTCTGCTGGCTATGCTGATTAATTGGAGCATTTTTAGCAGCGGTTTTAAGAGTTTTGTCTCTAAAGCGCCCAATATGGACGCTTTGGTCTGTCTGGGGACGTTGGCTTCTTTTACCTACAGTGTTTTCAACTTATGGTCTGTTGATAAAATTTTGGCGCTGATTTCCGCTTCGGCTTTAGGTTGTGATACTTTTTTAATTGACACTTTGCATCAGTCTCTTTCGGCGACTTATTTTGACAGCTGCGCTTTCATATTATTTTTTGTTACGTTGGGCAAATATTTGGAAGGGCAAGCTAAAGCCAAAACCTCTGTGGCTTTGGAAAAATTGGCCGATTTGGCTCCTAAAACTGCGCTAATAAAAAAGGCGGACGGTTCGGAAGAGGAACGTCCGGTTGGCTTAGTGTTGGTGGGGGATACCATTGTTATGAAGCCCGGTCAGACCGTGCCGGTGGACGGTATTATTGTTTCAGGTTCTAGTTCTTTAGATGAATCGGCCCTGACTGGCGAAAGTTTGCCGGTAGTGAAACAAGTCGGCGATGTGGCTCTTTCCGGTTCAGTAAACTGTGAAGGACGTTTTGAATTTGTGGCTTCTCAAGTGGGAGCCGATACAACCTTGGCTCAAATAATTCACCTGGTAGATGAGGCTTCCAATTCCAAAGCCCCTAGTGCCCGCTTAGCTGACCGGGTAAGTAGTATCTTTGTACCTGTTGTTTTTATTTTGGCCCTTATGACCGGTTTGCTTTGGTATTACGTGCCTTTGTGGTTGGATTTACCACAGTCGGTTTATTGGGGAACTGCTTTAAAGTATGCGGTATCTGTTTTAGTCGTCGCTTGCCCTTGTGCTTTGGGGTTAGCTTCGCCGGTGGCTATTATGGTGGGTATGGGAAGAGCGGCTCAGTTTGGTATTTTGGTACGCAATGCTCAAAGTTTGGAAGAATTAAGTTCGGCTAAGGCAGTCATTTTTGATAAAACTGGTACCTTGACAGAAGGCAAACCTACCATTATCGATTATCAGACCTTTTGTGAAGATAAGTACAGTCGCGAGCAAGTTTTAGTTTACGCTTTATCCTTGGAACAGAACAGTCGCCATCCTTTGGCGGCGGCGGTAACAAAAGCTGCTCAAGAACAAGGGCTTAGTGCTCTTACTGTGGAGAACTTCAAAGAAGTGGTTGGCGGTGGGGTAGAGGGACTAATCGAAAAGCAAATTTGGAAGATTGGCAGTCGAGGCTATATGGCCAATAGTATTATGGCTGATTGTTGTTCTATAAAGTTGCAACATATTAACGAATATGAAGCTCAGGGCTACAGTATCCTCTATTTAGCCAATCAGAAAGATAATTTGGTCGGTATTATTGTCTTGGCCGATCAACTTCGCTCTGATAGTGTTGAAGCTGTACAGAGTTTGCACGAGCTGGGGCTTAAGGCTATTATTTTGACTGGCGATCGACAGCGGGCCGCCGAACGTATCGCTGAGCAAGTGAAAGCTGACGTTCTTTATGCTGAAGTGTTACCTAGTCAGAAGGCTGAAGTTGTTAAAAAGTACAAAGCCGATATGGGTAAAATTATTGTAGTCGGGGATGGCATTAATGATGCGCCTGCTTTGAAAATAGCCGATGTTGGTATGGCTGTAGGTACTGGTATAGATATTGCTGTGGAGGCAGCCGACGTCGTCTTAATGAAAAATTCTCTGCTTGATGTTGTCAGAGCTATTGAATTAAGCAGAGCTGTTTTGGGTAATATTCGTCAAAATTTATTTTGGGCTTTCGCTTACAATGTTTTGGCTATTCCTGTGGCTGGGGGTGTTTTCAGCGGCTTGGGTATAGAGCTGACTCCTTCTTTGGCTGCTTTGGCTATGAGTTTAAGTTCGGTAACTGTGGTAGGTAATGCTTTGCGTTTAAATGGATTCTATCCCAGCCTTGTAGCTAAAGTAAAACGTGAGCGGGGGGGTACCTCCGGCGATCTTTATTCTACAATTGTAGCCGAGGAAAATCAGGAAGCAGTTAAGGAGGAAAAGAAAATGACAAAGATTCTTTATGTGGATGGAATGATGTGCGAAAAATGTGAAATGCACGTTACCAGAGCTCTCGAAAGTATTGAAGGCGTAAAAGTGAGCCGTATTGAGCGTGAGCAAAAGATTGTAGCTGTGGAACTCAGCCGCGAAATCTCCGAAGATACGCTGCGTGAAGCTGTGGAAAAGGCCGGTTATAAAGTAGAAAATATAGTAGGCTGACTTGATTTAGCCTCAGTAGGTTTGCCAGACTGTTTGGGCGAAAATAGGCAGGAAATCGTTTATGGACACCTTAAGAAGTTGGCCTTTCATTAAAATCGGAGGGTAGAGCGCGATATGTTAAAGCACGTTTGGTCAGTTGATCCTGAAGTTGCTCAGGCCATTTATAATGAAACTTGCCGTCAGGCTGAAACTTTGGAAATGATCGCTTCAGAAAATTTCGTCAGTGAAGCCGTTTTGGAAGCTCAGGGCAGCGTTTTAACCAATAAATATGCCGAAGGTTATCCCGGGAAGCGTTATTATGGCGGCTGTGAAAATGTAGATATTATTGAAAATTTAGCCAGGGAACGCGCTTGTGCTATTTTTGGCGCCGACCATGCTAACGTACAGCCCCATTCAGGCTCTTCGGCCAATCTGGCAGCCTATTATTCAATTGCTTCTCACGGCGATACTATTATGGGTATGGCTTTGGCTCATGGCGGACATCTTACCCACGGTCATAAAGTTAATTTTAGCGGTTCCCACTTTAATGTGGTTCAGTATGGCTTAAATCCAGAAACTGAGCTTATCGATTATGAAGCCATGCGTAAATTGGCTTTAGAGGCGAAACCCAAAGTTATTTTGGCCGGTTCCAGTGCCTATCCCAGAGAGATAGATTTCGCTCCTTTTAGAGCTGTGGCCGATGAAGTCGGCGCCAAGCTTATGGTAGATATGGCTCACTTCGCCGGTTTGGTTGCTGCCGGTTTGCATCAAAATCCCGTGTTGGTAGCCGATATAGTTACAACTACTACTCACAAAACTCTGCGTGGTCCTCGTGGTGGTATGATTTTATGCAAGGCCGAGTTGGCCAAAGCTGTCGATAAAAATGTTTTCCCCGGCTATCAAGGTGGTCCCTTGGAGCATGTCATTGCCGGTAAAGCCGTTGCTTTTAAAGAAGCTCAGCAGGATTCATTTAAAGAATATCAACGTCGCATTGTAGATAATGCCAGGACTTTGGCCAAAGTGTTGGCTGAGGGCGGAGCTCGCTTAATTTCAGGTGGTACCGATACTCATCTTATTTTGGTTGACGTCACTCCTTTGGGGTTGACTGGTCGTGAGGCTGAAAATGCTCTACATAATGCCGGTATCACAGTAAATAAGAATGCTATTCCGTTTGATGCCAATCCGCCTGCTATAACTAGTGGTATTCGTTTAGGAACTCCAGCTCTGACTACTCGCGGTATGAGTATCGCACAGATGGAACGTATCGGAATTTGGATTTTGGAAGTTTTGAATGCTCCTCAAGATATGCAACTGGCTGCCAAAGTACGTCATGAAGTGGGTGAACTGTGTCAAGAGTTTCCTCTTTATGCGCAGCGTTTGCAAGATGATCGTCGCGATGACGATTAAGTTTAAAATTAGCTGATTTAGTTTTTTTTTTCTAAAGGAAGGCTGCCAAGAGTTGCTTTGCGCGAAGGCGATTAGGTTCGAAAGCAGCTTTCCGATTTAGAAGCAGATAATATGCTTCAATATTCTTTCGGAGGTTCTTAATATGTCTCGTGTGGCCGTAGTAGCCGTAGGCGGTAACTCTTTAATTAAAGACAAACAGCACCAAACTGTACCCGATCAGTATGGTGCTGTATGTGAAACCGTTTCCCATGTAGTAAATATGATTGAAGACGGCTGGGATGTTGTCCTTACTCACGGTAATGGCCCTCAGGTTGGCTTTATTCTATTGCGCAGTGAAACCGCTCACGAAGCTATCCACACTGTACCGGTCGATTCCGCTGTAGCCGATACTCAAGGAGCTATCGGTTATCAGTTCCAAATGGCTTTGCATAATGAGTTTTTAAAGCGCGGTATGAAAAAAGGTTGCGCTACTTTAGTTACTCAGGTTGTTGTCAATGCTGATGATCCCGCTTTTAACAAGCCTACTAAACCTATTGGCCCCTTCATGGATGAAGCTCAGGCTAAGCAGCGTCACGAAGCTGATGGTTGGGATGTTATGGAAGATGCTGGTCGCGGTTGGCGTCGCGTTGTGGCCTCTCCAAAGCCCCAGAAGATTGTTGAATTAGAATCTATTCGCGCTTTGATTAAAGATGGTCAGGTAGTGATTGCTGTCGGTGGTGGCGGTGTGCCCGTTGTTGAAAGAGAAGGACGTTATTCTGGTGTAGCGGCAGTTATCGATAAAGATTACGCTTCCGGCCTTTTAGCTGCCAATTTGGATGTGGACTCTTTTATTATTTCTACTGCTGTAGACAAAGTGTATATTAACTTTGGCAAACCCAACCAGCAGGCTCTTGATACTGTGACTATTTCCGAAGCCAGAAAATATATGGCTGAGGGACAGTTTGCTAAGGGCAGCATGGCTCCCAAAGTAGAAGCAGCTATTAAATTCTTGGAAGCTGGTGGTAAGGAAGCTATTATTACCAATCCTGAGAATTTGAGTAAAGCTGTCAAAGGTTTGGCTGGAACCCGTTTTGTAAAAGACTAATATTTAGCTATTCAATGGCTACTGACCACAAGGCTCTTCAGTTTGCACTGAGGAGCCTTGTTGCATTTTAATAAATTGTAAGCTGAGAGCTGATAGAAATTATGTTTTATAGCTGAGCCGACAATTGGGAGAGCGGAAGCAAAGCGGAAATAACTACCATACCTACCACTATGCCCATAAAAAGAATAAGGCACGGCTCTAGCCAGCGAATCATAGTTTGGCGGCGACGAGCCAATTCACGCTCATAAAAACTGGCTGCCGAGGTGAGCATTTCGTCCATGTTGCCGGTCTTTTCGCCTGTTCTCAAAAATTGTTGAAGTAACGGCGGTATAAGTTGAATGCGAGACAGAGAATTAGATAGACCGTCGCCGCGCTCAACTGCTTGCTCTACGCCGCGCAACTCTTTATCTAAAGCGGCATTATCTACCACTTCGCGGCTCATTTGCAAGGAGCGCACTAGAGGTACGCCGGAACTTTGTAAAAGGGCTAAAGTGCGGGCCCATCTAGCTAAAAGACCGGCTTTTATCATGCGGCCCAAAACGGGAAAATTCATTTTGAGTTTATCTTTGGTTAAACTTGAAAGAGAATGAGAAATTAAAAAGAACAGGACAACGGCGCCGCCTAAAACCGCTAAGCCCCAACTGCGCAAGAAAGTACCGGCATTTATCATAAGTTGGGTAATGCCTGGTAGTTCGTTGCCTGTTGACTCGTACATTTCCTGAATGACGGGAGTCAAAAACATGACTAGGGCAATTAAAAGTATAATTGAAAGTGAAACCAATACTACGGGGTAAGCCAAAGCCGATTGCAAAGCGCGGCGATGTTCGATTTCATCTTGCAAGAAGTTGGCGTAACGCTCTAGAATAACGCCCGGTTGACCGGCTTCCTCACCGGCGCTGACCATACGCACCAACATAGGTGGAAAAATACTGTCTTCGGTCAGGCTGCTGGACAGACTTTCTCCTTCGCGCAAGCGTACTTGCACACGAGCTAGTGCTTTACGAAGCTTGGCACTTTCGGCTGATTCGGCCAGTGAACCTAAAGCTTCGTCCATGGGGATGCCGGATTTGAGCAAAGCTGACAATTGCAACACAGTGTAAGCCAAATCGTCGTCGCCGGCTTGACTGCCCTTGGTTCCACCATCTTCTTCCACCTTGGTGGGGAAAATTTTGCGCTCTTTAAGCTTTTGGTGAGCCACGGCATGGGAAACTGCCGCCACCAGGCCCTTCACTTGTTTGCCTTTACTGTCGGTACCTTCGTAAGAATAAAGAGGCATAGCGCTTTAAGATGTTCTCCTTGAGTTTGGCTCCGAAAAAATTATAAACGGGCAGCCCGCAGCGCTTCTTGCGGAGTAGTGAGGCCTAGCTCCACTTTTTTAATGGCGTCGTCTAAAAGGGTTGCCATACCTTTGTCGCGGGCAGCTTTGCCTAAAATGCGTGAATCTTCCGAACGGGCAATTCGACTGCGCAAGTCTTCGTCGACATTCATTATTTCATAGATGCCCAAGCGGCCCTTATATCCTGAACCGTGGCATTGCGGGCAGCCGATCGGTTTGTAAAATTGCGATCCGACAGGCAATTTTTGAATTCCCAAACGATAAAGATCGTCTGGATCAGGATCGCAGGGTTGCTTGCAATGAGGGCATAAGTTGCGTACCAAACGTTGGGCCATCGCTCCTAAAAGAGAAGAGGAAAGCAAGTATGGCGGTATGCCGAGATCGAGCAAGCGGGTGGCGGCAGTTGGAGCGTCGTTGGTGTGCAAAGTAGAAAGTACCAAGTGGCCGGTTAAGGCGGCGTGGATAGCAATATCGGCCGTTTCAGGGTCGCGGATTTCACCGACCATAATAACATCGGGGTCTTGACGCAACACTGAACGTAGGCCGCTGGCAAAGGTCATGCCAATCTTTTCATTAACTTGAATTTGGCCGACACCGGCCAATTGATACTCTACGGGATCTTCAATAGTGATAATGTTGCGCTCCGGAGAGCGGATCATATCTAAAATGGCATAGAGAGTGGTCGTTTTACCTGAGCCGGTAGGGCCGGTAATTAAAAATAGACCGTAAGGATGACTGACCAAATCTGTAACTACTCGGCGATCATGTTCATTGAGGCCTAATTGCTTCAGACTGAGCATGCGTAAGTTCTTTTCCAAAAGACGCATTACTACGCGCTCACCGTGCAGAGTAGGTACTATAGAGACACGTACATCTAGTTGTCTGTCACCGGAATGGACGTGCAAGCGGCCGTCTTGAGGGTGGCGTGTTTCGGCTAAATCTAAGTTAGACATAACCTTAACGCGGGCTACCAATTGTGGGTGGCTGGAACGAGCCATTTTATGTACTTCGTGCAATACGCCGTCTATGCGCATACGCACCACCGTTTGCTCGGCATAAGGCTCAATATGGATGTCTGAAGTGCGCGTTTCCATCGCTTTGAGGAACAAAGTGTTAAGTAAGCGCACAATGGGAGCGTCGGCGGCGTCGGCCAATAGATCTTGGCTTACGTCTACGTCTTTAGTGTCGTCAGCTTCGTCGCTCTGACCTAAATTCTCTTCGTCGACCATCATACGGCGCAAGCCGTTTTCCAGCTCTTCCACACTCATGACTACAGGAATCACGTCTTTGTGTAGCAGTAGACGAATATCTTCGAATAGCTGACGTGGAGTATCGCGCCGGATACCTATCTTAATAAAACTCTCTTCTTCCTCTAAAGGCAGAATATGATGGCGCTGATAAAATTCGGTAGGAATTGAAGGCACAGAACTTCTCCTAGCTTAAAAATAAAATGCTAAAGAGTATGTTTACGGTAAAATCTGTTTACTGACGGCTTTCCAAGCTGACAGGGGCTGGAAGAACTTGCTCTTCCTGATGAGCAGAAGGAGCAGTGGTCGAACCAGAAGCTGGGGTAATTTTTACCGTAGCCGGAGTGAGAGACTCTGTAGCTTCGGTAGGTATTTCTACTTTAGCAGTGCGTAATTGCTCTTGCTTAGGCAAAGGATCTTGAATATTGCTATAAACGTCGCGCTCACTATCCATTTTGTCAAAGACGCGGCGTTTGGCTACGTTGGCATAACGACGACTTTGCTTTTTACTCAGTTTCTTATTGGTGCGGTTTTTGTCAGTATCGGCTAATTGTTTGTGGTTTCCGTCCTGCTTCTCCACAGATGAAGTTTGGGCAGGCTCGATAACTTTTTTATCGACAACTTTAGTAACCTTGGCCTCGGTAAAGTTGTTTTCGGTAGCTTTAACTTCGGGAACGGTTTGTAAGGTATCGCGATTTTCGTAATTCTGATCGCCTGCTTCACCTATACCGTCAAGATAAGGAGTAATAGCGCTATCATTAGCGTCGGTAGTCTCGTCTAAATCGACAATCTTCGGAGTTAAAGAGATAAAAATACTGGTCTTTTGATCGTCGGTGCTCTTGTCGCGGAAAAGCCAACCCAACAAAGGCAAATCTTTAAGAATAGGTACGCCCTTAACCTGATCGGAAGTGCGTTTAGAAATCAAACCGCCTATTAGCAAAGTTTTGCCATCAGGAATAGTTACTGTAGTATCGACGCTGCGGTTGGAAACTACTGGAGCACTGAACTTTACACCGGCCATTTCCTGGTCGAGATACTCGGTAACTTCCTGGATTTCTTGTTTAACTTCCATGCGGATCTTGCCGGTACGGCTCATATGAGGAGTTACTTCCAATTTAATACCTACTTCGCGATAGTCGAAAGTAACAGTAGGGGAACCGTAAGCATCAAGCTTGCCTCCTGTCGCAAAAGGAACGACTTGACCCACATTGATGGTAGCTTTCTTGTTGTCTTGAGTGAGTACACGGGGGGCGGAAATTAAGTTGAAATCGTTGCTGGAATTGAGAGCTGACAAGTAGGCAAAAAATTCGGGAACATCTACGCTTTGATTGCTAACTGTAATAGTGCGGGTATTGCCTCCCACTACACCGGCTACAAAGTTGCCTCCGGCCAATACATTGAGCAATCCTTCTTCAGTTAAGCCGCCTTTATAAGAACCAATAACGCCTCCGGAGGTAAGTGCTTGCCAACCGATACCCAGCTCAGCCGCTCTCTTGAGTGATACTTCGGCTACAATGGCAGAAATTTGCACTTGGCTGCGTTCGGCATCTAACTTAGCAATGACTGCTTTAAGTTCATCATATTCGGAGGGGGAAATATAAAGCACCAGAGAGTTGGTATCACTGTCGGCTGAGACTTTGGAAGAAGTAAAACCTACGGTAGCAGGCTTGTCTTTGGCTCCGGTAGGGCCGGTTATGCCGTCGGAAGCACTGCGGAAGTTTTTACTGGTATTGTTGATTGCATTCTCCGTAGCTGGTACTTTAGACTCTTTGAGCTGCTCCTCAACGGCTTTCTGGCGTTCAGAAAGCATATCGGAAAGAATCTTAGCTACATCTTCAGCTTGAGCAAATTGGAGATGATAAACGAAAAAGCGGGCCGGCTCCGTTTTGGTAGGTGCGGCCATGGGAATATCCAGCTTCTTCAGGATTTTTTTCACATCGCGCAGATCCTTGGGATAAGCGCTGATCACTACGCCGTTAGAGGGTCCGAAGGCAGCAATACCAAAAATCTTTTTGCTTTCTTTGTCACTGTAAAGCGGCTTAATGGCTGTTACAACCTTTTCAGCTTCCATATATTTGGGGAAAACGACTTCGGTCTTTAAGCTGGGTTCCAAGCTATCTAAACTTTTGACTATTTGACCGATACGATTGACAATAGAGGCTTTATCCACTACCAATACGGCTAAGCCGTCTTTATAAGCACTTAAAACGCCATTATCGGAAAGTAAAGGCTTTACGGCTGTAACTACGCTATCCGGATCTCCTTGACTCATAATAAGAACGGCCATTACGTACTCTTCACCGGTAGGATTAGCTTGCAAGGCAGGCATGAAAGAGCCCATACTTCTGGCTGTACTGTCTGGCACGATTTGTACATGGTCGCCGCGATTGACTACGGTAAAACCGTAACGATTGATGGCAGCTTTGAAAATATCCCAAGCTTCAGGAATACTGACCTCTCGGGAAGATAAAATAGTCAGTTTGCCTTTAACTTTTTCATCTACAATAATATTGCGTCCGGTCAATTCGCTCATAACTCGAGAGAGAACGCGAATATCGATATTTTCGAAATTGAGTAAAATGTGGCCGTTGCGCATTGAATCGGCTATGGTCTTGCTCAGCATCGGCTTTTGCGGTTCTGTTTCGCTGTTTTTAGCCGGATCATTCGAAAAAGCCGGTGCGACTGATACCAACACCGTCAGTAAAGCTGTCACTATGTATACTCGAAACTTATTCACTGCTAGAGCGCTCCTGCAAGGTTCCATTCGGGATTGGCCCAAGTACCGGAAATATTTACTTTATGCGTGCCAAACATCTTCGTTTTGAAGGTAAGATCGCCATTAAGCATAGGCGAGCTGCTTTGAGGGGTCGAGCGCAGCGAAACCAGTCCCTCACCTGTTACATCTTGGTTGTAAAGAGTGAGTCTGCTGTTTACGGAAGTGCGCTTGGGGGAACTATCCGCAGTTTGGCCTTCAGCTGAAGAGCTGACTTGGCCATTGCGGGAAGAAGTTGAAGCTTCGTAAGGTTCAATGGTTATATTGGCGCCTATCTCCAAATTGTGCAATTCGACAGGCAATGAGCCTTTTAGAGATGGCACTTTAAGATCGAGCGTCCCTTTGCCTTTTGAAGACAAGTAATTGTAGTTAAGCTGACCGCTTAGCTGAACAGCTTTGAGATCTTTAGAGCCGGTGTCCAAAGCTAAATTCTCACTTTTGAAAGTTAGTTCGGAAGCGTTGACGCTCAGTGAAGCTGTTCCGGGAACGATGCCGACTTTTTTCTCCGCATCTTCTGTAGCCGTAGAAGTAGGAGAATCGCTCGCACTACCACTGCGGGCTTCGGCTAAAATTTTGGCCGAATCGTATTGAGTAAAATTAACGCTTAAACCTTTTACAGAATAGCCTATAAAGGCCTTATCGGCTGTGAAGTAACCGCCGGTGGGAAGTGTCACTAAGAGTTTGTTTAGATTCACTCCGGTCAATCCCATAGACATTTCGTCCCAGGTAATAACAATACCGGTAGCCTTTTCAGTTGAAGCAATTACTCTACTTAAAATTGTTTCGTAAGGCAGGCGCACCAACAGTACCAAGACAAAAACGACCAGCCAGATACCAACTTTGGCTAAAAGTTTCATGACGGCACCTCGACCATAAATTCTAAATTCCAGCGACCGTTACCGTCACTGTCGTCAAGATTGAAGCTCTTGATAACAACATTGGTAGTGCGCATTGAGTCGAGTAACTCGGTAATTTGTTCTGCGGTGACGGAGCGCAGTTTTACCTGTACGCCTTGACTGTTTTTGTAAGGATTGTTGCTCTCTATATTTTTCTCCAGTGTTTTGAGTACAGAAGTATTCATCCAAGTTGCTGTATTGGGATTGGGTACGGCTTTGGAATTTTTTGAACGAGAGAAATCCTGCATAGCCTGAGTTATGCCTTTGCGCTCTAGACGCAGACGAGAAACCTTAGCTTCGGTTTCGCCGATTGTCTTATAGCGTGGCACAGCATAAAACATAGCCCAAAGCAAAGCAGCCAAAATTAAAATAACTATAAAGAGCAATTGTCTAGAAATGTTTTGGTTCACGGGGCCGGCACTTCTCCTTCAATAGAGAACGAAACTACGTCTTGGCGCCCTTTTTTATTCTCCAAAATTTCCGGTTTTTGCAAGATGCCTTCAATGCCCTGGCGAAACTCTTCCACTTGCTGTACAGAGCGGGCCTGCCCTTGCAAAGTCATGACCGGTATGCTTTTTTCAGCCGAAAAATTCATTTTTCTGATTTCCAAATTGGGCTGTCTGCTCAAAGGACGGGCCATTTGGGCCATGAGCTCCAAAAGATATTCTGGAGAGGAGCGCTTATTGGCTATATTGGTTTCGGTAAGTTTATTTAAAGTGCCTTGATACTCTTCCGGGTCTTGTCTGGCCAAATCCGGCAGCACCTGAGTGGCAGCTTCTTGGTAGACGGCAGTCTGCTGCTCCAAACTTTTACCGGCAGTGTAGTTGTGTATTTCTAAATTTAAAGTGGCTAAGGCTAGTAATACTAGCAACCAAATGGCATATTTCCAAGGTAGCGTAGGTTCTTCTTCCACAATATGGACGAGTTGTACCCCCGGAGCACCGGGTTTACCGGCCAAAGCGATACCGTAAGCCGTTGCATCTGTATAAGGACTCAACCCCAAAGGCATGGGCATAGGTTCGACGGCCTGTCCCAGTAGCTGGGAAAGCTCCTCGGGCAATCCTTTCATTTGAGCGCCGCCGCCGCAGATAAAAACTTTATCAAAAGGAACGGGAGCACTCAAAAGACTGGAAGCGACTATCTCTTGCAACCACTGCTTGCACTTAGGTTCGTCTGTACCTACGGTGAGTTTGTGAGTTTCGGCTTCCTGATCACCGATCTTTTTTTCTAAGGAAATCTCTTTGGTAAGGCTACGTCCGCCTCGAAAAGAAACTCTCACCCAATATATGGTGCCTTCTTTTATGGCGCAAACAGTCGTTTTAGAAGCGCCAAAATCGAAGACAAGCGCTTCTTCAGTTTTGGCTTCGTGGCAAAGGCGCAAGTAAGCGAAAGGTTCGGCATCGACAACCGATTCTTCTGGGATCTGGTACTTTTCTCTAAATTCAGCTAACTGAGAATTTAGGGTAATAGCCACTGTGGCATTGTCGTCTTTGACGATCCAATCCCAAGAAGCTTCATCGATAGGAAAAGGCAAAGACAGGCGCAGCTCTTCTCTAATGACGTTGCCTTGTACTTCGCGGCCCGAATCGGGAACATTAAGCGTTCTAATAGTCAGTCTGTCCGAAGGCATACTGACAATAGGTGACTTTAAGCCGCTGTACGAATCCAATTTGGTAGGGGCTCCCCAGAGCAGTCCTACCGATACCGCACGTGTCTCCGTATGTCCAAAGTCTAAACCCGCTGCGCGGAACATAGTGTAACTCTTACTTAACAGGGTGTGTGCTCAAAGCTTATGTCTTTTATGGCCTACCCACTTGGCCTAACTTCACAACAAGCCGCCTGAACTTCTATAGCCGAGCGCCTAAACCTTCTGCTTGGCGATTGCTTTCCTAAAGGCCTGTCCCCTTTTAAACAAGAGGAATAAAGCTTTTTTTGCCAAAAGTGAGCGGGTTATGCTTAGTCCCTCTTACAGCCGTTTTCTTACTTGGGCTCTGGTTATCGGCTCAGCCGCTCTGTGTGCCGATATAAGTGCTGCCTCTTTAGATGCCTATTTTACCAATTCTCCAGGCAGTATTGAAATAGAAAAAAATATTTGTACCTCTCGAACCAATTTAACTTCTGCCCAAGCTAAGGATATTGCTTCGGCTTTGCGCCAGCCTGTTGAGAAAAAGCCTGAGCCTCCCAAGAAAAAGCGTAAAAGCAGAGTTATTGGTGAGCATGGCTCCGAAAGCCAGGTTTCGGCTGAAAAAAAAGACGATAAGCGCGATATTAGCAAAGCTGTTTTGCAAGGTACTTTAATTACGCCTTCTTCGCGAGCTGCCATTTTAGAATTGGCGCCGGGGGTGGTAAACATTGTGGCCGAAGGTGAAGATATAGGTAAGTATACTTTGGTTGAGGTCGGCTCAGCTTGGGCGCGTTTTGAAAATGACGAGGAAGAGCTACTTTTTGTGGCCGACAGTTTGAGCTTGTCCGAAGGTAGTACCGATAAGAGTACCGGCCCTATAGTGAAAAAACGTCCTAAAACTGAGGATAACCAGGAAGCAGTCAAGCAAGAAGAAGAGAAAAAGGAAGAAAGCAGCGAGGACGGTCAGCCCAGAGTGAGTATGGCCGATGTGCGCCAAGCTTTGGATAATTCTGCCGAAATGGCTAAGCAATTGCGTGTCGTTCCGCAAGAAAAAGACGGTCAACCTTACGGTACCAGGGTAGATTTCAGAGATAATAATAATTTGTTAGCTCGCATGGGAGTAAAAGATCGCGATATTATGCTTTCTATTAACGGCGTGCCTACCCGCAGTGCCGAAGAAATGTATCGCGGCTACATGACATTGCGCAATGCTAATTCTTTTGAATTTGTAGTCGAAAGGAATGGTCAAGAGGAGACGATTCGCTACGAACTAGACAAATAAAAAAGTTGGGCTTTTACCCCTTTGCCAAGGGACAAGAAAGTTCAGGAGAGGCAGGTCTCAGAATATGGCAAAACCTAAAGGCATTCGTGTTGGTCAAGCTATCGATTTCGGCCGCTGCAGGCAAGGACGTTTCTTGCCCAAAGAGGAGCGTCGTGCTCTCAAATTGGCTGCAGAACAGACTGATTCTGCTGTAGCAGTAACCGGTTCTCCGGATGAACTTTATCCTATAAAGCCTATAAGATGGCGCGTTTTGGTTGTCAGGCCCGAAGAGGGCATTGCTCTTTTAACGGTAAAAAAATGTTTGGCTAGTCGTCTCTTTCATACCCAGCCGCCTTACCCTACTTGGGAAAAGAGCGATATGCGTTCTTGGCTTAATGGAGAGTTTATAGAAACTGTTTTTACTCCTGAAGAACGTGAGCTTTTAGTACCGACTGAGATTTATAACGATGCTTCTCAAGATTGTCGTAACGGCCGTGATGGTGGCCCAACTACTAGAGATCGAGTCTTTTTATTTAGTTATAGGGAAGCTCGCGATTATTTTAAGGACTATGAAGACAGGCGTTGCTCCTTAACGCTACTGGCCAAAGCTCAAGGCGGTTATGCTGATAACGAAGGTGATTGTTGTTGGTGGTTGCGCAGTCCCGGAAGCAGTGACGATACGGTTGGTTTCGTAAGTTATGGCGGCAGTTACAGTTATGACAAGGTTGTCAATTTTCGTGGTATGTCAGTTCGTCCGGCTGTGTGGGTAAAGTACGCTTCTCTACTTTAATGTAATTTTGTTAGATATAGCCAATAGAACAAACGCGATTTCGTTATGCCAACAAGCTGTGCATAAGTGCGCCGACTTCAGCTGTCCGGAATCGCGTTTGTTTTTATCTATACCAGTTTACCAGAACCCTAAGGCGGCTTTGGCTTCTTCGGTGGGGTTGACTTCCGGATTCCACATGGGCGTCCAGACTAAATCTACGTGACAATCTTTAACGCCTGGCAAACGGGTAATGGCCAGGTAAGCTGCACCGGTAATCTCTGGCCCCAAAGGACAACCGGGACTGGTTAAGGTCATATTTATTTTGACCGAGCCTTTATCCTGATCGAGGATAATGTCGTATACCAAGCCCAGCTCGACAATATTCATGCCTATTTCCGGATCTTTTACTTCACAGAGCGCTTCTCTCACCTGAGCTTCGGTGGGGAAGGATTCAGTATTGGATTCCGCTTTTGTTTCGGAGGTTGGAACGGTTTCAGTTGGCTCTGTGGCAGGCTGAGGATTTTGTATTTTGCTATCTGTGGCAGTTGCTTCCAGATTTGTCAAGCACTGAGCTTGAGTGATGGGCTGTTCGTTTGAAGCGGAAAATGGCATAGTATAAAAATCTCCTTAGTTTTCTTCTCTTTGACCTTCTAAAGCGGAAAGTAATGTATTCCAGCTTAAAAGAGCGCATTTTATACGCACTGGATAATCTTTAACGCCGTCGAGAGCTTCCAATTCTCCTATATCGACGCTTTCCGCTTTTTGAGCAGCTTCAGCGTCTTCGTGGCTCAAAAGGCGGGCTTTGAAGGCGTGAGCAATTTTAAGCACTTCTTCTACCGGTTTGCCCTTAACAATATCAGCTAGCATGGAAGAGGAAGCTACCGAAATAGAACAACCTTCGCCTACAAAGCCTACATCGGTAACTATGCCATTTTCTACACGCAAGTCGAGCTCTATTTCGTCTCCGCAAGTAGGATTTGTGCCTTCTACACTAACTGTAGGATGCTCAAGATGGCAATTGTGGCGTGGTCTGGAATAATGGTCAAGAATGATTTGGCGGTAAAGATCGTCATTTATAAGATTGTCTGAGTGCATGGCTTGATTATGTTTCCTTTGAGATTAGACAAAATATTAAAACTATAGAGTAAAAGTTTTCTAAAATCAGTTTTTTGCCTTTTTGGTTGTCAAGTCTACTGTAATGGTGGAGAAAGTGGGGGAGTAGGAGTCCATAGTATTGCCCGCTTCACGACTGGACGAAATGTTGGGACAAGAAGGACACGCGGCTTTGGGGCAGCAGCTGGGCCAAAGTTGATGATGGCCTGTTTGAACCATAACTTTGCGTTGACGTCCGGCACATTGTGGTGAGCAAATAGCCTCTTTAAAAACTTCCCCGGCTTTAAGTAAGGCTTCAGCCAATCGATCTATATCAGCAAAATTGTTATAAACATGGAAGCTGGCGCGGGTAGTGCCCATAAAGCCAATTTCACGCATAAGCGGCTGGCAGCAATGGTGGCCGGCCCTTACACAAACACCCTCGCGTCCCAGCAAAGTGGCAATATCGTGAGGATGGAGGCCGCGGAAATAGAAAGAGAGGGCTCCAGCTCGTTTTTCCGGATCAGCTGGCCCTAAAATTTCAGCACCTTCAATATCGTTAAGCTTGTCGATAGTATATCTCATTAGCGCTTGATCATGAGCCCTTACCTTATCCATGCCTATACTACTGAGATAATCGCAAGCTGCTGCCAAGCCTATAGCGCCAGCAATATTGGGAGTGCCGGCTTCGAAGCGATTGGGCAATTCATCCCAAGAGGAACGCTCTCTCTTTACTGAAGAAATCATACTGCCGCCAAAGAGGAAAGCGGGCATGTTTTCTAAGAGTTGGCGTTTTCCCCAAAGTACACCTATACCGGTGGGAGCCAGCATTTTATGGCCTGAGAAAGCCAAGAAATCTACGCCAAGATCGTTGACGTCGGTAGGCAAATGGGGGACGCCTTGGGCTCCGTCCAGAGAGATAACAATAGGGCCGTGCTCTCGAGCTTTAGCGACTATTTCTTTCACAGGATTGATAGTACCGAAAACGTTGGAAACCCAAGTAAAAGCCAAAAGTTTAGGTGAATAAGATAGAGCTTTATCCAAAGATTCTAAATCCAAAGTGCCATCTGGTAAAACTTCGATCCAGCGCAAATGGGCTTTCTTGCGCAGAGCCAGCTGCTGCCAGGGTACTAAGTCGGAATGGTGCTCAAAAACTGGTAAAGCAATGCTGTCACCCTCTTGAATATATTTCTCACCCCAAGTGTAAGCCAATAAATTTATTGATTCGGTAGTATTGCGAGTAAAAATAACAGTAGGATCATCTTTAACGCCGATAAATTTGGCGACAGTTTGACGGGCTTCGTCATATTTTTGGGTAGAATGCTCTGAAAGAGGATAGAGACCGCGATGAATATTGGCATAACCTGTGCGGGTAAAATCAGCTACGGCGTCGATAACGTAATTGGGCTGCTGAGAAGAGGCAGCGCTGTCCAAGTAGGCTATAGGACGGCCGTTTACTTCTTGCTTCAAGACCGGAAAATCTTCGCGAATTTTGGCAAATAAATCTTGATCGAACATTTTTTTCTTCCAATTTCAGACAAAAAATACTAAAGGCTTATTCTACTTCGGCGTAAACTTGGCCGCTTTCGATAGTGACATGGTAAGTGGTTAAAGCGCCGACAGCCGGCATGCGAGTGGCTTTTCCAGTGCGCACATCGAAGCGAGCTCCGTGACGTGGGCATTCTACTTCGAAACCACATACTCGACAGTGGCCCATCTCTTCACCGTCGTGAGTGCAATTATCTTCGTAGGCAAAAAATTGTTCGCCTATCTTTACTGTGGCGATAGAATCTAGGCCATTGGGTATTATAATAACTTGGTTTTCCGGGAATTTTTCTACAGGCCCTAAAGCTATTTTCATGGACTGCCTCCTATGGTGGTCGGCGACAAAAAAGACCAAAAGCACACAAGGCCCACCTTAAATAAAAGCAGGCACTTGTTTACTCTTAGTTTTTCGGGGGGCGTGCGAAGCACAGTTGCGCTTAAGCTTACTTAGCAGTACTAAACTTGCCTTTAGCCATAGTGGCTAACCAGTTGGCTACTGTGTCATTATCGGCCTTTTCCACTATTTCCTGGAAAAAACCGGCAGTAAGTAAACTCTTGGCTTCGGCTTCGCTTAAACCGCGACTTTGCATGTAAAAAAGTTGCTCTTCGTTATAGTCGGTAAAGCTGGCTCCGTGAGTACAACGCACGTCGTCGGCAATGATTTCCAACTTGGGCATTGATTCGGCACGGGCTTTGGGAGAAAGCATTAAGTTTTGGTTTTTCTGGTAAGCATCTGTTTGCTGGGCTACTTGATCTACATAAATGTTTCCAGCAAAAACAGATTTGGCTTTACCTGAGACTGCACAGTTAAAGAGCACATTGGAGTAGGTGTGAGGAGCTTTATGATGCACAAAAGTGTCCACATCACTGCGGCTCTTGCCATCGGCCAGTACTACGCCATATATCTCTGTTTTGGCACCAGTAGAGTTGAGATCTTCAGTAAAGAAAGTCTTACTCAGACCGGTACCGATACCGGCATAAATGATCTTTAAAGAGGCATCTTTACCTAAGCGAGCGTGAATAGTAGTCAGGCAAGCGGTATCTTTATTCCAATCACCGACTAATACGTAATTGAGTTGAGCTCCGTTAGCTAAATCAAATTCTATGAAAGAGTGAACTTTTATGGGATCAGTCTTGCTATTTTTGAAGCTTTCGACTACTACAGCTTGGCCGGAACCGACAGCACAAATTACGCTGTGATTGAAGTGGCAATTCTGAGCTTCAATTTGCGATTCATCCTCGGACTCAGTGGCGCCAATTTCGTGCAATATGTGGAAAGCGCGTTCGGCTTTGGCTTGTGGAGTTACGCTTATATAAGCGCCGCCGGTACGCAAGGCGCCATTTAAAGCACTACTCAAGTCTTTCTGATGGTGCTCAGCCTTAAAAAAGTAATTTTTTAAGCCTTCTTCGCTTTGCAAAGCTCGGCTCATAGATAAAATACAAACGCCGTCTTTTTCTAAACTATCTGTATGTTTGTGAGCTAAAGCTTGCTCTTGAGCTTCGTCAATGGCGTCGGCAGCGCTGTTAATACCATACTCGTGTAAGCTGGCCGCTGCTTCGGAAGTGAGTTGAAATTCGTCGACGATCAATTTTTCGCTGCTTAAGCGCAAAGCTTTGGTTCTTTCGGGGAAGAACCAGTCCGGGGAGCTGCGTCTCCAAGCTTCCTCCTGCTTGGAGGGAGCTGACAAAGTGCGAGCGCTCACTAAAGCGGCTTTGCGCACATCTAAGGCCCATTGTGGCTCTCGATTTTGAGAGGCCAATTCGGTTATATTTTCGATCACTTGCTCAAGCTGAGCATCTATGTTGATTATCACATTTCCTCCCGGAGATCCGAAAACTTGCAAAATGGCTAACCTACCGAGCCTTCCATCTCCATCTTAATGAGACGGTTCAGCTCAACGGCATATTCCATGGGTAGTTCCTTGGCGAAAGGCTCAAAGAAGCCGTTAACTATCATGGTAATAGCGTCGCTTTCGGAAAGTCCTCGGCTCATCAGGTAGAAGATCTGCTCGTCTCCGACTTTAGAAACGGTAGCTTCGTGGCCGATATGGACGTCAGGATTGGCAATATCCATAGTGGGATAGGTATCGGAGCGGGAATGATCGTCCAAAAGGAGAGCGTCGCAGCGCACATTGCCGCGCACATTTTTGGCATTAGGCTCTACTTTTACCAAACCGCGATAGGAAGCTTGGCCACCGTTTTTGGAAATAGATTTGGAGAGTACGTTGGAAGTGGTATTGCTGGCAGCGTGTACAATCTTAGCGCCGGTATCCTGTACCTGACCTTCTCCGGCGAAAGCTACGGAAACTACTTCACCGTGAGCACCCTCACCCATAAGGTAGATAGCGGGATATTTCATAGATACTTTGGAACCGATATTGCCGTCGATCCATTCGATAGTAGCATTTTTGTGAGCTACGGCTCGTTTGGTTACTAAGTTATAAACATTGGTCGACCAGTTTTGGATAGTGCTGTAGCGAATGCGGGCGCCTTCCATGGCAATAAGTTCTACCACAGCCGAATGTAAGGAATCTTTGGAGTAGATAGGCGCGGTGCAACCCTCTACATAATGTACGAAGGAACCTTCGTCGGCAATAATGAGAGTACGCTCAAATTGACCCATGGCTTGAGCGTTGATACGGAAATAAGCTTGCAGAGGAATCTCTACGTGTACTCCTTTGGGAACGTAAATAAAAGAGCCTCCGCTCCAAACTGCGGTATTGAGAGCCGCAAATTTGTTATCGTTCATGGGAATTACTGTGCCAAAATATTTTTTTACAATATCGGGATATTGGCGCAAGGCACTATCCATATCCAGGAAGATAACGCCATTTTTCTCAATGTCGGCTCTAATAGAGTGATAAACTACCTCAGATTCGTATTGAGCAGTCAAACCAGCCAAATGCTTGCGCTCAGCTTCGGGAACTCCCAGCTTATCAAAGGTATTTTTTATTTTGTCCGGTACGTCGTTCCAGTCGGTAACGGCTCTTTCAGAAGGGCGTACGTAGTAATGAATATCGTCAAAATAAACGCCGCTCAGATCTGTGCCCCAAGTGGGCATAGGCTTAGAATTAAAAACTTCATAGGCCTTAAGGCGGTTCTCTAGCATCCACTCGGGTTCGCCTTTTATTCTAGACATTTCGACGATTAGTCTGGGAGTGAGGCCCACTCCTGACTTATAAACATAATCTTCGGCATCGGAAAAACCGTATTTATAATCGGTGTCGATATTTTTTAAAGATTCTTTCTGACTGTTGGGTGCATCCATATAAAGCTCCTAGGAAAGCAAACGGGCCTAACCTTCGGTTAACTGAACTCGCAATTAAAAAAACCGGACTGACCAAAGGGCCCTTTCGCAAAGAACCCCTCACAGGGCGGAAAAGATCTAATTATTGACGTATTTATTGAGAATTTCGTCGTAACCGGTTTCCTCGAGGCGAAGAGCTAACTCGGGGCCACCGCTCTCGACGATACGTCCACCGGCTAAAATATGAATAAATTGGGGCTTGAGATAGTCGAGCAAACGCTGATAGTGAGTGATAACCAAGGCACTGGTATGATTTTTTTCTAACTCCTCATGAATACCTTCGGCTACTACTTTTAGAGCGTCAATATCCAAGCCGGAGTCGGTTTCGTCTAAAAGGGAAAGACTGGGGCGCAGCAGGGCCATTTGTAAAATCTCAATGCGTTTTTTCTCACCACCAGAAAAACCTTCGTTTACGTAACGGCGGGCAAATTCAGGCTTTATGCCCAACTCTTTCATCTTAGCTTGCAACTCTTTACGGAAAGGTAAAGGCTTGACATTCTCTTCACCGCGAATATTGCGTACGGAAGCCATAAGGAAATTGCCTAAGGATACGCCTGGAATGGAAGTAGGATACTGAAAAGCCAAGAAGACGCCGCGCTTGGCACGCTCGTTGGCGGGCATGTCCTGAATTTCCTCACCCTTAAAGATGATCTTGCCTTCAGTTACTTTATAGTTGGGGTGGCCCATGATGGTATTGGATAAGGTCGACTTACCGGAGCCGTTGGGGCCCATTAGGGCATGTACTTCTCCCTGATTGATAATTAAGTCTAAACCTTTGAGAATCTCTTTTTCCCCAACCGAAACGTGCAAATTCTTAACTTCAAGTAATAAAGAATTGGACATAATTGCCTCACTTGCTTATTCTAATGCGCTCAGTTTATTCACACCTTTTCCTCTTTACCCTGCCAAGTAAGTCGTCTTGTTAAGAAAATGTTCTTGAAAAGGAGGAAATATTGTAAAAAAACTTGTTTCTTTTTGTGCAAAGACGACTAAATAAATAGTAATTAGCTACTCATCGCTCTCCTTTTTGTTGAATTTTGTGGTCGATAAATGTCTGTTTTAGGTTTTGATAATAGCTAAAAAAGCGATAAGTATTCTTTCGAGTACTATTTGTTTTTTCGGGGGAACTGCAGTTTACTGCAATAGTTTTTAACCTTTGTATAAGAAGTGGAGGAGTTCTGGCTAGGATAGATTAAAATGGTGGCCTTTATGCGATTGGACTAAAAGGGGATGGATTTGAGAGAAGAGAGTAATGTTTTGCAAGAACAGAGTGCCATGAACAAGTGCGTTGAGCTGTTGGAAAAATTTGCCAACCAACGCCATGTGTTGGCCTTAAGAGACGGTATGCTTGGTTCGGTACCGATTATTTTGGTGGGCAGCACTTTCTTGCTTTTGGGGGCACAGGGCGATGTTCTGACTCAATATTTCGGTGGAAAAGTTGCGTGGTTGCCAAATTTGGTAAATACCGCTTTCGGTCAGTGGTATTTAGCTAATTCTGCCGATTTTTATATCCCTTATCGCTTAACTATGGGCTTGCTCGGCTTATACATAGCTTTTACTATAGCGGCGGCTTTGGCCAAACAGTATAACATGGCTCCAATACCGCAGGGCTTAGGTGCCGTGGCTGCTCTTTTAGTTACCAAAGCGCCTGGTAAAGTCGTTTTCGCTGAAGGAGAGGGGGCGCAGTGGGCCATCCCACTCAAGCCGTTTGGGCCTGAGGGGATATTTTTAGGTATTGTTGTGGCCATCTTTATGGTTGAATTGTCGCGTCTTTTTTTACGTCCAGAGCGCCCATTAGCCGAGTCCGATGAAGTTAGTAGGAGTATCCCTCCAGCGGTAACGGAAGCCTTTTCTGGCTTTTTGCCTATGCTGGCAGCTGTGAGTATTATTTGGCTTGTCAGTCATGTGTGCAATTTTAGTATCAATGACGGAGTTCTTTGGTTGATGTCTCCTTTGGCCAGCATGGGCGACACTTTAACAGCTGTCGAGGCCAGCAATTTCTTTTTACATCTTTTTGCTGTGGCCGGCATTCATGGCATTTCCGTAATTAACGCCGTGATGTTGCCGTTGTGGCAACAATTTGTGGCTGCCAATGCCGAAGCACACAGTGCCGGTTTGCCCTTGCCTCATGTAACTGCCTATCCGTTTTATCAGTGGTTTATTTGGATCGGCGGTTCCGGGGCTACTTTGGCGCCTACTTGTTTGCTCTTCTTTTTTAAAAATGGCCACTTTCGCAAAGTAGGTAAAATTGCGATTGTACCGGCTATATTTAATGTCAACGAGCCTTTCTTATTTGGCTTACCGGTTATTGCCAACCCCATTTTGGCTATTCCTTGCATTGCCGCTCCCATGATTTGTGGTCTTATTGCTTGGTGTGCCGTTAGTTGGGGGGTAGTAGGCGCTCCTTTTATCGAAGTGCCTTGGGTTATGCCCGGCTTTTTGGGAGCGATTCTTTCGACGCAAGATTGGCGTAGTCTACTGCTCTTTGCTGTCAATTTCTGTGTTAGCGGCGTCGTTTGGTGGCCTTTTTTGCGTTATACGGATAAACAAATGGATTTAAGTTGTCAGTCTAAGAAGTAGGTAAAGATTTTAGATTGACCCAGCGGCAAACAGTATCCCAAGTCAGTTCACCGCGCCACAGCATTTGCCAAGCTAAAAGAGCTAATTTGGCTAAATTTAGAGCTTGAGCCAAATAACGTATAGGAGCGGGGTGGCGCCGTAAAAAATTGGAATTGGCTAGCCATTTTATAAAGCCCAGCGGTATAGGCTTTGACAAAAGAGTATAAAGAGAGTACCAAAATGTGTCTTCTGCCGAACGAGGCCAGGAAAGAGAAACGCGAAATTGCTTGAGACATTTATTATTGCGTCCTTCCACTTGGTCGGGAGTAATAGTTCCGTCGGCCAGATAGTGTTCGGTAATATCGGTTTGTGGCCAGTAAGATAAGGAAAATAAATAGAGATCATAAGGTCGAGGTAATTTAGTCAAAAGTTCGA
This sequence comes from uncultured bacterium, assembly GCA_934621605.1. Lineage (GTDB taxonomy): Bacteria > Vulcanimicrobiota > Xenobia > Xenobiales > Xenobiaceae > Bruticola. Next base: position 21,072 of record CAKTUZ010000009.1, on the reverse strand, counting down.
AAAGTTGTCTCTTTTCGGAACTGGTGACGTGCGGATCGTCTAAGAGTATTTGATAGCAAGGCTTTAAGTCAAGTTCGTGCAAGATGGAGCCTGCTTCTAGCACCTTTTGATCGCTTACTTCGCGATTATATAGGCGTTTATTGACTGCGTTGATATGCTGAATGCCCATCATGACCGTATCTAAACCGATATTTTTGAGTCGCCGCAAAAGATCTTTTTGCACTACACGCGGGTCGGTAAGAATTTCAAAGGGTAAGCCGATTTTATGTTTTTCGTAAAGTTGACAAAATTCTTCTACCCATTCCGGACGTAGACAGAAAAGTTCGTCATCAAAACGAAAACGTCGCAAATGGGGAAAATTTTGCTTGGCATATAAACATTCTTCTATGGTACGGGCCGGGCTCATCACTCGGTAAAATTTGCCTAAATCTTTGTAGGCTTTGCGCAAGGCACTGATATCGCAATAAGCACAATTAAAGAGACAGCCTCGCGCCGACATCATAAGATAGATAGTTTGATTTATATAGGGATCGCCTAAAGTAAGGCGATTATCGTTGATATAATACTTGCTCTGGTGAGAATGAAAGTCGCGAAAAGGTAAATTATCTAAATTTTCAAGCAGACGGCGCAGCGGATTGTGCACCGTATTACCATCGGCTCCTTTATACCATAAGCCGCTAATACCTTGCCAAGAGCGTTGTTGCTCCAAAGCTTCCATGAGCTCACAAATGGTTTCTTCGCCTTCACCGATAATTACGCCCTGACAAGACTCAAGAGCATTTTCGGGATCCATAGTGACGTGCATTCCACCCCAGATTATCGGTAAGTTCAATTCTTGCTTGAGCTTTTGGCTTAAGTTTCGGGCAAATTCGTAATAACCGCCTGCTCGCACCGATAAGCCAATAATATCAACTTTTTCGTGACGCAGGATTTCTAAAAGCAGAGATAATTCTGTTTTGGTCGGTTCGGTAAAATGATGGTGCCGGTAATCTTTAAAGTATATTTCGACGACATGCCAATCTTTAGATCGCAAGGAAGAAGCCAAAAAACGCAGGCCGTTATTTTCTACTATATAGAGAGAAACAAGAGCAATGACTTTGCGCTTAGGACGAGCGTCCGATACGGTCACAGGCCGACTCCTATTTGACAAAAATTAAATCAGCTTGGCAGTATGCAAAATTTGCCTGGCCTGCTGCAAAATATTCTTTTCGCTCTGGTAGTAGAGCTTGCGCCATGCTTCACCAAAATCAAACCAGGCCACTTCTGAGGCTTCGCCGTCGGGGACGGAAGCGTTCTCCTGGATAAGAGGCATCAAGAAAAAAGTGACCAACTTATAGTAAAGAGTGCGATTGTCCCGCCAGTAGAAGAAATACTCTATTTGGTCGATTCGCTCGGCTATGGTAGCTAAGTGACCTGTTTCCTCCAGCACTTCTCTGGTAGCAGTCATTTCCCAAGTTTCGCCGCTTTGCACTCTGCCTTTTGGCAAAGCCCAAACGGCGCCGCCTTTTTTGGCAATAAGGCAAACTTTTAGCTTGTCGCTATCTTGTTTGTAAAGTACACCGCCGGCTGATTGTTGGATAGCATGGTGACTTTTTGTTTCTTGCTTGTCCTTTTCGTCGGTTATAATGGCAGTGTCGGCCGGAGGACGTAAACTGGCCTCTAAAGCTAAAGTAATAACTTTATGAGGTTTGAGACTGTCATATAAAGCGAAATTAACCTTCAGAGAACGGACTAAACGGCGAGCTCGCTTATGCAATCCCAAGATGCTCAGATCGTCCACTGTGGGATTATGAAGTAAACTGCGAATCATCTTCGCATTATTCAAGAATATTTTAACTTGCGTATATTTATGCTCTGAAGCCCACAACAAAGCCATAATCACTGCTTGATACTGTGCTTGGGCGGTAGTAGCGATGCCTATATTTTCGGAAATAAGCACTTGGCGATTGTCGGGAGTTTTTATTACCAGACCGACGCCTGCGCTTCCCGGATTATTGCGGGCCGTTCCGCAAGTATGTATAACTAGATCTTGTGTCACTTTTGCGCTTATTTGGCGTAGACTTCGGCCGCCATTTTAGGAATAGAGTTAAAGCCCATGGCCTCGACGATAGCTAATTCGTAAAGGCGCATAACTTGACGAGTTTCTTCTGTGGGATGATCGAATCCTACCAAATGAAGCATAGCATGGGCTATAAGCCAAGCAATCATATGGCGCAAACTGATACAGTCCTCTTGGGCTTGGCGCCTGGCTGTATCTAAGCTGATAACTATTTCACCTAAATAGAGATGTACGTCTGGATAAATAAGCAGAGCCGGTTCGTCTTCCCAGGCAGGAAAGCTTAATACGTCGGTTGGGGAATCGACCTGACGAAATTCTTTATTGAGAGCATGAATAGCCGAATCATTTACAAGAGAAAGCTCGATCTCAAATTTGCGCTGATCTACGGTTTGGGCATTTTCACCTTCGCCGACCATCTTGCCTAAGCATTTGAATAAGCCTATTTTCTGATCGATTACACGTACAGATTCATAGACGGCCTGGCGGTAGAAGCTTTTAGAAACTTCGGTAAAATTTTCGCTTGTCTTATTGAAAAGTTCGGTTCTTACTTTTAATGAACGTCCACGCATGTTTATGCCGCTCCTTACAGTGAAAAAAACGATTGCTGCAGCAAACTGAGCTTATATATTTTTTCGAAAAACGCTTCGCCGGAAGTATTTTCTCTTGTTGTTGGGGCTAAACCCTCCCTAAGATTCTTTCTTTTTTGTTACTGCTGGTTCAGTAGGAGATGGAGTGGAATTTGTTGAGGCCGATTGGGGTGGAGAAGATGTCTGCGCAGTAGATTGTTTAGCCATAGTCTTAGAGTCCGGATAAGCTATGCGGTTATGATAATGGCTGGTTAAAGAGCGCAGAATAGAGGCCTTTACTGTGTTTATATCGCGCATAGAGAGGGGACATTCGTCTAATTGGTGGTTATTGATAATACCAGCTACAATTTTGTCGATTAAATTTTTTAAATTTTCTCTATTAGGTACGGGCAGAGTACGTGAAGCGGCCTCAATACCGTCGCACATCATGACGATAGCCGTTTCTTTAGATTGCGGGCGTGGCCCAGGATAGCGAAAATCTTCGGCAAAGACCGGTTCATCATCTTGTATTTTGGCTTTCTGGTAAAAAAATGAAGCCAAATTGGTGCCGTGATGCTCGGGGATAAATTTAGCAATTTCCGGGGGCAATTTGTATTTTTGGGCCATCTCTTGGCCGAGTTTGATGTGGGAAATAACTATCATGGCCGACAGAGCTGGAGGCAATTTGTCGTGAGGATTTTCATGTCCAGTTTGGTTTTCCACGAACATATTGGGTTGTCTCATTTTGCCCAAATCGTGGTAATAAGCTCCGGCTCGGCATAACATACTGTCTGCTCCTATGGCTTGAGCGGCCGCTTCGGCTAAATTGGCTACCATAATAGAGTGCATATAGGTTCCAGGAGCTCTGTTAAGCAATTCGTGTAAGGCCGGCTCGTTGGGGTTGGCTAGTTCTAACAGACGAATATGAGTTGTTACTTTGCAAGCGCCTTCCAAGAAGGGCAGAGCTCCAGAAGCGATTAAGGCAGGCAATAAACCGTTGAGGCCGCCGTAGAAGAGGGCGCAAACGGCTAACTCTTCAAAGCTATCACTGTTATTTAAAGCGAAAATGGCCACGACCAGCACATTTGTTGCCCACACCCAGAGCGAGGCCGTTACCACATTCCAACGTTTGTTGGCATTTTGTACGGCTAAAGCACTGACCATACCGGTAATAAGTACGGAAACGGCTGCTTCCAAAGTGTTGGTCATTATTCCAGAGTAAATACCTAACATACTGACGATCAGTAAAGACAGGCGAGGATCGGCCAAAATAGAAATCAGCATACTGGTAAAAGCGATGGGCAGCAAATAGGGGGAGAGCATGGTCGTATAGCGAGAAATGACCATAAAAGCAACACAAAGAAGAGCTACACCCAATACTAAGCGCAAGTTATTGTAAAAATTTGGAATATAAAGCATTATGTAATAGTTGGCCAAAATCTGCATGACCAGTACCATAGTGCAGTATATAAAGACAGCACTCCAACTTATACCTTTCTTGTAAAAGCCCAAAGCTTCTAAAACGGGTACGTCGTGTTCGCCCACAATATCGCCTTCACGAATGACAATTTGGCCGGGAACAATTGTTTTGGTAATGGGCTCTACTCTGTCGCGGGCCTGAATTTTTGCCTGTTGGGTAGCGTTGTAATCGATAAACTTATTGGGAACTAGGGCGGCTCTGGCCAATTCGGCATCTATAAAGGCGTTAGCTTCTGTGAGGCCGGGTAAAGCTCTGGCTTCTTGCTCTATGCGTTTATAGGCCGCATCTATTTCATCTTCACGCACACCGGTTTGCATAACCACACCGAGAATATGCTCGCTGTTGGTATAATACTGTTCTAAGGCCGGAACACTGGCGCTGAGCAAAGTTTTTACAGTGGCCAAGCCTAAATCCAAAGGCACTTGTGAAGATACATCAGCCACTTCTTCATGAGTAAATTTTCCTGAGGCGTGTCCTCTCTGGGCTTCGCGAATGATATTGAAAGTTTGGCTAATTTTATTTTTGCTTATTTCTAAGGATTGAGGACTGATATTTTCAATGGAAGCTACTTGAGCGGCAGCTTGTTCTTTGGCTTTATTCCAACGCTGTTCGTCTACAATTTGTACCGAACGCGAAGCTTTTATGTCCCAGGGAGCCGGTTTGCCAACTTTTACCCTGTTGATGTTGGGTAAATCGGTAACTACAAGCATTGCTACGGCAATAATATACACGAAAATGCCTATACTTAAACAAATTAGTTTTTGCTTATCACGTATGGAATGCAATGCGTCTTTTATTTTAGCCAAAAAATTCGCCATCATGGTACTCTCGCTCGTTATGCTGCTTTTAAATTCTAGTCCCAATTCTTAAAGCCTTGCGAAGTAAGCTCGGTGGAAACAAAGTATGTTATTGACAAGGAGCCAAATATATTCGTAAATTTTCCCAATTATCCGCAGCAGTTTTGTATTTTTTTACAAGATAATGTTGGGAGGCAGATATCTGAAAACGAGTTGTACTGACAATAAAAAAAGGTTTGAAATTCCGATATGGCGAAAGTTTGGGCATGAGTGAACTTCAAAACAATCCCTGCGAATGCAAAAAAGACGAATTGCTCGAGATCTTCTTGGGCGGTGATTTAGCCTCTGTTGAGACTCAGGAGAAAGCGGTAACCGATTCCGAAAGGGCCGAGCGTGAAAAACTCGGATTGGCTAAGGTAGTCGAAGAATTGAGTGCCAATCCTAAGTCCTTGGAGGGAATTGCCTTTGAACTTTTGGGCAATTTGCTGTTGGGTGGCGTCAGTGTTGTTGATAAAGTTGCCGAATTGATGATGGACAAAAATCCGGCTGGTTATGTCAATGCTATATTTAAAGCTGCCGACAGATGTACTGTCCCTTATGTAAAATTTACTTTAGTTCGCGCTGTTTTCAGACGCTATCCTGGTCGCTATCGTCCGTATATTTTGGCTTTAGGACGAGAACTTGTCTCCGGAACTTTTGACGAACATACCATCGATGTTACTTTGTGGCTATTGCAAAAATTTGGAGCTGAGTTACTTCCCGATTTGGTCACTTTCATACGTGCCGAAGGGCATGGTCGAGATAAGATAAAAGTTTTAACTGATGCTGTACAAATGTTGGGCAGTGCGGCTTTGCCAGTAGTGACAGCTGCTGCCGACAGTTCCGACGTCGATTTGGCTCAGGCTGGCGCCGAAGCTCTTAAACGTATTGGTCGGATGTAGTGCATTTTAGTTGTTTTTTGCTAATTATTAAAAGGGCAGCCCTTAACGATGGGGCCGCCCGATTTTTTCTGTAAAGTTTGGCTCTGGTGAGAGAAGTTGAGTAATTACGAAGACGGATCCGAAAATTCTTCCCTTCGCCCTATACACTTAGCTGTAGTTTTGGCTATAGTCTTCCATTTGATGGCTTTGACTGCTTTGGCTTGGTATGGCCCCAAAAAAGATAATGATGGAGACAGTTTGCGTATTGTCTCGCAAGTTTCTTTGGTGGATTCCATTAAATTACCGGAGACCGTACGCAAACCTGTGAAAGCTCCTCCGGTAAAGCCTAAGAAGATTAAACCCTACGATCCGGAACTTTACAGAAATGTGCCCAAAACTAGTATGGATAGATACGGGGCGGCTCCGGGTAAGATAGGTCGTCCTGGTAAGCCGGGGGCCCCTGGAGATCCTGCTAAAAAACTGGGTAAGGGATCGGGACGTTCGGGATTGCGTACAGCTATCGATCCCGATATGCCTAAATTGGGCGTCTCCGCTCTGGGAGGCCCCGGCTATCCTACCGGTCATGGTTATGGCAAAGACGGTTCAAAATTTGGCAAGCATTCCGGTTTTGGAGAAGATGGCGGCGGCCAAGGTGGTGAAGGAGGGGACGGCGGTGAAGGCGGCGAGGGCGGTGTAATTGTTAAAGATCTCATTTATGTTATCGAGCCTGATCAGACAATTTCCGTTTACGAAAAGCAAGTTGATCCCGCTCATTATATGTCTGATAAAGCTCGCATTCGCGACAATGAGGGGCGTGAGTTCATTCGCGTCTATTTAGCTTCCAGATTTAATGTTACAGTTATCAATAACAGTAGCGAACGGCTAAATTTTCGCTTTGAAGGTGAGTTGCATCGAGGCGAAAGTTATAATGGGCTAAATCGCATTCTCGATCCTTATTTGTGGGGCGATTTGGCTCCAGGAGAATCTCGTTGCATCAATGACTTAACGATAGCCAGCGGATATCGCGCAGCGAGCATTTCTCATTTAGAAGATCCTGTAGGTACTTTCTTTAATATTGAGCAAATGCTTTTTATTCCGCAGTAATGGAATGATTCATTCATAGCGATTTTTTTGTACAGACAAGACTGTTTTTGTGGTGTGCATCCCGAGAATGGTCTTTTTTGTTTCTGCTTTTAAATTTCGCGCAGGAAATAGAGGGTAACTCTATATTCTTGAGTTTGGATTGGGATAGAAAAATAGATAGGGTTGCGGCTGTCAGCATTCAGCAAACGTCTGATTTTACTTGGCTCGGCTGCTGAAAGAGCGTGTGGAGCTACGTCAACTACATAGTCGTAATTATGATCTTGCTTATTATCCATTATCGCAATCAATTTTTGTGCTTGCTGTGGATAAAAAGGTTTTAAGTTTAGGATGTTTCGGTATTGTTCCAGGCGTACCGTTTCTTTGGTATGAAAATCTTCATAACTGACTAGGACGGGTACGATTTTTCCGTGGTGGTAATTAGCCCAAGTTTGTAAGCCAATTTTAAATGATTCGGCCGGATTGCCATTAATGATGGCTTCATGAATAAAAATAGCTGCCAACTTGGGAGTGCGCTCTGTAGAGGGGATCTGTTGGAACAGTTCATGACCAAATTGCCAACCGCCCGCAAAGGGGAGTTGGGCTGTAGATGGATACATGGGCAAACCGGTGCACATATTAACTGGGCCGCATTGGGTGTTGTGGCGGATTGTGTCACTGTATTGCGGATGGAGCACCGACTCCATGATATTGCACCAAAACATAAGGCCAGCCAGCATTAAAGCTAAAGTGTAGCCATAAGGAATGCGACGAAAGAAAGCTGTGTAGAAACAACAGCTGAGAGCTACAGCAGGCAGAATATAGCGCACTGCTGGACTGAGCATAACTACAGATACGAGAGTGGCCAGCAAACAGGAAATAAAGGTGAGGCGCTCTTCTGTAGTGCCTTGTGTACGCCAACAATAAAGAGCTCCAGCTAAGGTGACTAGAGTTATGGGTAAACCTACATAACCTTCGGCTAAACCGTGGACATATTGATTAAAACCCAGAGTAGACAAATTATTGAATGTTTGCAGTCCTAAGTGATGAGAGCGCCAAAACATGGTGGCGGCGTTGGCAGAAGCCCAAGGGAAGAAGATTAAGTAAAAACCGGCAAAGGCCAGGCTGAGATTGAGCATCAGACGGCTCGCTCCTTGGGCGGTAGCTTTTTGTATCTCGGGGATCCAGAGGTAATAAGCTTCCAAAGTTAAGCCGACAGCCCAAGCTATGGCGCAGCCGATTAGCATAATTTTATAGAGTGGAAAAAAACTACTGTAATCGGCTGTGCAGGGTGGCCATAGATGAATGCGCCAAGCCGCTAAAATCGGAAAGGCAGAGGCCGCACATATCGAAATGACGGAGATAAAGATTTTTTTCTTGTAAGGCCAAAGTTCAGGCAATTTGAGTATAAAGAGCAAAATCAGAGGTGGAGCAGCAAAGAAAATGGTTGTGGGCTTGCAAAGGCAGCCTAGGCCTAAAGCTAAGCCGAAAGTTACGGCATGTCCTGTTTTTTGCATTAAATCGGAGTTGAAAAAGATACATAAGCACAGGGCAGTGAAAGCTGTGGAAGGATAATCGACTACGTAATTAGTTGATCCTAAGGCCAAAAAAGGTGTGGACGCGCAAATTAACGCTGTTGCAGCAGCTGCTGTCAAGCCATATCTAGGACGCATGATATAATAAAGTGAAGCTATAAGCACTGGGAAATAGCCCATTTGGCTCATCATAGCTGACATAAGGCCGCGTCCCATAAAGAAAGAACTTAAATAAGCCGACCAATACATGCCCGGAGGATAAGAACCCGGCCAAAAAAGAAAAGTGAACAGCTTTTCTGTAAAACTTGCACAGTTTTGCAAGCGCAATTCCATAGCCGAGACTTCTAAAAAATGGTGCGCATAATCGGCATGGGGCGGGTAAACGTAGTTCATTTGCCAAATTAAATTAGCTTCTATAACAACGGCGCTTATAAAGCCGATAATCAGTAAATCGGCCAGCCAGCCCCAATTTAAGTTGTTAATCTTGTTCCAAAAAGCCATTTTTTTTCAAGCTCTCCGTGTCTGCTATTGGGCGAAAATTTGTTACTTTGTTTTTTTTTATCCTTTTAAGAACTCGGAAAAAGCGCTATTTTTGCCCTATTTTGCAGGTAATTTGTCTGCTTGGTACTGAATGGTGCTGTCGATATGGAACGTTTTGGGGCTCTCTGTTTACTTTTAGTTATCAATTTATTGTTATCAGGATGTCATAAATATGACGTCGATCGTGATGTCTTGCCACCGGGTACACCTTATTTCCGTGAGAACAACGCCGCTTCGGTGTGGCTTTATATCTATCCTGACAGAATTGAAAAACGTTTGGAAGGCAAGGTTACAGATGACCGTGGATTAGTGGTTACTCAAAATTGTTATATAAAGGCTGTAAATTTAAGTGCCGAGCGGTGCGTGATCTGGGTTGAAAATTACGAGCCTGAAATTAAAGTATTTTCAGGCTCTGAGTCGTCGGCTATTAAGGAAGGCGTTTCAGAAAAAACAGTTCTCCTGTCGGGAGAAACTCGTGTCTTTCGTATGCCTATGCAATCGGCTTTCACCATCGCTTGTCAGTCAGATAAAGGCATTAAGCGTGAGCACTGGACTATGAAACAAATAGGCGGTCCGTTGCATACTCCTCTTCAGCAGCCTTAAGTAACATCGTAAAAAATATGGGTGGAGTTTGTCTTTTCTGTTTTTTCTATATTCGTATCCGAATCGTGTGAGTGGTTGGTTGTTTGGCTGGCGTTGCCGATTCGGTGGCTATGGGCTTGGTTCCTCGTGCAAACGCGGATTGGTACTTAAATCCATTACCAATGTATACATATCTTTGCCGTAAAAATTAAAGCGCTCTTCAATAGTAAAACCCCAATGATTGAGTTGACGTAAACTGGCTTCGTTATCCGTTTCGGTAGTAATTTTTATGTAGCGACAGCCTGCTGTCAGGAAATGCTTAAAGAGCACTCGGTTAATATGACCTGCCGCTCCGGTGCCGCGCAAATCGGGCTGAAAAGAGCAAAAAAGTGACTCAGCTTTGATGGCTTCGACTCGTTGGGAAGAAGCGCTGCGTTTAAAGTAAAAAGGTGTGCTTATAAGTGAACTTATTAAGTAGGGACAGCGAATCAGGCCGCTCAGGGCGGGTAGGAAAAGTTGCTGCCAATGCTTTTGCCACAGTCTGTTAAAGGTATGCTGTACGTCCAAACTCCCGGCCACAAAGCCTCGCACCGTTTCCTCAGTGACATAAACATAAGCCACAAAGAGCGGATCTTGCAATAGGCCTGCATAAAGAGCTTGCAAAAATGGCTTGCCCAATTGGGCCCAAAGACTGTGGCCCATGGCTGAATAATGCTGTTCGGCTACTTGCTCCACATCGGCGCGGCACATAGGACGTATGTGACTCATGATCTCTTGATTTACGTGGAAAGGTGTTATGATGGCCGTCATAGAGGAGCTGCCTTTAAGTGTGTATCGCTTGTGAAAGCGCGGCCAGGTAGGCGCCTAAATGGTTTTCACGCAATGAGGTTGCACTTTCGTTGAGAAGGCGGCGCGAACTTAGATAGGCTTGGCGGGGGATGGAGCCAAACTTGCTCATAAGAACCGGGCCTTCGGGATCGTCTTGGGCGATCAGACGATCAACCAAACCTACTTGATAAGCTTGAGCGGCATCCCAAGTTTCCTGGCCTAAAATCAGCCGTTTGGCCCAAGTTTGGCCGACTATTTTGGGAAGCATCCAACTGCTGAGGCCTGGAGGTACACCTTGAGCTGCGTCGGCACTGCCAAATTGAGCCCGAGGAGAAGCCCAGCGCCAGTCGCAACTTAAGGCTAAGCTCAATCCCCAGCCCTGACAGAGTGAATCGATTCTGACAATAGTAGGGCAGGGCAATTGCAAAAGTAAAGCCAGATCTTTTTCCAATTTGGCACACAGAGATAGCATTTGTCGAGGATTAGTACGCAGCTCTTCTAAGCTCCAGGCTTGCCAAAAATGGTGAGCGCCGCCGTATACAAACAAGCAACCTGAAGGGGGAGCATCGTCGAGGCGCTTGACGGCTTCATCGAAGCTGATGACGAATTGTTCAGAGAGCGTGTAATGATTAAGCCTAAGAAATGCATGATTTAATTCTAATTCGGTATTATTTTGGTAAGATAAGTCTACTAAAGTCATGTTTTTTAGGCTCTGAACAATATAAATGAAATTGGGCGCCTCGTTCTGCCCGATGTACTTTTCTTCCTTCTCTTTCAGGTTGCCTGAAGTAAAACAAGCGTTTTCACGGACAAGTAGGTAAAAGGATATTGGGGTGGCTATTGGTGAAATCTATGGCAGATAGTGTGAACACCTTCGTTTTGATGGAGGGCCTTTTATGACTTTAAATGCAGAGAGCGCTCGGGTACGTCCCAAGCCGCTCGTAACACCTCAATATTGCAAAGGCTGCGGCCGCTGTGTGGCAGCTTGTCCTAAGCAATGTATCGCTTCTACCGGTGAAGTTAATCCGGAAACCGGTTGTGTGCCGGTATCTATCGACTACAGCAAGTGCGTAGGCTGCGGGATTTGCTGCAGCTCTTGCCCGGAACCTTACGCACTCCATCTTGACAACATTAAATATTTTTGGGAACTGCCCGCCCAAGAGCAAGAAGCTGCCAAACCCGAAAAATTGCCGGTCGCAGAACCTGTGGCCGATAAGCGTATTCCTTTGCCTGCCACCGAGCCTCTGATGATTAAGGGAACTTACGCTTCGGCTATTGGCGCTCTTTTGGCCGGTTGTCGCCATTTCTTCGGCTATCCCATAACGCCCTCAACTGAAGGGGCTGAGCTGATGGCCAAAATTTTACCTCATATTCAAGGCGTTTTCATTCAAGCTGTCAGTGAAGTTGCTACAGTAAATTATATGTACGGTTGCGGTGGCGCCGGTCGTCCTTGTATGACTTTTACCTCTTCTCCGGGCTTAAGCCTTATGTTGGAGGGTATTTCCTATATGATTGGCGCTGAAGTGCCAGGCGTAATTGTTAATATTATGCGCGGCGGTCCCGGCTTGGGTAATATTGGCCCCGAACAGTCTGACATTAAGTTAGTATGCCGCGGTTTAGGTCATGGCAATACTCACGCTTTGACCTTGGCGCCAGCCGATCCGCAAGAAATGCTAGATTTAACTATGGAAGCTTTTGGTTTGGCTTTTAAATACCGCCAGCCCGTAGTCATTTTGGGCGACGGTTATTTGGGGCAAGTTACCGGTCAGGTTAAGTTGCCTGAGTATATGATTGAGCCGGGTATGCCCTCTTGGGCTGTTGCCGCAGATCGGGACCACCGTGCCAATTTAATTACTTCTATTAGACTTACTGAAGCCGATTTAGAGGAATTAAACTATCATCTTAATGATGTTTATGCGGAAATTACCGAAAATGAGCAGCGAGCCGATTTATTTAAAACCGACGATTGCGAAGTGCTCTTTGTAGCCGCCAACACTCCTGCCCGTATGACTAAAGGGGCGATTCGCACTTTGCGTGACCAAGGAATAAAGGCCGGTTTATTCCGTCCTATCAGCTTATGGCCGTTCCCCATTAAAGCTTTGACAGAGCTTTTGCAAGAGAAGCCTATCCGCCGTATTGTAGTTGTGGAAGCTTCTCACGGTCAGTTGGAAGATGAAATGCGCCTAGCCTTAAGCCATGCCGGTGTACATAAACTCCCGCTTATTGCTCACGTGCAGCATTCCGGCGGCATTTTGCCTCAAAGCGCTGAAATAGCTCAGGCTGTACTGAAAATGGAGGTGCCGGAATGAACCATGTCTTTTATGAAACTTTCGAGCGTCATGCCCACGGTGAAGGCGTAAAGGCTCACGCTACTCACTATTGCCCAGGTTGCGGTCATGGCTTAATTCATAAATATCTGTCCGAATCGATTGCTGAACTTGGTGTTCAGGATCGTACTGTGGCTATTTCTCCCGTTGGCTGCGGTGTTTTTATGTACTACTACATGGATGTTGGCAATGTGCAAGCTGCTCATGGTCGCGCTTCGGTAGTGGCCGCAGGTGTAAAAACCGCTCATCCGGATTCGGTAGTTATATCTTACCAAGGAGACGGTGACTTGGCTTCCATCGGTTTGGCCGAAATTATTTCCGTCGCTCAGATGGGATTGCCTATAAGTGTAATTTTTATCAATAACAGCACTTACGGAATGACTGGTGGTCAAATGGCGCCTACTACACTTATTGGTCAAAAAATGGCCACTTGCCCCGATGGGCGTACCATATCCATGGGCTTGCCTATGAGAGTTGCGGAAATGATTGCCGGCTTAGACGGCCCTGTCTATGTGGAGCGTGTGGCTCTTTTCGATCATAAAAATCGAGTCAAGGCCAAGAAAGCTATTAAAAAAGCGCTGCAAATACAGATTGAGGGAATAGGGTTCTCTTTTATTGAGGTAGTCTCCGAATGTCCGGTACAACTTAAATTGGATCCCGTAAAAGCTTGCGAATGGGTGCGCGACAATATGCTCTCTGTTTATCCATTGGGCATAAAAAAAGATATTACTGAAGATGGTAGGGAACGTCCCCATATCAATCGTCCGGTTTATGAAGCGGAAGGCTTACTTAGAGAAATAGGCGCCGTTCACGAAGCTGTACCTAAATTCGCTTCAGGTTTCCCTGTTCATATTAGTAAGGATGATATTGGTATTAAGTTTGCCGGAGCAGGTGGAGACGGCGCCCAAACTGCGGCTCTGCTGTTGGCTCGCTCTGCTTTACAAGAAGGTTTCGATGCCACTCACATTCCTAGCTATGGCCCCGAATCCAGAGGCGGCACTTCCTACGCCGATGTGCACATCGCCGGTGAAGTTCTTTCTCCCGCAGTGCCCAATCCTCAAATTTTGGTAGCTTTTAATGCTCCTAGTCTGGTCAAATTTGCACCTTCTGTGCAGCCTGGCGGTATTATTATCTATGACAGTGCTGTTATTTTTGAAGTTCCGCAAGTGCCCGAAGGCGTTAAAGTCTACGGTTTGCCTTTTGCAGAAATAGCCCAAAATTTAGGAACGCGTATTCTGAAAAACGTGGTCTGTTTGGGCGCTTTCTGTGCTGCTACCAAAATATTCCCGGAAGCTACTTTCTTGGAAGCTTTGAAGCATGGTTTGAAGAAAAATGCTAAAGTGCAGGAGATTAACCGTCAAGCTTTTACCGAAGGTGTGAATGCTTTTCATCAACGGTACGGCAACTAGCTTAGTTGTCGGAATCTCTCTGTCGTTCTCTTAGATTGCGCTGTTACTTTCGCAGCAACAGGAAGCTCTCGCCTCTGTAGGCGAGAGCATGTCCACTTAAGTGCGGAGTCAAACTGTGCAAAAGCTGATTGGTCGGCAAAAAGTTGGAGGTAGGTTTTTATTATGGATTCTGCTGGTGATAAACAATCAAAGTCCCGCACTAAGTTGCCTTCTTGGATAATAGAAGAAGAACCGGAAGTACAAGAGGAAGTTGTTCTTTCGCCTAAGGCGACTGAAGTCGTTCCCTCTGTATCCGTTTCGGCTGACAGCGAGGATGTGCTTTTAGGAGCTCCCAATGCCTCTTACGCTGCTGAATCCGACGATTTTTGCACACCTTCCTCTTCTCTGGATGCTTTAGGTGAAATTGAAGTACCACCGGGGTTCGCTGCAATTGCCGACCATGAAGCAAAAGTTACTTCTCCGTCTGTTGTAGAAAATGTTTCGAAAACGGATGCCTCCGCTGAGGTGACGAAAGAAGCTGTCGGGCAAACAACTGAAGAAAAGGTCGACGATCCCAAAATGGCTAGAATTAAATCAGATATGGCCGAGCTGGAAAAAGTTGTCGACAGTCTGGAGTTTCTGTCTTATCTGAAACCACGCTTGAATCGCATCCGCAAAAATGGTTGTGAAGTGGGAGACTTGGTGGGGCTTTACCGCATGACTTCACAAGTTATGTTGGAAAATATGCAGCGCCAGACTGAAATTATGCAGCGCAACAAAGCCGAATATGAGCGTCAAATGCGGCAGCTGCAGGAAGAAGTGCTTTTTGAACAGTCCAGCGCTTTAGTTAAAGATAAGGTGGCCCCAAAAAAATCTTACGCTTCCCAGCGCTTGGCTGCTGCTGCCGAGGCTGCCGGAATATGTGTTAGCGCCGCAACTGGACAAAGCGCTCCCACTACTGTTCCAGAAGAATCGACTTCAACTGTCGGAGCTAAGCAAGAAGAGAGCTCTTCCGACGGTAACGCTATGGCCGCTTTGCGTCGGCAAATGGAATATAAAGACAATTTGCTGCTTAAAGCTCGAATGGAAGCTGAAGAGGCCGAAAAACGCTGTGAAAAGATGGCTCAAGATGTTACTAACATAAAGGCTCGTTTGGAAAAAGATCTTAAACTAAAGAGTCAAAAGGCTAAGGAATCGCTTTTCAATCGTTTATTGCCGGTGATGGACAGTTTTGATAGCGCTTTAAAATCAGCTACTGCTGTGCAAGATGCTTCCAGTTTATTGGCTGGTTTGAGGCAAATCTACAGTCAGTTGCTCGATTGTTGTCAAGCTGAAGGTTTGGAGGCGGTGGAAACTGACGGTCAACCTTTCGATCCCAATTTCCATGAAGCTATGGGGCACGTAAAAACTAACGATGTTCCCGAAGATCATATCTATGACGAATTGCGTCGCGGTTATACGCTCGACGGCAAATTACTGCGCGCTTCTATGGTGCGTTTGGCCAGTCCGGATCCTGATGCTCCGCAACTGCCTAAAACTGAAGAACCGCAGTTTGCCGAAGCTGACAAAGCAGAGTAAGGGTAGGAGCTTCGGTTTGTATGAAATATCCGCTCCTTTGTCTATGAATGCTGCAAGTTACGCTTTCACTCAGTTCAGCTAATCGAATTGCCGAGAATATATAAATAATTTGTCAATTTTTGGGTAAAAGGTTGATATTTGGGCTATTCGGCCCTTTGTCAGGCAGAGGTAAAAACATGGCTCTGTTGAACGGCAGAGGAGCTGTGGGCGTCGTGGTTTTATTTTGAATAGGCATGAGGCTGCGGTTTTCGGCAGCGAAGTTTTTCAGGTGCATACTGGACCCATTTTTTACGGGGGGCTCGTGTCTTGGGCCTGGTATTGGGCCGTTGTTCCGAAGTTCTCTGTTTTTATAGCAGAGAAATACGTAAAAAATTAAGACTCTGCGTCTAGGCGTGGAGTGAGTGTACGCTCGTGTTCGGAGGTTCCGGAAAGAATATGGCAGGCAAGATTGTCGGTATTGACCTTGGTACAACCAACTCAGTTGTATCTATTGTTGAGGGCG
Organism: uncultured bacterium; assembly: GCA_934621605.1. Classification (GTDB taxonomy): domain Bacteria; phylum Vulcanimicrobiota; class Xenobia; order Xenobiales; family Xenobiaceae; genus Bruticola. The sequence goes on along the minus strand of CAKTUZ010000009.1, from coordinate 4,890 downwards.
GTCAACCCATCGTTATCCCCAGTGCGGAAGGAGATTATCTTTTTCCATCAGTAGTTGGCTTCTCCAAGACTGGCGAGCGTTTAGTCGGTTCGGTCGCTAAGCGCCAGGCTGTTTCCAACCCGGATCGCACGATTATTTCAATTAAGCGTTATATGGGTACCGACCATAAAACGATAATCGACGACAAACAATACAGCCCGCAAGAAATTTCGGCTATGATTTTGCAAAAGATCAAGTCCGATGCTGAAGCCTATTTGGGCTTCCCTATCGAACAGGCCGTTATTACTGTTCCGGCTTATTTCTCTGACTCAGAGCGTCAGGCTACTAAAGATGCCGGTACCATTGCCGGTTTGGAAGTATTGCGTATCATTAACGAACCTACAGCCTCCTGTATGGCTTACGGTTTGACCAAAAATGAAGATGATTCTTCTGATAAGACTGAAACCGTCTTGGTATGGGACTTGGGTGGTGGTACGTTCGATGTATCCATTGTAGAAATTGGCGGCGGCTTGGTAGAAGTAAAGGCTACAGCCGGTGACTCTCGTTTAGGCGGCGATGACTGGGACCAGCGCGTCATGGATTGGTTAGCTGAGGAATTTAAGAATCAGCACAATATCGACTTGCGCACCGATCGTTTGGCTATGCAACGCTTAAAAGAAGCTTCCGAGAATGCTAAAATTAAGCTCTCTACCGATACTACCACTCGCATCAATTTGCCCTTTATTGCTGCTGACGCTACCGGCCCCAAACACCTCGATGTTGAGCTTACCCGCGTAAAATTCCAGGAGCTTACCGCCGACTTGGTAGCTAGGTGTGAGGAACCTGCCAAACGGGCTTTAAGTGACTCTGGCTTGGGTATTCATCAGATCAATAAGGTTTTGTTGGTTGGTGGTTCTACCCGTATGCCCGCCGTACAGGATAAAGTACGTTCACTCTTTAATAGGGAGCCTTCCCGTGAAATCGACCCCGACAAGGTAGTAGCTATGGGAGCCGCCATTCAGGGCGCCGTTTTGGCTGGTGAAGTAAAAGACATGGTTCTTTTGGATGTAACTTCGCTGTCTTTGGGTATTGAGACGGTAGGCGGTGTTTTTACCAAACTGATTGAACGCAACTCGCACATCCCTTGCTCTAAGACTAGAATCTTTACTACTGCCGCTGATGGTCAAACCGTAGTAGAAGTACACTGTTTGCAAGGTGAGCGCGAACTGGCTGCCCATAATAAGTCTTTGGGACGCTTCGAGCTGCGCAATATCCCTCCGGCTCCGCGTGGTGTACCTCAGATTGAAGTTACTTTCGATCTTGATGCCAACGGTATTGTAAACGTTTCGGCCAAAGACCTAGCTACCGGGAATAAGCAGAAGATTACTATTCAATCTCCTACTAACCTTTCTCGCGAAGAGATTGACCACATGGTTAAAGAAGCTGCCGTTTATGCTGAAGAAGATGGTCGCCGCCGTGAGGAATCGACTATTCGCAATAAAGCTAATATCGAAATTGATACAGCCGAACATACCATGCGTGACTTGGGCGAGCGCATTACCCCTGAGCATCAGAGAGCTTTGCGTGATGCTATCGACCGTTTGCGTATGTCTATGCAAGCCTTCGACTTGCCTAAGATCTCTGCCGATACGAAGGCTCTGTCCGATCAGCTCTTCAGTATATCTACTGATGCTTACTATGCTTTGGAAACCGGTCGTGTAGCAGCCGAGGCTAAGAAACCTGAAGATGCTCTGCAGGCAGAAGTTGATGATGAACCCGCTGACGAAGATCTCTTCGGTTGGTTCGATAAAGAAGGATCTAAGTAAAATGAAAAACGGCAGCTTATCGGGCTGCCGCAGTGCACAACGTCGGCTTCGAGGGAATTTTGCTCATATATCCCTTCGGGTCGGCGTTTTTTTGAGGAGTACCATATTTTATGGCCACAAGTATTGACTATTACGAAGTATTGAACGTTTCGCGCAATGCTTCCGACCAAGAAATAAAACAAGCCTATCGCCGTTTGGTGCGTAAATATCATCCTGATGTAGCTGAAGATAAAGAAAAAGCTCAGGAGGAGATGATCAAGGTTAATGAGGCCTACGGCATTTTATCTGATCCTGATAAACGCGCTTATTATGACAATTATGGAGAGGCTCCCGGAGCGACTTCCGCTAGCGGCGGAGGAGGATTTAGCGGCTTTGGAGGTTTCGGTGGTTTTGGCGGCTTAGGAGATATTTTTGAAAGCTTCATGAACATGGGCGGAGGTCGAAATGATCGCCAGCCCAGGCGAGGACGTGACATACGTTTAGGCGTAAAGATTAGTTTGCAGGAAGCTTATACTGGTTGCAAGCGTGATATCGAATTTACGGTCCATGAATGTTGCTTGACTTGTCGCGGTAAACTTACTACCGAGCCTGACGGTATAGAAGAGTGTCCTACCTGTCATGGAGCCGGTCGAGTACAGAAGCAAATAAATATCGGTTTTGGCACAGTAGCCCAAGTAGTAGAATGTCCTACTTGTGGCGGTTTGGGGAAAAAGGTTAAGAAGCCCTGTCCGGAGTGTAAGGGCACCGGTTTGGTAGAAAATAAGAAACATATTGAAATCGATATTCCGGCTGGTATAGATACAGGAAACGGTTTGCGTGTGCCTGAGCGTGGTGAACCGGGAGTCAACGGTGGCCCCAGAGGCAGCGTTGTAGTTATGGTTGAAGTGGAAGACGATCCTCGTTTTATTCGTGAGGGTGCCGATTTAATTTACAAAAAGGATATTACCTTTACAGAAGCAGCCTTGGGGGACAATGTCGATATTGAACAAGTTGTCGGCAAATCAGAAAAATTGCCTATTCCTCCTGGTACACAGAGCGGTTCTACTTTCAGAATTCGCGGTCGCGGCATGCCGGAATTCGGCGGCAGTCACTTTGGCGATTTGCATGTAGTAATTCAGGTAATTGTGCCTACCAAACTTAATGATAAACAGAAAAAGCTTCTACAAGAGTTTGCCCAAGCCGGCCCTCAAGAAGCTAAAGAACCGAGTAAAGGATTTTTTAGGAGGATCCATGATGCAATCTTCGGCTAGCCTGCGTGGCCTTACTTGGCAGGAACTGGAAATTACCGGCAGTTCTGATATTGCTTGCGAACTGGATGCTTTTCTTACTTCATGTCAGCTGGGTGGTTGGGTGGTAGAAGCCGAAGAACCGCAACTCTGCTGGGTAGTTTATTTACCTTGTACCGGCTCCTGGGAAGAGCGCTTCAGTAAAGTGTTGCACGGTGTCCGTGAATTGGGCGGCGATTGTCAATTCCGTAAAAATATTGTTGACGAAGATTGGGCCAATTGTTGGAAACAATTCTATCATCCTATGCGTTTCGGGCGTCATATTGTCGTCTGTCCTTCTTGGGAAGAGTTTAAACCTGAAGTTGGCGACAAAGTAATTACTTTGGATCCGGGTATGGCCTTTGGTACTGGAGCTCACGCCAGCACGGCTATGTGTTTAGAAATGTTAGAACGCGTTTACTCCCAAAATGTACCCGAGCGTATTCTCGATGTTGGTACCGGATCTGGTATCTTGGCAATAGCCGCTCGACTTTTAGGTAGTCGCATTATAGTTGCTTCTGATAGTGATCCTGTAGCTGTGAAAGCTGCTCGCGAAAACTTTGTTGCTAACCATTTAACTGAAAATTGCGATCTCTTTGAATATGTCGGTGTACCCTTAGAAAAGGGGTGTTTCCCTTTGGTATGCGCTAATTTGGTGGCTTCTTTGCTTTGTCGTTTGGCTGCCGATTTAGTTAAGGCCACTTTGCCCAGTGGTCGATTGGTTTTAAGCGGTATCGTTCAAGAACGCGCTGACGAAGTTATTGAAGCATTTGCTGAGGAAGGTGCCGAAGTTGTCGGTCGTATCGATAAGGACGATTGGGTTTGCCTGTTAGTTCAAACAAAGCAGAGTAGATAACGTGCGCCTCACCAGAGTTTTTTCTCCGCAAAAATTGAGTTTAGGTTCACCTTTCGCTCTGGATAGTGATGCGGGCAGACACCTGACTAAGGTTATGCGCTTGCGTTTGGGTCAGGAATTTGTGGCTTTTGACAACTCTGGAGCCGAGTTCGGCTGTCGGCTTACTGTCATTGCTCGCAACGGCTCCGTACAAGGGGAAGTTTTGACTGCTTCTTATCCAGATGTGGAATTGTCTTGTCATTTGCGCATTTGTCTTTCTATAGTGAAGGGCGAACGTTTTGACTGGGCGGTAGAAAAACTTACTGAGCTGGGAGTGGCCGAGATTGTACCTATACAAACAGAATTTACCCAAGTGGTGGCTCCGGCTGAAGCCAAACGTGAGCGCTGGCAGCGTCTGGCTGCCGGTGCTGCTGGCCAAAGCGGCCGTGTAATAGTGCCTAAGATTACCGCTCCGTTGAATTTTGCCGAAGCTCTGAAGAGGTATGCTTCTCTGGAGAGGTGCATTCTGTTTAATTGCGGAGCTGAACCTTTTAAGCTTGAAAGTGAAGCTCTCTCGGCTTGTACAATCTTTGTCGGCCCTGAAGGCGGTTTCTCTCCTGCTGAGTTGCAAAGTGCTGCCGCTTGCGGATGTCGCTTTTATAGTTTGGGTAAACGTATTCTGCGCGTGGAGACAGCGGCTCTGGCGGCCGCTGCGCATTTTGTTTTTTGAGTTTTTTCGAAAAAAGCTCGGTCGGCTATTGACAGAAACAGTTCTGATCGCTAAAATACCTTTGTCCCGAGGGCGAATAGCTCAGTTGGCCAGAGCACCTGCGTCACATGCAGGGGGTCACAGGTTCGAGTCCTGTTCCGCCCACCATTTGTAAGGGACTTAGGCAAAAGAAGAATATGCGGTATGGGGGAGTGGCCTAGAGGCTTAGGGCGCTGGCCTGTCACGCCGGAGGTCGCGGGTTCGAATCCCGTCTCT
>CAKTUZ010000008.1 GCA_934621605.1 uncultured bacterium | reverse complement strand
ATTTCTCCTTTCTATAGATTTAGAATAGTACCATGTGTGTTACCGGAATATTATATTACAGCAAGGCTGCATTTCGTTCAAAGTTGACGCCATTCATCCCACGGTCTAAAGACCGTGGGTTTTCTGGCTGGGTATCTTATAAAATCATCAGCCGTTTTAGCTATAGGCTCACAGTGGAAAACGTCGGCATAATTGTATATTCTAGCTATAGTCTTTTCCCCTAAAAATTTGACTAATTCTGATCGTTTAAGTTTACGCTCTCGGCCAATAAATTCTAACAAACTGCAAGTATAGAATAAGTCATTATTGTTTTTCACTAGTAACTTCACTGCATTCTACAAAAGATAAGGTGGTTAAAGCTCTGGTTGTATGAAAACTAATTTGATGTATGGGCTTATTAAATTTAGCCAAAGCCCAGAAAGCTTCGCGGCTGATTCTTCCGTCAGCAAAATTTTGCACATAATTAAAAATGGTATCATTGGCCATAGGCCCTTCTACAATATCATAGTCATGAGCTTTTCCTAGACGACAAGCTACGATAAAATCTAACCATTCTTCAGTCATTTCGTCGAAGTGTTTAATTCTCAAATTATCATTCGGAGTATACTCGTATTCATTTAAGTAGCCGACACCATTAAAACGGATAGCCCAACGAATAGCTTGTTCCGGTATTAGCGTGCAATAAAACCCAAAATAAAAATCTTTATTATATCTTTGAATGCGAATTTCCGGTGATTCTGTAATTTCTTTACTGCCGTGATACAGAATCATAATTCGCCTCCTCTGCTTGGTATATTAGTTGTAACTTTACTACATTGCAAAATTTTACTTCAATATGCTGGAGCTAGCCAACGTGAACATGAGTCCGCTGCCTAAACTCGCAAAAAAATGTTTACCCCTCTTGACAATGGTTCGATATCGAACTATATTGCAGCCATGAAATATCAGTACATTTTCCGTTATGCTTCTCGTCTAAGAGAAAAGGGCAATGCTTACTTGCTAGCCGAGCTTAAAAAAGCGGGTTTGCAAAGTTTGTCGCCTAGCCACGGAGATATGCTAGCCTATTTATTCATGCACAAAATGTGCACTATGAGCGATTTGGCTAAGTTTGTACGGCGCAGCAAATCTACTTTGACGGTTTTGGCCGACAAGTTAGAAAAGAGCGGGTATATTAAGCGTTGGCCCAATCCTGAAGATTCGCGCAGTACTTTGGTGGGCTTAACTGGAAAAGGTTTGGCTTTACAACCAATCTTTGAAAAGATTTCTCAAGGTCTGACTAATTTAGTTGCCGAGAAACTCACCAATGCTGAAGCCGAAACTTTGGAAAAACTTTTAGGTAAATGTATTGAGTAAAAATTTGCTTTATTTGCCAATTTGGCAATTTTTTATCTGGTTTTAGTTCGATATCGAATTAAAGCTATAAACTAAGGAGTAACAAATCATGGCTAATTATAAATTGGGACATATCAATTTTGAGGAAAATCGCGTTGAATTACACGATATGCTCAGCTTAACCGGAGCGGAAATTTCTTACAATTCTCTGCCTGCCGGAGCTGGTGTGCCTTTTGTTCACTCTCACAAAGAGAACGAGGAAATTTATATCGTTTTGGATGGTAAGGGCCTCCTCTTTGTGGACGGAGTTGAAACCGAAATTAAAAAAGGCGATTGCTTCCGCATCGATCCTAAAGGTCAGCGTTGCTTAAAGGCTGCTGCCGATTCTGCTTTGCAATACCTTTGCATTCAGACTAAAGCCAATAGCTTAGAGCACTTCACTATGACTGATGGTGTAATGTCTGAAGATATGGCTAAACCCAGCTGGCTGTAATTTATAGCTAAAAAAGGCAGCTCACCATTGGTGGGCTGCCTTTTTTGCACTAGTGTTGGCTAATTACCATCTAACTACGCGAGTGCTGTACAACACAGGATAGGTAGCTTCGGTAGGGCGATCTATTTTTAAATAGGTTTCAGCTGAAGGCCATCCGCCTAACTTCAAACTGTAACTATTAGCTCCAGTAGCAGTTTGCTTATATTCGGTAATCTTACTTGAATCAGCATCAACGTCTTTTACATTAGGATACTGTCCTTCAGCAATCCAAGTTGTAGGAATGTCGATAATGTCACTTACATATAAGTCACATTTTTCACCATATTTCCAGATGCTGTTAGTACGAACCATAGCCGCCAAAGACATATTGTAGTCATTTACTCCACCATTTACGTACTTAATTTGATTAGGCATCCATTCACCAGTATCTTTATTGACAAAAGCTACATAAGCTGAAGCGCTGCTGACGGCCACAGTAAGTGAATTGCTAGTTACATCGTTATATTTAGCAGAAACGGAATAGAAGTTGTCGCTAGTATTGACGCCGTCTACATGGAGCACGTTGCCATTTACGGTCATATAATCGACATCAGTTGCGCTGGGAGTAGCCCAAGTGCGAACTTCGCGCTTAGACTCAATAGTGGTATTTTCATCGTTGGTTACATCCATTTGTGGCGGAACGGGGCCTTGGCCTTCAATATTGCTATAGGAAGCAATAACTTGCATAGGCTGATCGTTAGCTGATGCATTTATAACCGGAGCTTCCGGAGTAGCGCCGCTATAGTCATTTTTAGGATGTAAAGTTACAACTTTTTTACCTACAGTGCTAAGCATGTAGCCATTATCTTTTAATACTTCGTCGCTATAAAGCATATGGAAGTACTGGCCGCCTTCGTAGGGCTCATAAAATTCTTGTTTATCTAAAACAGTAATTTTGACGCCATCTATGTCAGCGGGTATTATTTCCAGAGAAGTGAGCTTCTGATCGGTAACATAAATAGGCTGATCGACAGTAGCTTTGATATTTTTGCCAATAGTAGCTGTAGGCAATAAGCCGGCCTCGCTGCTGTATTCTACACCGGTATAAAGGCCAGGCTGTTCAGCTACAGGGGCCAGCACTTTTTCGTCAATATCACTAAAGGAAGCAAAAGCGGTCATATCGACAGCGTCAGCCCCATCTATGCTGGGAGTTACCATTAAAGTAAGAGCGGTTTGCTCGCCTTTAGTCACCACATAAGGCTCGGCAGTTAAAATAACTGTGGAATTTTCGTCAATAATATCTATGCGCGGTTGGCTGACGTGAGCTATTTTGCTATCTTGATTCCATTCCAGATCGTTAATACCAATAGCTACTAAATTGTTGTCGCTATCATAATAAGCGGCAGTAACTTTATCGGCACCAGTATTTACTTCGTCGATAGTCACTTGCTGCTCGTAAGCTTCGCTCTTGTGCTCAAAGGTGTAAGTGTAAGCATCTTTTATATCGGTAAACGCTTCTTTTTCTGCATTGGTGCCGCTAAAAGCATACTTTACAGTAGCTATCTTGGCATCAACATCAGTTTTAGCCAAACTTTTACTCAAAACGTTATAGTCAAAAATAACTTTACTGGTTTCTACAATCGGAGGATTGGGCGTAGAGCCATCCAAAGGATTAGGCGTAGTAGATCCGCTGTCGCCGCAGCCATATATGGCTAAACCCAAGCTTAAGCCAACTACTGCAGTACCAATAGCAAAGCCAAAAGCATTTTTACGCATTATTTTTATCTAAAAAACCTTTCCTAAACATTAACCATTATACTAGCTTTAATTTATGCGCCAAATTTTGGCTTTTAGCGCGTCCATTTCATCACAAGCTGACATTTCGTAGCTGAAAGCGATACCAAGGCACAGATATCAAAGTCTCCGTTTCTTACGTCTGTTGGCTGCGTTTACGCCTATAGCAAGCTCCAGGCGTAGAAAAGCCTTTCGCTTTGCTATAGGCTAAACTCCGCTTTAAATTTGCCGCAACGGAGACTTTTTAGTGTTTGTAGGTTCGTCCAAAGCTCTCGGCACTAATGGCCGGCGTCTGCGAGCTTATAGCTCGCAGCCATACCGGCCATTGGCCAGAGCTAAGGACTACACTATGTTCGTTTGTGCAAACACTTTTGCAAATAGTTTAACTATCCCATTCAAAGTGCTGTACAATAGGAGTCCAGAGCTCAGGATAAGAGGCATCTTCGGGGCGATCAATATCCATTATCAGTTGTACTTCAGGCAAACCTGTAGTAGTTATTTTGTAGTCGTTGCCAGAGCCAATGTGTTCGTAAGTGGTAACAACTTCATAAACAGACTTAGTAGCTTGTTCAGGGAATGAATATCTAGGCTCTTTCAAATTGGGATACTGATCGGCAGGAATCATACTTTCAGGAATATCTAATACGGTGTAGCCGTTATAAAGGAAGACTACTCCTTTAAGTACCAAAGAATGCTCAAATGTTTGGCCTGCTTTTACCCAAATATTGCCGGCATAAATATCGTCGGTAGTTAATTCACGGCCCCAAGCCTCTTTTTCCACAAAGACCAATCTACCGTGAGTGTCTTCCAATCTTACAAATATCTGATTGGTTAAACCTTCGGAAGTAGCGTCATCGTACTTGACTGTTACTTTGTAAAGCCTCCTCTCATTATCGTAATTAACCCCAGTAGCCTGAAGAGTAAAATGATCTTTAACGGCCAAATAATTTTCTTCGCCTGAGGTATTTTCGGTAGTTACGGACAACTTATCACTATCGGTAATATCTACAGCATAATCCGGCTGAGGGCCTTTGTCGTCTGCATTTGTAAATTCGGTAGCCAGAATAGCTAAAGGCAACTCGTTGATAGCATAATTATATTTTTGCTCTTTTATGTAAGCCACGTCGTTACTGGCTATTTTTAAACCAAAGACTTGCTCTGGGTCGGCGGCATAGAATATAAAAACTCCCTTAATACCCTCATTATCCTTGAACACCGATACTTCTTTACCATCAATAGGTAAGAAAGATATTTCAATTTTAGAGGGAGTTTGGTCAGTTACATAAATAACTTTGTCAAGTTCGGCCTTTTGGGCACCGATAGAAGCAGAAACTGTATCCGATTTACCATAACTAATGCCAGTATAGAAGCCGACGGGCTCGTCTTCGGAGTGAGCGAAAACTTTTTCGTCCAGGCCGCTAAAGGTAGCCAAATCGGTCATATCGACAGCTTTGGCTCCTTCAGTAGGAGTAATTTCAAAAGTGAGTTTAACTTGACCGCTCTTAGGGATAACGTAGTTGTCGACACTTAAAGAAGCGGTAGCGTCTTGGTCAAGCAATTGTACCTTCGGCGTCTCTACCTTGGCTACTTTGGTAGTTTTATCCCAGTCTAATTGGTCGACGCCAATAGCGACCAGTTCGTTATTTTCATTATAGTAAGCGGCGGTAACTTCGGTAGTGTACATGCTTACGTCTTTGATAATTACTTTCTGATCGTAAGCTTGATTTTTGTGGGTAAATTTATAAACATATTTGTCGCTACTATCGGTAAAAGCTTTTTGATTTTCGTCAACACCTTTAAAGCTATATTTAACGCTGGCGATATTGGCGGAAATCTCTGTTTTGGCGCTCAGCTTTTGAGCCAAAACGCTGTAATTGAAGACTACTTTTGAAGAAGTATCGCCTTCCAAAGGATTGGGCGTAGTGGATCCACCATCGCCGCAGCCACAAACCATTAAGCCTAAACCTAAGCTAGCAGTAGCTACTAAAGTAGCAAAGCAAAACGCGTTTTTAATCATAAATGTAGAAAACAATCCTTTATAAATTTTGTATTATAAAAAGACTCCTCTAGCCTAATTTTATTCAATTTGGTATCGAGGAGTCTTAAATAGTCGCGATTTAATTAGCAGTTAGTTTTTAGTAGTTATAGACGTAAACGCCACCAAAGTAAGGATAGGTAGTGCCTTCGGGGCGTTGCAAATCAAGCTTTACATTGTCAGGCCACGGATGTTCTGGTTGATACTGTATAGTAATAGCGTATGCATTGGTACCGGAATGTTTTGGAACTTGTCTCCATTGAGCGACATAATTACTGTCAGCAACTTCGCCAGTATTAATAAAATGAGGCGGAGTAACGACATCTGGATATTGGCCGACAGGAATCATATCTTCGGGAATATCTGTATAGACGCAGTTACCAAAAACTTCAATTTGACCAACTAAACGCAATTCGTCATAAGTCTGAACAGAACCACCAGTCTTAAAGATTTTTTCAAGCTTTTGGTTGGTCTTATTATTCCAAAATACCAGGTTAGCTTTAGCGCCTTCAACATAGATCTTAGTAGTTTCAGTTATACCGTCCTTACTGCCATCATCGTATTTGGCCACAACTTTGTAATTGTTCCAGTTGGGGTTGAGCTCCTCTACAACAATTTTAGAGCGATCTTTAATAGCCATTTTATTAACGTCGTAAGCAGAGGGAGAAGCGTAATTTTCCATGTCTAAATTAGCTTCTACGCTGGTTTTACCATCAAAGGTAATATCTAAAGGCAATTCGGGAGCTTCGCCTTTACCTTCAATATTAGTATATTCGTAAATTACTACCTTAAAGGGCACTTCGTTGACAGGGAAATTATCGACGTCACCGCTGCTTGTCTTATAAGAAACGACCTTTTGGCCGAAAGTGTTATATTTCACGCCGTCATCGGCAAAAAGCATATTCATACGACGCCCGTCAGGGGTCTCTTGGTTGATAATTTCTTTACCATCAATGGGCTGCGGAACGAGGGCAATCTTGGCTGGAGTTTGATCGGTAACTAAAACAGTTTGGCCTAAATCGGCTTTGAATTGGCCCAAACTGGCAGAAACTTCGGTAGCTTTGCCATAATCGATACCGGTATAAACTCCGCCGGCTGTGTTTTCTTGGTGAGAAAAGATCTTTTTATCTAAACCGCTGAAAATGGCCAAATCGGTCATATCAACAACTTCGGCACCTTCAGTGGGGGTAATTTCAAAAGTAAAGTAAACTTGGCCGTTCTTAGGAATAATGTAGCTGTCAGCACTTAAAGAAACGGTTGCATTGGAATCCAATAATTGTACATCGGGATTTTTTACGCGGGCTATATCAGTAGTTTTGTCCCACTCAAGATCATTTATTCCGATAGCTACCAGTTGATCTTTTGCATCGTAATAAGCGGCAGTAACTTTAGTAGAATTGGTATCTACGTCTTTAATGACAACTTCTTGGTTGTAATCTTGGTCTTTGTGTTCGAAATCGTAAATGTAAGTTTTATCAAGGTCGGTAAAAGCTTCTTTAGCATCATTGATACCGCTGAAAGCATATCTTACATTGGCGATATTGGCCGGAATAGCCTTGGCGGTTGAATTTTTGCTTAAAACGTTGTAGTCAAAAATAACTTTACTGGTTTCTACAATCGGAGGATTGGGCGTAGAGCCATCCAAAGGATTGGGAATCGTAGAGCCGCTGTCACCACAGCCGTAAGCCATAAAGCCTAAGCCTAACGCAACTGCGGTAGCCAAAGCAAAACCGAAAATATTCTTATTCATTATTTGCAAAAAACAAGTCCTTCGCTAATTAGGGTAAAGGACGGCGCCAAAGAATCGAAAGCCACGAGAGATGCGATGCACATTCCGTATAACGCCGTCTTTTCGGCGTTTTTTTTTCGAAAACGGTGCTTAAACCTCTTTCAATTTTTAAATATAACCAAAAAAATTTAGCCAATTATCTTACCGCAAGTTGCCTATTTAATTATTTTCTGTCTATTCCAACCTTATTGTATGACTTAGCTGCTGTAGAATCACTCAAAATGCCAAGACATAAAAAAAAGGCAGCTCGCTGTGGTACAAGCTGCCCCTTGGGTGGTCTAATTCTTTAATACAGGCGTATTATAACAGAAATTCGCTTATGGTGCAACAGCTGTCCGGTGCAAAACAGGATAAGTAGCTCCAATAATAGGACGATCTATATCCAAGTCTACTTTATCAGCCGGAGCTCCGGCAATTTTCAGAATGTAACTATTGCTCCCCAAACTCTCCTGTTTATATTCCGAAATTGCAGTAGGACTGAGAGTTACAGCTTTTACATCAGGATATTGATCTAAGCGAATCCAAGCAGTGGGAATATCTACCATATCACTTCTATAAAATTCATTAGTAGAAGGATAGAAACTCATAATTCCAGCGGCCAAATACATATTGTAACTGTCTTCACCCGTTCCGCTGTATTTTATTTCATCAATAATGAGAGCCCCGGTATCTTTATTGACAAAATATAAATAAGCATCATTGAAAGCGTCGTCAACCACAGTTACAGTAAGAGCTTCGCTGGTAAACTCTTTCCATTTAGCGGAAACAGAATACAAATTGGCTTTAGGATCATTGATACTCTTAAGACGGATTACTTTGCCCTCAACGCTCATATAATCGGTAGCGCTAGCCTCATATTTATGTTCTATACTTACTCCGTCATTGTCAGTAATATCAACATCGGGAGGAGTGGGGCCTTTTTCCGGCACCGTGCCGTAAGCGGCCCAAACCTGCATAGGCTGATCGTTAACGGCGGCAGTATACTCCCCTTCCCCTTTAGTATTTGTCATATGGAGAACATTTTGATTTGCATAATCAGTTTTATCGTCGATATAATACATGCGAAAATATTGACTGCCCTCGGCAGCTACATATTTCCCGTTTTTATCCTCTACGGTAATTTGCTTACCTTCTATATCGGCGGGACGTATTTTAATAGAGGCTATTTCCTGGTCGGTAACATAAATAGGCTGTTCGGCAGTAATTTTCAATTTTTTGCCAATAGCCGCAGTGGGCAAAATACCGTCATCGCCGCTGTAATTAATACCGGTAAAAAGTCCGGGCTGACCGATTACGGAAGCCAATATGTTTTCGTCCATGTCGCTAAAAGAAGTAAAAGCGGTCATATCGGCAGCTTCTTTACCCTCGGGAGTAACAGTAAACGTTAAACGGGTCTGCCCATTTTTAGGCACCAAATAAGAGCTGACATTTAAACCGATAGTAGGATCAGAACCTAGAAACAAAACTTGAGGGTCTTGCACGTGGGCATTTTTAGTATTTTTATCCCATTCAAGATCATTAATACCCAAAGCTACCAATTCGTCATTTATATCGTAATAAGCCGCCGTTACTTTAACAGCTTCGGTATTGACCTCTTTGACAATAACTTGTTGATCGTGAGTTTGATTTTTATACTCAAAAGTACCGACATACGTCTCTTTTATATCAATAAAATCGCCTTTTTGCTCATCGGAGACTTTAAAAGCATATCTTACTTTGGCAATAGGAGCAGAAATATCAGTCTTGCCCATTACGTCGGAAGCCAAAACAGAGTAATCAAAAATTACCTGATTGGTCGCTTGAATCGGAGGCGGACTGGGAGCTGGAGGGGTAGGAGGAATGGGAGTAGCCGTGCCATTTAAAGGATTAGGAGTAGTAGAGCCGCTATCACCGCAACCACCAAGCATAAAACCTACACTCAATGTAGCTACCATAACGGCAAAATTAAAGATATTACATAGTTTCATAAAGTAAATCCTACCTTTCTCTCCGTGAGAAAATTGTCTATAGTTCTCGTTAATATGCTAAGAAATATGAAACTTGATGCGAAAGCGCAAACACCGCCCTTACAGCGATCGTGGCGCCCCTTTCCACAGGAAAAATTTTAAGCCTTTTTTATTTATTTACCAATTTATTAAGAAAAAATTTATTTTTGCGGCTTTTGATAATATAGCAAAGCTCCCAAAATACATATAATCAATTTTACGGCATGAATTAGCAAAGACGAAGCCAGGACAGGTTCTAAAGCCATGCCTACGCTGCCCCAATATAAGGCAAAAGCCGCTTCTTGAGTACCTATACCATTAGCGGACACGGGCAAATGGAGCATAACTCTAAAGATGGGAATAAAGATTAGAAAATAAATAAAGGGCAAATTTTGTGGGCAAATTTTATAAAAGATAATATATATGGCCGTAGCCTCCAAAAGAGGGGCCAGTAAATTTATAAATACAGCTATAGCAAAGATACCCAAATTATTTTTAATGAGGGCACAAGCTTGCGTAAATTCTTCCAAAGAAGAGCCTAAGCTGAAGCGGCTGAGTAAACGCAAGCGCAAGTTTTGCCAGAGATGCTGAGAAAAAAGCACGACGCTGCCTAGTAAAAAAGCAGCCAACATAAGAATTATAACGGCTAGCATACTCCATTTGACGCTAAAATTTGTCGGTATGTGTGGCCCAAGAGACATTTTCTCATGTTGCTCAATTAAAGCAAAAACAGGATCGGCCATAAACCATGCCAGCAAAGAAGTAACGATCAACGCCGCCAAAGCGCTCCAGCGCTCAATAAAAACAGAAGCCGCTCCTTTGGCATAAGTTAAATTATACGAGTGTACTTCCCAAACACGCACTGCGTCGCCAGCTACCCCGCCAGGAATTAAATTATTCCAGAAAAAACCAATTAAAGAGAGACGCCAAGCTTGCCAAAAGCTTAAACCAGCTCCCATACGACGCGTCACACCGTACCAAATCAAAGCTGTCGGAGCCGAAGCCAAAACAAAAAAAGTTAAAGAAAGCAAAAAACAATCCCAGCTCAACCGCTTTAAGTCGGCCAACATTTGGGAGGCGTTAAAAAAAGGTATTAAGCAACAGCAAAGGCCCAAACCGGTCAAAATTTTACCCCAACCGAACTTAGACCAAGCAAAATGCGGCTGTGTGACAGCTGGCGACTCTTCTGGTGGCATTTTTTTTAGAGTCAAAACTTTTTATTCCTCAGCCCTTTCTTGGGTAAATTGGCGAGTTTCCGGCCCTACTGGCACTTCTGTATTGCTATCGCTGAAAGAATCATCAGCCCAAGAAGAGACGTGTTCCGTGGTACCCAAAGAATTTGAGGAAGAGAGCGAAAAACCGAAAAACAGCTGCAAAACGACCAGAGAGAGCAAGGCTACCCAAAGGATCTCCCAATTGTCGCTAAGCCGAGTTGTTCTTCTGTTTATTAGGGGCATTTTTTTTAGATTCAACTTGCAATACCTCATGGCGCAACTTTTTCCGACGGTTTGGGAATAGTATATACATATATTCCCCTGGGATAGCGTTTGGGGGCGCCGCAATAAAAACTCAACATATTATGCAACCTTTCTTTAACGTGGCGGCGCAAATAATTATTGTGCACAACCAAATAGCGAAAACGAAAATGTTGCAAATCGGAGAATCCCAAGTCCAGCTCTTCTTTATCGCGATAAGGTATATCGCCTTTAGAATGTTCTAGAATAAATAAATAGCTGGTTAAAGCATTTTGGTAAACAAAAAGAGGAATCGTACCTTCCACGCGGTTGGGAATAGCTTGCAAGTGGCCGATTTGGTAAAAGAAATATTCGCCGGGCAAAAGTTCACCACGAGTGCGTTGAATGGGAAAATCTATTAAACCATAATCACCACCCTCTTTAGCAATGTCGCGGCAGTACTGAGGCATATGAGCCTCCGACAGAGGCAAAGGAAAAGGTGAAGGCGAAAAAGCGGCCACTTCAAAGAGTATAACCAGACAAAAGGACACACATAAAAGAATATGTTCTTTTTCGCTGAGCCAATGAGCCAAGTCGGCCAAAGTGTAGGCACTTAAAACCGAGACGCTGAGCATAACCAAAATACTGAAACGAAAAGGTATGCTAACAGCGGCAAAAGTTGGGAAATAACGGAAAAAGAGCATATAAAGCGGCGACTTGACGGTGGAATAAATTTCGTCGCTAATATACATAAAGGGGCCGGTGGCAAAGATCATAAAAATGAGGCCAATAAATATCCAAAAAGAGCGATCATAACGCTTCACTCCCCAAAACATACCGCTTAAAGCCAGCAACAGAGCGGCCCAACCGATATAACAAGCACGGATAAGCCTATCTACGGTATAACTTTCGACAGCGCGTTCTTTGCCGCCGACTAAAAAGTCTTTGACAGTCATTACGTTATAAAACTGGCGAGACAAATGCAAATCAACATTCATTTCGCTACGGCCACGAAAAACGATAGAGTCACCGGCGTTGATAGTGCTTTGAAAGGCCAGCATAGGGCCGATAATACAGACCAAGCAAACGCAGACCATAAAAAAGGGCACTTTAAAAAAGTTGTTCCAATAGAGAGTGACCGCCTCATTAAAAGATATATGCCAAATGCTTTGCAAATAGGCTTCCAGAGCCTGGCTCCACTTTTGGCTTACTAAAGGCAAACTTTCAATAATAGCAGCACCAAGCAGCCAGAAAAGCATTATTTGCCAACAAGAATAAGTTTGCGCCAAGCTACAACACAAACCGAACAGCAATGCAATGTGGCTGCCGACAATTATATTAAATGCAGATAAGCGGCGACGATTCAAACATTCAAGCGGCGAGTTGTTTTCAGCCCAGCCTAACATTTTACTAAGTTGGCGGCGATATACAATCAGACTGAGGCTCAACCATAAACAACCTACAAGCCAACGTCCGCTTATTCCTTGGCCTAAAACTGATCCGTAACTTAAAGCCAAACCGGCCACACTAAAAATAACCACATAGATAACTTGCAAGAGCCAAAGCTTAAGCTGCGGCGGAGCAAAGACACCAACAAAAACGCTGTCCCAGCGCAAACTGCCCCTTTTAAGTACAGAGTCAAATGCGGCAGCCTGAGTGCAACAATTGCAGTAAGCAACCACAGCCCAAGCTGACAGCCCACTACAAAGCCAACCGACACTCACGACTGCTGCAAAGCCCCAAAAACTGCAGCGCCAGCCCCAGCCAACAAGAGACCAAAGCTGCTCCCCTAGCGTCGAACTAAGTAACATTTGACCGAGTAAAAGTAACAACATTAAATGGCGCTGCAGCCAAGAACGCTCGTTTTTCCCCCAAGCATATAAAGCGGCGACCATTATTAGGGGCCAAAATACGGCGCCCTTAAAATCGGCAAAAAGGATAAAACCAACGTTGAGGTGCTCGATTGTTGACAACAAGCCAGACACAAAAACTGCTAAAACAGACAGAATAAAACCGCTGTAGAGAACATTAAAGCCATTATAAAGGCAAAAGGTCTTTAATAGAGTAAAAATCGAGCCACAGCCGCTTCCAGCCAAATGTTTGTAAAGTAACCAAATATAATAAAATACAGCGAAAAGTACAGCGAAAGTGCCAAAATACCAGCTGCCCAACGTATTTAATGAGAAAAACAAAGCTGCCAAAAGAGCATCTTTGTAACTGCGCGTCTTAAATTGGCGCATCAAATAATGGCAGAAAAAAGGCAAATAACCGATATTGATAGATTCAGTAATGCCTGAAGCTATACTTGAGCCCATATAAGCAGAAAAAGCATAGATGGCTCCGGCCACAAAGGAAGCAGCTTTGTTACCGGTTAAACCTTTTGCCAAAACATAAGTACCGGAAGCGGCCAACACAAGATTGAAAATAACCATAGTGTTAAAGGTTTGCACTATGGAAAGGCAGCTTTGCAAGGGCACCGAGAGCACACCGTTAAGCGAATCGATAAAATAAAGGGCACCGCCGTAAGGATAGTTGAGCAAAAAAGTGTGCAGCGGTAAGACACAATCTTGAATTAAGCGACGGCGTATCCACCACAACCCCCATAAATGCTTCCAAACGTCGCTTTCCATATGGCCAACAATATAGTCGCTGTAATTCAAGATTAGCGGATAAGTGAAGATCAGAGCCAACAAAATATACAGGCCGACGACCGCAACTGCCTCACCGACTTGGGAGAGCCATTTTTGCAATTTAGGAAAGCGATTAAACATAATTATATTGAAACGCGATGCTTTATTGACTTATGAGCGAATTCCAATTAAGCCAGCGGTGCATAAGCGTCCGAGTCATTTCCCCCTTGAAAGTCATGTGCAAAGCCACGCCAGCCATTTTAATTAAATTACATAATTGAGCAAAATAAGCCAAAATTTTGGGATGGCGACGTAAAAATTTATTATCGGCCAGAAAATACAAAAATTTATCGCTCAGAAAACTTTTGCTGACCAACACAAACATAGAAGCCCAGAAAAGCTCTTCTGGCGGACGCGGATAATTTAAGCTTACTCTAATTTGCTGGAAAGTTTTATTGCGCTCACCTTCTAAGTCGTCTTCAGTAATTTTTCCCTCCGAAAGCAACTTTCTGGCCAACATGGTGTTGGGGAAAATGACTACACTAAATAAATACAGCTGATAGCTACCGCGTGGAAAGCTCATAAGCAAATCAAATAAATGGCGCTTGTCTTCCCAAGTCGATTCTTTGTCGTCCATCATTACATGATAGCGGGCGTCTAAGCCCAAATCAGCAAAAATATGGGCACAAGCCCGCAACTGCTCGTCATTGCCGCTACGATCGTATAATTCGCTATTAACGCGGCAACTGCTCTGGATACCCATATAAACTACATCTAAGCCGGCGCGACGCAACAATTCAAAAAGCGCCCTTTTGACCAATTTCGGCTCGGTAAATACTTCAAAAGGCAGCCCTACTTCCACCGGATAACGAGCCGCAAATTCATCATACCAAGCTTCGGAAAAGAGAAAAACTTCGTCATCAAAACGAATGCGCTTCATATTTTTAAAGACGGTACGCGCCTTTTTTATCTCAGCCAATACTGAGCTTACGCTGCGAGTGCGATAATAACGGCCCTGCGCTTTGTAAAGCTCGGAAAGTTCTGAATTATAGCAATAAGCACAATGAAAGACGCAGCCACGCGAATTCATCATTTGGAAGCAAGAGTCGCCAACCATGGGATCGCCTTGCTCGAGGCTGCGTCCCATAATGAAATATTTGTCGGCCGAATAAAAATCGCGGAAAGGCAATAAATCTAAATTTTGTACATTGGGGCCGACTTCATTGCGAAAAATATGTAAAGTAGAAGCGTAACTTTCCGAGCTTGGCCCTTGCATAGATTTGTATTCGGGCCGTCTTCTTACCCATATATTAGGCAGCGCTGTTATATCTAACCCAGCGGAAAGGCGATCTAGCAATTCCACCAAAGTTATTTCCGCTTCACCGCGACAAACAATATCAGCTTCAAGAATACATTTTTCCGGAGCTAATACTGTATGGGTTCCGCCCCATAAAATAACTATTTGGGGAAAGCGCTGCCTAATAGCGGCAGTAAGTTGAGCAGCCACTTTATGATAAGCTGAAGCGCGTACCGACAGACCGACAATATTGCATTGCTTGGCAGCAATCAATTCCAACAAGCGCTCAATTTCATAATCTTTGGGCGGATCGAATTTATTGTTGATCCAATCTTTAAAGTAAATTTCTGTAAATTGGTAACCAGCTTGGCGGGCACAAGCTCCCAAAAGGCGGGCTGCGTTGTTTTCAATATCGTAAAGGGAAATAAAACCAATTTTCCAACGCTGCTGCGGTTTACTGATCGCTCTCTTACTTTGGCCCTCACCTAACCAAGGACACACACTATCCGTATTTTCCACCTTGCCAACCTCCGCGGGCCCCTTTGTTTAATGTAATGCCGCTTTTTCCCTTTTTTCGGGCCTTTTTCGCTCTCGCTTTCAAATATGCAACATATATTTGTGTCTCAATTGCACCCAGGCAGTTGCGCCGACTTTTAGCGTTCTGGCAAGCCGCCGCCTAATGAGAAATAGGCTTTGCGGGCTAAATCGTATAATTTGATTTTGTGCAAAATATTGACGGCGCAGTCTTCCAATTTGCCACGGCTTAAACGACGATGAGCCCTTTCCAGAGACTCCATTACTTTAAGGTGGAAAGGGCAAACTAAATCACACTGACCACATTTTATACAATTAGGCACATGGCGAGATAGCGCCCTATATTCGTTGCGAGCGTAAGTGGCGTTCAAAATCAAATAGTCTTCGCAGCGGAAAACGTCAGCTATAGGAATTTTCATAGGGCAAAGCCCTTCACAAATACGACAGCGGCGGCAAAAACCGTCTTTTAAGTCGGCGCTACCAGAGAGTAAACCTTGGCGCTGAGCCTCGCTTAGCTGATGGAAAGCTTCGGCAGCGGCAATATCGCGATCGACATGTTCTTTGGTTGTGCAACCCAAAACGCACATAGAAATATCGTGAGCCAGCACAAATTGAATAGCTTCTTCTACTGAGGTTAAGCGCCCGGAAGAAAGCACCTTCATAGCGATAATGCCCACGTCAAAGCGTTTCGCTGCCGCATACACTTCAGCTAAGCCATCGCGTTCGATAGGCGAAAAAGGCAACATAACCGTATCAAAGCGGCCTGTTTCTAAAGCTTGGGCCAGCAC
This sequence comes from uncultured bacterium, assembly GCA_934621605.1. Classification (GTDB taxonomy): domain Bacteria; phylum Vulcanimicrobiota; class Xenobia; order Xenobiales; family Xenobiaceae; genus Bruticola. The sequence goes on along the minus strand of CAKTUZ010000008.1, from coordinate 74,413 downwards.
TCGCGTATGGTGAGAAGTAATGCCTATATGATCGATTAAACCTTCGCGCTTGGCACTTTCCAAAGCTTCCAAAGCGCCTTTGGGAGCCATCACTTGCTCAAGTTCGCTCTTGTATTGCACATGATGAACTTGATACATATCAAGGTGCTGCACATTTAAGGTGGCCAAGCTGGTCTCTAAATCTTTGTAAGCTAAAAAACCGGAGCGCAAGTAAGTTTTAGATGCTAAAATAACCTGATCGCGCCGACCTTGAATAGCTTGACCGATAGTTTCTTCAGCATCGAAATAGCCTCGAGCCGTGTCTATATAATTCATACCACAGTCTAAAGCATGGCGCACCGTATCTATACCGGCCTGACGATTAGGCAAAAGCTTAGAAATAATGCCCAAGCCACCAATACCAACTTCGGAAACCATAAGTTCTGTACGCCCTAAACGACGCTTATGCATGTCGATTTTTACCTTTTCGCCAATTTGTCCAACAACATCAAGACATCAATAGATCAATACCAGCGACGCGGCCCTATTTGTGAGTGAGAATTTCCACCAAAGCTCCGCCGGGAGCTTCCATAAAAAAGTAAAAGGCGCCAGCGCTCTCTTGTACAGAATCGTTAAGCAAAGTAAAGCCCAGCGCTTTCATATGCTCAAAATCGGCCTGAATATCGTCGGAAGTAAAAGCTATATGATTGTAAGCGTCACCATCAAGCCCTTCTCCGTCGGTAGGCTGAGCCAGTTCTACTACGCTATCTTGCTTAGTTAAATTAAGCATTTTTTTAGCGCCGCTTTGCTTAATTTGGCCGCGACTAAAACCCAATACCTCAGTATAAAATTTGGCAGTTTCTTCCAAATCGGCACAAGCAACATTTATATGATCAATTTTTACAATAGCCATATGTCCAGCACCTCCTGCAACGTCAATAAAGAGGCGCCTTTCCTCTAGACAACCGGACTTTACCTGCCGCCACCGCACTAAAAATGGAAATATATGTAAAAAACTTGATTTTGCCCCTACATATTGTACAATGGCTGTTCCTGCTGTTATCCGGCAAAGCTTAATTTTACTTTTTTAGTTAATTTTAGGTGTCACCATGGAAATTAAACTTTCAGATCATTTTACCTATTCCAGGCTGCTGCGTTTTGTGTTGCCTTCTATGGCTATGATGTTGTTTATTTCCACTTACAGCGTCATAGATGGACTCTTTGTTTCCAATTTTGTAGGCAAAGTGGCTTTCGCGGCTACAAACTTTATCTTTCCGGTTATGATGATTGTAGGTGCTCTGGGCTTTATGTTAGGCACCGGCGGCACAGCTATTGTAGCTAAAACTTTGGGCGAAGGCGACAGCAAGTTAGCTAACCGCTATTTTTCTTTAATTGTTTACGCTACGGCTATTTTAGGCACAGTGGCCGCTGTGCTAGGTTATATAGCTGTGCCATATATTGCCCGAGCTTTGGGAGCTGAAGGCGATCTCTTAACTTGCAGCATTACTTACGGTCGTATCAACATGATGGCCATGCCTTTTTTTATGTTGCAAAACGTTTTCCAGAGCTTCTTTATTGCTGCCGAGCGTCCGAAATTGGGCTTTGCCGTTACTTTACTGGCCGGCTTTACCAATATGGTTTTAGACGCGCTTTTTATTATCGTTTTTCACTGGGGCTTAGCCGGTGCCGCTATAGCCACAGCTTTAAGCCAAGTGGTGGGCGGCTTAACGGCTTTAGTTTACTTTGCTCGTAAAAATGACAGTCCGCTACACTTGGGAACTACCCAATTTTACGGAAACGTACTGTGGAAGTCTTGCACTAACGGTTCTTCCGAGCTTATGAATGGCATCTCGTCTTCCATTTTGGTAATTTTGTACAATTATCAGCTTTTGCGTTTTATCGGCGAAAACGGCGTGGCTGCCTATGGAGTAATAGGCTATCTTTGCTTTATCTTCTCCTCTATTTTCGTGGGCTACTCTATCGGCGCTTCTCCTATTACTAGCTACCACTTTGGAGCTAAAAATCCAGCTGAAGTTAAAAATATGCTAAAAAAGAGCACCGTTTTTACAGTAAGTGTAGGTATTTTGATGGCTTTAATAAGTACAGTTTTTGCCGATCCTATCGTGCGCCTTTTCGTAGGTTACGATCAGGAATTAATGGCTATTACCAAACACGGTTTGCGCATTTATTCAATAGGCTTCGCTTTCTTCGGCTTCGAAATTTTTAGCTCGTCTTTCTTTACAGCTTTAAATGACGGCTTAGTTTCTGCCATTATAGCTTTTATGCGCACTTTAATTTTCCAATCAGTTAGCGTTATGGTGTTGCCTTTGCTTTTTGGCGTCGAGTGGATCTGGGCTTCCGTAATTGTTGCCGAAATCGGCGCTTTAATTACAACTTTAATATTTTTAAAAGTTAATCGGCCCAAATACGGATACTAAGAAAAACGCTTTGCTTAGCCCAAGCACCCGCCAGCCATTTTTAGGCTGGCGGGTATTTTTTATCCATTCCAGTAGCCGCGACACTGTTCCATAATTTGGTCAGCCACACTAGCAATTTGTTCGGCTGGATAGTTGTGCTGTTTCAAAACAGTTTTTATTGTTTTGCGCACTCTAGCTTGGCAATTAGTTTTACTGTACCAATCTACAGTACACACATTAGGCAACTCGGTAGCCAAATCGCGAACAGTAGCTATTAGTTCTTCTTGAGCTACAGCTCCGCCATTTTGGTGTAAAATATCATAAAAAGCTTCCTCTTCAGAACTAAGCCCCAGCTTATGATCGCCATTGGTAGTTTCGTCAAGCTCTTGCGCCACTTTGAGCATTTCGTCAATAGCCATAGCATTAGATAAAACACCGCTTAAATAGCGTTGCATAGAGTCTTGCAAAATTTCCGAAAATTGCTTAGCTTTAACTCCATTTTTGCAACTGAGCACTCTAACTTTTTCGTCTAAAATGTTGTTTACAACGCGAAGAGCTACATTTTTTTCTTCCATTGCAGCCAGTTTTTGCAAAATATTAGTATCAAAAAGGGAGATATTACTATTAGCATCGCTGAAAATAGTCGCTACTCCACTGCTTTCAACACAAGTTTTAAGCAAACTATCTATTTGTTCATTGATTTCTTTTAAGCTGAACTTTTGGCCATGGCCTTCTTTTTGCAAAATTTTGATACCATGACGCACAGCGTCAAAATAAGCTGCTTCCAAACTTTCATTTTCGGTGGCAATACTGCTGCATAAGGAATAGGCTTGCTTTAAAAGCTGAGCTTCTTTCAAAAACAAGTAGTCGCTGCGCTCTTTTGGGCTTAAATCTTTCTCTTGCAAAATTTTATACAAAATATAATCGACACCTTGGCTGATAATTTTGGCTCGCTTAGCTCCGTCTTCTTGAGCATAAAAAGACATATACTCAAAGCCAGCCAAAATATGGCGGCATTCTTCTAACAGTTCTTGAAATTTTGGATAAACGGCAGATCTAATATCTTGATTAGCATAATTTTTTTGATCGCGAGCTGTATATTCTTGCATAGCTTGCTTAAGAGCGCCAGCTAAACCGATATAATCGACGATTAAGCCGCCTTCTTTGTCTTTGTAAACACGATTAACTCTAGCTATAGCTTGCATAAGATTATGCTCAACTAAAGGTTTATAAATATACATAGTAGTTAAGGAAGGCACATCAAAACCAGTGAGCCACATATCTACTACGACAACTATTTTTAAAGGGGAATCAGAATCTTTGAATTGGCGAGCTAACTCTTCTTTGTAGCTCTTATCGCCAATTATTTCTCGCCAAGATTCAGGATCTTTATTGCTGCCAGTCATTACTACAGCAATTTTGCCTTCTTCTTTCCATTGGGGACGCAATTCCAATAAGCGTTTATAAATTTTCAAAGCAATTTCTCGAGAATAGACCACGATCATAGCTTTACCAGTTACTACGGAAGCTCGATTCTGCTCATAATGCTCGAGAATATCTTTAGTTAGCTCTTCAATAGTTTGAGGAGCGCCTAAAATAGAATCGAGCTTGCCCATCTCTCGCTTACTGCGCTCAATTACTTCAGAATCGGCCTTCTCAGCCAGCTCCCCATATTTTTTGTTAAGTTCATCTAAAGTAGGTTCGTCAAGTTTAAGTTTAACTACGCGACTTTCATAAAAGATAGGTTTGGTAGCTCCATCTTCTACAGCTTGGGTCATATCGTAGCAATCGATATTTTCACCAAAAACAGCCCGAGTATCATGATCTTTTTTAGCTACTGGCGTACCGGTAAAGCCAATATAAGTAGCTTTAGGTAAAGTAGCCCGCAATTTGCCAGCCATACCAACAGTAACGGCAGCTTCCTCTTGGCCTTGCTTATTGCGGCGAGAAGTAATTTTCTTTGCTAAACCATATTGGCTGCGGTGAGCTTCGTCGGCCATAACGATAATATCGCTACGCAAGGTAAGCGCTTCTTCTCGCTCAGTTACTTTTTGCAAATTGGTAAAAATAATGCCGCCAGACTTGCGATTACCTTCCAAAAGTTGTTGCAAATGCTCACGACTCTCAGCTTGCTTGGGAGTTTGACGCAAGAATTTTCTGCAGTGTGAAAACTGATTGTAAAGTTGCTCATCTAGATCTTTGCGGTCGGTTACTACAACAACTGTAGCGCCAGCCATTACTTTAGTGATGTAGTGAGTGTAAAAAACCATAGTTAGCGATTTGCCGCTGCCTTGAGTATGCCAGACCACGCCGCCTTTACCGTCTTGGCGCTTTTTAGCTTGCAAGGTACTACTTACAGCCTTCTTAACGGCAAAATATTGATGATAGGCAGCTAAAATTTTTGTAAGGCCACCAGTGCTACTATCTCCCTCGCCTCGGTCATCAAAACAAATAAAATTTTGCAAAATATCTAGCAAGCGCTCTTTAGCAAAAATACCTTTAAAAAAGACTTCATAACTGGCATCTTGGGTATTTTCGTAGCTGCCGTCTATACTTTTCCAAGCCATATAGCGCTCTTCATTAGAAGTAATAGTGCCAGCTTTAGAAAAATACAGATTACTGAGAACACATATTTGGTTATAGACAAACAGTGAAGCAATGGCGTCTTGGTAATTTTTTATTTGGTTATAAGCATTAGTAGGGGTTGCATTTTCGTCAGTAGGCGACTTTAGTTCCATAATAACTAAAGGCAAACCGTTAATATAAATAAGTAGATCGGGCCGCTTCTTTTCCTTATCAACAATGGTAATTTGATTGACAATTCTAAAATCGTTGTTTTCCGGATGCTTATAGTCGATAAGATGCACCAATTTGGCCGACATCTCGCCAAGTGCTTCGTCTTTATAAGGAACTGATAAGCCATTTTGTAAAGCTTCGGTAAATTGGCGATTTCTTTCGATAAGCTCTACACCGTCGATGTTTTTTAGCTCGCGTACAGTTTTATTGAGTATATTATCAGACACTTCGGGGTTTAAACGTCGGAGAGCTTTTATAAGTTTTTCTTCACAAATAACCTCGCGGGAATTGTTCTTTTGGCATTGTTGTTGCCAATTGCTGCCAACAGTGTATTCGTAGCCAAGCTCATTAGTAAATAGATCAATAATAGTTTGTTCATAATCGGCTTCTGTAAATTTAAACTTATTAACCATAACTCAACCTTAACTTCTTGGCGCTATCACATTGCCTAAACAGCCCAATTTTGCCATACTTCCCTTTTAAGCAAGCAGCTATTGGCAAATAGTTAAAGTAGTTTAGCCAAGCTTATAAGTTTGCCTGCCAACTTTTAAGCGATTTTGGCTGCTTGTACCATTTTTGGAGAGAATATTTTTAATTTTAAGCAAGAGAAGAGCGCCACCTATGAGAAAAGAGCTGATAGAAGAAGTCAAAATGAGAATGCTACCCTATTTAAACTCGATGCAAATGATAAAATTAAGCAAAGTTTTGGAAACTATTTTGCAAGGTTTGGATACAGATACTTTGGAAGCGGAAGCCAAATTAGACAGCGACAGTTTGTTGGCAGCTTTTATTACGGCTAAGAAGTTAGAAGGCTGCTCAGAAAAGACTTTAGCTTATTATCAAAAGAGCATAGAGGCAGTCTTACAAGCTATTGGCAAAGAGGTGCGCCAAATTACTACCGACGATTTGCGAGCTTATTTAACTAGCTACCAGGCAACTAATGGAGTTAGTAAAGTAACTATAGATAATGTGCGGCGCAACCTTTCTAGTTTTTTCGCTTGGCTGGAAGATGAGGACTTTATAATTAAAAGTCCGGTGCGTCGCATTAGGCGTATAAAAACGGCTAAGGTAATAAAAGAGACTTACAGCGATGAAAATTTGGAAGTTATGCGCGATAGGTGCACCAACGAGCGCGACTTGGCTTTAATCGATTTATTGGCTTCTTCAGGTATGCGAGCTGGCGAATTAGTAAAACTAAACCGCGCAGACATCGATTTTGAAGAGCGCGAGTGCATTGTTTTAGGCAAAGGCAGCAAAGAACGCTACGTTTACTTTGACGCTCGCGCCAAGATTCACTTACAAAATTACTTGGCCGCCCGCCAAGACGACAACCCGGCCCTTTTTGTTTCTTTGCGAGCCCCCTACCGCAGGTTGCAAATTGGCGGCTTAGAAATAAGATTGCGCCAGCTGGGCAAACGTTTAAATTTGCCAAAGGTTTATCCCCACAAATTTAGGCGCACTATGGCTACAGCGGCTATAGATAAAGGTATGCCTGTAGAGCAATTGCAAAAGTTGCTGGGCCATGAGCGCATAGACACCACTATGCATTATGCCATGGTAAAGCAACAAAATGTAAAAACAGCGCATAGGAAATATATTGGGTAAGTTTTTTTTAAGGGAGAGAAGATAATGAAAATTGGTGACATGTGTACAAAAATATGTAGTGGCGGAACTCCGGCCAGCAGTATCAAAGAGTATTATAACGGAAATATCCCTTGGCTCAATACCAAAGAAGTATGCTTTAACAGAGTTTACAACACAGAGAAAAAGATAACTCAACTTGGCTATGAATCGTCCGCTGCCAAGTTAATACCTAGCAATTCCGTAATTGTTGCCATGTACGGAGCAACCGCTGCGAAATGCTGCATAAATAAAATTCCACTAACAACTAACCAGGCTTGCTGTAATTTAATTATTGATGAAACTAAAGGCGATTATAATTTCATTTATTATTACATATGCTATAAATATAACGAACTGTTAAGTCTTACAAACGGCGCAGCACAACAAAATTTAAACACACAAATAATAAAGGATTTTGAGATACCTTCACTTTCACTAGAAAAACAAAAGGCTATCGCAGCAGTTCTGTCTGCGCTTGATAATAAGATCGAAGTTAATTGTGCGATAAATAAAAATTTAGAAGCAACCGCCCAAGCGATATTTAAGTCGTGGTTCGTAGATTTCGAACCCTTTGGCGGTGTCATGCCAGCAAATGCTCAAATAACAGAATTAAAAGAACTGTGTTCTGTTGTAACAAAAGGCACAACCCCTACTACTCTTGGTATGTCTTTTAGAGACTATGGTGTAAATTTTATAAAAGCTGAGTCAATTTTGCAAAACCATTCATTTGATGTTCAGAAATTTTCATATATCGATAACGAAACTAATGAAATATTGAGACGTTCCATATTAAATGTTGGAGATATATTATTCACTATTGCTGGGACGTTAGGTAGATTTTCACTTGTTGATGCCTCTATTTTACCAGCAAATACAAATCAAGCTGTGGCAATTATCCGTCCAGATACGAGTCTTATTTCATCAGAATACTTGTATAGTTTTTTTGTAGGGAACTGGCATAGTATCTATTATACAAGTAGGATTCAGCAGGCCGTCCAAGCTAATCTGAGTTTGACAACGATAAAAACTCTACCAGTTATATTACTAGATTATAAAGAAAAACAAGAGTACACTGAGCTTATAACGCCATTATTTGAAAAAATTAGACAAAACCTATCACAAAATCAGCGTTTAGCTGAAATTCGTGATGCTTTGCTGCCTAAGTTAATGTCTGGGGAGATTGATGTTTCGCAGGTAAAAATATAGCTGTTACTAGTGGCAGCTGCTGCGGCGGCTGCCTTTAAGCGCAGACCGGTAAATTTTTATTTATCGCTTTATTGATAGCAATTTTTTTATCTAAAGCCGAAAGTATACTTGATATTTGCTTTTGTGTATTTAACTCCAAACGAGGTATCTCTAAATTTTTAATTTGATCAGGGCTTATATTAGCTTGGCTGGCACTACCTGTTGCACCAGTTGCTAACTCTTTTCTCACAATGTCTTGTATAAGAAAATAATATATAAAGTCTAGATCTGCTTTTGATGTATCCCTTATAACAACTTTACCGACGCGTTGATTTAAAAGTGAACTGGCGTTATACCTCACCCTAGCGACACGTCCAACAGCAGAGCTCCACTGTTCTACATGCGAACCTGTCATAGCAATTAAAACGTCCCCATAACGCAGAATATAATCGCTATGCTGATCTGCAATTTCTTCTGAAACATATGTCGCTTTTTCCAAAGAAACGCACGGCGGAGTAACATTTGAGATCTTAACAACAGGAACACCATTTAGCAAAAAATCTTTACTCTTAAAAGCGAACCCAGGCAATATTTCAATAAATTCACCAAGTTTTGCACTTTTCCAACTAGATTTCATAACCGATAGCCCCCAGTTTTTCTTTTATTTCTGCTTCCAATTGGTGCGACTGAGCAAAAAGCGAACTCAGCTCTTTAGTTAAACGGGCCATCTTCTCGGCAAAGGGTTCGCCGTCGTCTTCTTGTTCGGCTATACCTACATAGCGACCGGGCGTAAGAATATAATCTTGCTTAGCAATATCCTCAGTAGAAACTACAGCGCAGAAGCCGGCCTCGTTTTCTAACTTACCTTCGGCAAAAGCATTGTAAGTAGCAGCCATTTTTTCAATATCAGCTTCAGTAAGCTCGGATAATTTGCGCGTAACAACTCGGCCTAATTGGCGAGCGTCGATAAAGAGCGTCTTGCCTTTTTGCTTCTTATCTTTAGCTAAAAACCACAAACAAGCGGGAATTTGGGTAGTGTAAAAAAGCTTAGCTGGCAAAGCGATAATAGCTTCCACTAAATCAGCTTTAATTATGTTGCGGCGGATCTCCCCTTCTCCACTCTCTTGAGAAGAAAGAGAGCCATTGGCCATAACGCAACCTAAGCGCCCCTTGTCGCTCAAGTGATAAATCATATGCTCAAACCAAGCAAAGTTGGCATTACCTTCAGGTGGCGTACCGTAGGTTTTAAAACGAACATCATCTTTTAATTTGTCCGCGTGCCAATCATCCATATTAAAAGGCGGATTAGCCATAATAAAATCGAATTTTAAGGCTTCCTTGCCATTTTGGCCATCTTTAGCTTCTCGCGCAGCGTGCTTATCATCAGTAAAAGTATTGCCACATTGAATGTTAGCCTCTAAACCGCGAATAGCTAAATTCATGTGGGCCATTTTGTAGGTATTAAGATTACTCTCTTGGCCATAAATAGAAATATCATCGCTCTGGCCGCCGTGCTTCTCAATAAACTTAGCCGATTGGACAAACATACCGCCGGAGCCGCAGCAAGGATCATAAACACGGCCGCTGTAAGGTTGCAAAATTTCTACAATAGTACGCACAATACAAGCGGGAGTGTAAAATTGGCCGGCTTTTTGAGCTTCTCCCTCGGCAAATTTAGCCAAGCAGTATTCATAAGCTCTGCCTAAAATGTCGCGTTCTTGCTTAGGATCGTGCAAAGGAAGATTGTCAAAAATTCTTACTACCTCGCCTAAGCGAACCTTATCTAATTCGTGGCGAGCAAAATTTTTAGGCAGAATATTTTTGCCCCGGAATTTATCATTGGCATTTTCGATAGCCAGCATAGCCTCATCAATAACTTGGCCTATTTCTTCTTTATTTGCATAAGAAGCGACATACGGCCAGCGAGCTTTTTCGGGAACGATACAAACATTTTCCGCCAAGTATTCATCTGGCTCACTAATATCACCGCCTTCAGCTTCTATTTCAGCTTGTCTGGCTTCACAGCGGTCGGAAATATACTTTAAGAAAATTAGGCCCAAAATGACCGTTTTATATTCGGAGGCATCCAAAGTGTCGCGCAGCTTGTTGGCAGCCTCCCAAAGTTTAGCTTCAAAGCTTTGCTCCGCCTGTTTTTTCTCTTTTTTCGCCTTGGCCATAATGTTTTTGTTCCTTTTAATTTCTACTCGCAATTGGCTTTCAGCATTCAACTAGCGAACACTTTTTCCCTAGGCTAGGTTAGCTGAACTATGCTACAATATACATGTAGAAAGAATCATAAAGGAGTGCAGTATGTATTCAGTTTTTGATATAGCTAACTGGTTTCTTAGCAAAGAAAGCATGACCCACAAAAAGCTGCAAAAACTTTGTTACTACGCTCAAGCTTGGCATTATACACTTTTAGACGAGCCTTTATTTAAGGATCGCATTGAAGCCTGGGTGCATGGGCCGGTTGTTCCTACGTTATATAAAAAATATTCAGACTACGGCTGGCAGGATATTCCTCGGTATAAAGGCGAGCTCCAAGAATTTAGTGCCAAAACTTTAGACGTGCTGCAAACTGTAGCCAACACATACTTAGAATTTGACGGCGATCAATTAGAAAGAATCACTCATGCCGAGCGTCCTTGGCAGGAAGTCAGGAAAGACCTGCCACCTCTGGCTACTTGCACAGGTGAGATCACTTTAAAAAGCATGAAAGAATTTTATAAAGAGCTTTTCAAAGAGGATCAGGGTGAGTAAAAAGTTTAAAGTTACCAAACCTCAAAAAACAGAAAAAACGTTTGGTGACGTAAAATCTCGTTATTCTGAAGAGCTAAAGAGTGGAGCTTTTACTATTTCTTTTTCCTATTTTGACAGAGAACATGAACTTTTTAATTTGGGTTCAAATAAAGGCCCTGTTGAATCAGAGTGGTTTATTACCTTATTAGATCGCTTAAAAGAGTTTAGTAAACGCACTTTTCAAGAGCTTAAAAGCAGCAATTTCGACCTACACCCAGTCAATTGGAAAAGTGCCAACACCAAGCCACCAAAAGAGCTTGAGCAATGCGAATTTTATCAATTTCGCATCAATAAAAGCAAAGGTCGCGTAATCGGAGTATTAGACGGAAATATTTTTTATATCGTTTGGTTGGATCCTCATCATAACCTGACTAACAGTGAAGGTTATGGAAAAGTAAAAAAATTTAAAGCCCCCATCATTTCAAAATTTTATACATAGCTACAGCAGAAATAAAAGCTGCCCAAACGCCAATTAGCCAGCCAATACAGCTTTCATAAAGTCCGTAAGCCAAATCTTTCTTTTCACCATTAACAATGACAGCAGGCTTATCTTCAGCTGTAAATAAAAGCTGTCTGTCTTTCCCTACAGCACAAACCTTAACTTGCCCCTGACCAATTTGGGCAAAAAAACTGACAGGCGCCTTTTGCTTGACCACATAGATACCATAGCGTTCATTATCCTCATAGTTGCCACGCCCTTGCGGATAAAAGAAGTTGCCAGAAGCAAAGTTGATCTTTCTGTCCGCCTCCTGGAAATCGGCGCTCAACTCTTTCAAATCTCGAACAGCTTCCCAATTACTAATTTGACAGGGAACAATATCTAAGGGCACATTGTCATAAATATAAGTTTGCTTAGATTTATGCAACAAGCTTCCGCGTACTTTAACCCAACTGTAGCTAGTTGTCCCATAATCGTTATCGTCGGAATCGTATTCTTCGTGTTCTTGGTATGCTTCATGACGATAGTAAACGGCCACTTGAGGATTGGCCAAAATATGAAAAGGATCGTTGGCCGCCTGACCGCTAATAGGCGCTTTCATTACGACATAAAGTGCAGGCTGCTCTTGCAAAGCTTTGTCTAGTTCAGCTCGACTATTAATTTGCGGCAGCTTAGCCACAAATTCTTCTTGATTGCTTTGCTCTTTACAACAATAAACAGTGAAAGCCACAACTGCACAAAAAGACAAAAAACCGATTATAGGCCAAAACTTATCGGCCAATTTTTCTTGTAATTCTTTAAGCAGCATAATTTTTACCAAGCCTTATTTATTATCATTTTTATTATAACCTAAAATAGTAGCTAAAAGTTAATAACTTGGTTATTTGCCTTCGTCTGCTAAATCGGCTAATTCGCGCAATTTGTTGGCCAATATTTCTTTTTTAGGCAAATGCAAAGTATAATCAGCGACCATAGCTGGAGACAAACTTCTACTTAAGGCATACTCAACGACGGCATCATCTTTGCTAGTACAAAGAATTAGGCCTACGCTGGGATTTTCGTTGGGCAACTTTACATCACGATCTAAAGCTTCTAAATAGAAATTGAGCTGACCTAAATGCTCGGGCTTAAAAATTCCAATCTTCAATTCAATAGCCACCAAGCAAGAGAGTACACGATTGTAGAACAACAAATCGATGAAGAAATCGGTATTGCCAACCTGCAAGCGATATTCTTCTCCCACAAAAGCAAAGTCTTTGCCAAATTCGAGAATGAAATCTTTTAAATTAGAGACTATTTGACGGCGCAAATCTTTTTCTTTATAAGATTCTGGCAAATCTAAAAATTCAAAAACATAAGCGTCACGCAAAGCGGTTAAGCCCTCATTTTTAGCCAAAACTGCCTTATATTTTTCTTGAGAAAGCATAGAGCGCTCATATAACATGCTATTTATTTGGCGCTCAAGTTCTCTTTTTGTGTAGTGATATTTAATGCATAACCTAATGTAGAACTCACGCGCTTGGTCGTTTTTGCAACCAACCATAATCAGCAAATTGTTGCTCCAAGAAATTTCTCTCACCAATAGCGAGAGTTTTTCATTTTGGCAGTATGTTTCGTAAAATTGCTTCATTCGCCAAATGTTTTGCGCGGAAAAGCCTTTGCAAGAGGACTCTTGCCTTTGCAAAAAAGCGGAAAAATCGGCTACTACACTGCGTCCCCCAGCCCATATTTTTGACTCGTTGGCTGATATAGGAACCTATTTCCCAATACATATTGATTAGTTCGGCATTGACAGCTTGGGCAGCTCGCAAGCGTGCGTTGCTAACAATAGCTAAAATATCGTCGAAATTTTGCCCTGATACAACTAAATCTTTATCCATGCTCGCGCTCCCCTAGCTTTAGGAAATTTCTCTCACCAAAACTGGATCTAATTCTCTCACCACTGGTGAGAGAAATTGCTTTAAGTTCAAATACGCCATAAACAAAAAAAATCCGGGTCAGCTCTTGCCGACTCGGACTTTCTTTTCTTATATGGTGGGCACGAAAGGATTCGAACCTCTGTAGCGCGTCGCGCGTCAGATTTACAGTCTGATGCAATTGTCCACTCTGCCACGTACCCGTAACGTGGAGTATATTACACAAAGTAAGCTCGACTGTCAATATGATACGAGCTAAAAATGCACAGATTTTTTACACAGCGCTCTTAAATATGGGTTATAGCATAAAAAATTGCTTATAACATTATCAATGTTAAAAGCAAAAATTTAGGTTATAAAGCTAGAGCCTAACATAAAAAAACAGCTGTCGGGTGCTTTATGCTTATTAGTAAATGCAGCATAAATCGCTCAAAGTTTTTAAAACTGTGCTTTTGTCTCTCTTTATTCCCAGTTGTTTAAGTTGTACATCTTCAGTTTGCATTGACTCAAGAAAGCACTCAAACTCTTTTTTTATCTGACTAGATACAACTACTCTGGTGCTTGGTGTCAGCAAATTAGAAAGTTTAAATATATCATTTCTGTGTTTGCGAATATCTTTGCTGTCAATATTTTCCCCTTTGGCTTTCCTATTAGATAAGTCTAACCAAGCCTTTGCTTTAAAAATTATTAAGGAGCCAACATCTAGAACAGAAAGGCCATTAATTAAAACTTTTCCTCTGTGCAGAAGTTCGTAATACTCTTCATTAAGCAAAATTGCCGATAAACTAGATAACGAATCATCAAAATGAATTGGAGCTAACACAGCATCGTTTGCTATAGATACGACATTCGTGTTTTTAGCGAATAACTCAATCATATAGGGATAGGCGTTGCTTTTGGGCTTTGAAAAGCGATAAAACTGAGGCTGATTGGTGCTTTTATTTATATGTTCATACCCAGCTTGTTTAACATATTCCCACAGACGTTCACCAAATTGTTTAGTTATAGCCTCCACTATTAGAACCAAATCTATATCTTTAGTGGCTCTAAATTCTAACCCAACATCATTCATCAATAATTCACATGCAGTACCGCCGATTATCACATACTGCTCTTCAAAATCTAAGAACCATTCTTGAAAACTTACTAAACCTGGCACCATTTTTTCACCTCAAAGTTCTATACAGCAGCTCTTCCACAGCATTTTGTATGCGCTCATCCTGTTCATTTTTTAAAGACATAGCTAAAGAGATAGCATCAACAATACCATTCCTAGCAAAAATCTGCGGGTCGTACTTCCATATCTCAACTTCACTTTGTTGGCTATCATCAACTAATTGTTCTGTAAAATGTTCATTCTTAAAAGCTGAACTAGAACTAGCAGCATAGCATTTTGTCTCCGAGCTATTAATCATAGTATGTTCAGCTAAAGCAGATATGCTCGATATTGGCCAATAACTCAACTCAGTTTTATTCCATACATAAATTTTTTTTCTCACTGGAGAAATTAAAAATGGCTTTATTTTTATAAATAATTTTAACTTTTCGCTACTAAGTTTGCTGCCTATTAGCTTATTAACACCACATTTATAACTATAAAAAAGGCCAGTTTGTTCCAATTGTTTAGCAGCACGACTGGCAGTCATAGCAGAAAAGCCAATTTGTTTAGCAACTGCACTCAAAAGTAATTCTTGCGAAGTACCATACATGTAACTAAGAAAAAGCATTTGTGCAGCTGGTTGAAATCTTTCAACTATTTTATTTTCTGCAGCAAATTTATTTTGCAAAGCTACACCAATAAAAGGCAAATAGATCTGCTTTTCAGGGATGACAAAAGGTATTCTGTCTTTTAAAAAACTTTGCACATGCCATCTAGTAAGCATTTTACTGACTATTACGACAGGCAAAGGCTCAAGTGATTGAATTTTGGCTATCCTTTTCTTTATAGAATTTGGCCTCTCCAGATTTTCTGCTGAATTCGGATATAAAAATATAGCTTTTGCTCCTTCAATTGAGGCCAATTGGCAACTATAAAAGTCCAACATAAAATAAGGCAGCTCTTTTTCATGCGACCAGAGCTCACATTTTACTTTAGTTCCCAGCAAACGCGTAATACAATCCATAGCGTGCTAATTATAACATAAAAAATTACCTATAACATTGGCAATGTTAAAAGCAAAAATTTAGGTTATAAAGCTAGAGCCTAACATAAAAACAGCCCATCGGCGCTTTTTTAGCGAGATAGGCTGTTTTATATATTATCGTTCGTAATGCGACCACAAGGAAAGAATTTTTATAACCCCTTCCGGTTCGTATACTTCATACACTAACCTATGTTTAATATTTATCCTCCGAGAATACAGTCCAGATAAACTACCAAGTAACTTTTCGTATGGTGGTGGTATTTGATATGGATTATTTTTTATTACTTCTATTAAAGCTTTAGCATTCTTATCTAAACGCGCCGCTTTTAAATTCGCAACATCTTTGAGAGCGGTCTTAGTAAAAATTACTCTAAACATCACCAATCAACTAAATTTTCGTCAACACAATCTTCAAGCGGAGTATTCATTCCATCTATTAATTTTTCTCTCATCCCAGGTATGGATACTAAATAAAGTGTTTCCATTAGATTATCATAGTCCGAGCGGCTCAAAAGAACGGCTTCACCATCTTTAGTTGATATAGACACCGGCTCATTATATTTAATGGTCTGCGCAAGAATATTATAAATATCTTTTCTAAAAGCTGTGGCATTCGTATTTAGCATGACTCATCACCTCAGCAAAACAATAACGTACTTTTTTACGTACGTCAACTGTCTTTACCAATTGCTGTTCCTCTCATAACAAAAGCAAAGCAGCCCATCTATGCTTTTGGGCGAGATGGGCTGTTCGTGCTCTATCGGTGATGAATCAATGCCAACAAAACGTATATGTTAGTTTTAATAATTTTTCTTTTTCTTCAATTCAGGGTGCAAGCGCATATATTCGCGGAACAAGCTGCTAAGTAAATCAGGCACTCGCGCCAAATTGGCCGGCGTTTCTACAAAAGCCACGCGCAATTGGGTGCGTCCCAGATTATCTTCCAACTTTGGCACGTTGTAAAATTCAGCCATAGGAGCGGTCAGCAAGGTAACTTTTTTGCCTTCGCGCTCTACATAACCTTCGGAAGCGCACCACACTACAAAATCGTCCGTATTAAATTTTTCGTTGACAATTTCGCGGAAATCGACCACTTCGTATAAAGAAGCGTCGGCACGGCTAACGATTACTCCAGGTAAAGCTTGGCGCATATCGCGATTAAAGTTTTGCATTAAAGGCTTATAATAGCGACGCTGTTTATTAAACCAAGCATGAATTTCTTCGCTATTTAAATGGGCTACAGCTCCGAAAATCCACTGGCCGATAGTATTAGTACAAAGATTTACCGTATTTTCCGCCACCAAACGTTTGTGTAATTCTTCACTGTCGGTAACTAAAGCACCCACGCGCAGACCACAACCGTTCCAAGCTTTGGAAGTAGTCTCAATACTAACTCTGTGACCAATAATTCCGGGCACTTCATCTTCGGTAACGCCCCACAGACTAATCGGAGCAGTTACTCCATTAACATAATGTAATTCGCGATAAGCCTCGTCGGAAACAAACCACAAATCATACTTAACGCAAAGCTTGGCGAAATCGACGATCATTTGATGAGTATACAACTGACCTGTAGGATTATCGTAAGGAATAATAACCAAAGCGCCGGGATGTTCTCTGACGATAATCTTTTCAATTTCATGCAGAGAAGGCAAATTAAAGTGGCCACTACTATCCAAACGACGAGCCATAGAAACTACACGACGGTTTAGACGCTGCGCAAAAGAGCGATAATTGGTATAGGCAGCGTCTACCAATAAAACTGGACGATCCTCTTGACCGACATCTCCGCAGCAACCGGCTATAATTAGTTCCATGCCTTGGCTGCCGCCGTCGACTATTTGTATATGCAATTTTTCTACATTAAATCCGCTACATTCCAACACATTGGCGAAAGCTTGGCAAGTTTCGGGCATACCGACAGTCGGCGCATAACAAACTATACCGTCACAAAAAGGGCTATCAGGGCGATCTAAATTATTCAGGCGTTCAATCATAGCCGGATGCATGGGCAAGGAAACGTTGCCAATAGCGACATTTACGGCCTCGCAACCGTCCGTTCGCTCTGCAAATTTTGAGCTAGCATTGCGAATAGCTGAAGGGCGGCGCCCAGCTACAAGATTAGAAAGTTTGGGCATAAAAGCCCCCTCCTCTATTAATTTGTATATGATAAAAATTTACTTTACAAAAATCACGAAAGGAAGTTTTTTGTCAACAGTACTATTTTCCCCCTCGGCCAACTGCAATTTTAAGACAAATTTTTGCCAATCTCCATAAATAACCTCATTATTTATGTATATAGACAAAATTTCATATACGCTCAGCCGAACAAAAGCGCCAATAGTAAAAAACAGTCCTCTGGAGGGCCAGCCCCTTTCGACAAGTATTTTTCCAGCAGATAAAAAAACCGCCTCTGTCGGTACTAAACCGACAAAAACGGTTTTCTTTAATTAAGCCACATCTAGACCAGACGGCGAACGCCTACACATAAGCGACCGACCGCCTGGAAGCGCTAGCTATTTAATTAATGGCATCCGCAACCGCAGCCGCCCTTTTGGCACTTATCTTCTTTACCTTCGGGAAGATCGGTAACTAAGGTCTCAGTAGTGAGAACCATAGCAGCAATAGAAGCGGCGTTCTGCAAAGCAGAGCGAGTAACCTTGGCGGGGTCGACGATACCGACGGCCATCATATCGACATATTCGCACTTGGCGGCGTCGAAGCCGTGACCCATAGGAAGCTCTTTTACCTTTTCAGCTACGACGGAGCCTTCGTGGCCGGCGTTTTCGGCAATAACCTTTACGGGTACATCCAAAGCACGACGAACGATATCGACACCGACGGCCTCATCGCCTTCGAGTTCAATATTGTCCAAAATGCCTGCAATGTGAGCTAAAGTAGAACCGCCACCAGGGACGATACCCTCTTCAACAGCGGCGCGGGTAGCGGAAAGAGCATCCTCAATGCGGTGTTTCTTCTCTTTGAGCTCGGTCTCGGTAGCGGCACCGACACGAATAACGGCTACGCCGCCGAGCAACTTGGCCAAACGCTCTTGGAGTTTTTCACGATCAAAGGAAGAATCAGAAGCTTCAATCTGATGACGAATTTGCTCAATGCGAGCTTTAAGCTGCTCTTTGTCGCCGCGACCATCAACAATGGTAGTATCCTCTTTGCTGATACGCACACTGTTGGCCTGGCCAAGCATTTCCAAAGTAACTTTGTCCATCTTAATGCCCAAGTCGTCGCTGACAACCTGACCACCGGTCAGAATAGCAATATCTTTGAGCATTTCTTTGCGTCTATCACCGAAACCGGGAGCCTTAACAGCGGCAACCTGGAGCACACCGCGCAACTTATTGAGTACCAAAGCGGCTAAACCTTCACCATCGACGTCTTCAGCAATAATAACGATAGGACGACCGGCACGGGCCACCTTCTCCAAGATAGGAGCGATGTCGGCAATAGAGCTAATCTTCTTCTCACTAATAAGGATATAAGGCTCTTTGAAGGCAGCTTCCATCTTGTCGGTATCGGTTACGAAGTAAGGGGAGATATAACCCTTGTCAAATTGCATACCTTCGACATACTCGAGGTTGGTATGCATAGTCTTGGACTCCTCCACAGTGACGACGCCGTCTTTACCGACTTTGGCCATGGCTTCAGCAATGATGTCACCGATAGCTTTGTCGTTATTAGCGGAGATCATGGCTACCTGAGCGGTAGCTTCACGAGTCTCAACGGGCTTGGCAATCTTATGAATTTCGTCAACGATAGCTTCGACGGCAGCTTCAATACCACGCTTAATGAAGAGAGGGTTGGCCCCAGCGGTAACATTCTTCATACCTTCGCGAATAATGGCCTGAGCCAACACGGTAGCTGTGGTAGTACCGTCGCCAGATACATCATTAGTCTTGGAAGCGACTTCACGAACGAGCTGAGCGCCCATGTTCTGGAAAGGATCCTCTACCTCGATCTCTTTGGCAATGGTGACGCCGTCATTGGTGATGGTGGGAGAACCGAACTTGCGATCCAGAACCACATTGCGACCACGCGGGCCGAGGGTAATCTTTACGGCGTCGGCTACGGCATTGGCGCCGAGCTCTAAAGCTTTGCGGGCTTCCTGAGAATAAAGAATCTGCTTTGCAGCCATGATAACTTGTCTCCTGATTTTAATAAAAAAATATTGTTACTTAACTTGCACCCAAAAGAATCACTTACGCTCCCCCGGCGACAGCATTCTATAAAACGGCCAAAACATCACTCTCTTTAATAATGAGGTAAACTTCGCCGTCTAATTTAAGCTCGGTACCGGAATATTTACCGTAGAGAACTTTGTCGCCGACTTTTACTTCCATAGGAAGATACTCGCCATCTTCAGATTTGCGACCGGGGCCAACGGCTATAACTTCACCCTTTTGGGGCTTTTCTTTGGCCGTTTCAGGGATATACAAACCGCCAGCGGTCTTTTCCTCAGAAGGCGCGGGCTTTACAATAATGCGCTCGCCTAAAGGACGAATACTAGACATTTTCTTACCTCCATTGTCTGGGATGCTCACGCTCCCCAAAACACTCCCCCGCTGCAGCCTGAGGCTGCTATTTCTTTTGCTTTCCCAGACTGCAGTTACTATCAAAAAGGAGACCTCCAGTCCCCTTCATTATGTGTGCAATCTATGTGAGCGCATTCCCAGCGCTCTCCCCCGCCTATAATTTATAACTGTTGGCCCCACACAAAACAAGTGGTTAAGCGTTAGAAGAATAATAGAATTTTCCAAACAATACCTTCAAACTCAATGCCTTGCACCTGGCAATTTTCTGTGTTATAGTTCAGCTATCTCAATTTGCCTTCTGTAGTTTGTGAGGAGAGTGGTTCGTCCGCTCTTTTTTTTCTGTAAGCGGAGTTCGCTAACAGGTACAGGTGGCGGGTTGGGGATTGTTTGCATTTCTGAAGGAAGTTCCACTTGGCGAAAATAAGCGAGAAAACACTAAATTTAATCCGCACGGAAGCCGCCCTTGTTGCTCAACCTTTTGGCTTAATTGTCAAAAATGTCGAGTACCTTCGCGAGGACGGTCTTTGGTATTTGAGAGTAACCGTAGATCACAAAGCCAAAGATCCCACTCAGCCTCCGGCTCCGGTTACTTTGGAAGATTGTACTCAAGTACATCGTCCCTTGTCCAAGCGTTTAGATGAGTTGGATCCGATAAAAGGTACCTATTATTTAGAAATTTCCTCGCCCGGCTCTAGCGCATCGCCCGATACTTGCGAAGAGACCGCCGGAACTGAACCAAACTAAGGAGCAGCGCAGTAATCATGTCAGAGATGATGAGTAAAGATCAAAGGGAACAACTCTTAGCGGCCCTCGATGCTCTCGAGCGCGAGCGCAAATTGCCCAAAGAGAAGATCATAGAGGCCATTGAAGACGCCCTTCAGAAAGCCTATGAGCGCAATTACGGCACCAATCAACAAGTGATCGTCGAATTGGATCGCGATACTGCCGATTTGCATATTTGGTTACGCAAAACTGTCGTCCCCGAAGTAATGGACAGTAACCGCGAGATTAAACTTGAAGAAGCCGAGCAGCTGGCCCCCAACGTTGAAGTCGGTATGGAGATCGATATCGAAACCACCAACGAAAACTTCGGCCGTATTGCCGCCCAAAGTGCCAAGCAAGTTATTTTGCAACGTATGCGTGAGTTTGAGCGCGATATTATCCGCGACGAATTCAGCGACAGACGTGGCAAACTTATGAGCGGTACAGTTACTCGCCATGAGCGCCGCGAAATTACCGTCGACTTAGGACGTGCCGAAGGTATTATTCCTCCTTCGGAGCAAGCCCACAACGAATTCTTCCATGTCGGAGATCGCCTTAAAGCTTTAGTCCTTGAAGTAAAGGACGGCCCGCACGGCCCGCAAATTATTTTGTCCCGTTCCTCCCCCGGTTTGCTTAAATGCCTCTTCGAAACTCAAGTACCCGAGATTGAAAAAGGCGTAGTCCAAATTAAAGCTGTCGTGCGTGAAGCCGGCTTACGCTCCAAGATTGCCGTTCGCTCGACCGATCCCAACGTAGATCCCGTGGGAGCTTGCGTAGGCCCCAAGGGCAGCCGCGTTCAGGGCATTGTCGAAGAACTGCGCAACGAAAAGATTGACGTTATTCCTTGGTCTGACAATATTGAAGAGTTTATTGCCAATGCTTTGCAACCCAGTCGAGTTACCAAAGTTATCCCCAACAAAGAGCAGAACAATGCTGTGGTAATCGTTCCCGATCAGCAACTGCCTTTGGCTATCGGTCGCGAAGGTCAAAACGCCCGTCTGGCTGCCAAACTTACCGGTTGGCATATCGATATTAAGAGCGAATCCAGCGCTGCCGCCGAAGCGGCCAAAAAACAAGCCGCCGAAGCAGCTAAACAAGAAGGAGAGTAAGCGTGTCAACCAGCTCGTCCAGAATCCCTGAGCGCATGTGCGTAGCGTGCCGTCAAATGAGATCGAGAGACGGGCTGTTTCGCCTTGTAAGACCTACCGAGGGCGGAGCTATTGTCATCAACCAAGATGGCAAGATATGCGGCAAAGGTTTTTATGTTTGCCGCTCCGCCGAGTGTCTAAAAAAATTAGAGAAAGACAAGCGGCTGCGTAAGAATTTCAGCACAAAGTTATCTGAGGAAGCGCTCCTGTGGTTAAAAGAACAACCGGAGTGCCAAGAGGCCAACCGAACCTGCGGCAGCATCTTGTAGTGAGGAAGTGAAAGATTTATGAGTAGTAATACCAATGCCGGAGGCAAAATTCGCGTCTATGAATTAGCCCGCGAGCTAGGCATCGAAGACAGCAAATCTCTGATCAATATCCTCAGAGGAATGGGCTATCCTGTCAAAACTGCCGCCAACAGTATTCCCAACGAAGCTGTGCAGAAAGTACGCGAAACCGTAACTCCGCATTTGGAGCAGTTGCGCCGCGAAGCGCAAGCCAAAACCAAAGCTCAGGAAGAAGAAGCTCAGGCTAGGTCTGCCGCCAGTAAACCTGCTGTGCGCATTGCTAAACGTGCCACTCAAGAAGAAAAGCAGGCTCTCATCGAGCGTAAAATCAATCGCAACGAGGAAAATAACAATCCTCGCCCCATTCGCACCAGCAACGTAAAAGTGCGCCAAACCGCTGGTGCTTTCCGTCGTCCCAATTTGGGCGGCGCCATTCGTCCAATCTCTCGCAATATCAATCCGGCTTTGCGTGCTCAAGAAGCAGCCAATAAGTTAGCCGCCGAAGAGGAACGCGCTCAGAAGGCAGCTCAGGAAGCTGCCGAAAGAGAAGCCGCCGAGAAAGCTGCAGCCGAAAAGGCGGCCAAGGAAGCTGCCGAAAAGGCCGCCCGCGAAAAAGCTGAAAAAGAAGCCGCCGAGAAGGAAGCTCAGCGCTTGGCTGCTCTCAAAGAGCAAAACCGCAAACGTTCCGCAGGCAAGCGTCCGGCCGACGACGATGACGAGGACGAAAAAGAATTAGTCGATTTGCCTATTATTTCTCCCGAAGAGATGGGTATTAAGCAAGATGAGAGTATTTCTCTCTCCACTCCCATCACCGGGATTTCCGTGGAAGACGCTTTTTCTTCCGATTTCGGCAGCGGCGTAAGTACTTATGAAAGTGGTCGCGGCAGTCGCAATTCTGGCGAAGGTCGCCCTGCTAGAGTTAAAGGTGGCCACAGCAACAGTCAGCCCAGTCGCGGCAGTATGCAAAATAACCGCGGCGGCCAAGGCCACAATAACCAGCGCGGCAATCAGCGCGGCGGTGTGCAAAATCGCGGCAACCAGCGCGGCGGTATGCAAAATCGCGGTAACCAGCGCGGCGGTATGCAAAGTCGCGGCGGCCAGCGCGGCAATCAACGCGGCAGCCATGCTTCCCAGCCTCAGCAGCCGGTCGCACAGCCTCAGGAAAAGACCATCATTATCCCAGAGGTTATTTCCTTAGCCGATTTGGCTACTCGCATGGGCCGTCCAGCTAACAATTTGATTAGCACCTTCGTGCGCCAGGGTAAGATGGTTTCTATCAACCAAGCTCTCTCCTACGAAGAAGCCCGCGATTTAGCCCTTTCCTACGGTTACAAGGTGGGCGAAATGTCTACCGAAGACGTACCTTTGGAGCTTATCGATGAGGATGATGGCAAGCTCGTTTCCCGTCCTCCCGTTATTTCCGTACTGGGCCACGTAGACCACGGTAAAACTTCTCTCTTAGACGCTATCCGTCGTACCTCCGTAGTTTCCGGCGAAGCTGGTGGTATTACCCAAACTATCGGTGCTTATACTGTCACTCACGACGGCCAAAAGATCACCTTTATCGATACTCCCGGTCACGAAGCTTTTACTCAAATGAGAGCTCGCGGCGCCGCTATTACTGATATTGCCATTTTGGTAGTAGCTGCTAACGACGGTGTTATGCCTCAAACTATTGAAGCCATCAACCACGCCAAAGCGGCCAACTTGCCTATTATCGTGGCTATCAACAAGATCGACTTGCCAGAATCCAACGCTGACAGAGTAATGACTCAGCTTACCGAGTATGGACTCTTAGCCGAAGAATGGGGCGGCGATACTGTCATGTGCAAGATTTCCGCCAAAAAGAACATCGGTTTAGACGATCTTTTGGAAATGGTTATCCTCCAAGCCGAAACAATGGAGCTCAAAGCCAACCCCAATACCAAAGCTCAAGGTACTATTATCGAAGGCTCTATCGACAAAGGTAAGGGCCCGGTAGCTACCGTCTTGGTGCAAAACGGTACTTTGAAGGTTGGCGATACCGTGGTTGTAGGTAAAACTTGGGGCAGACTGCGCGCTTTACTCAATGAAAAAGGCAAAAATATTAAGAGTGCTGGTCCTTCCATTCCTGTAGAAATTGTCGGTTTGGAAACTGTTCCTGACGCCGGCGATCACTTGCAAGTTGTGGAAGATGAGAAGATGGCCCGTCAGGTTTCCGAAGCCCGCACTGCCAAAGCTAGACATACTCGTATCAATTCCGGCAGCCGCCAGACTTTGGAGAGCCTCTTTGCTGACTTGCAAAACGGCGTAGCTAAAGATCTCAACTTGCTGGTTAAGGCCGAAAGCCACGGTAGTTTGCAAGCTCTGACTCAGTCTTTAAACAAGCTCAGTACCGACGAGGTAGCCGTAAAGATCATCCACTCCGGCGTAGGTGCCATATCTGAAACTGATGTAATGTTAGCTTCCGCTTCCAAGGCTATTATTATCGGCTTCAATGTCCGTCCCGGCGCTTTGGTTAAACGTTTGGCCGACATGGAAGAAGTCGAAATTCGCACCTATCGTATAATTTACGAAGTTATCGAGCATATCAAGAAGGCTATGTCCGGTTTGCTTACTCCTGACATCGAAGAAGTTGTCTTGGGTAAAGCCGAAGTACGTCAAGTCTTCAAGATTAGTAAGATTGGTAAAGTGGCCGGTTGCTACGTTACCGAGGGCAAAGTGGTACGCGGTGGTCTCTGCCGTCTGTTGCGTGACAATGTAGTTATCTATGAAAGTAGTATCGACACTCTGCGCCGCTTCAAAGATGACGCTCGCGAAGTCTCGGAAGGTTTCGAATGCGGCCTGACAATTACCAACTACGCCGACTTACAGGAAGGCGATGTGGTGGAATGCTACCAAAAGGTAGAACACCAGCGCGAACTGTAATTTGAGCTTAGAGCCCGCCGTTAGATTTTCAAGGATTAAGGAGTTAAGCAGTAATTGCTCTCCCCTACTTGGCAAGATGCGGCGGGCTTTTGGTTTTAAATTCCCAATAATATAAAATAAACATTAAGGAATAGAATAGACTTTATGAATCATCATTTAATACGTCTGCGCGGTCTTATTTTAGAGGTCGGCAACGAAATTATTCACCGTGTAAAAGATCCCGCCGTTTTCCCTCCCGAAAAAGAAGGGCAAGAAATTATTACTTTGACAGATGTAGATTTAAGTGCCGATACTTCTTTGGCTAAATTTTATGTTAGCATTATGGCTCCCGAAGAGAGACAAAAAGCTATTATTGACGGCTTAAATAAAGCCAAAGGTTTCTTGCGCCGCGAATTAGCCAAAGAACTGTGCATTAAGAATATTCCTTCAGTCGTTTTCTTCCGCGATCAAACGCAAGAGAAAGCCGAACATATGCTCAGCTTATTGGAAAGCTTAAATATTCCTAAAGCCGAGGAAGACGAAAACGCCGAAGAAGAGGATTTCTAAAGCATGGATTTTAATTATCGGATTCCGCCCGAGTGTCAGAAAATAGCTCAAGTACTTTTACACAGTGACAATATTTTGGTCGTACCCCATATCAATATTGACGGCGATGATTTAGGCAGTATGGTAGCTTGCGCTCAAATTTTAAAAGGCTTGCGTAAGAATTACTACTTATACAGTCCCGACGGAGCCCCAGATATTTTTCGCTTTATGAAAAATACGGCCGAAATCCATACCGAATTGCCTGACCAAGCCCAGTTCGATGTGGCTTTAGTATTGGAATGTCCCCAGCAAAGCCGTTTACCGCAAGGCCTCAATCTATACTCTATATGCAATAAAGTCATCAATTTAGATCATCATCCCATGAATAAGTTGGAAGCTGATTATAATTGGATCGATCCAAGCTTTGCCGCTTTGGGTGAAATGCTCTATTTTGTTTTTAAAGCTATGGATGCGGAAATTAACCGCGAATGTGCCGAAGCGCTTTATACTTCTATTATCTCCGATTCGGGGTCTTTCCGTTTTCCCAAAACATCTCCGCGCACTCATCAAGTAGCGGCCCATTTATTGAGTATTTTGGGCGACATTAGTTATATACATAATCATATTTTTAGCGGTTTTACTTTAAACGATTTGCAATTACAGGCTATGTGTATGCAAACCTTAAAAACTTACGCTGAAGGTAAACTTGTGACAGCTTGCTTGACTAAAGAAATGTTGCAACATTGCGGCGTAGATGAAAATAATACTCAAATGTTGTTAGCGCGACTCAACGTACTGCGCGGTAGCGAAATTTTTGCCTTCTTTAAAGCTGTAGTTCCGGGAGAAGTGCGCGTCTCTCTGCGCTCAACCGACCGCAAAATTAACGATATTGCCGCCAGACACGAAGGCGGAGGCCACGACCAAGCGGCGGCCTGTCGCTTTCATAATCAAAGCCTGGAAGAAGTTTATAATATACTTCTCCCGGAGTTGCTGGCTAAATTCGATTAGTGTTTAGTTAGCTTGACTCCTCCGTCACTTCAAGCCTGACTTCAAAGAGACGCCGCCAAGGCAGCGCCACCTTGAGGCTCAGGCTTGATTTATTTGGCCAAGCTTGCAAAAGTTTAGCCAAATAAATCGTTTCCTGGGCTAAAATTTCGCTTTCTAATGCCCCTTGTTGCTCCTTATCAAGCAGCACAAAAGCTCCGCCCACACGAGCGCTTAACTGCGGACGAATGAGCGTTTGATAAAAATAATCGTCCAATAAACGCTCAAGCAAAAAACGGCGCTGCTGCTCTGCCAAGCGGGCTTGCTCAGCTTTTGACTCTGCACATTCGGGGCAAGCCCGCCGCCAAGAGGCTAAAGCGGCCCAGGCCAACACCGTGCCTAAAGAGTTGCCCAGCGTATTCCAAGCGCTGTAGCCAGCAATTTTAGCTACAGCACCCGATTTGATAAGCCAGCTAACCAACTTACGCGAGCCGCCATTGGCATAGGCCAAGTCGGCAATATATACTTGCCTGCCACAGGCCAAAGAGGCGATCACTTTTCGCTGCCAAGCTGACCATAAAGGCTCAGGCAAATCGGCCTCTTCACTTTCAGCTTGGCTGCAAGCTTCCCGCTGGCTTTGCCAAGGCGCATAAATAAAGATCTGCGGTACAATACTGCCTGGGCCGCTTTGACCTTCTGGCAGCAAAACCGCCTTGAGCCACTGTGCCTGGGAAGCCAACACTTGAGCCAAGTTTTTACCTTCATAACGCCCTATTTGCTCTTCAGCCCCGGCGTAAGACCAAACAATTTCCAACCGACTACTGCCACAAACTGCTCTAGCCAACAAAAGCATAGCCGTTTCATCAGTACCGACGCCTATCGAAGCTGAAGAGCATTTTTTTAAGCGCTCTTGTAAAAACTTGGCTTCCCAAAGGTTGAGCCCAGTGGTTTTACTGTCGTCCAGGCACAGCGCCAAAAATCCGCCGCCGCTCTCGTCGGTTTGCGCCCGTTTAGTCCAAGCTTCAACCAAAAGCCCGTTCACCTTATCCTTGCGGCGGCGGAACCTTAAATATTGCTGCCAGAAAGCAGGAGCCAGCTGATAAAGGCCGCTCCAGTTTCTGGCCGCCAATACTTGCGCCTCTGCTGCTCGGCGCCGAACCTGTAAATTATAGTCAGCACACATAGTCGCGCTCCGGGTAGCCGCGACCTCGGCGGCAGCGTAACATTGCTCCAACTCTTGAGCAAATCGCTGCGACAATTTAGTTAAGCGCAAAGCGCATTCCACTTCCGCAGCTGTATATTGAGTTGGAGCTACCCGCATAATCACAGAAAAAAGATACAGCGAAGAGTAAGGCAGTTCGGCCCATAGACGCTGCAGCAGAGGCGCAACCTTGTACGGCGGCCTAGGGCGACGTGAAGCCACTAGGCCGCCGTACAACAGAGCATCAGTCGAAACCAACAGACAGGGCGGTTCTTCCTCATCCGAATTGACCGCAGAGCTTTGGGCGAGAGCGCCTTTAAGCCAAGCGAGCAACCTTGTACCTTCAAAATGGACACGTTCAGGGCAGCGCTTATCTTCTCCGCACCAAAGCGATCTTTCCGGCAACAACAAATTTACTTGAGCTATTTGAGCCAAGCGCTGAGGAAATTGCCAACAGCAAGGGCGATCATCTAAGGGGAGAAAAATTATATGGCGCACGATTTTTAACGATAAATTTCGTCAATAGCTTTGCGAAAAGCAGCTACGCGCTCACCCAAATAAGCGGTACCTAAACCAGTCACCACAGCACCAATAGCCAAACCGGAGACGCCTACTTCTTGCAAATACTTAACTTCGTCCGGACGGATCTTCTTCTGAGTGGGCACAATAACAGGCACACCGGCGCTGCGTACCAAACGCTTGTATTTACAAAGATCGGCGGCCGTAAGTCTGGTGCGATAAAGATCGCGAGGAATAATAGAAGACTCAATAACATCTACACCTAAGCTGACCAAGTCTTGCACAAATTCAGGCGTCCAATCGGGGCCGACAGCCGACATATGAGCCAATTCTCTCCATTTCAAGTATTCAGGTGGAATATGATTAGCAAATAAATCCCAAAAATCAAAGCCAAATTGGCGAATTTCAGAAAGGTCCTGAGCATCAGGCACAACTTCAGCACCAGTAACAATACCTAAAGGGATATGCGGGCGTACCACTTCAGCTACTTTAGCAATTTTTTCTTTTTCAGCTTCCCAAGAGCCGAAATCGGTACCGCTGGCAAAATGAGCGCAGTTTAAGTGTACCTTCACAGCGTCGGCGCCGTTTTCCAAAGCAATACGGGCCAAATTAGGATCATTTTGAGTGATACTTACTAAAAGGACGAATTTTTTAGAAAAAGCCTTTAACAAACTGTGCATGTTATACTTCCTAACAGGTAATATCAAGATTGCGCCCTACATACTTACTGCGCAAATAACGTTCAACAAGATCGGATGGTAACTTTACTGGGCCGCCGCAATGTGGGCATTTAACAGTTTCGCCTTCTAAAGCTCTCTCCAGATCGATGTCTTCAAGCAGAGCCCGACAATGTGGACAAGCAATCTTTTGGGCTGTTTGAATCCGGCCTAACTCTTGCATAAACGTAGGCTCACTTTCAGCTGCCGAATCTTTTTTGACAGTCTTAGCGGCAGCTCTGAACTTTTCGCGATAACTTATTAAACTCCCCGCCTAAAGTTACGACAACTGCCGACCAAAGGCCTCTCACTCCTATCCCTCGGGCAGGGCCGCCTTGATTTAAAAGCGAAGGAAAGCTAGGTGAAACGTTTTTATTACCCCATTTTTGCTGCTATATGCGCCGGTTTAGTCTGGAGCGCTTCCTGCACTCCCGCTTTGCAAGCCGCTCCTGCTGCCGATAAAGCTGCCGCTATAAATACTCCGACAGCCAAGCACCTTATCCCAACTCGCTCCCATGCTTTAAGCATTCCCGAGCAAGCTACTCATTGGTTTTACCCAATTCATCAGGGGAAAACCATTGTTAATCCCTATTTAACGCCTACCCGCGTCTTACACCACCCGCAACCGGAGCAAGAAGGCCAAGTGGTACTTTGGGAAGGACGCATTCTTAAACAATCTACCTATCAGGGCAAAAGTCAATTACTCTTGGGCACTCCCGCAGGCAATATTGCCGTAAGTTGTTTGCGTCCAGCTCGCAATTTAGAATTTGACCGCACAGGCTATCGTGTAGCTATTAAAGGTTACTTACACTTTAAAGACGGTAAATTTAAGGCTTTGTCCGGCTTAAGCTGTATTCTTCTAGAGCCGCCTTTAGAATTTAACTACCAACGCTGGCTCAACGGTCGCCAACATTCTTGGCAAAATTTTATCGCTTGGCGTATTCTTTTCCATAATCCAGATATGGATTATCAGCAAATAAAAGATATTGCCCAAACTTTCGTACAAAAATGCGAACAGCGCCATCTCGATCCCAGCTTGCTAGCCGGCCTTATTCAAATTGAATCGGCTTGGGATATCGACGCAGTATCCGTCTCCGGCGCTCAAGGTTTGGGTCAGCTTATGCCTAAAACGGCTGCAAGCTTAAAAGTACAAGATGCTCTCGATCCGCTGCAAAATTTAGAAGGCTGCAGCAAAATGGTAGACAATTTGTTGACCACCTGGAAGGACGGCGCCAATCCTTACGCTTCAGTGCTGGCTTCCTATAACGCCGGCCCTACCGTTGTAAAAAAGCTTAAAGGCGAAGTGCCTCCTTACACCGAGACAACTAATTATGTCTACTTTATAGGCTATGTCCGCCACGATATGATCGACATTATAAGCAAAACACCTACGCAACTCCCCTCCTTCGGCGGCCGCCCTGTCGTACTGTAAAAAAACGAAAATATAAAAAGCTCCTCCGCCATACTTATGCTTTAGGGCAGTAAGTATTAGACGAAGGAGCTTTTTATTCAAGCTTTAGCTTAAAAACTAAAATTTATTTCTTTCTCATACCCTTGACGCGACGACGAGGACGAGCCGGAGCGTAAGCTACAGGAGCAGCAGAAGCGGCCGGAGCAGAGGCGCTCGGAGCGCTATCGGAAGCAGCAGGAGCAGCAGGAGCAGCCGGACGAGGACGGGCCACGGGACGGCGACCAGAACTCTTAGTATTGGTGCTACCTTGTTTAGCGTTCTCTTCAGCTTCTCTGCGCAACTCGTCTTGACGAGCCAAGTCGCGCTTATTGGCATACTCGTTGCAATCGACAAGCAAAGGAGCGGAAAGGAAGATAGAAGAGTAAGCACCGGTAATAACACCGACCAACAAAGCGTAAGCAAAGCCTTTTAAGCTTTCACCGCCCATGAAGTATAAGCAAATACAGACAATGATCGTGGTCAACGAAGTGTTGATCGAACGAGTCATAGTTTCGCAAACAGAACGGTTGGTGATAACTTCAAAGCTATCCTGAACATCATTATGTTGGTGCTCACGAATTCGGTCGAATACCACAACCGTATCCATCAAGGAATAGCTGGTAATAGTTAGCAAAGCAGCTACAAAGCTGGAGTCTACGGGCAAACCAGCCCAAGCGTAGAAGCCGATCATGATCAAAGCGTCATGCAATACAGCAATTACAGCCGAAGCACCGAAGCGCAACTGGTTGCCGAAGCGGAAAGTGATATAGATGAGCTGCAAAATACAGGCAATTAAGAGAGCCTTAAGAGCACCTGTCTTGAGCTCGGAAGAAATAGTCGGGCCGATAGTAGTTTCGGAAATATTGGCTAAGGGGCCAACGTTGAGACCTTTTTCTAATTCAGCACGAACTTCGATAGCCTGAGCAGAATTGAGACCAACCTCTTTGGTACTTTCGTCACTGCGAACACGGACGAGAATCTTCTGGTAAGAATTGCCGTCGCCAGAAGTAGTTAAACCGTTACCTAACTGAACGGTGACATCAAAAGTTGGATGCTTGGCCTTGACAATATTGACAATATCGCCAGGGGCCTTGTCAATAATTTTAGGAGCACCCAATTCCAAAATAGTACCGCCGGTAAAGTCCAAACCATAATTGAGACCTTTGCCGAAAATACCAACTAAACAGAAAATTAAAACAACCGTACTGGCAATATAATAATATTTGCGGTTTCCGATAATGTCACGGTGGCGAACTCTGAAGGTGTGACCCCAAAGTACTACGCCCACCAAAATAACAAACCATATGGCTAAGGAAATCGCATCCGATGTAGTTACGTTTAATGCACCCACTGCTCTATCTCCTATTCGCCATACAATTTTCTATTGGAATCGATCTTGAGGAAGTCGGTAGCGAAATGGAGCAACTGACGAGTTACCCAAATAGCAGTGACTAAACTCAAGGCGGTACCAATCATCAAAGTAACGCCGAAGCCTTTAACACTGGAAGCACCGAACCAGAAGAGGATCAAAGCGCCCAAGAAAGTGCTGACGTGACCGTCAATAATAGATGAGAAAGCACGTTCGAAACCGGCGTCTAAAGAACTTCTCACGGACTTACCGTTCCAAAGTTCTTCTTTAATACGCTCAAATTGCAAAACGTTGGCATCTACAGCCATACCGATAGATAGTACGACACCGGCGATACCGGGCAAGGTGAGTACGAATTCGAGGCCGGGAATAACCATAGAACCGACAACCCAAACAGCGTAAATAACCAAAGCAATAGAGGCGACCAAACCAGGCAAACGATAGTAGCCGATCATATAAAGCATTACAATGGCTAAACCGATTAAGCCGGCGGTCAGAGAGCTCTTCAGTGACTGTTCACCCAAGGTAGGGCTGACAGTGTAGGCTTCCAAAATTTGAACATCTACGGTCAAGGCACCCGAGTTCAAAATGTTGCACAATTCGTTCGCTTCTTCCAAAGTGAAGTTGCCGGTAATTTGACCGCTTCCTCCAGTAATGGCATTTTGTACAACAGGCTCACTGTGCATGGTTCCATCAAAGAAAATACCTAAGGGCTTACCCTTCATGCGACTGGTAATATCACCAAAGAGGCGGCTGCCTTCTTTATTGAGCTGGAACTCTACGCACCAGGCATTTTCGCCTACGCCGGAGCGACCGACGCTGGCTTTGGTCAAATAACGACCATCCATAACAGTCCTATACTGAGCAGACTGAGTGGTGGGGTCGAAGACCTTTTCTTTAAATTCCAAGCGTCCGGCCTTTTTGACCATATTCTTGGCTTTTTCTAAGTCGGTCATTTCAGGAATTTCGATAATAATACGATCTTTGCCGGCGGCGGCAATTAAAATTTCTGAAGTACCGATGGCGTTCAAGCGCTTTGTGAAAACTTGAATGCTGCGATTTAAGGTTGCCTGGTCGATCTTTTGAACTTCATGAGTAACGGGATCCTTGACCTCTTTGAGCTGCAAAGCAATATGTGTACCGCTTCGGAGATCGAGACCTAATTTGAGCTTCAAGCGGTTCTCTTCTGAGGTACCGAAGAAGCCATATAGGATTGCTGCCGTAATCAAAAAGATAATGACCAGGTTAATGAGAACTTTTGTCTGGTTCACGATATCATTCCTCTTAACATTGCGACATTCGCCTCGGCTTGTGAACGTACTCCCAACCATACAAGTGGGAGCTTCCTGATTCTACGAGAATAGCACTACAGCTCCGAGGAACTGCAGCGGCCTATACTCTCTCCACAGGCGTAAATTTCCGTGCGGCCCACGGTATTTTTACGAGGCAATTGTGCCCCACCCGCCCTTATCCTCCACCTAAGAAATGGACAATTCTTGACGGGACTAGGTAAAACTCTCTGCAATTACCCCCATATATGCGAAAAAAAGCCCTTTGTAGTTCTAATACCGGAGGCGTTTTCCTCCTCTTTCTCTTTATGTTATAATCCGGAGGCTGAAGGAGAACCGGGAGAACAAAAAGCTGGAAGCATAATGATCGAAACGATTTTACACAATTTAGCCGCCCATTTAGAAAACAAGCTTCTTTTGCGACGCGTTGTTAAAAGTCTCGATGCAGCCGCTCTAAGAGACTGTCTGGAAGAGATACTCTGCCATGTCGATATCCATATCGCCGAATGTTGTTTTAAAGAGGCCGATATATTGCTGCGCTTAGGCAAACGGTTGGCTTATGCTCTGCGTCGCCGTGCCGTTTCAGAAAATCATTTTGACAAATATAGCGAAAGATTTATGCGCAAACGTTGTCAATGGTTAGAAGCTCAAGGCTTATATATCCATAGTGCCAAACATTGGGAAATAGCTTGTCGCAAATATCAGAAATTGCCCAAAAAAGAGCGCGATGATTCGATTTTGGCAGCTCTCTGTTTAGATGCAGCTCTAGCTTACGCCGGAGCTGGTAAAACTTCTCAAGCTTTACGCTTAACTCGCAAAGCTAATAAATTATTTGGCAATCAAAATGATCAACCCAATGCTCTGGCGGCCAGATTTAACGAAGCTTCCCTACTTTACGATGAAGGCAAGTATTCTGATTCGGATCTGACTTGCGTTTCTATTATGTTTGCCCTGGCAACTCCCGAAACTCAAAGCAGCCGCAAAATATCCTTCAGCGATCCTGCCCTAGCGGCCAAAACGCTTTTGCAAATGGCTAACAACAGCGAAATTTCTGGCGAGACGGAAGATTCTTCCCGCCTATATGGTCAAGCCTTAAAAATGTACTACCATACGGCTGATTACAAAAAACAAGCGGAAATAACCTACCGCATAGGATGGCTGCTCAAAAAAAGTGATCGTTTCGAGACGGCTTTACAATATCTAAAAGCTTCTTTTATTATTAGAATGCTTACCGAACGCAAGAGAGCTTTGTTACGTCAAGCCTATCTTAAAGCTCGACTCTTTTGGAGCTTAGGGTTACCACACAGGGCCCAGCGCGGATTTGTAATTGCCCTATTTTTGGCCGAACAGCTCAATGACAGCACCTACTTAACCTTAACTCGCTACGGCTTTTATAAAGCCGGTCAAGGTTTGGGTATAAATTTGCGCAGCGCTATGACGGCTACAGCTTTAGAAGCACACAAGCCCTGGACTATGGTCAATATTCCCGGTGGTTTTCGCCGATATGCCTCCGACGGCTATGCCTTGCCAGCTTATCCAACCAAGAAAAACAACAATATGAGCTTTAAAGACAAACGCAGCCTCATAAATCTTATCAATGATTTGACTTTTTGTGCCGGAGCAGCCGATTCTGCGGAAGCTCCCTATTACCGAGCTCAACAGCGAGCCTTCAGAATCTACTAATTTTTTAAGGAGCTATTGTGAATAAAAAATTATCTTTGGTCGCGATATGCGCTTTTGCTTCCCTTGTTTTGTGTACTTGGAGCACTCCAGCTTTTTCCGATCCAGCAGCTATGCCCTTGTTAAATATGAGGCAAAAATATTTTGCCAACTGTATGCGCAACATAGAACATACTGCTATGGGTAATACCGGCAACACCTCTGTCGAAAGTTATATTACCGGTTTGGGCGGCGCCGACGCAGCCATTATGCAATTTGAAGTCAACGGTAAATTTGATATGTTTGAATCGTGGGTAGGCTTCAGTTCACATGCACCCGATAGCCGTGTATGCACTTTTGAACTTTGGGCAGACAACGTGTTAATTACCAAAGTTGGCCCTATGCGTGCCACCGACCAACCAGATATACTTAAAGCCAACATTAAAGGCGCCAAAGTGATCAACTTGCGCATGATTCCCGGTAAATACAACGGCACTGCCAGTGCCATGTGGGGTGATCCCAAATTGCTAGTCGGCGTTGAAGGAACTTCGGCTGCCGAATCTTTGGTAATACACGTAAATGGCGAACTTTTCCAAGCTACTCCCAGTAAAACTGATAAGGGCGAGCGTATCAACATTCCCTTCCCTATTAAACCTGGGTTGCAAGAATATACAGTAATTACCAATTACAACAAAAAAGACGGTCGCGTTGATATTCAATACAATCCAACTAAAGCCAATGAATAATTTAAAAATCTAACCAAAAGGGGCCAGCGAAGTGTAGCAGCTAGGATATTGAGAGCGCAACTCTTGAAGGATATTTTGTATTTCCAAGGGAGCCTGAGCTCTAAATTCCATCTTTATTCCCGTACGCGGATGAGCAAAACTCAGATAATAGCAGTGCAAAGCTTGCCCCTGTAGCCCCCAGGGGTTCTTTTTGGGTTTATAAAGAGGATCGCCTATTAAAGGATAGCCTAACCAACTCATATGAACACGAATTTGGTGGGTGCGGCCGGTAAAAAGATGGATCGATAAATGGGCATACTTATCGGCAAAAGCTTCGACAGTGCGATACTCGGTTTTAGAAGGACGACCATTAGCCCGCACAGCCATGCATTGGCGGGAGACAGGGTGGCGGCCAATAGGCTGTTCAATTAAGCCGCACTTAGGTTCTGGCACTCCATAAACCAAAGCCTCATAATATTTAGTTACTAATCTATCGGCGAATTGAGCACTTAAATTGAGATGGGCTGCGTCATTTTTAGTAATAACAATTAAGCCAGAAGTATCCTTATCCAAGCGATGGACTATACCGGGCCGTTCTACGCCGCCAATACCGGAAAGATCACTACAATGAGCCAACAAGCCATTGACCAGCGTACCACTGTGCACACCAGCACCGGGATGGACAATTTGGCCACGCCCTTTATTAAGCACTAAAATATCACTATCCTCATAAACAATATCCAAATATACCTTAGGATCAGGCTCAGGCGCGGCAGGCAAAAGCGGCGGCTCGTTTACGGCCAATTTTTCACCGCCTTTAAGTTTGCGGGCGGGAGAATTTTCCGTCTCTCCATTGCAAAGTACCAACTGTCGCTTAATCCATTTTTGAATCTGAGCTCTGGATATATCCATAAGTTCAGCTAAAACGCAATCTAAACGTGCACCCTTATATTGTTGATCCACGGTGAAAAAGTGCTCAGTCCCCTCCTCTTCTGGTTCGGAAATTTCTTTTTCGTCTAAATTATCATCTAAGTAAAAATTGTCCATTATCAACGCCATTGAGTAAATACTACCGGAAATAAAGTAGTAAAGAGAGATCTTTGCATAGGCAAATAAGTTAGGAATGGATAATAACAAGCCAAAGCTGCGCCCAAAATAGCCAAATAGATGCCAATAGCTATATTCCAACCTTCTTTATGCCAATCATAAAGCACCCAAGCCATCACTATGGCCATAAGAGGTATACCAGGCAACATATAATAGATAAACCCGCCTGTAGTAGAAATAGCCCACAGCAACCAAGGAATACACCAGCTTAAACTCAAAAAGAGCAAAATCCAACGGCGCTCTCTCAAGCCAAAATAGATAAATTCCAACACATATGTAAAACCGGGCCACCAAAAGAAAATTGAACCAAAGCAAACAATACCCATAGCCAAATTAGCATAATTTTCAAATTTAAACCATACAGGACGGATAACCGTAGGCCAAGCCCAAAATTGCGAGCAATAATGATGAGTAAATTGTTCGGCATTATAGCGAAATTTCACCATTATAGTGTGGGCTTCGGTTATGTGATAGACAGTTTGAGAATTAAAACCTTCACGCAAAAATTGAGGCAAATAGGAAACGCTATAAATTGCAGCAGTAGACACAGTAAAAAGTAAAGCTAAAATAAGACCTTGCTTAATTAGCATTTTGCCGACTCCTTTTAAATTACGGGTGACGACATCTTGGCCTTGCCCTGCAAAATCAGAATTTAATTCCGAAGCAGCGTCAACTTGTAAGGAGGCTCGGCTCATAAAATTGGGCAGCAAAAGCATAAGCCAGAAAGCTATAAAAGCACCAAAAAGACCATTCCACTTGCAGGCTGTGGCTATACCGAAAGTGATAGAGCATAAGGCAGCCCAACTCAGAGCTCGCGGTGATTGCAAAATTTTGGCTTCAATATACATCCAACTGCAATAAACACCGACCAGCATCCAAAAAGCCAATACCATATCGAGCATGCATATACGAGACAAGACTATGCTCATAAAATCTATAGAGAGCAAAAAGGCCGCCAAATTAGCTAAAGAAACCGAACCTCTGCTCAAACGCCACGCCAGAAAAAAAGTCAGCAATATGGTAGCTTCACCGAAAGCAAAAGAAGCTAAACGCCAAAGTGTATATTCGCTGAAATGGTAACCATGACTATTGAACCAACGACCCAACAGAATAAAATCGGCAATTTGCAATTTGCCCAGAGGCGGATGGACTGAGTTTTTATCAATCGTGCCATTTATATAACTTAAAGCGCCTGGCCCATAATAGCATTCATCAAAATATTGCGAATCGGGATAACCTAAACGCCAACCACGTAACACTCCGGCAAAGATTAAAATCAAAGCCAAAACCAAATAACTCTGCCATTTTATTTTAGGTAAGGGCAGTACGCCCCAATAATTGCCCAAGGCTATAACCTCATTTTATTTTTGCCCTACTCAAATAATGGGAAGAGCCTTTCTTTTCTTAACCGATGTATCTGTCCCTGGCTGCTAAGAGTGAACCTCGGCAACTTTTGCCAAATTTGGTAGAGTTGCCTTCTCTTGACTTTAGAAGCTATCAATAATAAAATAGCGCAGGTAATGTGTCTCCGTAGCTCAGGGGATAGAGCACTCGCCTCCTAAGCGAGGGGCCGTGCGTTCAAATCGCACCGGGGACGCCAATTAAGGCAATGTTCTCTAAAAAATAAACCGTTCCGTTTGACGGAGCGGTTTATTTTCTTATTAGCACAAACATTGCTAAAGTCTACTTTTGATTTTTATCAGCAATACGAGATGCAATTGCATCCTCTTCTTCAACTTTAGCCGGAGGTTTGACTAAAGTAGCTCGTCCAAAAGCTCCGAAAACGCCCAACAAAGCTATAGCCAACATACCCAAACAAAACCACTGAGCCAAGGAGAAGCAACCTAGTATTTTACTGTCACGGAAAAATTCGGTAAAGAAGCGTATTAAAGCGTAGCCGCTCACACCTACCCAAAAGGTCTGGCCCTGGAACTGAGCTTTTTTGTTGAAAAACCACAAACAGAAAGCCATTAAAAGCAAATCAAGCAAAAGCTCATAAATTTGCGAAGGATGACGCGGTAAAGCTCCCAATATGCTGTTGGCTGGGTAATGAATAGCCCAAAGCAAGCTTTCAGAACAAACCTTACCGGCGCAACATCCTTGAGCAATGCAACCCAAGCGCCCCAGAGCCATTCCCCAAAGTAATGGCGCCGTATATATATCTACGCAAAACCAAGGCGAAAGTTTATAGCGACGACAAAGTAAAGCCAAAGCAAAATTGCCAAAAATAAGTGCTCCAATGATGGTAATACCGCCAGTACGGAAATTAAATATACTCCACCAATTATCGGCAAAAGTTTCGGGGCGCTGGATAACATATCCTAATCTAGCTCCTATAAGTCCGATAATAACCGCCCACAAACCGATATCGGCTATGTCCAAAAATTCCCAGCCACGTTTAGTAGCTAAATATCCGGCAAAACAAAGACCGCTGGAAATAGCTATAGCCAGAATCAGACCATACGTATAAATAGGAAAGTTACCTATCTGAAAAAGAATGGGATGCACTTGGAGACCTCCGAGGCCGATGGCAAAGTTGACTTAAAACTAAACTTGAGACGGCGGTAATTTAGCTTCCACAGTTTCAGCTATTTCCCCTAAAGAAGCAGAATCGACAGCTGAAGCCGCCAGATCGTCTTCTTCCACATTGGCAGAAACCGACTTCCCTACTCCCTCAGTATCGGCATTTTCTTGTTTATCCTCATCGGACAGGTTGCGGCCGAATCTGATCACTTCAATAAAGAGCAAAAACACACCGACCGTCAAAGCAATATCGGCCACGTTAAATACTGGCCACCAGCGCAAATCTAAAAAATCGACTACATATCCAAAACGAATACGGTCGATTAAATTGCCGATAGCGCCGCCGAAAATAAGTGAAGCGGAAACGAAACTGAGCCTGCCCATTTCTTTTATATCATCAAAAAAATAGAGCACACAAGTGACAGCCACAGCCGCAGCGACTATAAAAAAGAGCTTTTGGTGCTGAAAAATACCGAAAGCGCCGCCAAAATTCTGTACATAAGTCAATTGGATAAATTTAACCGGTAATTCAATAGTTTCGTGAAGAGCCATATGGGTATAGACTAAATACTTAGTATAAAAATCAGCCACTATTACCAATATGGCTATAATAAACAAGTTAATTCTGGTCAAAAAAAGCGCACGCCCTTCCTATTTATCCAAAGTTGGCCTTCATTCGGCGAAACAAAACTACATTTCGACCCACAAAAAAGGGCCGAAAAAGAACAAGAACCTGACCGCATAAAAACAAAGGCCAAATTCTTGAGGCGGACTTACCTAAACTAAATTCTTCCCCACCCCAAATAGCTCACTAATCATTGCGAGGAGAAATAAGCGGCTTCACTTGCTCAGAGAAGAAGCCAACTACACTGTCACGCAAGCGAGTCTTATCTTCATTCCCCAAGGAAGAGTAGATATAATATCCTGATAAAGCTACGGCAGCGCCCAAGCAGGCCACACCGATAAGCTTAGCGGGAGTAAAAGGACTATCCTCACCGAGACGGCGTTCATCTCCAAAATCGAGATCGTCTAAGCTCATTCTTTCTATAAATTCAGTCATGTCTCTCCTCCTTCTGTCCTTGAAACCTTTAGTTTTAACTAAACCAAGCCCATAGGGGCGCTCTTCCCTGGTCGATAAAATAATTCCTTTAACAGCAACCTTCCTTCAATACTTCGAAAGCATATTTTTCAATTGCCAAATCAGAATCCAAACATCCTAAACTTAGTTTATTCTTCAGTTTCAGAGAGATATTGATCACTAAGCTGATTTTCTGCTTCGGCTTCAGCTATAAATTCTTCGACTGTGGGAAAAGTTTCTTCCTGAGCGAAATTGCATACAGTCAAAAAACCTTCATTGTAGTGGGCCAGCTCCCGCAAAGCTTCCACAACAGTGCACAAAAGCACCCGAGCCTTTTCTTCCAGCTCTGCGCTCATAGGCTCAAGCTTAATATAGAAAAGTCCACGGCTTTCCCGCAAAAAAACAGAAGCCCCAACCACTCGCTCAAGGCCAATGGCTAGGGCACCACACAGAGCAGAAACACCTGCACACAAAAGATCTTCGCCTCCGTCTTCTACGGTAAGTCCTGCATGTCCCAGACAGGCGAAAACTTTAATCTGACCGCAGGCGTCAGTCTGCAGACTAACCCGGATCAATAGAGGCTAGTTCCTAATCTCACCAATATGCAAGGTGGTGTAGTAACGGCGGGATCCGGTCTTCACACGACGGCGTTTGCGCTTCGCATACTTAAAGACTAATACCTTGCGCTCCCTGTGCTGCTCAACGATACGAGCGGACACGGCAGCACCGGCAACAGTAGGATTACCGGCAGTTAAATTATGATTGTCGTCAACTACGACCAGGACGCGATCCAAAGTAACTTCGGAACCGAGCTCGCCCTCTAAGCGATCTACACGAACTTTCTGTCCAGGAGCAACACGGTACTGTTTGCCCCCTGTTTCTACCACGGCGTACACTTAAGTAACCTCCTAAATTTTAACCCAGCGCGAAAGGCACTAGGCAACCCGCAGATCCAGGTTAAGTGAGAGGAGAGTCTAACACAGAACCAAACAAGCTGTCAAATTCGCGGCGTCTTGCCCTTCCGAGGAGCTCAGGACTGGGAAGCGAGCCACTCTGCGAGAAAGCAAAAACCTGAAGCCGGAACCATTCCAACTTACCTATATCAAGCTGCGAGTAAATGAAAAAAATATTTTCTTTTTACCAAGGCGCACCACCGGCGCTCCCCTTCAGAAGAGGGAACACTATCGCTGGCTAAGGAGTGCCGGAACCTTAACAAAGACTAAAAAGGGCACTATGCCGTCTGATAGGATACAACAAACGTAATGATTTTACAAGGGATCAGCCGAAACAATTCTCCCTCGCAAAGGGCGAGCAGGGATTTTTTTTGCACTTAGTAGAAAGTTTCCAAATCAATTTTCTAAAAAAGTCAAATTATCATGAATAAATACAAATCGTTATTTTTCCGCTATCTTTTAATTACTTGTTTTACCCTCTTTGGTTATCCGGCCTACGCCGATTTGCCTCTTCCAGCCGACAAACAACCTGCCCAACTTTCAACGAAAACTACAGCTCAAGCTGCCCCACTCAGTCCGGTGACTCCCGAGCGAGTAAAAAAAGTGCAAGCCTTACTGCAATCTCAGGTAAAAGCTTACCCCGACTTAGACATAGGCTATTCAATTATCCATATTCCCACCTCAGCCAAACTTTCCAATCAAGGTTCCAAGCAATACCCTTTAGCTAGTGTTTTCAAAGTACCGGTTTTAATTGAAACCTGCTTACAATTGCAAGATAATGTCCTGCCTTTCAATGTGGACAAACAACTTACTATAAAAAAAGAAGACTTCTGTATTGGCAGCGGCAAGCTTATAGACGTTCCCGTCAACAGTAAGATCACTTTAGATAAAGCTCTCACTTTAATGATCACTATTTCTGACAATACGGCCACCGATATGATCGTTCATTTAATAGGTGCCGGCAACATCCATCGCCTTATGCGCGATTTAAATTTAAATGACAACTACATTTTTATGAGTAATCGTCAGGCTTGGCTGATTTGCTTAGGCAAAGGCAGTTTTATGAAAAGTGACAATCCTGACGAAATTGCCCGTACCTGGAAAGAACTTACTCCCAGGCAGCGCTTAGCTTTAGCCAAAGAGGTTGAAGAAGACAACAAAAACTTAAGTATAAGCCAATTCCAGGCCTTAGAAGATCGTTCCGGAGCCAGATATACTTTTACTCAACAGCGCCATGTGGCCGAAACTGTAGATAACCAAAGCTCGCCTGACGACTTTTCTCTCTTGCTTAGCAAATTGTGGCGTCAGGAAATTCTGGCTCCCGATTGGACAGACTATGCCCTTTCCATTTTAGCCGCTCAGGAATACAATTCACGCATTCCCCGTTATTTACCCAAAGGTACACAAACCTACCATAAAACAGGTACTATCAGCGGAGTGGTTAATGATAGTGGTATTATTATCAGTAAACGCGGCAATCCGCTGGCCATTACGGTTTTTGTTAAAAACGTAGGCTGCGGCCAAAATAACAGAGCCTCGCAGGCTATAGGCAACCTTAGCAAAATTGCTTGGGATAATCTTTAACAATGTATATACAATTCAAAGCAAACCAGGACTTTTTTACTTTCAACGGAAAGTTTGCCCGGTATTGCGTCGTAAACATATATACATTACCTTGAGATCGCAGAATACTTTTGGCTTTTCAGCGAAAAGCCCCAAGCCGCTCCTTATCAGACAGCGGCTCTACATTGCAAGAGGAAACGAAACTTCAATGAGTGCTAATTGGAATGAGCTTATTCAGAACTCTCTGCAGGAATCTGTCGAAACAAAACTTAGGCTGCTCCAAAATACTGAATCCATAAACCAAGCCGGACAAATATTGATCAAATGTCTGCGCGAAGGTCACTGCGTATTTTTGGCCGGCAATGGCGGCAGTGCAGCTGACGCTCAGCATATTGCCACCGAATTGGTGGGCCGCTTCGAACACGACAATCAGCTACCGGCCATAGCCTTAACGACCGATACTTCTTGCCTTACTGCTTTAGCCAACGACTTCGGCTATGATACGGTATTTTCACGCCAAGTTAAGGCCCTGATGCGTCCCGGCGATGTACTGATTGCCATTTCCACTTCTGGCAATTCGCAATGTATCAATCTGGCCGCCGAGTCTGCCCACCAAAAAGGCGGCTTAGTTATAGGACTTACGGGAAAGACCGGAGGCGCCTTAAAAGAGCTTAGCGATGTTGCCATAATTGTGCCAGCTGACCGCACTTGCCGCATTCAGGAAAGCCATATTACTATAGGCCATATTCTCTGCGAAATTATCGAAGCCGATTTTTATCGGGACTAATCACTTGGCGGGC
Organism: uncultured bacterium; assembly: GCA_934621605.1. Lineage (GTDB taxonomy): Bacteria > Vulcanimicrobiota > Xenobia > Xenobiales > Xenobiaceae > Bruticola. The sequence continues at coordinate 31,003 of CAKTUZ010000008.1, read as the reverse complement.
GGAAATTCCATCTTAGGGATTTACTTCTCCCGCCACTCCAAATCCGAAAAAGCGCCGAAGGATACAGTTCAATAAAAAATGCTGGATATTCTGCTGATTATCGTCCTCCTTATCCTCGCCGGAGGTGGATATAAAATAGCGGCGGCCGGTCTGGAGATATACGATGACAGCCTGGCTAAAGCTATGGCTTTGCCTATAGGTCTAATTTCTCTTATAGGCATAACGACAATACTGGCGCCCTGGCTGCCTTTATGGGGATGTTTACTTGGTTGCGTCATTTTATTTGTCATTATAGGTCTGGCAATTAAAGTTCCCCAAGTTCAGAATACAACCCCACCGCCCTTTTCTCGAGGGCAAAAGTTATTGCTCCTTATTACTATGAGCGCCAGCCTTTTTTATGTACACGCTGTCCAACTTCTGACTTTTGCCCCCGACTTTTGGTCCTTTTATCCGATTTCCCGTGCGCTTATAAAAAACGGTTTGCCTGCCGTCCATCCTTTCTTCCCTTGGATCGGCTTAAATGGCCATTTTTCCAAACAATTTTTAATCGCCGCTTTGGCAGGCGCTGTAAATAATGACACTATTCGTGCCGCTTGGATTTGCGAAATTTTTCTTCTGGTCAGTAGTATCATACTCTGGGCCTTGGTAATAAGAAAAATTTCCAATAATGCCAGAGCCGGAGCTTGGGGAGCATTTTTCCTCTTTTTCAGCGTCAATGTAGGCGGCAAAGCCGGACTTATGGACGCTTTTGACAACGGCGATTTGTTGGTTTTTACCATTTTGGGCCTACTTTTAGGGCTCTTTGTCGATATTATTTACAAAGCTAGAGAACATTGGCCACTGCACTGGCCCAAAATAGTTTTAACTACCCTTTTAGCCGGTTTGTACGGATTTATCTGTGAAAGCTACCTAGCTTTAGTTCTGACTTGCTTTGCCGCCGGTTCGCTTATCGTCTGCCGCCGCCGCACTTCTATTGCCAAAACTTTACTGAGCATAACGGCTCTGAGCATTTTGGGCAGCCTCCTAATCAGCGTGTGCGGTGGCGGTGTGCTGGGCCATTTAGCCAGACAAAGCGTTGGTAAAACGGTAACAATTCTCGGTCATAACAAAACCTTAACAGCGCCAGCCTCCGACTATGCCCCTATTTCCTTTCCCAAGCGCCATTTTTTGGCCATCCGCTTGGGAGTAGATCCTTATCGTCGCTTCTCCAGCGCTTTAAATACAGCTTTATTCCGCCATTACAAACCCATACTTGACGACGGAGGCTATAGCTCGATTTTCAGCTCAAAAGTGCTAATATTGCATTGGCTGCCCACTTGGCTGGCTCCCTTGACATTAGCCTGGGCCATAAAACGACGTAGTATTTGCGGCTATATGTTCGGACTTTTGGGCTTAATTGCTTATTTTACGCCCGGTTTAATCGATTTTGGCCCTATTCGGGAAGCAGAATATTTTCGTTGGGAATTTGCCGCCGGAGTTGGTTTTGCCGGACTTATGGCTTTGGTAGTTGCCGACCTTATCGATCATGCTACCCAGCTGACGAGCCGAGGCTGGCGCCGCGCTATATATTCCGCCTTATTTGTTTTTATCATAGCCAATGTTGTCGGCGCTCAGAGATTACTCAACAACATAGTCATTGAAGCCCAAAAATCGCCACAAGCGGCTGCCAAAGTTTTATGGCCCTGGTACCCGAACACATATCGTTGGCTTTTGAGCTGTAAAGAACTGCAACTCAATCAACGTGATTTGGATCTGGCGCTTTGGCTGTGGGAGCAACCCGGTAGACAAAATGTGGTTTGGCGCGAACATATTCACACACCGGAACAATTTTTAAAATGTGCCGTTCTCAATGGCATATCCGGCACCAGGTCTTGTGAACATGCCTTGCCACCGCACTGGCAACCTATGGGTACTTCTCCCTATTTACCCAACGGAAGTACGGTGGCTTTTAAAAAGCGACCTTCGGTTCCTTTAATATCAGGACTAGGAGCCAATTGGCTGGTAACCGAAGAGCCTCTGCCAGCAAGAGAGTTGTACAATTTCTCCCGCCACACTACTTCCGAGCAATCGGTTAAACCGATTGTAACTTTAAGGCACACTTTCGGAGATAAACGCAAATATTGGCTTTATCAGTTGGAAAATTCTCTGGATCCGCTCGCCGAAACTGTAAGTACAGAGGCAACAGACCAAGCTATACAAATTAAAGTATCCGGCCTGCCTGCAGCCAACGCTTGGATGTACGGCCAAGCCTACCCCATTACAGTCAAGTATTCTCGCCCTTTAAAAGGCTGGTTGCGAGCAGCATTTAAATCGGAAGCCAATCGCCCCGGACAAAGTCGCCTAACTAATTTGCCTCTAACATTTTGGGTCGAGGGACAATGGAGTAATGTCATGATTTGCCCTCCTATCAACGAAGGTCATTACCAACTTTCCTGGTCTTACAGTCAAGACGGTAAACACTGGCAAACCTTGATAGGAAAGACTCAAGCCGACTACTTAGTGTCAGAAAATATCGACAAAAACCTACGTGTCAAAGAAATAGTAGTATCTTCAACCAATGGCGGCTTTATCACTTTAAAAAATATCGGCTGCCACCCCTTCTATTGCGGAGGGCCACTATCGATAAAATGGTGGGTCTGGTGTGATCAATTGCACAATTATCGTACCAGTGCCTCTGCCCCTGAAGGAAAAACTGCATACACTGAAATTATTCCTCCGCAAGGAGAAGTAAAAGTAAATTGGACTACTCAAGAACCGCTACCTGACGAAGGATTTCGCCTGGATATTTCAGCCAGCGCCCAAATAGGACAAAATGTCACCGTACCCAGATTTTTTATGAACTGATTACAACTATCGATCTTTGGCCGAAAAAATCTGCTTAAAAGAGGATTTCCCTTAAGCAGAGGAAAGTGCTTGGCCGATTTCTGATAAATATTTATAGGTATCTAAAGAGGTGTAACTACTTTAATGAATTGGAACGAAGCCATCGAGAAGTTGGAAGCCAAAAGAGCCAAAGCTCTGTTGGGCGGCGGTCAGGAAAGAATCGACAAACAACACCAGTCCGGCAAACTGACAGCCCGCGAGCGCCTAGAGAAATTACTGGATCCGGGTACATTTGTAGAGACAGACAACTTTGTGGAATCTCGCATTGATGACTTTGACTTAGATAAAAGACGCGCTTTGGGTGACGGCGTCATTACCGGTTACGGCGAAATTGGCGGCCGCCTGGTTTTTGTCTATAGCGAAGATTTTACTGTTATCGGCGGAACCTTGGGTGAATACCATTCAATGAAGATCTGTCGCCTTCAAGATATGGCTATGGAAGCTAAAGCTCCCATCATTTGTATTAACGACAGCGGCGGTGCCCGCATCGAAGAAGGTATATGTTCTCTGAGCGGTTATGCGGGTATGTTCCAGCGCCACACCTTAGCTTCCGGTGTTATTCCTCAGATTGCTTTAATTCTGGGCCCCTGCTCCGGTGGCGCCTGTTACGCTCCAGCCATTTGTGACTTTATCTTTATGGTACGCGGCGTCTCCAAAATGTTTATTACCGGCCCCAACGTGGTCAAAACTGTTATCGGCGAAGAAGTTTCCGTAGAGCAATTGGGCGGAGCAGATATTCATGCTCACAAGAGCGGCGTTTCCCACTTCACTTACGATTCCGAATACGAATGCTTAATGGGTGTACGTCAATTGCTGAGCTACTTACCACAATCATATGTAGCTTCTTTGCCCAGCAGTACCCCAAAACAAGCTTCTTTCTTTAGCAATATCTCCAGTTTATTTAAACACAATAAAGATATTGAAACTGCCGATAAATGCCATACTTTAACCAGTATCGTTCCTGACAACAGTAAAAAGTCTTACGACGTCAAGGAAGTTATCGATATTATCTTCGATGCTGGCAGCTTTATGGAAGTACAGAAGGAATTTGCCGCCAATATCGTGGTTGGCTTCAGCCGCTTGGGAGGCGACGTGGTAGGCGTAGTGGCCAACCAAGCCAATTGTATGGCCGGATCTTTAGACTATCATGCTTCAGACAAAGCGGCCCGCTTTATTCGCTTTTGCGATTGCTTCAATATTCCGTTAATCACTTTGGTCGACGTGCCCGCCTTTTTGCCAGGCACTCAGCAAGAACACAACGGTATTATTCGCCACGGTGCAAAAATGCTCTATGCCTACTCAGAAGCTACAGTTCCCAAAATCACTCTGATCATGCGTAAGGCCTACGGCGGAGCTTACATAGCCATGAACTCCAAAAATATGGGCGCCGACTATGTTTACGCTTGGCCTATTGCCGAAATTGCCGTTATGGGTGCGGAAGGCGCCGTCAATATTGCCTTCAAAAAGCGCATAAAAGCAGCTGAAGATCCCGTAGCCGAGAAAGCCAAATGTATTGCCGAATACGAAGAGCGTTTCCTCAATCCTTATGAAGCCGCTTCTAAAGGATTTATTACCGAAGTGATCCATCCCAAAGAATCGCGTTCTAAGTTACGCAGCGCTTTAACGGCTTTAAATACCAAAGGCATCAACTACCCAGCTAAAAAACACGGTAATATCCCCCTCTAATGGGAGTCCGGCTATCTGATTGAAAGAGAAGCCAACCTTTATACTTAAAGAAAATGGACTAAATCTGAAAAGATTCAGTCCATTTTCTTATACTTACTTGAGCTAAAACTGTACTAATATTTTACCGTTTTGGGATCGATAGCCGGAAAATCATCATTCTTAAAGGTAACTTCCGCTTTTTGATCATCGGGACGCAGTTCAACCCATTTTTTAGCCGTCTCATTTTCAATCTCGGCTTCTACTTTTATAGAGCCCCATTTTTCAATTTTGAAAGTTTCGGAGCTATTCTTCCAAACAGAGCCTTGATTGCGCCCATCCAACACTATATAAATGGGAAAATCGGCGTCATTCTGTACTTTAACTTCACATTTGGGCTCTCTCCTAGGACGACGACCTCCGGGCGGCGGTCCCCAGGGTTCAGCAGCGGCCATTTCTGTACAAATACCCGTCAAAAAGACGGAAAGAAGAAAAATAATAGTAATAATTTTATTTTTTTTCATAGAAACTTTCCTTTCAAATACTATTTCATACAGAAACACAGCACAATTTTGTTAGGCGGAAGGCTCGTCCTCCAGCACTAAACCAGATAAGTATCGCTGTACTTTATTAAAAGCTTCTACCAGTTTGGAAGCACTACCATAAAGAGCCGAACTTTGTAAATCCAATTTTTCGGTTCCCTTCGGTTTATTGAAACTGACTAGCATACAACCCTCTTCCAAATTGCTCAACTTTAGCAAATCAAGCTGTTCCAAAACTTTTAAAGCTCGGCGCAAGGTAATTGTTTCCAACTTAAGTTCTTTGGCTGCCACTCTCAAGCGATTTTCATTAAATTTAAATTTCGACGTCCCCTGCCTAGTAATATGTACTATCCAACAGTAAACATCTTTTATAATATCGCGATTGAGTGCGTAGGCTTTTAACTTTCGCTTTAATTGAAATAGTTGCACATAATCAAACAATACATGAATTTGCTTAGCTCCAACTATGCAAGGATGTTGAAAAAATTCGGTTTGCAAAGGTGGAGAGGCCAAAAGAACTTGCTCATAGGGTTCAGCCCGATAAAAAACAGCCGCTTCCGCCTCAGCTCCAACATAAGTCTCTAAAGGCGCTATAATTTTTACCTCAGCACAGCCCGGCACTCCAACAAACTGTGCAGGAGTATCACTAACAACCAAAATGGATCGACCATCTTTTAGTTCCTCAGTTCGACACAGACGCTCAAGGTATAATTTTTTATTGATAACTTGACGACTGTCAACCAAGCGAGTCGAGAGTTGACTGTGAGCAAATACATCAGCTAAATAACGTTGACTGTCAAAGTGACTAGCAATACGCCAAGCCTCTTCAAAATCAGCAAAGACCTCTTTTTGTTCAGTTTCGGCAGGTAATAAAAGCGCCGTTCTGGGATCTGGAGCCACAAAATCGCGAATAGTGATTTGCAATTCGTGACGACCACGAAAAATATTTTCTTCTACGTTGTAAAGAAAGCTGATAGTGCAATTTTGAAGATCTAAAGCCAGCAAATCTTTAACCTTACCGAAAGCGATAGCTTTAAGAGGAGCTCTGCCCAAAGGAAAATTATCGTCGACAACTTGCATAGAAACGCTGGTACCAAAAGCCCCCATAGGCTTGAGGGGACTGACAACACGCACGCCTCTGGCTAAAAAGAGTGGCTTTTCGTTTTCTTTACCCGTAGGCTCCAAACGCTCCAATTCATGAACAAGATCCATATCTAATTTGTAAATTGGTAACAAACAATCAACTTTTTTCTTGGGAGGTTTAATATCAAGCTGTCGACAAGCCTGACGCAAAGCCTGAGCAAATTGTGCTTCACAACCAACCTTTAAGGTAAAGCCACCGGCATTGGCATGACCTCCGTATTTGTCCAAACAATTAGTACAAAGTTTGAGAATATCCAATAAATTTATACCCTCGGGAGCCCGACCGCTGCCCATAATTTGGCCATTTCCATCAATATCGGTGCCCACAAAAACCGGTACACGGTAAGTATCCATTAAACGCTGCGCACACAGGCCCACAATGCCTTTATGCCAAGTTCCATAAACGAAAATACAATAGCGTTTAGTCTCACCATCATGACTGAGGATTTCGTCAATTTCTCGGAAGGTTTCCTGTTCTACTTTATGACGCTCTTGACTGAGTTCTAAAAGGCGGCTGACCTTCATACGACAAACGTCAATATTTTGTGCCAACATTAAATCAAGAGCACATTGCGGACTGTCCATACGTCCACAAGCATTTATCTTGGGCCCAATAGAAAAGCTCATCGACTGAGCGTTGATAGCTTCGGAACTCACTTTGCAACCTTCGGCCAAAGCTTTAAAACAAGGACGTTCTAGAGAGGCGAAAAGGGGCATACCTAACATGGTTAAAACGCGATTTTCACCTTTCATAGGCACCATATCGCATAAGGTAGCCAGAGCTACCATGTCCAAAAATTGACGCGGTTCCGGCAAAGAGTGGCGCTTAAAAACGGCACAAAGTAATTTCCAAGCGACACCAGCACCGCACAACTTGGTAAAAGGATAACCATGCCCTTCTAAATTAGCATTAACAAAAACATCGGGCTGGGCAGCCTCGCCCTCGATTTGATGATGATCGGTAACGATAACTTTTAAGCCTTGACTGCGAGCATAAGCTACATTAACCGCACTTGAAGAACCACAATCGACCGTAATAAGTAAACCGGCTCCATATTTGAGAGCTGCTTCTACGCCTTCCTGAGATAAACCGAAGCCCTCGGAAAAACGATGCGGTAAGTGGCATTCTACCTGAGCATTCAGACTGCGCAATCCCAAAACCAAAATAGAAGCAGCTGTCACGCCATCCACATCGTAGTCACCGCAAACAAAAATTTTTACTTCCTTTTTCAGAGCAACTACAACTAATTCCGCAGCTTCAGCCACACCGGGGTATTGCTCGACAGCATGTATATCTTCGGAATCTATGTGAAAATATTTTTCTACTTCTGCTACAGTTTTTAAGCCTCGATTTACCAACAGATGAGCCAGCAAATTACTGCAGCGACATCCTTGGGTTATTTGACCAATCAACTCTGAATTAGGTTTACGAATTTCTATACTTTGTGCGTCAATCATGTATTTGTCAACAAAAATAGGCGCCTTTCCGAGCCCCTGCCGATTTTACAATACCTGTAATTCTGCGTCATTTAAGAAGCGCCATTGTCCCACTTTCAAACCTTCAAGATCTAAATTAGCAAAACTTACCCTGTGCAATTTAATTACCGAATTGTCAAGAGATGCAAACATACGCTTAACCTGATGGTAACGTCCTTCGGTTAAAGTGAGGAGCAAATGATCACTTTCCTCTATTTCTAAAGCCTGAGCTGCCATCGATTCAGCCTCTTTCAAAGATAAAATCTCGGAGCCACCTTCCGGCAATAACTGACATCTGGCAGGAAGTAAAGGCTTGCTTTCACCTTCTAAATATAAGCCGCCCTGGCGCAAAGATTGTATGCGCCAATCGGCGATAGTCTTTTCTAACCACACTTCATATACCTTATCGGCATGATGCTTGGGAGAAATCAATCTGTGATTGAGAGCGCCATCGTCGGTAAAAAGCAAAGCTCCAGTTGTGTCTTTATCCAAACGACCTACGCTGGCTACTTGCGGACGGCGTCGACTAAAATGCTCAGGCAAAAGCTCATAGACGAGCCGTCCCCTGTCATCATGGCTGCACACAAAGCCCTGCGGCTTATACATCAAAATATAAAGTTTTGAGGGATCAAGAGGTTCGCCTCGGAAGAGAATATCTTCAGGTTCTACTTTCTGTTGAGCCCGCAGTTCCGCACCACTGCGAGAAGAAACTTCACCTAAACGGATCAGTTTATCTGCCTCACGACGATTGCATAGACCACGTTCGGAAAGCAATTTATCGAGACGAACTTGCATAAACTGTCTGCCTTTCCTTTGCCAAACTACCTAATGAGCGCTGCCACCAAGGGGATTAGAAGCCATAAATACTTTGAAGCCATTATTTTCCGCTACTTTTTCGTAAGTTTTAAAATATTCGGCTAAAGTTTCTTCATAAGGCAAGGTGCGATTGACAACTACATATAACACACCGCGCCAGGTCAGAGCTCTAGAGGCACTAGCCACAAATTCACGTCCTAAGTTCAATACACGAGTCTGCCCCTGATGGAAAGGCGGATTCATGACAATCCAGTCATATTGCTCGGAAGGCATGTCGACAATTACATCGGCCCAGCTGTAACCTAAGCGCACTTTAGGATTAAGCCCTTTAAGCTGTTTTTTAGCGGCCGCCAAAGCCATATATTCATCTTCAAAAAGATCGATACGGCTAATTTCACCGGCTTGACAAGAGCGCGACTCTAAAGCGGCCTTAGTCAGGAAACCGTTAGCGCTGCCCAAATCGGCGCCTACACCTTTGAGCTGAGCCTTAGTTTTTATATATTCGGCCAGCAACTTCGAACCGCCGTCAGCCTTATTCCAGCTAAAGATACCGGGACGAGAAAGCAAACCGCTATCTTCACAGAGTCGATAATTAAAGCCACTCTCCCACTTTTTCAGCAATTCGGCCATTTGCTCTTTTCCTTGCAAATTAACCGGAACCTTAACGGAAAAAGTGCGACAGTGGAACTTGGATTGCTGAGCACTTAAAGGCACATATTCACTCATGGCCTTTTCAAAGCTGCTGGCTCCTAAACTGTTGGCAATAGAGAAAACAATTTGACCTCCAGCTTTAACAGAGCGCAAAGCACGAGCAAAGTTTACATAATTTTCGGCCCGCGAAGAAGTTCCCAAAATGAGGGCAGCATCATAAACAGCCTTAAATTCCTTATTTTCATCCCAAGGTTGGACAACGCCAACTTCAGGAATAACTTCAGCCGGATAGTTGACAAAAAGCAAACACTCGGCACTGTGGCGGTGCACCCTGTCTTTGGGATTGAGAGTATGAGCAGCTAAACGACGATAAGCGCGGGCCGAACTTTGCTCACAAGTTATCTGACCATTGTAAGAAAAAGCGAAACTGCCTAAGCCGGTAGCGGGATCTTGATAGAAAAGCTCAGGCGTAAAATGAGCCCGCAAGAAAAGCCAATCTTGACAATCGGCAAAAAGTTCCGAATATTTGTCTAAAAACAAAGCAAGCGATTTTAAAGCGGATTCCTGCTCGGTACTAACAGGGGCCTGAGCTTCGCGCAAAGCACGTTGGCGACGACGGGCTTTTTGGGCCGCAGCGACCAACTCTGCCGAATCAGCATATTCGGGATTAATGACGCGCTCTCGAGAAGAGCGTTCATTGCGCTCGCGTCCGGGAAAGCGGTCGCTGCGGCCCGCACCGGCGCCGTTATAGCTGCTGCGGGAATCGGCACGGCGCTCTTTTGCAAAGCCGTATCCACCTCGGCGATCGCGTGAATCGCGGGAACTTTTCGAGCGTTTGAATAAGGGCATAAATATTGTGTTCTCCTTAATTTTGTCACAACAAACTTCAGCTTAAAGATTCTTTAACAAAGGCCTTGCTTTCCTTCTCTTAGCTAAAAGGAAGGACAGGAAGAAACCGCCAAAGCCTAGAATAAGAGGGGCGTTTTGACGCGTTAGGCAAGTGCTGACTAAAATATCTGGCTAACAGTAAAAAAATCCCTAGCAGCGCTGGCCCACTCGATAGTTTTTGGGAGACATAAACAACATGGACTCTATAGCAGATAAGCAAATTAACGCTGATATGGCAAAGCAAGAGAGCCATCCGGCCGACGACAACGGCAGGCCGCCTATTGACGACAAAACCCGCACTTTAATGGCAGTCGGCGATTTGCACGGTGACTATTATCGTTTGCTCCGCTATTTGAGGGAAATGGACTTCTTGCTTCCCGGTACTATTTCTTGGAATCCTAAAGCAGATCGCGTCGATCTTATTTTTATCGGAGACTATGTCGACTGGCGCGGCGAGCCCTTGGAAGCTCCCTTCGACCAAACCAACGACAATGCTGTAGAAGGGCCACGCAAAATTTTAGAGTTAATTGTCAGTTTGCAAAAAGACATGGCTCGCTTGCGCCGCTTCGATCCTAATTTTGACAGTCGTTTCTACCCTATTTTGGGCAACCACGACCTAATGATGATCGCTTCTGCCAAAGTAACTGATTATTTGAGCTCAGATTTTATTACCAATACGCTCTTAACCAGCCGTATTTATCCTTTACTTAGACGCCAACTTTCAGATAAAGGCCTGGATGCCGAGCAAATTGAAGAAGCTATGGGCTTCATTAACTGGTGGTATCAAGGCGGAGAAGGTACGGCCGAAGGATTCGGAGGACTGGAAAAGTGGTCCGAAATTATGCGAAACGGTGCTTGCCGCTATTTGGAAGACAACCTCTATTTAGGGGTAGTTGTCAACAATAGATTATTTGCCCACTCAGTGCCTGACAATCGCGAATATTGGCGTCCTATGCAAGAGCTGGCCGAATTGCCGGAAAGTACGTACTTAGCAGCTAGAGAAAATTTTATTTGGGGGCGGCGCGTCTGGGGTTACGACTATCAATCAGGCACTCGCACTGCTCAATTTACCGATGAAGAGATGCGAAGTATGCTCGATGGTTTTCAGTGCAACAGTTGTGTTATAGGCCACACTCCTCTGTCTCGCGATACTGATCATATACGAGCTTACGACGACAGAGTTATCAATATCGACGTCCACGGCTGTCCGGGTTCGAAAGCTTTTATTGAAACTTATACTCCCACTCCCACCAGTACCAGCGCTCCTCTGCGCTCGCGTGTTATTGCCGATTCGGATATTGAATGCCTTACACTGTAGAACAAGTTTGTCACCTGACCGATCTACTGTTGGAAAACATTAGCTCGGTCATTTTTGACCAAGAGCAAAATATCAGACTCACCCTAGCAGCTGTGTTAGGCGGAGGCAATATACTCTTTGAAGATGTGCCCGGCGTGGGCAAAACTATGCTTTGCCGTGCCCTGGCTAAATCTGTAGGCGGAAATTTTGCTCGCTTACAATGCACACCAGATTTACTGCCCTCCGATTTACTCGGTACTACTATATATAGTAAAAAAAATGAAGATTTTGTCTTCTATCCCGGCCCAGTTTTTAGCAATATCCTTCTGGCTGACGAATTAAATCGTGCCACTCCCAAAATGCAATCATCCCTTTTGGAATGTATGGAAGAGCGCCAAGTAACTATCAACGGCCGCACTTACCGTTTGCCCAAGCCCTTTATTGTTGCTGCCACACAAAATCCGATAGAATACGAGGGCACTTTTAACTTGCCCGAAGCTCAGCTGGATCGCTTTTCTATAAAATTAAGTTTGGGCTACCCCAGTCCTGAAGCTGAGCTTCATATGTTGCAAATCCAAAGGCAAAGCCATCCCATCGAACACCTGAAAAGTGTTTGCACTGCAGAACAGTTAAATTCGGCCCTGGAAACTGTGCGCTCTGTAAAAGTAAGCAAAGCCGCGGCCCAATATATAGTAGATATAGTAGGAGCCACACGCCAAACGACAGATTTAAAGTTGGGGGCCAGCCCCAGAGCTTCACAATCTCTCTATCGACTAAGTCAGGCTTGGGCTGTAATCAATCAGAGAGATTATGTTATTCCTGACGATATACAAGAGCTGGCTTTTTATGTACTCCCCCACCGTATAATAAGCAATCGCGGCAAGCTAATCCCGGAAGTTGTAGCCGAAATTTTAGAGACCGTACCTGTAGTCCAAGGGAGAGCAAAAGCCTAAAAGCAATGTGAACCGACAAGATCAGTGAGCGAAATCCAATACTTCTGACAATTGCTTAAAAACTGGGATACCAAGTTGTTGAGCTTCCAATCTTGATTGGGCACAATTATATCCCCAACCGGCCAAGGCCACCTTTACTCCCGAAGAACGAACTTTAAGCAAATTATCCAGCAAATCGTCCACAAACAATATCTGTTCCGGTTCAACACCAAAACTAGCTGCCAGAATATAAAGCTGCAAGTTTTTATTAAAAGTATGCTCTTTGGATAGAATGAGCATCTTTAACCCAACAGTACTCAAAAGAGCTTCGACTGAAGCTTTATCTTTGGTTGTACAGACAGATACACCATCAAAACAAGCCAACGCTTGTCTAATGATTTCTAAATTTCCAGGATATATACGCTGCAACTTAAGCCAGTCAGCCATATTTTGGCGACGCGATTCGGCTCGTCGACAAGCCAAACGCTGACCGAAAAACGAGAGGAAACGATTAAGTTTAGCCCCTTCGGCTATAAAATCCGCCCAAACATAGTTCTGCAAATCTATATGGCCAACCTCGATGGGAAAAGGAATGGCCGCTTTACTCCAGGGCTCAGGCCCGCCGCTCCACTCGGCGGCCTTTCCGGCTAAAATCGCCGGCAAAGCCTCAGCCTCAAAACCGACAGCCTCAGCCTCTGTACTTACAACAGGCATTTGACCACTTTTATTGATGACAAATTCGGATCCGGCCGCTTCCAGACAAAGACGCTCTCCGATACGCAAAATTAAGCCGAATTCTTCACCGGTGCGAGCTAGCCAACGTCCCAAAGTAAAAATATGCATAGGACAAAAAGCCCAGCGACCAAAAATTTCTCGCCAGACTTTTTGGCCTATTACATAGCCCTCACGTTCTGTATCCCAAATTACTCCATCAAAATCTAATGCCAAAACACGCCTATTTGCAGCAATTATTTTGTCCATGGGCCACCTGCGCAACATATATTCACAAACATTTTATGCTAAAAAAACAACAGCCGCCAGTATTTTTCTACAATACAGTTAAAAAATACAACGGCTGCCACAGTAAAAATGTATCAGGCCAAAAGCCTAGATAAATTACCCTAACCGTTGGGCAAAACGGCTAAAGCTTTTTCTAATCGGCGCAGGCAAGTTTCTTTACCCAGAACCTCCATCATATGGAAAAGGCTAGGGCCATTGCCCACTCCACTTAAAGCTAAACGTACAGGGTGAATAAGCTGACCAGCGCCTACACCTTTGCTCTGAGCGAATTCACGCAAACTGGCTTCCAAAGCTTCGGGAGTGAATTCCGGAAGTTCGCGTAAAATGGGAGCCCAACCAGCCAAAAGATCATGACTGGCTGCCTTCCAGCGCTTTTTGACGGTCGCTTCTTCATAACTCTGAGGATCTTCATAAAAGTAAGGAGCCTCAGTTACATAATCAGTTAAAAGATTGGCACGTTCGGCCATAACTTCCACGACTTTAATCAGGTAAGAGCGCTCAGGACGGGCTTTGTCCAATTTATCAAAAAAGGGCAAGGCCAAATCGGCCAATTCTTCGTTCGACTTAGCTCTCATATGCAAACCGTTGATATAAAGCAATTTGTCAAAATCAAAGACGGCGCCAGACTTGCGTACACGCTCAATAGTGAAGGTTTTGCAAAGTTCATCTAAAGTGAAGAACTCACGTTCATCTCCAGGATTCCATCCCAAAAGACACAAGAAGTTGAGCATAGCTTCAGGCAAGTAACCCTTTTCGCGGTAAGATTCTACCGAGACATCACCATCACGCTTCGAAAGCTTTTTACCGTTTTCATTAATAATCAAAGGTACGTGAGCATATTGAGGGACTTCCCAGCCAAAAAATTCATAAAGCAAGAGATGCTTAGGAGTGGAAGAAAGCCACTCTTCGCCACGAATCACGTGAGTAATACCCATCAAATGGTCGTCAACCACTACAGCCATATGGTAGGTCGGGAAGCCGTCGGTTTTTATCAACACCTGATCGTCAACCAAGGAAGAATCGAAGCTGACGTCGCCACGCACAATGTCATGAACTGTCAAAGTGCGGCCATCGGGCACTTTAAGACGAATAACGTGAGGTTCTCCCTTGGCTAAGCGTTCGGCCACTTCTTCTTTAGAGAGATTGCGGCAGGCACGGTCGTAAGCAGTGCTCTCACCTTTAGCACTATGCTCAGCACGCATTTGCTCTAAGCGCTCGGCAGTACAGAAACAATAGTAAGCATGACCTTCATCAACCAATTTCTGTGCCATCTCATGATAAATAGGCAAACGTTCACTTTGCACGTAAGGACCGCGATCTCCACCTACAACAGCTCCCTCGTCGGGAGTTAAACCAGCCCATTTTAACGAATCGAGCAAGGCCTCAACGGCGCCATCTACTAAACGAGTACGATCGGTATCTTCAATGCGCAAAATAAATTGACCACCCTCGTGACGAGCCATTAAATAGTTATAAAGAGCTGTGCGCAAACCACCCACGTGCAAGTAGCCTGTGGGACTGGGAGCAAAACGTACACGAACCATATATTATCTCCAAAATATTACCAAAAATTGCGCCCAGAAATTCACCGTTGCCATACATAAACCTGCAGAGCATTTCCTAAGCCGCTCCGAGCTCAAAACATGCGATACTGTAACTTTATCCATCGATCTATAAACAATATTTTTCTATACAACAATGTTTCCTAGCTTCAACTAAAAAGGGAATATAACTATCGATACGGAACTTCCCCCGCCTATGATTAGTAGTTGGAATAATTCAGTCATTCTCGCTCCCATGAGCAAGGGAAGCAATTTGCCTTTTCGCCGTCTCTGCTGTGATTTCGGAGTAGATATTACCGTCTCCGAAATGATCTTTGCTTCTGCTCTTTCTAAGGGCAACCGCAAAGATTTGGCTTTGCTGCGCCGAGCCCCTCAAGAGCAGTGTTTCGGTGTGCAAGTTTTAACCAACAACCCTGAAGATCTGAAGAATTCTATACCTATTATCGAGGAAGCTGGAGCCGATTTTATCGACTTAAATTGCGGCTGTCCCATCGATGAGGCCGTCAACAAAGGTATGGGCGCCCAGCTTTTGGATCGCCTCAAAAAGTTTGAACAACTTTTAGCAATATTAAAAGAGGATGCCCACATTCCTTATACTGTGAAATTGCGCTCTGGTTACAAAGAGGGTCATATCAATATTGAGACCACTTCTAAACTAGCTGAAGAATACGGTGCTTCAGCGATTACCGTACACGGACGTACTCGCGAACAGCGTTATACCGGAGCTGCTGATTGGGATATCGTAAAAAGAGCCGTAGCTAATGTACACATTCCAGTTGTGGGTAACGGAGATATTCTCACTTGGTACGAAGCGGAAGATAAAAAGAGACAAAGCGGAGCCCAAGCCATTATGATAGGGCGCGGCGCTCTTATTAAGCCTTGGATCTTCCAAGAAATTCGCGAAAAACGCGATTTAGAACTTACTCCCCAAGAACGCATTGCCATTTACTTGCGCCTAACAGTTTATATGTTGGAGCATTTTGGCAACGACACTCACGGCCAGCGTACAGTGAGCAACTTCCTGCTCTGGCACTTTGATCTGTTTAACCGCTATCGCTTTTTACCCGAATCTAAGTACCACCAAGATTCTTTACAACATCCCCTTATTCAAACTCGCTTAGACAATATCTACGACGGCGATCCTCTGGAAGTTGTCTTGGCCGGTTACGGTAAATCATTCCGCCAGAAATTAGCCAATGCTTTCGTTCTGTGCGCCTCAGATAATCACCCACAAAGCTGGCTCGATGACGAATTGGCAGCCATGGCTCCGGAACTCATTGAATCTTACCGCCAGCAAGCCAAGCGTAAAGCTGAAGCTAAGGCAGCCAAAGAGCAAGCCAAAGCTTCAGCCAATGGTCTACCTTTTTGCGAAGTTAAGGCCCCGCTCGAAACAGCCTCAGAGCCAACCATTCAAGCCGAACCGAAACTGACCGACAGTAATACCCGGACAGAAGTTCCTGTAACCTCTAAGACAGGAGAAGGGACAATTTCAGCTTTTGATACGTCTGGTTTAGAAGTCGGTACACCCCATATCCACAGTCGTCTCGGCCAATTTGCGCCCACAGTTTTAATGCCCGGCGATCCTTTGCGCTCTCGCTATATAGCCGAGCACTATCTGAAAAATGCCGAATTAGTAAATAATGTTCGCGCCGTGCAGGGTTATACCGGCTTTTATAAAGGCAAACGCGTCTCGGTAATGGCCAGCGGTATGGGCGGCCCCTCTATGGGCATATATTCTCACGAGTTATTCGCTTATATGGGTGTAGAACAGATTATTCGTATCGGCACCTGTGGCGGTATGCGCCCAGATCTCAGACTCGGCGACCTTATTTTGGCCCAAGGCTGCTGCACTAACTCCAATTTTATAAGTCAGTTTCAGCTTAATGGCACTTTTGCGCCTCTAGCCGACTTTGAACTTCTTTCCCGGGCTTATCAGCTCTGTCGAGAGAAAAAATTATCCGCTCACGTAGGCAACATACTTACTTCCGATTATTTTTACGATGCTTCCAACAGCTACGAAAAGTGGATAAAATTAGGAATTTTAGCCTGTGAAATGGAAGGCGCTATTCTTTATACCAACGCCGCTCTGCATACTAAAAAAGCTCTGACTATTTTGACAGTTAGCGAAGTAATTGGCCAATCGGAAATATTAACTACCGAACAGCGCCAAACTTCCTTAAAGAATATGCTTGAGTTAGCTTTAGACCTTGCCTAACATGGGGGCGGCCCTTATATGAAATATACTTGCACCTTAATAAATCAACCCTGGGAAGATCCGGGAGTGCTAGTTCGTGTCAACGACACACGCGAATACTGGCTCTTTGATTGTGGAGACCTCAGAAATTTGAGCGTCGGCACCATGATCGACACTACCCGTGTGTTCGTTACCCATACCCATATCGACCATTTTATCGGTTTTGATACTCTTATGCGCATGAACTTGCGCGAGTCCAAAGAGTTAGTATTCTTTGGCCCGGTTGGTTTAGCAACCCAGATCGGCTGTCGTTTGCAAGGTTACAGCTGGAATTTGACAGAAGATTCAAATTTTTCTATTAAGTGCTGCGAATTGGAGGATACCCAAGTCGTTTCTTATCTTTTTAGAGCTTCCAATAAGTTTGTTGAGGATATAGACGACAGACGAGCTCATCCTCTTACCCATCCTGAATTGCGCCTAGGGGACGGTACTATGCTTCGTTTTGCTCCCTTGGTACATGGCGTTCCTTGCCTCTGCTATTCCATTACCGAGCCTTTACAGGCACGCATAAAAAAAGATGAGTTTGCCAAGTCAGGCCTACCTTCGGGAGCTTGGATCGGCCAGTTGCTCAAAATCTGCTCCGGTCAAATTTCCGAACCACACGACATAAAAGTAGGTGAAGAGGTAAAAACTATCGACGAATTGCGTCCTTTGGTCTACTATCCCAAGCCTAACCGCTATGCTTACGTAACAGATACCGTTTTTAATCGCGACAGTATGGCTTCCATTCATTGGGTAGGTCAAGGAGCTGATGAGTTATGGTGCGAGGCTTGTTATCGTCATTCCGAGCGCGAAAAGGCCATACAAAACCTTCACCTTACAGCTCGTCAAGTTGGTCGCATAGCTAAAGAGCTGCAAGTAGACGATCTCTATATGTTCCACTACTCTAGACGTTACCGAGGGGAACTGTGGCCCCATATAAAAGAAGCTAGGGAGAACTTTGAGCGAGCTAATATTCCGCCTATGACTTCTTCAGCTCACCGACACTTGTTGGAAAGTGGAGCTATGAAAGAAAATTGATTTTTTAAGGAATGGTGCCGTAAAAAGCACCATTTTCTTCTTGACAGCAATTGACTTTCGATAGTATACTACCTGCGCTACATTATTGATAAGCGTGTAGAAATATACTACAGGCCAAAAAAGCAGAAGCCGCACCCGCTTCTCACCCTGCGACGCCGCCCAGAGAGGGGTTGTTTCAGAGGTAGTGGTCATTAGGAGCCTTTCATTATTTAAGGGCCTACCGGTTTTGGTTTGTCGGAACCGGACCACGTGCAGATGTTGGTTCACGTAATGTTTTTTCGGCTGGCAACAGAGGTAAGCCGATTTCCAAGGAACTGAGAACTAATCGCCTAATCAGAGTCCCCCGTGTTTTTGTTATCGATGAAGAGGGACGCCAGTTGGGGCAAATGTCTACTCGTGAGGCATTAGAGCAAGCTCAAGCCCACAACCTTGATTTGGTGGAAGTTAATCCCACAGCCAGACCGCCGGTATGTCGTTTTATGGACTATGGCAAGTATAAGTACATGCAATCCAAGTCCGAAAGAGACAGCCGAGCCAAGCGTAAGCCCCAAGAGCTTCGCGAAGTAAAAGTTCGTCCCAAGATTGACGATCACGATTTCGAAGTCAAAGTAAAGACGATCGATCGTTTGATCCGTTCCGGTGACCGAGTAAAAGTTACTTTGCGTTTCCGTGGCCGCGAAATTGTCCATATGGAACTTGCCAAAGAGCTGCTCAAGTCGCTGTTTGAGAAGGTTCAGGAGATTTCTGTTATAGCTCAGAAACCTGCCATGGACGGACGCCAGATGGTTATGGTTTTAGCGCCTAAGACTGGTCCTCAAGCCCAGGCAAAGTCTAAGGCCAGTGCTCAAGCCGCAACCTCTCAGACTCCCGCCTCGGGAGCTTCTGAGCCAGAAGGTAAAGTGGCTGAGAATGCCTAGTATTCTTTCTTAAAGAATTAACTCTGGTAGAAGCCGAGAAAAAAAGCACATAGAAATAGGCCCTGCTGATATGAGATACTATGCAGGGCTGTTTTAAGGTATGAAAGGAGCTACACATGCCTAAGATTCGCACAAGAAGATCTGTAGCGAAGCGTATCCGCGTTACCGGCACCGGTAAAATGAAGAGAATGCGCCAGTTTTCTGGATGCCATCACATCCGCGAGAAGAAATCTCCCGATAGAACCCGTAAATTCCGTCAGATCGTTTTAGTTGACAAGACTGACGTCAAGCGTATGCACGCTCTCGTTCCTTATCTCTAGGCTACAAGTTACACCTAGTTTTTCGGAAGATATAGTAAGGTATTAAGAATATTTTTTTGCTGCGACTAAGTCGCTCCCCTCAGGAGGAATAAAATGCCAAGAGTAAAGCGTGGAACTCTCTCGCTGAAAAAACGCCGCACCTTGTTAAAGGCAGTAAAAGGCTACAGAGGCGCTCGTAGCCGTCGCATCTGCTGCGCCCAGGAAGCTTTCCATCACGCTCAGCATTATGCTTACAGAGATCGCCGCGCTAAGAAGCGCGACATCCGCTCTCTCTGGATCGTCCGTATCAACGCTGCCGCTCATGCTTGTGGTATCTCTTACAGCAAGTTAATGAGTGGTCTCAAGAATGCTGGTATGGAAATTAACCGCAAGATGTTAGCCGATTTGGCCACTACCGATATGGAAGCCTTTGCTGCTATCGCCAAATCCGCTGTTAAAGCCTAATAAGCAATTTTTAACTGAAGGTAGCTCCTCTGCCCCATGTGCGAGAGGAGCTATTTTTTTATGCCAATCAATTTGCTTCTGTCTCTTGTTCTGGTTAACTCTGAAGGGATAGAAGTCGACAAAAGCAAAACAGAAGTGGAGACGGTTTGGAGAGCGAGTTTTACTATGGATTTGCAAGAACGTTTAACTATATTGAAACCTTTAATTCAGCAAGCGGCTCAAATAGCTTTAGCAAAGTTCGGCCATATTTGCGGTGACAATAAAGCTGATGGCACCTTCGTAACTCAAGCTGATCAGGAAGTGGAAGCTTATCTTATCAAAGGCTTGCAAAGCTACTTTCCTAAGGAAAATATTGTCGGTGAAGAGACCGGCTGGCATCAAGCAGCTTCTGATTATATTTGGTCTATCGACCCTATAGATGGCACTTCAGCCTACCTTTGTCGCTTACCTACTTGGGGAATAAGTATTGGTTTAATAAAAGGCAACGAGCCAATTTTGGGCATAGTCTATTTGCCAGTTTTAAATGAGCTGTATTGGGGTGCTCGCGGCTTAGGAGCCTATGTAGAATCTCCCCTTTTTGGCTTGCAAAAATTAGATATTAAAAAAGTTGATTTACGCCAAAAAGAGCATTTGCTTTTGGTACCTTCTACCTTCCATCATAGATATGACGCCAGCAAATATCACGGCAAAGTGCGCAGTTTGGGTTCTACAGTTATTCATGCCCTTACTGTGGCTAGAGGTGACGCCTCCGGAGCTTTTATGCGCATTTATCATTGGGATGTAGCCGGAGTCTTGCCTATTCTTTTTGAAGCCGGAGGCTGTGTAGATACGCTTGAGGGTATCCCCTTTAATATAAGAGACTTAACTAAAGATAATCCCAAGTTGCCTACTCTCATTTTAAGCAACCCGCAAGATCGTGAAGCTTTACTTACTAACCTTCTTCCTTTGAAGAACTAGATTAGAGAAGCATTTTTCCGACTATGATTAAAAGTAAGTGGAATATAAATTTTTTAGTTCATTGGGCCTTGGTTTCAGTTTTGATACTGAACTTTTTAACGCCTGCTCAAGCCATAGTGCAAGCCAGAGTTTGGGACTGGCTGGCCAGACTAAACCGTTTGATTCCGGCACCGGAATTGCGATTATGTCAAGAGAGCTTGGACTCTTTACCCTTAATGGCCAACTTGGAAGATATGCGCCTACTTTTAAAAGATCTTGATTTAAAGCTACCGGAAGAACCGGTCGAGTTATACGCTACAATTCGCCTACTGCTACGCAAAGACAAAGAGTTAACTTTTCTCACCGATACTTTGGGAACAAATCAAAAAGGACAAAAACTGCTACACAATTATAAAGAAGAGTTGGCTCGCACTTACAAAATGCTAGACAGCAGTCACAGCGAGTCTTCGTTAACTATTACATCTCCCAGTTTTGAGCTAATAAAAAGTGCCGATACTGATCGATATGTTGAAGTACTGCGCCCTTTACCAAAATTTAAGCCAGGCTGGAAAAAAGAAGATGTCAAACTTTGCTTAGATGCAGCTCAAGCCGACTTGGAATATTTACAAAACCAAGAGCAAAAACTAAAAAGTGAAATCAAACAACTAGCAGCCAACACTAAACCTTTCCGCCAGCATGTACGCTCCTTAAGCAATCAACTGGATCCTCGTACCGGACTACCCAAACAAGAACAAACTAATTTTTTTCCGAACTTAATATCACCCCCACCGCCTATAGATTTGCAACCACTGACCAAGAATCGTTAGGCGAAATGATTGCAATTGCTCTGTTCTCGCCCTCTAATAAACGTAGATACTAATAACGCCAGCCCTTGGCCTACAGTTCTTTCTCCGTCGTAAACTAAGGAAGGCGCTCCTTCAGAAAAATGTGCATATATAATAGGCAAAGAAGAGGCCATTACATGTACGTAAAATGCGGCCTCCTCCAAAGAGATCCCACACAAGGACAATTTATCAGACGGCATATTAGCAATAGAATTAAGATCTAGTTCCAAACCAATTAGGTCTTTGGCACTATTCATAAGTTGAATAACAAAATCTAAAGTATCGGCATAAGAAAATTCATGTCTGATAAATACCGACTCATAAGAAAATGCTCGCACGCCCTGAGCTCTCATATAAGACAGCATATTGGCCGAATTGCTACTTTCATGATAATTTACCAAACAGTAATTATTTAAATAGCGAGCCAATTTAGCATAACTAAAAGAATTGCCGCTGTGACGTCCCTCCAAAGCACAGAAATCGCCATACGGATCGCAATTAACTACCGAAATAGGTAGAAAATGTTGTCCACCGTCGTCTAAAGGCCCCAGATGCTCACTATCAGCTTTTGTCGAGTCTGATTGTTGCAAATGACGACGCACGGCTTCAGCTAAGCTTATTTCTTCAGCACAAATACTATCGCTGATAGATATTTCTTGGTTGCCTGTAACTCCGGAGGTGAGATTTTCTAGAGCCATAGCTAAATTAGAAGCAGCTCTTTTAGCCGATAAAGGACGATTGGCCAAAGATTCGCCCAAGGCGCTGCCGCTCTGTCCAAAAGCAACTTTAATAAGAGGGTGTTCTTCCAAACTTAATCCAGGCAAGGAAGCTAAACTCAACCCATAGGCCGTGCCTTTTATAATGGGATAAGAGTTGTTGTTACCTCCGCCTATAATAACAGGGATATATCCATAAGCAACTAAGGCCGCTATCACAGGATAAACCCTCTCGTCTAAGCGAGAGCATAAAGCTCGCCAATATTCTTGCGGATCGCTATTGTCCGGAATATGCTCAGCATCTGCCAACAAATCATCGACTTGTATACAACCAGTTATAAGCAAATTTTCTCCGCTCAAGAAGCAATTGCTCTGCTGACTGAGGAAATGTTGCATAAAAGTAGACCAGGCCCCGCGACAACCGCCTCTTCCTCCGTTAGCTCTGGGGCCAATATCTTCGGGGATACCTAAAATAGCATATTTTGCTCCAGCTCGCTTGGCTTCAATTAAAGAAGAAGCAGAAAAAACACCATTGGGCAACGTTTTGACGGTTTCACCAAGCTTTATTTCATTCCAACGCTTGGTATAGAATTGAGACAGTTCCCGAGCTTTCATTACTTGCAACAACATACATAAACAATTAGCCGCTTAAAGAGAAAATCTTGCCTGCTTTTATTCTCCCAAAGCTATAAAAAAGCACTTATCACCTAACTGGTGTACACCGCCGTAAGAAGCGCTCTCCTTATAGTCGACAATAAAATGTGTATTGGTAACATATTTAAGTTTTACTTGTACAGAAGTTTCTTTAGCAGCCACAGCTCTGTTAAAAGTATGCAAAAGTACCACCGGAGATTTAGTAAAAGGCTTTTCAAAGTCTATACGCACACTTTTATTAAAGCCATTTTGACCGTAACTTCTGGTAAAGCCACTGTTAAATTGGGGTACAGTCTCGATGAACATATTGCCAGCAGGTTCTTTAAATATATTACCGGCCACAACACTAAAGCTACTATTGCCGGCCGAGGCCTTGCTGCTACGCGGGCGGCGTACCGAACCGTCGGCAAAAACTACGTAGCTACCGCTTCCGTTGACAAAAACACTGACAGCTACTTGGGAAGCGCCTACACACTGCCCCTTGACCCGAGCGGGCATTTTTATTATAGAATCCGGAATATATTGATCGGCTTCATTAATTACTTTGCCATCGGACGAAGTGATGCGTCCATTAGACCAGAGAATAAAATTTCCGCAAGAATTACCATACCCGCTGACAGCTACATTAGCCGATCCGCGCACATGCTGAGGCTGGGCTCGTAACCTTTGTCCGTTTAATACAAGAGCCAAAGCAATAGCTAAAATAATCAAAACTGAAACAGAAACAAAAACAAAAAAACGTCTACTCATCTTCCCCCCTCTATAGAAAGAATTGCCACAAGAAGCAACTCCATATTGTATAAGTCCAAATTAAGCAGATTTGCCAAATTTGTCAAGTATAACAATAGTAAAAGCTCTGCCAAGTGCAACTGAGCGCTGCCAAAAAACAAGTAAAATGAAGACTAACGCAGAAAGAGTGCGGATTAAGAAAAAATATAATCAGAGGATTTTTATCGTGTCAGAACTCCATATGGAACCGCAGGAACTGACTTTAGATGACGGTCGCCGAATTTTTATCCGTCGGGGCCAAGCGGAAGATCAAGAAAAAATCAAAAAACTCTACACAGATGTGTACGGTAATTCTTACACCATTCCGGAAATAGCCAATACCGAAAAAATGGCTCAAGCTCTGAATGATCGCCATAATTATTTATGGATAGTCAGTCAAAGCGAAAATAGAATTGTCGGCAGCGTAATTTTCTCAGTCGATCCCTACCATCATTTGGGTAAAGCCTTCAGCGGAGTCATTGCTGCCGACTTCCGCGGCTGTAAACTTATTTATTCCATGATGCGCAAAGCTCATGAAAGCTTGCTATGCGAAGGAGGCCCCTGCACCATGATTTATGCTATGGTGCGTACTTTTGTGTCGCCCAATTTTCACAAACACTTAAAAGAATTGGGCTATATCGATACAGGTATCTTCCCCAATGTTCGCCGTGTCCGCGACTATGAAACGCACAGCTTCAAAATTTGCTTAGGTCCCAACGCTTTTAAGGACAGACGCCCCCTGCCCCGTATTTACAATCAAGTACAAACTATGTACAGACTGGTAGATCGTCAATTGAACTTAGGGCCAGCCATTATGCGCTCCGTAGATTTGCCCCCTTGCCCAGATCCGTTACTCAAGTTGGAGCCAGCCTCTCCCGAAGATTACCCCAACGGCATTGAAGCTGAGCGTGAAAAGCTGCGCCAAGCCAACTCGCTGCGCTTCGGTTTTTGTCCTTTGTTGGAGCCGAATACCATGCTTATCAATAAGGAAAAAACTGTAAGAGCTTTTCTGAATTTCCAGCCTATAGACGGTCATGCCACTATGGTAGGCTTGGAAACCGGCAAATATGATATGGTCTGCTTGTTGGAATCGGTAGCTGCAGCTTGTGAAAAAATGGGTACCAAATACTTAGAAGTATTAGCTTCAGCTTACGATCCTATAATTCAAGCTCAATTATGGCAGGCCTATTTTTTACCATGCGCTTGGTTCCCCGCCGCTCGTTTAGCTGAAGGACAACGCTTAGATTATATGTTTGCTTCTCGCAGTTTCGTACCGCTCAATTTCAAAGGGCTCAAACTAACCGAGGATTGTAAACCATATCTTTTAGAGTTTTTCAAATTGTACACTGCCAGGCTGTGGGAGGAGTTAGTCAATGCCTAAATACCATTTTAGTCGCCACGGCGGCCCCGTACACCATCCCTCCGCCCACCCCAATAAACAAATACGTCGTCGTTTAGAGCGAATCAGCCAAAAGCATAAAGGCTCAATGGTACGCTTGGCTTCCCAGCGCGACGCTTTTTCAGCTCCTACTCCCAGACAAAATAGATGCTTTGCGGCCGCTTTGGTAGAGAATTGGTGTCACCACTTACTCCATAACAACGCCTTGTATGCTCGCTCAGATCTGTATCCCAAGATTCCTTTGCCTTCGGTACAACTTCAGAAATTACAGTTACAATTACCGCTCTGGAAAGACGTAAAAGTAAGCAATTCCTCGCCTTCACTCTACACAAAGCAAAATTATTGGCCAAGTACAGAGTTATCCGAAAATTCTGCACAAATTCAATTACATCGTTACGATGGGCGTTCTTTAGCTTGGACAAAAAAAACTTTACTCAATCAAGGGGCCCAATTGCGCCTACTAACTAAGCAAAAAGTTAATTTTTTACGCTTAATTCCGACTACAGAATCAGCCGATGATTCTTTCTGGCTTTCACAAATGATATATACAATTTGTCGTCTAGCCAAAACAAAAATCAGCCTGGACTTAACTATACCCTCCACAACCGCCCCGATACAGCGCTTAGAAGTTTTGACCCAAGCTTGGCAGAACTTGCAAACATGGTCAGAACAAGGAGAAACGATTCGCTTGATAGTCAGCAGCTCGGATTTGGCAGATTTATGGCCAATAATTTCCGAACAAAATTCGCTTAACTTAGATAAGCGCAGCAGAATTTTCGTGTTAGTCTCCAAAATAGACCGACACATTCCGGAATTGCTCAATCAACACAAACAAATAGCAGTTCATTTGGGACTAGATTCGGAGCGCCTGACTTGGTTATGGTTGCAGCCGGAAACAAATTTAGTTATCTTAAGCTGTCCGCAAGGCCATTTCCATATACCTATTTATTACAGATTACTGCAAGAAGACAACAATTTTTATCTTTGCAATCCTCTAGCAGCCAATTATCCGGTGCTATACAACAAATTTAGCGGAAAAATTATTCTTAAAGAGGCTTGCTCTTGCGGGTTCAGCGCCCCTAGTATAGAATTATAACAATCTTAGATACCGCAATAAATTTGAGGAACGATAATGACTAAAGAGAACGAAATTCCCAGCAGCATCAGATTACTGCTAGGCCTGTTGGTTGGCATACTTATAAGTATGGCTATGGGACAAGATGTAGATTTTGTTGCCAAAGAAACTTCTATTATGGCTTCCGTGCTGTCGATTATAATAGGTCTGTTGTCCACTTATTTGCTTCGTTTGGGTATGCCTCGCCGCGAAAAGCCCTCGACTGTGGGCACAACGGCTTTGCTTTTGGTTTTAGCTTGCTATTTAGTAATTGGCCGAATGGTTTTAGCTTCCGAAGGTTTGGGAAATACTCTCATGTATGCGGCAGCCGGTGTTATTATGGCCTGGCTGATCTTTACTTCTATCGCCGAAAGCTCTTTGCTCTACGCTTTTTGCATAGGCGGTTTCTGCGGCGGATTGGGAGGCGTGGTTATTCCCATGATTTTTAGCAGCTCTTTCGCCCCGCTATTTTCTTATTTAACCAGTGACCCTTCCGAAAAGACTATGGTATCAACATATTTAGCACTTATATGTACGGTTCCGGGAGCCTTTGCCGCTGTAGCCGGGCGTCTATCCGGATGGGGCTTACTCGAGCATACTAAAGAAGATGTTTGGGCTTTTAATTCTGACGGTCGCTTATATGTAAAGCAAGCTACTCGCTAGTATATCCATTTTTTCGCTGTAACTAAAAGAGCGCCGCTCGACCACATAAAAAAAGGTCTAGCGGCGCTCCTATTTATAACGATTCAGAGTGAACAGCTATTCATAACTTTCCCAATGGAGGCGCACCTTATTAGCTAAGGTAATAGCATTCTCCTTAGTTAAACGCGCCCGCCTTTTAATAGGCATACGCCCAACTTTGGTAGTAGAAGAAGTGCTGTGATTAACTAAATAAACGCCATCTTCTAAAAACTGTACTGAACAATGTTGACGTGAAATTGACAGATCACTTAAAACTAAGTCATTATTATTAGCTCGACCAATAGTAACATTGCCATAGACATCCAAAGCTAAACCGCGATCTGCTCCATAGACCACTACCAACTTACCTTTAGGCCGTTCACCTTCTTGATGATCTTCTGGAGAAGAAACTATTTCATACTTGCGTTCATCAAAATCGCTCTCCAGATATTCTCCCTCTTGTTCATTGGGATTTTCTGAATCTCCACTGCCGATAATAGTCTGAGCTTCAAAAATAGGTACCGACTCAGACTCTTTAAAAGCTACCGGCTTTTCTAAATTGAGGCTAGGCGGCGGAGCGAACAAATGACCGAATCCTTCACTTTCAGTATTTACACTGGCTTCAGCTTCCTCAATAGATACTGCCTGATGTTCCTCACCAGAAGCAATGGGCATTACTTCTTCAACAGAAGCCTGAGAAGCCGTAAAAGGATCATAACCTTGGCTTAACGTTTCGATATAAGTCTGCGGATCTAAACCTACACTGTAAGCTTGAGCATAAAGGTGCGGATCTTGCCCGTCTTGGCAAGCTTGTACATATATGTAAGGATCAATACCCTCATTATAGGCCTGGGCATAAAGTACAGGATCGAACCCTTCAGCCTTAGCTTGCTTGTAAAGTGTTAAATCTATACCAAGTTTCTGAGCGCTCTCAATGTCCGGATCGACAGCCGGGCGAGGCTGTGGCCCAGGAGGACGACCAGCCCTGGAGGCCGGTGCGTACAGGCGAGCTCTTTCATCAGCACTGAGAGATCCGGCCAGACCTCCGGACAGCGACTCATGACTGCTCAAATAGTTTTCTGAAGTTACATGCTCCATACTCAAAGTTGACACTTCAGGAGCATCATCACCATGCCGCAACCAAGCCGGCGTAATTTTTTTGGCAGGACGCTCAACAGGAGGAGCTCCCAAATAAACAGCTTCTTCTTTGTTACTGGAGGCTATTTCACAAATATTGGCATTATTGTGCTCCTTATATCCTTCCGGAGCTTCCACCTTAAGGACCGAATCACCGACCGAAATAGTCGTTCCGTCAACTAAAAGAGCATTGGCGCACGCTTTTCCGTTTACAACTATCGGAGAAATAGCTGAACGATTGGAAAGACGGTAAACATTTTTCTCTTTGTCCCAAGTCAGAACAGCTTGCAAACCGCCAATAGATCGATCTCTTATACTTAAACATCCTTCGTTGACATCAAGGTTGGTAGATATTCCACCTACTAATCTGATTGAAGAACCCGACAGAGCAACAGTTTCTCCTTCATCAGCGCCACTAACTACATGAAGTTTATAGACGCCATCTAAATCCATGATTCCTCCAACTAAACAGAGTATAAATAGATTTTATTATCGCTTATGACAAAATTAAGCCCAGCGACAATTCCCTTTAAATAAGGAAAAATCCTTGATAATACAGAACAACCGCACAGATTTGGCTAGAAGCCTAAAAACAATGGAAAGTGCTTTCTCATGGCAGACAAGAATCTCAAAATAGCAATGTTAGCCGCTCACGGTGGCAGTGACTCCAACAAAATTCCCTTAGGAGGCGGTGCAGCAATTTGCGAACGCTTACTGCAAGCTTGGGAAAATGTCGACGGTCTGCAAATTATCTTAATTGTACCCGGTTACTATAAAGCAAAAAACAGCACAGCAACTCTTTCCTCGGAAGGTTCTATTTCCGAATTTGTGTCTACTGAAACTGGGCAAAAAGAAAGCGCTTCTAAAGTTACGACTATCCAAATTCCTCTCTTAAAAGAGAATGAAACTCCCTGTAATCTCAGTGAATTTCGCTATGCTAAGTTTTGCCGCCAGTTTGAAAAAGCCAGCACTAAAAAACTCTTAGAACTAAAGCCAGATATTGTAATTACCCACGATATTTCCGAAGGACCCAATTTCAAGCAATTAAATAAACACAAAATTCTCTGTATTCCTATATTTCATGTCGACGTCGTCGATTTCTTCTGTCGCATGTATCTTAAGGAATATGTTACTCCCCAGAAATGTGTCAATTTGTGGGAAAAAATTAGGTTTTTACCTATAGTACCAGATATTTTGCGTTTAGTTTTTGACAAACAAGCTGACGCAGTACAATATTGCCCTAAATTGATCGTTCCTTCTCAGGGTATGAAGCAAATTTTGTTGGATACTTACGGAGATAATGACAATTTAAGTTCAAAAATAGAAGTCATTCCCTGGGGTTCACCTACGCCCCAATTTGGCTATTCAGAAGTAGAAGATGCCATTCCACAAATAAATAGCGAATATAACCTTAATCCAGACGATCCAGTTATTGTGATGCTTTCCAGAATTTCTCCGGAAAAAGCTCAGAACAAATTGCTCGAAGCTCTCAGCTGGGGCGAACAAATAGGACGTATGCCTTCTAATTTGACAGTTTTTATCTGCGGTACCGCTTCCTTTATGCAAGGGCCCAGATTCATGCGTAAACTAAAAGAAGTAGGCAAAAATTTAAAGCGTGTACGCCTAATCTTCCCGGGTCATATAGGTGGCCTAAAAAAAGCTGCTATATTATCACGAGCCACAGTGTTTGTTACAACCAGTAAACACGAAAGCTACGGCCTAACCACTATGGAAGCTATGCAGCAAGGCACACCTGTAGTTGCTATAGAAACTCCAGGAGCGATTCAAACTATTAGACCGCACACAGGAATCATCGTTCCTCGCCAAGGATACACTGCTCAAAAACTCTGGCATGAAATTTACAATATTTTAATTAACCCTAACTACCGCCAAATTCTCAGTGATCATGCCAAACTTTGGTCTAAACAGGAGACATTCTTAAAAGCTGCTCAAAAGATCTTACATATATTTGAGGCTATAAGTCAGACGCAAAAATAAATGTGCCTCCTCTAGTAAACTTTTATAGCGTAACACTAAAAACGCAAGTGCATATATACTGCGCTTGCATTTTTTACTTATTTGCTGGCTTGCAGTGTTTGGCTGCGTAGTTTTCAGCTTAGAGACGCTAATATCGCCACTGCCTCCGCCTGTTGGCAAAAAACTACACCTTATATTGTGCTATATCGGCGTTTCTTTTTCTTGGCCATAAAAATGCCTCCCATGATATTTTTAATTTACCACAGAAGGTTTAATAGTTTAGATCTATTTTTACAGACTTTTATTCACAGGCTCAAATACTGCTCAGCGAGCAAAACAATGCTGAGCCACAAACACGCCAAGCGCTACTGACCGCCAGAAGTTTCTCCCACACACACGCTAGCAAAAAATACTGCTCAGCGAGTGAAACAATGCTGAGCCACAAACATGCCAAGCCCACCACCGCCAGAAGTTTCTCCCACACACGACTGCAAAAAATGCTGCTCAGCGAGCAAAGCAATGCTGAGCTACAAACACGCCAAACGCTACTGACCGCCAGAAGTTTCTACCACACACGACAGCAAAAAAATGCTGCTCAGCGAGCAAAGCAATGCTGAGCCACAAACACGCCAAACGCTACTGACCGCCAGAAGTTTCCCCTATACGCCAGCAAAAAAATACTGCTCAGCGAGTGAAACAATGCTGAGCCACAAACACGCCAAGCCCACCACCGCCAGAAGTTTCCCCTATACGCCAGCAAAAAAATACTGCTCAGCGAGTGAAACAATGCTGAGCCACAAACACGCCAAACGCTACTGACCGCCAGAAGTTTCTACCACACACGCCAGCAAAAAAATGCTGCTCAGCGAGTAAAACAATGCTGAGCCACAAACACGCCAAACGCTAATGACCGCCAGAAGTTTCTCCCCCATACGCCAGCAAAAAAATA
>CAKTUZ010000007.1 GCA_934621605.1 uncultured bacterium | reverse complement strand
ATAGGCTAAAACGCAGCCAACAGACAGAGAAACGGAGACTTTGACGCCTGTACCTTAGCCTCGCAACCGCTATAAAATGCCTGCTTGCCATAAAATGAACGCGCTTAAAGCATAAAAAGTTTTAGAGCAGCTTGTTAAGCAATAAAATCCAAACTAAGCTGACGATAATCACTTTTAACAGCTTACGTAAAGTTGTAAGCCAGCTGGTTGTAGGATTAGTCGAAGGTTTATCCTTAATAAAAGCGATAAATGAAGTCGCAGCTAAAATAAGGAAGCACAACAAGACTGGGACTTTTAAAAGACGTTTTGCATAGTAAGTGACTCCTAGCATGGCTAATAAGGCCACAGTCAGGAAAGCGCTAAAAATCATGTCCCTGCGTTTGCTGTCGCGCTCAGATTCTTTTATTGGTCTAGGTACAATCCAACGTTCTTTCATTATTATTCAGCTTTGACATTGCGATATAAAAGTTGCTGTACACCTTCGACAATTTGTTGTCCGCTAATTTGTGTATAGCAGTTAAAGTCCGGACATTCGTTTTTACGACAAAGACGTGAACATTTCCAAGTAGTCGGTCTAATAATTGTTACAGGAGCCCCCACCGGTTTCCAGCGATTGGGAAAATCTTCTTTGAGGGCACAGATATCTAAAGTCGGTACACCGCTAATAGCAGCCAAATGGGCCGGGCCAGAATCAGGACAAATAAAAACCTGACATTGCTGAGTGACAGCTGCCAAAACTTCCGTATCAGTCTGACCGGCTAAATTTAAGCAAGGCACTTGTGCTTCTTTAATAATTTGAGTTGTTAGATTTACTTCCTGTGGGCCTCCGGTGACAACCAAGCGAGCCTGCAATTGATTGTAAAGTACGTTAAGCCAGTTGGCAAAAACAGAAGTTGGCCAGCGCTTGTCTACGTTGCCGATTCCTTTGCTGGGATGTAAGCCTATAGTAGGGCCGCTATTTTGAGGCAAAGTTTGCATAAGTTGCTTGGCTTTACCGATAGCTGAGTCAGAAATAATGAAGCGTGGTTTGAAAGGAGGAACTGGTAAGTGCAGAACTCTGACAAAGTCGAGCATAATGTCGCTCCAATGCGATTGTTCGTCTCCATGTTCTGAACGTATTCTTACTTTGTGAGTGTAAGTCCAAGAATAGCTAAAACGTGAGTCTTGACCAACTCTAATGGGAATATGGGCTAGATAAAGCATGAGCGCCAAAGAAGTATTACTCCATAAGATCAGAGCTGCATCATATTTTTGCTTAGCAATTTTTCCTGACCAAGAAAAAATCTCAGACCAAGACAATTTGGCCTTATCTACGGTGTAGATAGCATTTACAAAAGGATTGCTTTTTACAGCTGCAGCTGTAGAGAAACGAGCTAAAAAATCTATTTGAGCTTCAGGATAGTTGAATTTTAAAGCTTCTATAACCGGAGTAGAGAGCAAAACGTCTCCCAAGCCTCCACCCGTATGGACTATAAGAATTTTTTGCATAATTTTGTATAAAATGCCTCTAAGAGAAAACTTGTCTGAAATATAGGATTTCGCTCTACGCGAACAGAATCCCGGAATATGAATATTTTAGTTTTGAACTGCGGTTCTTCTACTGTGAAATTCCAGATCATCCAGACTGACTCTGAAATGATGAAGAACGGTACTGAACGTTGTCTGGCTTCCGGAAATTGCGAAAAAATCGGCTCAGAAGAAGCTCTTTATTCCATGAAAGCTACTGGTACTGACGGAATCAAGGGTGTACGCTCTCTGAAAGATCATCGTGAAGCTATTATTGCTATTTTTGATTGGATCGACTCCGGCAAGACCGGTATTGAGGGAGTAAATAGCCTTAAAGATATCGATGCTGTAGGTCATCGTATTTTGCATAGTGGTGAGCGCTTCAACAAGTCTATTTTGATTGATGACGAAGTGTTGCAAGGTATTTTGGATTTAGCTTGTTTAGGCCCTCTGCACCAGTTGGCTCAACATAAAGGTATTGTTGCCTGCCGGGAAATTTTAGGCAAAGATATTCCTCAGACAGCTGTTTTCGATACTTCCTTCCATTCTACTATGGAGCCTAAGGTATTCTTATATGGTTTACCTTATGAGTATTACGAGCGCTATAAGATTCGTCGTTATGGTTTCCATGGTACCTCACATCGCTATATCGCCAATAAATATGCCGAAGTTACTAATAAGCCTTTGGATAAAGTGAATATTATTTCTTTGCACTTGGGCAATGGTAGTTCTGTGGCAGCTGTTAAAGGCGGCAAGTGCGTCGATACTTCTATGGGCTTTACTCCTTTGGAAGGTCTCTTGATGGGTACTCGCTGCGGTGATTTAGACGCTTCTATTTTACCCTTTATTATGGAGAAGGAAAACCTTACTCCTGCTCAAGTTGATAACTTGATGAATAAAAAGTCTGGCTTGCTGGGCATCTCCGGTCTCTCTTCCGATATGCGTGATATTGAAGAGGCTGCTATAGCCGGTAATGAAAAAGCCAAACTGGCTTTGGATATGTTCTGTCTGCGCTTGGTAAAATACATCGGCGCTTATATGGCTGAGATGGGCGGTGCCGATGCTATCGTCTTTACTGGTGGTATTGGTCAGAATTCACCTATAGTACGCGCTTTAACTTGTGCCAACTTGTCCTGCTTAGGTTTAGAGTTGGATACTGACAAGAATGATAACTTAAAGCGTGGCAGCGTAGGGGATATTTCTAAGGACGACTCCAAGTTGAAGATCTGGGTTATTCCTACCAATGAAGAGTTGATGATTGCTCGCGATACCGTTAATTGTATTGATGCTAAAAAGGCTTAGTTTGAAATACAGTTTTTGAAGACATGCTAAAGCTGGCTCCGAGCTAATCTAGTTAGGAGCCAGCTTCCGTTTGGATAATTATTTTTGTCTATATAGGTGGTAGCTAGCTTACTATAATTGTATGATCGCTCATCATGGCTGATCTGATATCTTTGGGAGAACTTTGATCGACAGGTTTTACTATATCGTAAGCTAAACGCAAAGCGATATATAAACCAAGCAGTATCAGAAAACTACCCAGAATATAACCGTGTGGATTTTGAGCTAAGGGAGTAACATTAAAATCTAAGGGTAAAAAACCTAAAAACATGGCTCCTCCCAATAAACCGAAGCTTAAGCCGCGCTTATTAGGCATTATTTTAGCTAAAGTCCAGAAGGCTATAGGGGCGCTTACGGCCAAACTGAAAACGGCTAAGGCTCCTACGAGTGGACTTTCAGCCCAGAAAAACAGAATAGCGGCCGTTAGGAGAGAAAAAGAAGTTGTCTTCATTAGCCCAAAACGGTCACTTAAAAATCCACCTGCCGCTTGACCAAAAAACATGGCCAGCATTACCAGCCACGAGCAATTTTTTACCCAACTCAAGTTCAGGTCGCAACTTATGTAAGAGCGCAGTACGGTGGTTAATATCAGAAGCAGAGAAGCTGCCCAGGCTATTTGAGAAAAATTCCATGACTGATCGGATATATTTTTCGATTTGAAGCTGGGATCTTCTTTGTATTGAAAAATAGCGATAAGAGTAGCAGCAATTAGAATAGCCAAAATAGGCCAAACTGCTACTTCTGTAGGCTGATTACAACCCGCGCTGGTACCAAAGTACCAGCCTACGGCGCCTGAAGCTATAAATATACCTATAGGCGCACACTTACTTTGACTGCAATTTAAAATCTCAGTTCCGCTGCCAACGTAAAACAAAGCGCTGCCCAGGCCAGCCAAAACAGCTAAAGCCAATGGATGGAGTACGAATCCACAACCTACTGCCGCTACAAGACAACCTAGGATTGCTAGAGCCGCATTATAATTGAGCCTATCGGCCAGCAGTCCTAATGGAGCTTGAAGGCCGAAGGCGCATAAATTGTAAATTAAAGCTAACATAGTCCAATCGGAAAAATTGGGAGCTGCGTTGGCAAAATAGGCAAAAGCGCAGGCAAAATCCAATAAGGCGTGGGCTAAAGCGTAAACTGTAGTGACGTTCATCTATTTTTTCTTGCTTGACTTTTTAAATATGCCCATGAAACCTTCGCTTGATGACGATTCTTCCAGTTTTGATTTCTCGGTTGTTTCTTGAGAAGGTTGAGCTTCTGCATCTTTTTCATTGTGCGAATTCGTAGGCTCATTCTTTTCTTTTTTATAATCAAGCACTCCGTTGATAATTAACTTAACTCGGCCTTTAGCTACTTCTTGAGTGGAAAGCACGCACATGTGCGGAACATCTGTACTGATAAGTTTAGACAAGAAATTGCGCAGGTTCGGGGGAGCAATAATGACGCCTGGATTACCAGCAGCTTGCAATTTCTCTTTTATACAGGAGATAATTTTATCAATTAAAGCTTCCTCTTGACTATTGTTAGCTTTTTCTTGTGAGAACAGATCTTTTAATTCATATAAATCGGTTTCTAATTTATCTCCGGTGACCGCCGCTTGCAATTCGCCTGCAGGCGTGAGATTGGCCCAACAAATTTGTCTGGCCAAAGCCAAGCGACACTTATCGGTTAATTTTTCAATGCAATTATTCTCTAAGCTGAACTGTTCGGTTAAACTGTCGCCGATAGTTTCTAAAATAGTGACTAAATTATTAAGAGCTACGCGTTCGCTAAGCAAAGTCTGCAAAACTTTGCGTAAAATACGCAGCTTCTTGCCGTCTTGGATAAATTCGCTCACTACTACCGGATGGGTAATTTGCAATCTGGAAATCAAGTTGAAAGTGTCTTGCAACCCCAATAACTCTGGAGCTGCTTCTAGCATTAAGTTTTTAAGATGAGTTAAAAGTACTTGCATGGGGCCAACTAAAAGGCAACCGGATTTTTCGGCTTTCTCTCTTAGAGAAGCCTCAATCCATTTTGCTTTCATACGATAAGTCGGTTCAATAGCGGCCCAGCCTTCCAAAGTAGATAATTGCTCAAAGGACCCGATAGCTAAAAACCTGTCCAGATAAATTTCCCCAGCTGCTATAGGCGAGTTATGCAATAAGACGGTATAACGGCAGGGATCCAGGCGCAGATTATCTTTGATGCGCACGCCGGCTGGAACTAAGCCGGATTCCCTGGCTATTTCGTCGCGCAGGCCGGGCATAGCCGAAATCAAAGGAGCATTTTGTTGAGGATCCAGCAGAGGCAGAAGTCCTTTGCCTAACTCTAAAACTATCGGATCTTGATATACGTAAGGATCTATGCCCGGCTCTGTGGAGCCTTCGAAAGACATTGTCACTTCTCCGGCTACGTTCCAACCTTCGTTTACTAAACGAATTAAGGTTTGTTGAAGCTCTGCATCCATTACGCAATTTTCACCGACATAAAGGAGAGCACTTTCTTGCTCGCGAGTCAGCTTTATATAAACTTGCTGTCCTCTTTCACTGCGCTTCCAAGGAATAAAATCAGCTTTATAATTTACCAGGCTGAAAAGTTTTACTTCAGTGGTGGTTTCATTTATTTGGGGCAGCGGCATAAATATCTCTCCTTTGAAAACTCCAGCCAATTAGCGGTACAGGAGTGTTTTTAGTCAAAAAATGATCTATTTTGCAAAATGGATCGACGCTTTAAAAAGCCGGAGTAGGCTCGACGGAATAGTTATCCGGGGTTCCATCTTGATTATACGGAGTAGGCATAGCATTGGGAACATCATTCATAGCCTCGGCGGGTGCAGCTGAATTCGCTGAGTTGTCTGAATATTTTTGAGCTGTTTCGGCCGCACCGGAAATGGCGTCGGTAGGTTGAGACGGCTCAGAATTATTTTCGGGCGTTTCGTCGGTGATAATGTCGGTTTTTATAGTAGTATCTTTAGGCTGGCCGAGAGGAGTGCCTTCCAAGGGCAAATTGACGGTTTTACCGGCTCTTTGAGCGGCGGCATCTGATTTGCTGACATTAGAAATATTGAAATTGATGGAGTTTTCAGCGTCGATATAAGCCAGTTCCCCGGAGGCAGTAAGGGCTAAATCTACCCCCAGCGTCTCTTTCATGTAAGCAGCTAAAGGCTGGCAATCAATCGCTTTTACATCCCCGGTCACTATAATTATGCTACTGGATTGATTTTTATAAGCTTCCTCCGGAACATCGGAATTGGCTCTAACCAAGATAGCTTCTGACGGAGTTTTGGGATTGAGTAAAATAAAAAAGGCTTTTATGTTATCAGGAGCTTTGCCTCCCAAAGCAGCTAAACGTTCGGTAATGTCGGGGGCAGCACTGTAGAGAGCTGTGCCTTCAACGTTTTCATAACGATCGGCAGCAGGAGCTGTAAGTTTGAAACTGCTGTTTTTAACTACGTTCTTTATCTCAGAGCCACCGGAAGTGTTTTTGCTGCAAGCCGAGGTCAGCAAGGCCATAACTCCGATTAAGGCTACAAACAGAAAAACGGAAAATTTATGTTTCATTGGATTCAGCCTCGAAAAAATAAAAACTTTAGTCGTATAGTACACGTTTTTTTTGATAACAACATCAGATCAAAAACACCTGCAGAAATTCCTTGTTTTGTGCAAATATCCTTGCATAGGAAAAGAGAAGAGGAGCTCGAAGCCCACCCTTAATGTCTAAGTTTTACACTATCGATGAAGTTTCCGAGTTAATAGATGTCCCTGCCGATGTTATCCGTGAATGGGTGAGTGAAGGCAAAGTCTCCGCTTCGCGTCGAGCTGGTGATGTTGTGTTGCGTCATCATGATGTGCAGCGTCTTCTTTCTGAATACGGTAGAAGTGAAGATGGTGACAAAGCGGCTAATGCAGTTAAAAATGATGGCCAGCTAAACACTGCTCAGGGATATATGGGGGCCCAGGGCAGCTCTGCCGATCCTGCCAGTTACTATGGATATCCGGATTCGGCTTCCATGCCTGAATCTGCAGTACAGCCGGTTCAGGAGTCGGGAGGCGTTTTTAAAGCTCCTATACCCCCTGTGGGTAGAAATGTTGGAGCTGCGGTTCCTGTCTCTGGACGTGTCGTCAATACTCAATCTGCTGCTGATAGTGTCGATGGAGAATCTACTTTGAGTGTCTCTGCGCCTCCGATTACTTTTGAAAGTCTTACTGGTATAGCTCCGGTAGCTTTAGATTATTCGTCTTTTTACGATCGTGATTTAGATGAGTATGAGTCGCAGATGCGCTATTTGGAGATGGAACTTCCTTTGCGCTCGTGCGCTTCCGGAACCGAGGATAGTTTTAGCTCTTCCGGCTTAGACAAGAAAAATGGGACAAAAACAACCGGAACTTTCACAGCCATAGATGGGGCACAGTTGGAACAAGCTATTGAGCGGGCTGTGGAACCTTTGGCTAGAGCGCAGGCCAGATTGATAAAGCTTTTCAACGAAACTCGTGAAGAGGTACGTCGTCCTTCTGTGTTGTCTGCTCCGGGTGGCAGTTCAGTTGATAAAGCTCTGACTCGCATTGAAGAAAAGTTAGCCAATCTCTCCGGTAATTCTGCTCCGGTTGAGGCTGAGAGTAAGTCCCTGCGTATTTTTGCCGAAACGATGGTCAGCAGTTTACGCCAAGATTTGGCTTCTCTGCGTACTTTTTGTACCGAGCGTTTTAATGCTATCAACAACGGATCTATTGAACAGCTCCCTCACGATATTTCAGAAAGTTTTGCAGATATTAAGTCCGCTTTAGGTAAGTTGGAGGCCAAGCAAGACAATGTCGGCAGTCCGGCTCTAGATAACTTGCAGAAGAAGTACGACTTGCTTACGCAAAAATATAACAATTTGCGTACTGAGCACGAGCGTATGGCTAAAGAACATTCTGAAGTGAGTGAAAATAGCGCCAATGTCGATTCTATCTTGAATCGCTTGGAAGTTTTGCGAGCCCCTCTGGACGCTTATGGTTTGGATATAGGCGACTTTATGGAAAAAATTGTTGGCTATGTCGACGAATTGAACAATGCCAAGAGAGAGCTTAGCGAGCAGTATTCTGACTTAGAACAAAAATATAATGATTGTGAAGCTAAATATGAAGCTTGTGAAGAGGAATCTTCCACTTTTCAGGTTTTAATTGGTAATTTACAAAAAGACAATCGCGCCCTCAAAGATGAATGTGAGCATTTAAAGAAAGAAAATGCTCAGACTAAAGATGCTTTTGATGAGTTGGAAAGCTTAAGAGAAACCTGTCAGAGATTACAGAATACTGCCAGCGGCTCTGACGAAGCTTTTAGTCAATTACAGAAGGATTATCTCAGTTTACAAGAACAAAACAAGGAACTACGCAAAAAAGCGCAAGAATCAGTTTCTGAACTGGAACAGAGGGACAGTACCATTCAGGGATTGAAGTCTCGATTTGAGGAAGTTTCCAGCCAGCTTAATAGAGCTAATCAAGAGTGCAGTGCTTCGGCGAGCGAATTAGACAAAATTAAAGTTTTGCTTGAAGAAGCCAAAAATGATGCAGAAGACGCCAGAAAACAGCTCGATCATTCGAATACGGCTTATGATGATCTTTCTGAAGCTTACAAGAAAAAAGAAGAAGAAGCTGAAGGCGCCAAAGCTGAGTTGGTACAAATGCAGACAGTAGTAAAATCTACCAAAGCTCAGTCTGCCGAGTTAGAAAATATGGCTGCTGAAGCCCATAGAGAGACTTCCGAGGCTTTAGCTAAACTTAAAGAGGCCGAAACTCGTTTAGAAGAAGCAGAAAAAGAATTTAAAGAACAACAAGCCAAAGTTGAAGAAGCTGAAAGCTCGCGTGAGGAGCTGCGCGTACGACTGGAAAGCGCTGAAGCTGAGGCTGAAGAATTATTGGCTAAAGTCCAGGCTGAGAGTCGTCAGTCTTTAGAAAAATTACAGGCGGAATTGGCAGAAGCCAGAGCTCAAGCGGCTGCCAATCAAGCCGAGCTTGATAAGAAAGTTGCCGATATCGCTCAGCGAGAGAAGGTTTTACAAGAAAATTCTTCACGATTAGAGAGTGAAAAAGCGCGTTTACTTAGGCGTATCAACACTTTGCAAGCCAAGAATGAAGCTTTACAAGCTGAAATCGAAGAGAGTCACGAGTTTGGAGATGAGTTTGACGCCGTTAAGGCTGTGGAAGTTCGTATGCAGGATCGTTTAGATGCTGTTAATTTTGAACTTAATGAAACCAAAGCCAAACTTAAAGAGTATGAAGCCAAGGCCAAAGAAAGTGGTGGCGAGGGCAAAGAGCTTAGCGAGGCTTTAGATAAGCTCAACAAATTGAAGGCTGAAAATGATTCACTTCGTTATGAACTTTCGGTACGCAGTGATTCTGATTCTCTGCAAAAGCAATCGGCTCAGATGTTGGAGGCTTTGGCCAATTTCGAAGCTGAAAATGCTGAGAAGGATCGACTTATCGAAGAATCTCACCAAGACAGGGCGCATTTGCGTGAGGAGTTGGAACGCACCAAACAATCGCTTTTTGAACAACAGCAGTTGTATGAACGTGAGCGTAAAGAATGGTCTGAGATTTTAGCCAAGCAAGTCAAGGGTGAAAGTATAGATACTGGGGCCGAGCCTTTGCGTCGTGGCGGTTTCAAGCTTTTTAGAAATAGAGGCGGATCCGTTTAGACAAGAACAAAGATGGTATTTTAGCTAGTAGGCGGTTCGCTCGATTGGATAGCGGGCCGTCTTTTTTTTGGGATAAGCCATTATAGATTTATTTGTACAAACGAGGGAGCGTATATGGGGCAGAACGATAAAAATACTACTGATATAAAACAGTTGGGACTATTTGCAGCGCTGATGAGCTTGGGATACGTATTCTGGGTTGTAGGCGCTATGGAAATGGTTGAGCGTCTAGCTTATTACGGTGTGCGTGCAGTTGCCGGATTATACGCTACAGCTCCGGCAGCTGAAGGTGGTTTGGGAGTAACTGCTGCTAAGTTTGGTATTATTCTTATGGTTTGGTCCGGATTCCAGGGATTTATACCTATTTTTGTTGGTGGTTTGGCCGATCGCTATGGTTATAAACTTATGATTGGTATTTCTACCGCCGTTAAAATGAGTGCCTATTTAATAATGGCCGTTTTTCCGACTTTTTACGGCTTCCTTGTCGGAGCTGTTTGTTTAGCTACCGGAACGGCTATATTTAAGCCTGGTATTCAGGGAACTTTAGCTAAAGCTACTAAGCCGGAAAATAGCTCCATGGCTTGGGGCGTCTTCTATCAGACCGTAAACATCGGAGGTTTTATAGGTCCTGTTTTAGCTGGTTTTCTGCGTAAAATGGAATGGAGCCATGTCTTTTTGGCTTGTGCTCTGATTATCGCTTGCAATTTTTTGCTTTTGCTTACTTACAAAGAGCCCGGGTTGGAAGAACGCTTGGCCTTGGCTAAAGAGCGCGAAAAAAATAAAGAAAAGCAGCGCAATATTGTTTGGGAAACCATTAATGAATTGAAGCGGCCGCATTTGTGTGTATTTTTAGCCATTTTTACCGGCTTCTACTTTATGTTTAACTGTATGTTTGATGTGTTGCCTTTGCATATCAGAGACTGGGTAGACAGTCGCGATGTGGTAACTACAGTTTCTCACTTCCTCAATACCGATAATGTCGTAGTCAGTTTTATTATGATTTTGGATAAAACTAAAACTTTCATTCAGCCGGAAGGTATGTTGAATTTAAACTGCGGCATGATTATGTTTACATGCTTCTTTTTTGCTTGGCTGTCCTCCAAAATGCGTATTTTACGCAGTATTGCGTTAGGTACTGCCTTGGCGGCCGTATCTATGTGCTTAATAGGTATTTCTCATATGGGATGGTTTTGCCTATTGTCAATTGCTGTGTTTAGTGTAGGCGAAATGCTTTCTAGTCCCAAATTCAGTGAATTTGTCGGCACTCATTTGGCCTCAAGTGACAAAAAAGGCATGTATTTAGGTTTGGGACAGATGTCTTTCGCTATAGGTTCTACTTTAGAAGGTTTGATCGCTCCCAGACTTTATGATAAGTTGGCTTCCAAGGACACTTTCTCTCGACAGATGTTGGTTGATAGTAATTTAATGACCCCTGATCAGGCGGCTGCTATTAAGCCAGGAGAAGCTTTTAATCAGTTGATAACTTTGAGTGGGCGTACTGCTGACGATTTAACTCAGTTTATGTATCACCACCACAATGTGGCTTCTATGTGGGAAATTATGGCTTGCATAGGTTTTATAACTGCTTTGCTCATTCTAGTCTATTCATTTTGGTGGGCCAAAACGGGCAAAAGCGCTGCAGTAGTTTCGGCAACTTCATCTATAGAAGCTGAAGAGAAAATTGGGAAAGATGGTACTGAAACTAAAGCCGACAGGACATAAAATCGGATAAAAAAGGCAGAAGTTTTATAGCTTCTGCCTTTTTTGTTTTTGGGAATATCGATAACTAAAGTGAGAGTTTAGCTCTGTATGCTTTTTGATAAATTTCACATAGTTGTCGACTGGGAGGGAGGTTAAGCTGGGTCTTGAAAACTTTTTGTAAGTTTTCAAAAGTTTTGATAGCTAATTGCGGTTGTTGTATAGCTATGTAAGCTCGCATTAGTAAGTCGGTACATTTTTCATGGAGTGGCTCAAGACTGACGGCTTGAGAAGCGGTCTCAACTAGTCCGGGCCAATCTTTTTGTTTATATTGGTCGGTGGCCAATTCAGTGAGAGCTTGTAAAGAGATGTAATCTAAACGGACTCGCTTTAGAGTGGCCCATTCCATAGAACATTGAGGTAAAAAATGACCTTGACTTAGTTGCTTAATTTTTTTTAACAAATGGATGGTTTTATTAGTTCTATATTGTCCCCATAGCTTTTCCAGTTCGTGCCAATCGGATACTACCCTTAGGCGCGGGTTTGGAGCTAGAGCCGAAGAGCAACGCACTATAGGATCGAAGTTTGGGCAACGCTCCTTAAAAACTTTTTTTATAATAGACAAAGCTTTCCAAAGGCAGGCTTGCCCGTTGCTACTTTCGGGCCAAAATTCCTCAATAATTTGCTCACAGCTTAAATAAGTTCCATGATTAAGTAAGCGCAACAGTAAATATTTGGCTTTTTGAGTAGTCCAAAGTTTCGAGTTTATCGCCTCTCCGTTCAAAGTGATAGAGCATTTCCCTAAGAGTTTTGTCTCTAAGCTAGGTGGGGAATTTATCGAAAAAATCGGCTGTCGATGGAGACTTGAGCTTGGGGCTATATTAAGCAGAACCAGTAGAGTATGAGGAAGTTGATGTTTCCATCTTATGACAAAGCGTTTTAACTGTTCCATATGTGTGGGTGTTAAAGTATGAGTATTGATTATGTTTGTAATTTGAGAATTGTGCCAACGTAGTAGTTTTATAACTTTAGTTTCTAGCGGGCACGGTAATTTGCAATGTTCTGTTAAAAAATTCAGCAATGCTGGTAGCAGCCAAGGAAGATCTGTTTCCAATTGTAGTTCATATTTGGGGTTAATAAGATTTGTCAGAGCTTGATTTATTTGCTCGGTTCTAACTGAAATATGATTGGAACCGGCCAGAATTGATCTGGAAAAGTGAGGTTCCAGCTGCAGTTGGGCAAAAATAGTTTGGGCTTTTTCTAATTCCGGACGGAAAAGTTGACCATCTGTTTCAATAGACAGTAAATAACCTTCCAAAGCTGTTATGGCCCAAACAGGCTTTCCCAATTGTTCGGCCGCTTGCAGAGCGGAATTAATATAAGAAATCGCTTGTCGATTTTGTAAATTATGAAAGCAAAGTGCAGCCAGGCGTAATTTTGCTTTTATTCCACCTAAAGTAGGTTGAGTGCTCAGGTGTTGCAGAATCTTTTCAGCTTCTTGCCAATAACCGCAATGAGAAAACATAGAGGCTAGGGATAAATCGGCTTGATCTTCTTTAGGATGATGGTTTGAAATATGAGTTTGGAAAGAAGTCGATAAAGCGGAATCAATAATGTGCCTAGCCAAGGAAAACTCGGGGTTGGAATAATTT
The DNA here is from genome assembly GCA_934621605.1 of uncultured bacterium. Lineage (GTDB taxonomy): Bacteria > Vulcanimicrobiota > Xenobia > Xenobiales > Xenobiaceae > Bruticola. The sequence continues at coordinate 78,383 of CAKTUZ010000007.1, read as the reverse complement.
TTGAGGAAGCTGTCCTCCCATAATTCCAAACTTTGAGTTGAATTCTTCCAGGGCTTTTGAGCAGACAAAGCCTGAAGAACAGCTCCTATCTCTATTTCCTGTACGATAGGAGATTCGAGATTGGTTCGCTGAGCCAAACTTTTTGCTAAAAGACCGACTTGCTGGGCTGTTCTTACTGTTCGATCGGTAAAATGACCTTCCAGGAAGCTGTTCAGCAAAGTCTGAATTGACCACGAATGTAAAGTTTGCAAGCACAAACTCTCTTCGTATTGTTTTTGATGTTGGCGTGTTAATTTTAGAAGGCGGCCGATACGCTCTAAAAAAATGGACAATTCAAAGGGTTTGCGCAAATAGTCGGCGGCACTTAGATGGAGGGATCTTATCGAATCTTCCTCACTGACAGTTTCGGTAATAGCCAAAACTGCCGCTTCTCTTAGATAGCTGTGTACTCGAGAGAAAGTTTGGCAGCTGCTAAAACTGCTGGAATGCAAATCTAAAACGACTAAATCAAATAATTTACGTGAGGAGATCGCGACAGCTTCTTCCCCCCTGGCCGCAGCCATCACGTCAAATCCTTCGTCTTGAAGGACGCTAGCGAGTTTTTCTCGCAACGGCGCGTTATCTTCAAGCACCAGAATTCGGGCTGTCTTGATCACGAAGTTATAATTAAATTTTGTAGGTGCTAATTTCCTGCTGTTAGTCTGGTAAAAAATTTCTGGTTTATTTCAGGGAGTGAGTTTATAACTTTCTTAGCTAATTTATATACAGGGGGGAATAGTTATGTTGGATTTTTTACCTGTTTTGTTAGATAGGGCGAGAAAGCGTACTCTTTCGCCTTATGAATTTTCCAGACGCTGGCGTCACATCAGGTTGGGCATAGAAGAGCGCTGTGCTGGAGTACAGCAAGAGTTTGAAGAGGTGCGCCGCCAAGCTTCAGGACGTGTATCTAAAGGCAGAATTGACAAACTTCTAAAGGGAGTTAGCGAGAAAGAAATTGAGTATTGGAATGTTTTGGTTATTTGTATAGAAAATTGGCTGGAACGCAGCGGTGGAGCTGCTTACTTACAGCAAGCTCAACATTCTTTTGAAGTTGTCGAAAAACTTTGGAGTAAAAGAATTAAAGCTTTGAAAGCAGTTTGGGAGAGAGAAATTATCAACTGAATTTGGTAGACAATATCTATTTACAATAGATTGCGGTTTGGGGGAAAAATATTTTGCTGCATGTATATTTTTTGTATATTAGAAGTCTGAAGCAGCCGATAAGCCGAAGCTTGCCCGGGGGCGGCTTCGGCCTCCGCCGTCAGTGTCAGCGAGGCGGCGCTTTAATTATGGCGATGATGCTGACGGTTATAATGCTTATTTTGGGAGCTGCTCATTTGCTTTCCTTACAGAGCGAGCGTCGTTTTTCCGGTATTCAGGAACGCAATTTGCAAGCTTGGTATTTAGCTAAATCAGGTTGTGATTATTTTTTTAATTATTGCCAAGGTGGTTCTGCAGCTTTTTTACTTGGTGCACCCGGCAATAAGTTATTAACAGAACAAAAAGTGACTTCTGGAGAGTCTGTTTTTGCAAAAGTTCCCGTAGTTGATGGGAGTGAACATTACTATTTTGAAATAGCTCGTTTGTCAGCCAAAGTCGTCAGAGTGAGAGGAGTCGTCGAGGGAACTTTAAGCAGTAGTGGCAAGCCAACTTGCTGCGAAGCTAAACTTTATATTGTACGCGATTCTGCAGGGGGGTGGAAAAATGCAGTATACGAACAAAGGCCGACTTTATAGGAGAAAAAATTGGGGCATTACTATTGTTGAACTACTGATATGCTGTGCGTTGACTGTTCTTTTTATTGGTATGGTTGGGCAGCTGAGCATGGCCTCTATGCATTGCTATAAGCATAGCGAGATGGGTATGAGAGCTATGCGCTCTGCCGCTTTGGCAATGGAAGTTATGGGGCGCGATTTGCGATCTTGTGAACAAATATTGTGGCCTAAAGTCAATGCTGAAACTTGGCGCCGAGGTTATCGCCTCTGCGGCAATGATAAAATTAGTTTTAAATTTGTATTCCGCCAAGCTCCTGCCGCAGACGGCAAAGCGTCTATTATCGGTTTCCACTGGGATTCAAAGAGTAAAGTTTTGAGTAAATGTCTATATAAACCTGGTTTTAAGCCCGAAACTTACAATTTAGCCAATCCTGAACAAATAATTTCTCGGCGTATTTTAGCGCGTGAATTGTCTTCTATAGCTATTAATTCCATCAATTGGCGTATGCGCGGTGGCTTGCAGTTTCTGGAACTAAGTTTAACCGTTTCGTTTAGTGAGTTAGAACAATATAAAAATAACCGCCAAATAGAAAACGGCAAAATAAAATTATTCAGAAGCTTATATAGCGAGTTGGAAATTTTGGGGGTATAGTCCAATGATAAAGAAGGGACTTCGTGCTTATACTTTATTAGAACTGATGATGGGCATATTCCTGGTTTTTTGTGTAGCCGGGTATCTGTTGGGTACATATGCCTTTGGAGCTAAAGCCAGTTTGAGTACCGATCGTTTTACGACTGCTGTAAATTTAGGGCAAGCAAAAATGGAAGAATTACAAAACAGTCCGCTTGCTTTGTTACCTATAGAACAGAAAGGTATGTTTTCGACTCCGTATCGAGATTATTATTGGACTGCACAAATTTCTGCTTTCAGTGACGATTTCAGCTTATTGACTGTGCGTACTGGTCAAAGAAACGCTCCTTTATGTACTTTGCGTCGCCTTATAAATACTGCGGCGTCCACTTCTATAGATGCTCACATTTATGACAGTGAGGCTGTTTTTACCGATGGTCGTTTTAAGTCTCCGTTTGCCAAAGTTTCTTTTTGGGATCCGTCAGCTGTTGCGCAAAAAACTTTTGGAGCTGCTTCCAATTGGTCTACAGGAGCGGTCTGTGGCTATCCCGGACAGGGAATTGTGTGGCTCTCTCACAGTAGGCAGTCCAAATTGCTGCGACTGACTTTTAATGCCGAGGGCAAGAATACTGCTTGCCAAACTATTGAAATTCCTCAAATAAGTCAGGGATATCGAGCTCATATAATTGATATTGCCTCTGATAAAATGGGATGTTTCCTATTTTGCGCTGATAGTGCCAATAGAGCTTTGTGGGTATTGGATGACTCCAGTATCGATGGAACTTATTCTTGGAAAAATGGTCTGTGTTTAACTAGTAAACAAAAACCTATAAAGGATGTGCGCGGAATCGCTTGTGATCAATACGGGAGTACTGTCTGGCTTTGTGAAGGCGCTCCTCGTCGCTTGCGTCAATTTTATTGGGGCAGTTTACCTAAAGCTGTACAAGAAAAAATCAATACTTTGTCTGGTTGGGGAGAAACTTTGGAAGTTCCTTTTTCCGGAGCTGGCGCTTTGCATTCCGTGGCTGTAAACAGTTGGGGCTCTGTTATTTATACTATGGATAACAGTTTTATTTATACTCTGCTTTTTCAAGAAAATGGTAGTAAGGGGTACTGGCAGCAAATAACTATGCCTGAACAATTGTGCAAAGCTAGACCTCGGGCTTTATGGATCGATCCCGGCAACAGTCGACTGTATATAAATACGCTTACAGGAGGACAATGGGTTGCAGCGCCTTCTGCAGATGGTACCTTAAAAAGCGGTTGTTTTAGTCAGATGAATTGGAGGTGAGAGATTTATGGAGAAAATCTTCATCTATCGTCAACTGGGTGTCATGCTGCGCTCTGGGGTTCATGTTGTTAAAGCTTTAGAAGCCGTAGCCGGTTGTTGTAAACGAAAAAACGAACAAAATGTTTGGTTGGAGGTTAGCCGAGAAGTTTGCCAAGGTAGTACTTTAACGCAAGCTTGGAGTGGTCAACCTGATTATTTTGATTTAATTGAAGTTGGCCTTATTAAAGCCGGAGAGGCCTCTTGCGCTATCGATGAAATTTGCTTCGATATTTCTCAGTTCTTTTTATTGGAGTTAGAATTAAAACGCAAGTTTAGTAAGGCTTTACAGTATCCGGCAACAGTATGTTTGGGATTTATAGCTCTGAGTGCAGTTATTGTACTCCACATAATCCCTTCCTTCGCTCCCATTTTTGAGTCTTTGGCTAAATTGCCTCTGCCTACTTCGATTTTACTAGGCTTTGTATCTGTATTGAAAAGTAAAGCGTTTTGGGGAGTTTTGGGAAGTTTCAGTTTTGCTAGTCTATTGGCATTTAAAACTTATCGTTTGTCTTCATGTGGACAGAGGCAATGGCAGATTCTTGTTTTAAATATCCCTTTGTTGGGTAAAATTGTAAAAAATATTATTTTAGCTCGTTTCTGCCATACACTGGCTGTGCTGCTGCGTAGTGGGTTGTCTCTAAACAATTCTTTGCAAATAACAGGTTTGGCTTTGGCCAATTATCCTTTGGCATCGGCTTTAGAAGAGACGGTATCTGGAGTGAACCAAGGCTGCGAATTTAGCGAAGCTTTACAAATGGGAAAATATTTTCCCCGGACTTTTATTGATGCCATACATGTGTCTATGGAAGCCAATTGTTTAGATGACGTTTTAGAGCGTTTAAGCAAATTCTATAATGAACAAGTTAATTGTGATATAAGCAGATTCTCTGTTTTGATTGAACCTGTTTTGTTAAGCATTATGGGATTAAGCACCGGGGGAGTACTCTTGGCATTATTCGCTCCTTTGTATGAGTTTATCAGCCTTAGTGCTATTTAATAAAAAATATGGGGGGAACATGACTGAAAGGCAACATATAGTTATCTGTGATCAAGATTGCATAGTAGGCGATATGCTTATCTATGTATTGAAAAAATCAAATTGTCGGGTTACGCGTTTAAATGGCAGCGCTCTCAAACTTGTCGGTCAGCTGATCAAGCAAAAAGCTGATATTTTGATAGCCAACTCCGGCTCAGATGTAGCCTCTCAGCTGCATATGTTGAGGTGCTGCCGTACTAAATATCCTGAGCAAAAACAAATTTTAATTACGGCTGTTTTTGCCAATTTGGACGAAATGCTTAAAGGAGAGAAAATAGAAGCAGTACTCTTTAAGCCATTTAAACTAAGTCAACTTAATGAAACTATCGAGCATTTGCTTTCTAGAGAAAAAGCTACAGTTGGCAATTGTTGGCAAAAATTATGGATCAGTCTGAAACAATTACTTTCTGACGTATTGAATTTCTCCAAATATAGATATGTCTTTAAACAAACCGCAGTAGGTGTGAGACAATTATGGCGGTGTTGGCTGTTAAAAAATATCGAAGATGAACGCTTAAAAGTATTTCAATCTGCTTACAAATTCTGTCAGTCCAAATTTGCCAGCTATAAGCATATTTTGGAACTATGGCTTTATCTGGAATTTCTGGAAAGGCGTTACCTTTTGGCTAAATGTGGCGCAGACATAGAGCGTAATGCTTTGCAATTTTGTTATGCTACGCTTAAAGGCACACTCGAACGCGGTCTCAGCGGTTGGGCTGTCTCTCTCAAAGGCGGCGACGGCTTGGGGCCGGAGTTGGATTCCGCCCTGTTCACTAAGTTTTTCCATCGGCTTAGAAATAAAGAACTTAGTTTCAGTTGTTTTATGCAAGCTGCCCAGGCCCGACTTGTGCGGTGGGCTCTGAGCCGTCCTTCATCAGATAATATATATAAAATGATACAAAAAAACGCAGCACAACTGCGAAAAACTTCTCACTCACAATCCTTATCCGATAAAGTAAGAACTGCCGAGACCAAAGCAGAAATAGCCATCCTGGCTTCAGCTTCAGTCAATGAATACAGTTTGCAAGAAGTTTTTCGACAAGCGTGGGGCTGACAGCTGCATAGAGCCAAGCTGTACTTATTTTTTCTTTTTATCGCCGCCTGTAAAGACTGCACCAAAACGAGCCAATTTGCTAAATACGCTAAAATGTTTTCTGATAGCTTGAATCTGTTCGGCATTGACAAAAATTCCTTGACAATGTTCACATCTGGGTAAAGTCAAATCGAACTCTTCCACTAACTCGCTTTTCAAATCAAAACCGCAGCTGGGGCATTTCATGTAGTGAATGTTAGCAGCCTGTTCTGCTTCTTGCTTGGCCTGTTTTTCTCTTGTCTCTCTGGTTTTTTTTAATTGGAGTAGCAGTTTCTCTTCATGCTCCCGCAAGCCTCTAGCGGTATCATGCTTGCTAGCTAGTTGGTCTTGAGTTTTGCCACTTTCGGACAAATTATTATTGCTCATGTATATACAGCCTCCGAAGTTCCGAGTACGCGAACTGCAACATTACCAACTTCGCACTTTTAAATATTTTCCCCTCTGGTGGAAAATTAAACGTTATTAGTTGGAATAGGAAGGACAGAGCTTGATTTTAACCTAATACGGCAAAACTCATCCGCCTCTGTAGGTGGGGGATGAAGCTATTTCCACCGAATTCAGCGTAATGCTGATTGTAAGATTAATTCAATATAGATTGCTAATAGAAAATTGTATTAGAAAGAAAATTTTCTTAGGATAATTTTTTATTAGCCAACTGCTGTAGATCATACGAGAAGTTACGTCTGTGGGGAAAGTGTGAGACTTCATACCTAGGTGTAAAGCTGCTTTTTTGAGTAGGTAGCCTCTATTGCAAACGCAAACGCCGGTATGTGTTAAGTGGTGGGATATTCGCTTTTTAGGTTGCAAGTTATTTTTTTGAGGAATATTTGCTATGAAATTTTGCGGTGAAGAGATACGTGATTGGGTTTATGAAAATTATCAGGCTGCCTATTGCTTAGGTACCGGAGCCCTTACTTTAGCTGCTTGGGCGTTGTGTCCGGAAAAATATCGGAAAGCTTCTCTTTTTTGGGGAGCTTACAGTACTATCCTTACTGTGGGAGCTTTGTTGGAGCCTTGTGTAAATGTCACCTCCTCGCTGTACGGAGAGGTTCTTTCCTGTGGAAACAATTGTGGCAACAAAATTGCTCTTACTTTTGACGATGGCCCTCATCCTATAAATACACCTTTAATTTTAGATGTTTTAGCTCGTGAAAAAGTAAAAGCATCTTTCTTCTGTGTAGGAAAAAATGTAATCGAATTTCCGAATTTGATTGAAAAAATGAAGGCTGACGGCCATTTAATAGGTTCACATAGCTTTTCGCATTGTAATTTTTTAGGTTGCACGCCCGGCCGTGCCCGTCAGGAAATATTGAAAGGCGGTTTAGCTTTGGAAGCGGTTTTGGGTGAAAAAATACGTTATTATCGTCCTCCTTACGGAATGCGTTATCCTTGGAATTTGAAGGACGGCAGTCGCTTACGTCAGTTGGCAGTATTGTGGTCGAATTGTCCGCGTGATTGGCAGCTTCCCGGAGCTGCCGTTATTGCGCAAAGAGTTGTTTCTCGAGCTAAACCGGGAGATATTGTCTTATTGCACGACGGAGGAGGAGATCGTGAGCAAACAGCTCAAGCTCTGCCTTTGATTATTGAGGGTTTGCGTCAGCGCGGTTTTGAATTTGTGCGTGTTGACGAATTATTCTAAAATCGGATACCTTTTCGAGTTAAATACTCTTTACAAAGTAAAATGGATAAGCAACCTAAAGTACGTCTTTTAGAAAAAAGTGTTTATGAGCGTATTGCCGCCGGAGAAGTTGTCGATCGTCCGGCTTCTGTAATAAAAGAATTGGTAGAAAATGCTCTTGATGCGGCTTCAAGTAAGATCTGCGTTACTATTCGCGGCGGTGGTAGAGAGCTTATGCAAGTTGTAGACGATGGCTGTGGTATGAGTAGCGAAGATACCCGTCTAGCTGTTCAGCGTTTTGCTACTTCCAAAATAAAAGAGTGGGAGGATCTGGATAACCTCTTTACTTTGGGGTTTCGCGGTGAAGCTTTACCTAGCATTGCTGCCGTATCTCGTTTGGAAATTCGCACTTGCCAAACCGGCGATCTTGAGGGTACGCTTCTTACTGTAGAAGGAGCGGGGGAACCTAATTTAAGTGTCTGTGCTGCCGTGCCGGGAACACGTATTACAGTACGCGATCTTTTTTACAATACTCCGGCTCGCTTGAAATTTTTGCGTTCGGCAGGTGCTGAAAGTGCTCAAATTATTGACCTTTTGGGACGCTTGGCCGCTGCTTGGCCGGAAGTAGCTTTCACGCTTTATTCTAACGATAGAGAAGTTTTTTCCTTTACTTCCGATATGGGGAGCGATAAACGCCTGGCCAAATTGTGGAAATTAGATAGTGCTGGCTTTATACCTATTTTTGATAGTGCTGAGGGTATGAGTATAGACGGATTTGTTGCTCGTCCCGATATGGCTAAAAGTAATCGCACTTATCAATTATTTGTTATGAATGGGCGCGTAATACGTTCACAAAATCTTTCTCAAGCTCTTTTGGAGGGCTTTTCACCTTTAGTTGAAAGAGGACGCTTCCCGGTAGGAATGTTACGTTTAAATGTCGATCCGGCTTTTGTAGATGTAAATGTTCATCCCACTAAATTGGAAGTTAGATTCGCTGAACCGCGTCCCGTATTCTCTTTAGTTTATCGGGCTGTCAGTAAAGCCTTGGAAGCTTGTCGGGCGGATAGTGTTTTACCCAAACATTTCGATTTTTTGGCCCGTCAGGCTGAACTTCAACAAAATGAAAGACCTATTGACAAGTCTCCGTCAGATGAAAACAGCAGGGAAAAAGGTGCATCTGGAACTATAGGCCATTTTGTTGCTGAAGTGAAGAAAAAACTTTCGGCTAGTCAAGTTGAGAACAAAAACAATAATTTCGGTCTGCTATATCTTTCAGAATCGACATCCTGTCGCGGAGATGCTAATAGACCTGCTTCAGCTAAGCCTACGTTTTCTGCTCATAAATTAGAGTCAGCCTTAGAGCTCTATTCACCATTAAAAAGCGAACAAGTCAATAATTCTGAAATTGAAACCGAAAAAAAATCCGAATGTACACATGTACAGACTAATTCTGATAACTGTTCGACGGGTCAGGTTATAAGTTTAGATGAAAACCGGCAGTCGGATTCTGTGAACAGCAGTGTGGTTGTCGAAGCTGCCACAGATATGAAGGCTCAAGAAACAGCGATAGTTTCTGAAGAGGTAAAGAGTCTAACTTCCTTGCAACAGAGTGAACTTTGGCATGGGATAACGTTCTCTGAAATACCACATTTTAAAGTGCTTGGACAAGTATATAAGACTTTTATTGTCGGTTTATGTGAAGGTAAACTCTGGTTAGTAGATCAACATACTGCTCAAGAACGCATCAATTATGAAAATTTTGCCAATATAAAGGCTTTGAGTGAGCGTTCGCAAGGGTTGCTTATTCCGGAAATTGTAGAGTTTGCTCCTAATGTAAGTCAATTCTTGCAAGATAGTTTAGTGTCTTTCCAAGAGTACGGTTACGAAGTGGAAATTTTTGGGCCAGATCGTTTTGCTTTACGTGGTGTGCCTGTCGCTTTGCCCATTCAAAAAGCGGCCACAACTTTTGCTGAATTGGTAGAAGAGCTAGCTGAAGAATTTATTTCTGTGCGCAGCAACATTCGCGAGCGCATGCGAGAAAAAATCAGAGCTATGGCCAGTTGTAAAGCTGCCGTCAAAGCCGGAGATGTCCTTAGTTTTGCTGCTATGGAAGGTCTGGTTAATAATATGCTTAAGGTCGAACATTCGCTCTATTGTCCTCATGGTCGGCCTACCAGAATTATTTTGGAAGAAAAAGTATTGGAGCGTTTATTCCATCGCATCTAGTATAAATATTGCAAAAAGAAGAAAACGACTCCCCGCAGTTTTTGCCTGTTCGGTCGGTCGTTTTCTTTCTTGTGTTCAATTATTGACATACTCCCTATGGCTAAAGCCAGGTGATTCCGAGATACCAATGAACTTCGCCTATTGAGAATCATCGAGTCCTATGAGTTCCCTCTATAATGGATAATGCTCTGTCCATATGTTTATGGTGTACTACGCGAAGAAAATACGATTTCCTTAGCGTTTTATGTTTAATAATGGTTATATACCTACAATTACTTACGCAAATATGGTAACGTAAGGCGAGTTAGTTAATTACCTGTTGCAATTCTCGGCGGTTCATGCAATTGAGATAGATCTCTTCGAGAACATACTTTACTTCATGATCGTTGCGCTTTTGTAATCCCTTGGTGACAATCAAGAATCGAGCTGCAAAGCTGTCGGGAATTTTTTCAAAAGGCATATGCAGTAAATTCAACATATGACCCAAGATAACACGGGCTGTGCGACTGTTACCGTCTTGGAAGGGGTGAATATGTACAAATTCATTGTAGGCGTAAGCACATAGATCGAGAGCTTCTTCAAAAGTAGAAGGCTCGCAACCGGCTAAATTATCGACTAATTGCTGCAACCGCTGGGGAATTTCATCAATTGGAGCAGGTTTGAAATTAGGATTATTGGCAATTACAACTTCGTGATCTCGGTAGACTCCGCCAAAATCTGTATTAGCCATAGCTAAATGATGATATTCACGCAAAATACCAACAGTTAAACTCTTGCCTTCACGGCTATATTCTTGCATTTTTTGCCATGAACGTTCGTAGCAAGCTTTAGAAGCCGGATCGAACATCTCAGAGTCTTCTTTTTCAACGCTTTCTTTGATCTCTTCTCCCAGAGCAGAAAGTCCCCAATTGCGTTCGGCCAAATCTTTACCATGAAAAAGCTCCATGGCAGCCTGCAATTGGGGATTATCGAGAGTTTGAAAATCTTCTATACGCCCTTCTAAGAATTGCTCCAAGGGCATTTTTCTTCTAAAGAAAAAAGACTTAGCGCGTTTTATTTTTAAATAATCACATAAACCATCCAAAAATATATTCTCAACCATACGTCCGGTAAAGGGCTCATAACTGTAAATAAGGAGCAGAGCATTATTAACCAAACGGCAGAGCAAGGCCGGATCTAAAAGTTCAGCAGGAACATCTCGATTATTAAAATGGTCGCTGCGATAGGCTTTTTTCAGGAAAGCGATCATCTGTTCGGAAAAGTAAAAATTGTAGTCACAATTGGAAGCCAGAGCGAAGGAGAGTGTTTGCCGCAAATTTTTAGCTATTTGCGACTTGTTATTGAGAATATAATGATCGCGACTGTCGCAAATAATCAGTCCTTCGTCTTCTAATTCATACAAAGGTCTAATCAGAGAACGCTCACGATCTACATGCAGTATATGAGCCAATCTGGTTAGAGCAATCCCCTCCGGACGCCCGGCTACGCAAGCAAAAAGATCCCATCTGGTAATATCTTGAGAATTTAAGTGAAAATTATGGTTTAAAGTGAGAGACATTTTTGCAGTACCTAATCCTAAAAATTGAATCCCACTCTTCTATAGTCTGCTTTTATATCCTAGCAAAGTCGCTGACTTAGAGCATAGTTACGAAAATAATAGTTTCAATTTTCTTAGACAAAATTTTTCTTTGTTTGAAGGAGTAAATGGCCTTTAATTGAAAGCGCACCATCATGTTTTCAGAAGTTATCTCTTATCAGGCCTCTTCTCAGGGCTCTGCCCAGGGGCTTTATAATATCACCCAGCAGATTAACGATGTTGTGAAGCACAGCAATATCGAGAATGGTATGTGCAACCTTTTTGTTTTGCATACTTCCTGCAGTTTGTGCATTCAAGAGAATCATGATCCCAATGCTCGTCGTGATCTTGAAGAGTGGATGATTCGCACTATCCCCTTTACCGACTGGTTTAAACATGTCGAAGAAGGTGAAGACGATATGCCTTCTCATATTAAGTCGGCTATTACCAATGTATGCCTGACCATTCCGGTGATTGACGGTAAATTGGCTATGGGGCAGTGGCAAGGAATTTATCTGTGGGAACACCGCAATAATCCCAATGCTCGCAAAATTCGCGTCACTCTTTGGAGCTAATTGGAGTACCCGAGTTTAACACAGAACATGACTGTAGAACGTTTACAGAAACTTATGGCTTCCGGTGGAGTGGGCTCGCGTAGATATTGTGAGTCTCTTCTTACTGGCGGTCGAGTTAAAGTAAATGGTCGGGTCGCTTCTTTAGGTGACAAGGCCGATCTCGATTGCGATGATATTGAAGTCAGCGGTTGGGGAAAACTTAACAGAATCTTGTCTGAGAGAGTTTACATTGTCCTCAACAAACCGCGTGGTTTTGTTTCTACTGTCAAAGATCAAGCAAATCGTCCTACAGTTATGGAATTTGTTAAAGATATCCCTGTCCGTATCTATCCGGTCGGAAGATTGGATCGTGATACGGAAGGCCTCCTAATCTTTACTAACGACGGAGAGCTTACCAATAGATTGCTCCACCCCAGCAATTTGATTGATAAGGTTTATGTTGCTAATGTCGATGTTACTCCCGGTGAACGTGAAGTCAGATTCTTGGAAGAAGGGGTCTGCCTTGACGATGGTTGGACTGCTCCGGCCAAGGTAAAAATTTTGGCGGAACATGTCGTTCAAATTACTATTCACGAAGGACGCAAGCGCCAGGTGCGCCGTATGTTGGCTGCTGTAGGTTGTAAGGTCAAGAAGCTGGAGAGAGTAAAATTGGGGCCAATCAATTTAGGTAGTTTGCCCCGGGGCAAGTATCGTCGCTTGAGCGAAAGCGAAATAAAAGCTCTGAAAAAATTATAGAGTCAGTTGTCGACAGATAAAGAGGCTTCCCGCAAAGGGGAGCTTTTTTATTAAATAAACAGTCCTTGCTTTTGGGCTAAGCGACGTACAGTCTTTATATCTGCGCACAATTTATCGTATTTAGGAAAGAAGAAGCGCTCTATTAAAAAACTAACTCGCCCGTCGCTAATTACCGTATAGTCGAAGATACTTTTTGTTTGTTTGGTCTCGGTGGCTGTTTGAAAATCTTTCCAGGCCATACTAACAGGTTTGTCTCGTCCGTTGTCATAAATTAAATAAACGGGCGTTAAGGTTATAGCTCTGTTGCGAAAACGATAATAGGAAAGAACTAATATGATTATACTAGTAACTGCTAACAAAATAGGCAGTGAACTTAGTATAATTACGTCCAGCTCAATTACCCCTCCGCGTCCGCTCATCATTATAATACCTGTTCTTATGAGCAAAATTGACAGCATAACAACTATGCAGGAAACTATATAAAAATTTTGCATGGAAGACCTATAGACGACTTTCTTATCGAGTACATCGTCTTTGTCTTTTGCGTTAGCAGAACTGTCAACAGGAGTAACCTGAGGATTAGAAATACCATCGGAACCTTTATAGGGCGTATTTTTCAAAAAATCTTCACTCACCTCTTGCGAGTTATCGAAAAAAAACAAAAATCCTTTCTTTGGGGAGTTTTTGTCGATTGTGATGTCGCTTATTGATAATGATTGTGTAATAAAAAATAGTAATGGGCTTGTAACTGCTCAGTCGTAGTCACAGATTATAAAACTCCCAATATCGCTTAAGGACAGTGGGTTTCTGCCTACTATAGTCGAAAGGGGGAAATTGTGAAAATTCCGGAATCAGCTATAAATGAAATCAATAATCGTATAGACATCGCCGAAGTTATAGGGCGCTATTTGCAACTTAAGAGGACCGGCAGCAAATATGTTGGTTTGTGTCCTTTTCATAATGAAAAAACTCCTTCTTTTAGCGTAGATCCTGATCGCCGCTTTTGGTATTGCTTTGGGTGTAAGCAAGGAGGGAACATTTTCCAGTTTCTGATGAAAATGGAAGGTATGGGGTTTCCTGAAGCTGTACGCAAATTAGCTGAGGAGACCGGGGTGGAAATAAAGTGGGAAATCGATAGCTCCAAGCAAGATACTGTCAGGCAAAGGAATTTGCAGCTTTTGGATCGAGTTTGCAAATATTATAGCCATGTTTTGTTTGAAACCGGAGAAGGAGCGCCTGGACGTGAATATTTGTTGCGACGGCGTATTTCCAAAAATGTAGCGGAAAAATTTCGCCTAGGATTTGCTCCCACGGATTCGGCGCCTTTGCTAAAAGTAATACATGAAGCTGGTTTCACAGATGAGGATTTGCTTAATTGTGGTATCTTTATAAAAAGAGAACGAGGAGTGCGTGAACTTCTCAGTGGTCGTTTAATTTTTCCCATAGCTGATTTTCAGGGGCGTGTAGTTGCTATGGGGGGGCGCATTTTGGGAACAGGTTTACCCAAATATATAAATTCTCCGGAAACTGAAGTTTATTCCAAAAGGTACCATTTATACGGACTTAATGTGGCACGTGGGCCAATTTCGCGTGAAAATAAAGCTATAGTCGTAGAAGGCTATCTAGATGTTATTTCTATGCATCAGATTGGACTAGAATGTTGTGTCGCTTCTTTGGGTACTGCTTTAACGGCGGAACAAGCTAAATTACTTAAACGTTATGCTACTCAAGTTATCCTGGCTTATGACGGCGATTCTGCCGGAGCTAAAGCTATTATTAAAGGTAATGACGTTTTGGAAGAAGCTGGTTTGCAGGTTATGACTGTAGTTTGGCCTGAAGGAGAAGATCCTGATTCTATGGCTGCTCATGGTCGCCAATCGGTTGAAGAAGTCCTCAACAAAAAAATAGGTATCGTTAAATTCGTGATTGAGCGGCAGTTAAAGTTGACAGATACGACAACTCCTGAAGGCAAAGAAAATTTCGTTAAGCGTGTGCTTCCGTTTATTGAAAAAATCCAAGATCCGGTACGCCGTGATGCGTATGTTCGCGAATTGGCTTATTACAGCGGTTTTTCCGAAAGTAAACTGATCTTATATTTGCATCGTCGTCGCAGTCAAATTGCCTCTCAGTATATATATGCACCGGTATCTCGCAATCGTCTTCTTAATACTGAAGAAAAATTATTTAGTTTATGTACTGCTCATCCTGAATGGCTAGAACAAGTTAAAAAGATAATTACTCCAAGTTTGATAGAAGATGAATATTTACGCCATTGGTTCGAAAAACTTTGGCTGCTCGATGAGCAAAAAGTACCTATCAGTATTACCAAACTTTTGGGCGAAGAGGCTTCAGAGACTGATGGCGCTAAACTTACTGAGATTATGGCTTACGATCGTTTGGACTCCAATTTTGAGGATGTTATCCAATTGGCTTCCGATGTAAGGAATGAAAATCTAAAAAAATCTTTGGAAAAGATTAAATATCAAGTATTGGACAGAATGGCCAGCGGAAATTTAGCAGAGGATGATCCTCTATATCTTGAATACATGAATTTGCAAAAGATATTGCGAGGTTGAAAGTAAAAATAGATTCTATTTTTAAGCTCTTATTAATGTTATATGGGAGCAATCTCTGATTATAAGCAAAAACCTTCGAGAAGAAAAGAAGGAAAAACCATTTTTCTTAGGTATTAACAAAAGCTGTTGTCAATAGTAAAAAATACGACTATTGGCCGACAGTCGGAGTAAGGCCCCGATAGTTCGTGTCGGGCACTTTGATAGAGAACAACATAATTATATATACAATATAAAAGGGCAGAGTTTAGAGGTGGAGGAGTGAGACCTTGTATGGTTTTGGTAATTTACTTTGAATTTGCCCTCTGCTTATCGACTTTTGTCGGGGTATTGCAGCTTCGGACAGACGGTTCATTCCTCTCTTGATTTAGGGAGGGAGGCTTTTGTTCTTTTTCCGAATGCACAGCGTGCGTAGACTGCTTGTTTCAGCAGTATTTGATATAAGATTCTGTTTTTTTAGCAGCGTAAGGTAAAGGTTTGTTATGGAAAATATAAGGGGAGAAAAGCACACCAAGAGTATTGCAGAATTGGACCTAGGTAGTTCCATGTCCGATTTGTGTCTTGGGGCGGATCTCAGCTCGAGTGATAACCTTGGACTTGGTACTGTGGGATCGGCTGCGAGTTACGGAACATACGATTGTGAAAATCTGGATTTGGTAGATTCTGCTCCGTCGTCTGATTTTGACGAACCTCCCGAAGTGGTTGCTCCTGAATTGGTTCAGAAGAAAAGAGCGGAAGCAGCTAAACATGCTGAACTCGAACTTAAGTTAGAAGAAGCCAGAAAACAACTTAAGAAAGTTGAGGCTACTAAATCGAAGTCTTCTAAAGTAGCACATAAGTCTGCCAAAGCCAAGAAAAAAGTCGACAGCTCCATAGAAGTGACAGTAGATGATCCTGTGCGCCAATATCTAAAAGAAATTGGTCGCGTTGAGTTACTTACTCCGGAGCGTGAGTGTGAATTGGCTCAGAGCATTGAAAAGGGTAATGAGGCTGCTGAGACGTTGCTTTTAGAACCCGGTTTCCGGGAACTGGTTTTAGATCTTTTAAGTAAAGTTGCTGATAAACGTGATGTTCCCGGTTTCTCTCTCACTTTGGATGAAACTGAGCCAGATATAAACAGGGATGAAGATATAAATGAGGCTGCTCCTACTTCGCACAGTACTTTGATTGATGTAGTCAATAGGTTAAAAACTTGTGATTCTAAAGTTTGGAAAATAAAATTCCGCGAATTGGTTGAGCGTCAAAAATTGGTTGAGCAATGTTTTGATAAAGCTAAATATCAGTATCGTTTAGGCATTCTCCAAGAGGTACGGGATGAGGTCCCTGGAGCTAGAGAGCGTTTAGCGCGTTTTGAGGCTTTGGATAAACTGGTTAGGGCTGGAAGTACTTCGAAACGTGATCTTACTGAAGCCAATTTGCGCTTGGTAGTCAGTATCGCCAAAAAATATATCAGTCGCGGTATGCTCTTTTTGGATCTTATTCAAGAAGGTAATTTGGGACTTATTCGTGCGGTGGAAAAATTTAACTATCGCAAGGGATATAAATTCAGTACTTATGCCACTTGGTGGATTCGTCAGGCTATTACTAGGGCTTTGGCCGATCAGGCTCGCACGATTCGTATTCCTGTGCACATGGTTGAAACTATCAACCGTTTGACGCGTGTAACTAGGCTGCTGCTGCAAGAAAATGGTCGAGATCCGACAGTAGAAGAGATAGCTATGCGCATGTATCCTATCGATGAGGATGCACTTTGCAACGAACTTAGCGAACTTTATAAAGATGCGATTACTCCTGAAGATAAACGCTATCAAGAAAAAGTAGCTGAGCGAAAGCGCAGCGCTGAAGCCAAAGTGCGTGAGATCCAAAAAATTGCCCAGGAACCTATCTCTTTGGAAACTCCTATCGGTGAAGAGGAAGACTCTCACTTGGGCGATTTTATTGAAGATGAGGGAGCAGTTGCTCCTGCTGAGGCTGCGGCCAGAGTGTGGCTTAGTGAGCGTATCAAAGAAGTTTTAGATAAACTTTCGACACGTGAGCGTGAAGTTCTCGAGTTGCGTTTTGGATTGCGTGATGGTCATACCCGTACTTTGGAAGAGGTAGGCAGCATATTTAAAGTTACGCGTGAGCGCATACGTCAAATTGAGGCTAAGGCTCTGCGTAAGTTGCGTTTGCCTGAGCCGCGTAAGTTCTTGCAAGATTATTGGGATGCTAACAATTAGGCCATTTGTCGAGAGTTGCTGTAGTAAGTGGTTGGAGTGAAAAAATATGTGTAGTTGCGAGCTGCAGACGTGGGGTGGATGGTTAAGGCGATGGGTTAGGACTTCTGCTGTGAGCCTTGGACTGGTGGCTGTTATTGTTAGCGGCGCCCAAGCAGCTGAAAATCGTGCCAGTGTCGTTTCGGATAGCTCCGGAACTAAAGTGGTGGCTCAGAAAGCGGCATCTTCAACCGAAGTCGCTCCTACCGTACAAAATCAAGTCGCTTCCGGAACCGAGTCCAAGCAATTCAGTCGAAAGGCTCTGGGATTGCGGGCTTATGCACGTATGCAAGTGCTTATCGAGTATTATTTTATGGAAAGCGGCTTGTACCCGGTAAGTTTAAAAGCTTTGGAGCATAGTTTCAATGTCGGTTTACCTGCCGATGCTCCTAAAGTTGTCTTGGGAAATGATCCTCTTTCGGACAAGCCGTTTATCTATACTGTAAGTAAAGATCGGCGTCATTATACTTTGGCCTTACCTGATCCTGCTAAATACGGCAGTGATGTTCCTAATCTAGAAACTATCGATTGGGGGTGGTTGCTTTTAGCGGCGGAAGGAAAGCGTATTGAACGTTTGCTTTCCGATTGTACCAGGAATATAAACGAGTTGGCTACCGCATGTGAGATCTATGCTAAAGATCATGGCAAAGCCTTTCCTGCCAAATTGGAAGTTTTGCGTCCTCAGTATATGTTCCGCGAGCTTCATTGCCCCGCTTCCGGAAAACCCTATGTTTATGTTTTTAGACGTGGCGGCTATACTATAGAATGTCCTGATGCTCATAAGCATGGTTTGGGAGGAGTAAAATATGACTCCGATAAGGGACTTTTTGTTACCGGGGCTGACAGTGAAAAAAGCAAAGATGCGGGCCTTGGGGAAAAATCTTCTGCTGACTCTGCTCAAAAATTGCCAGATAAAATTAAGAAATAATATTTATCGTACTTTTTGACTATCGATTAAGGGAAACTACACTTTTACAATTTTTTGTCAGATGATTTTAGTCTGCTAAAGCGTCTTGAGAATCAAGCTTAAGTCGTTCTCGAGGCGCTATTTTTTTGCATTTTTGATTCATGTGAAAGGTTTTAATATGGAACTAATCCCCTTTGCCCAATGGCCTCTCAACAATGTTTTACAGGAGAGTTTACAGAAAGCTGGCTTTACTACTCCTACCGAAGTACAACAGGCCTGTTGGGATGATGTTTTGGCGGGAACTGATTTGTTGGTGCAATCCTGTACCGGAACTGGAAAGACTTTAGCTTTTTCTTTACCTCTCCTTAATAATCCTGATAATTCTCGTCCGGCTTCTATTTTGGTAGTTTTACCTACACGAGAACTGGCTATGCAAGTGGCCAGAGTTATAAATTCGCTCGGCACTAAAGCCGCTTTGCTGTATGGGGGAGGAAGTTACCATGAGCAAATGCGTTCTTTGAAGCAAGGGGCGCCGGTTATTGTCGGTACTCCGGGACGTTTAATCGATCATATTGAGCGCGGCTCTTTAGATTTAAGCGATTGTCGCGCTTTAGTTTTAGATGAGGCCGACGAAATTTTAGATATGGGTTTTGCGGAGGAATTGGACAAAATTTTGGCTTCTTTGCCTTCGGAACGCCAAACGTTACTTTTCTCTGCTACTATGCCCGGCGAAATGGAAGAATTAGCCCAAAAGACTTTGCGCCAAGATTGTCATCGCATTTCCATAAGTGTTGGATTGACGGCTGCTCATGATATTAGCCATGAGGTTTACTTGGTAGCTAAAGAATGGCGAGCTAAAGCTCTTTGCAATATTTTACATGCCGAAGCTCCGCAGCTGGCAATTATTTTCTGTCATACCAAAATAGAAACTGACGAGCTTACGCAAACTTTAATCCATTCCGGTTTAAATGTACTTTCTTTGCATGGAGATATGGCTCAAGCCGAACGTACGCGCACTTTGAGCAGTTTTCGCAGTGGCGCGGCCAAATATTTGGTTGCCACCGATGTGGCTGCTCGCGGACTCGATGTTGATGGAGTAACCCATGTAATCAATATGGCTCCTCCTCAGAATACTGAAATTTACATCCATCGCGTTGGCCGTACAGGGCGAGCCGGTAAGCGAGGTACAGCCATTACTTTTGTAGCCAGACATGAACTTAACCGTTTTAAACGTCTGGTTGGTAAAGCAAAAATCGACATTGAAATTGGTAAATTACCGCAAGCTGAAGAAGTGCGCCGTCGTATTAAAACCGATTTTCATAAGGAAGTTACGGACAGGTTGGCATCTGTAGTTAATGAAGATTATCGTCTTTTGGCTGCTGAGTTACTCAGCTATCTTAGCCCTGCCGACAGTTTAGCAGCCGTGCTTAGTATGTTGCCAAGAGCTAGAGCTATCTTTACGGCTGGTTGCAATGTCGCTGTGCAAGAACTGGATAGAGGCAGCCGCCGCGGCAAAGCCGAGAGAAACAGTCTTTTGGATAAAGCGGCTAAAAAGGCCGGTGCTGCAGCTGCCGAAGGTATGAGCTATATCCAAATAAATCTGGGACGCAGTGACGCTATTAATGCTCAGGCCATTTTGCGTATGTTATCTGAAGCTGCTTCTTTATCCAAAACGGAGGTGGGCGATATTGAGTTACGCTCCCATACTACTTTTGTAGAACTTCCAAGTGAAGCAGCGGCTGCAGTTTTAGAAGCACTTAATCATTATGATTTTGGCCCTGTACGTTTGAGAGCTCGTTTAATTACACCTGAAAAACTTAAGGTTTTACTGCCTGTTGAAGTTAAGTCCGTTAAACGCAAGAGTGGCTCCAGGGAGCATTGTGAAGTTGGCAGAAGCAGACGTGGCCTAGGACGTAGAGGTGGCGGTCGTGGCTTTGCTAAAGATGAAAAAGGCAAACATATTCACTGTGACAATCGAAGAAACAACCGGCGTGGTACAGCGGATAAGTTTGGTAAGGGGAGCGAATCCGGAGGCAGGCATGGGCAGAAAAAAGAAAGTTGCCATAGGGGAGGTCGAGCTCAGCGCAGAAATAAAAGGCATTAGCTAAGTTCAGGGGAGTGCATTTAATATGTTGTGTAAAGTAACTCTGCCTCACGGCGTTCAGGAAGTTCCCAATGAGACTTTTATTTGCGATGTACTGTGTCGCGATTTGGGTATTGATGACTCGGCGCAGGCCATGAAATTGCCTTTTTGTATAAATCACTTGCGCAAAGTCGGCTATGTCGGGGCTCAGGTCGACGGAGAGATTGTCGATTTGAAAGCTCGCATAGCTTCCGATTGCACTATTACTCCTCTGGCTAATGATGATTATTTAGGCCGTCATATTATTACGCGCAGTTCCGCTTATTTATTGGTCTATGCCGCTAAGTTGGTCAATCCTGCAGCTGTGTTGGAAATTGGCCAATCGTTGCACAGTCAACTTTTTTTCTATGTAAAAAATGTAGATGATATTGAGGCTTTCGGAAAAGAAGTTGATAAGACTTTTGCTAAGCTTTGTGCCAAGAGAGTGCCGTTCAAAAATAGCTTAGTTCCGCCTTCTGCTGCTTTGAATATGGTAGACGATCCTGACGGTGATCGGCGCTATGTTGTAAATTGTTGGGTAGGTTCTAAATTTGGTGTAGTTAGTATCGGCGATTATACTGATTTAGCCTATGGTCCCTTCGTTCCGGACGCCGGTTTTTTGTGCTCAATAAAAGTTGTAGGTATGCCTGAGGGCTTGCTTTTAGCTCAAGAACCTGTTCAGTTGCCTTCAAAAGAGTTAAAGAGTTTTATGCTTGGTGCCGCTACTCAAGCAAAAAACTGGAATAAGCGCATGAATATCGACACTGTGGGTAAGCTTAATAGAATGATTCTGAGTGGAGAAGGTCAGAATTTAGTGCAAGTTAGCGAGACTTTGCACGAGTTGCGTATAGGTGAAATTGCTCACGATATCCTTTCTCGTTCCGGTATAAAGGTCGTTTTTATTTCCGGTCCCTCCAGTTCGGGAAAAACCAGCACCGTACGACGTCTTTCCACTCATTTGCAAGCTATGGGAAAGCGCACCGTTTATGTAGGGTTGGATGATTACTATTTGCCTTGCGAGCAGTGTCCGCGTGACGAGAAGGGTGATTATGATTTTGAAGCTATCGAAGCTTTGAATTTGGCCCGAATTAAGAGCGATTTACAGTCTTTAGTAGAGGGCAAAGTGACAAAAATACCGCGTTTTGACTTTGTTAATCAGCGTCCTTTCCCGGCTAACGAGGAAAGCGAGCTTTGTTTAGGCGATGATCAAATTCTGCTTATGGAAGGTATTCACGGATTGAATCCGGCTATTACCGATGCTATACCTGGTGAAGATCGTTATGCTATTTTTGTAAGTGCTTTGCCGCAGCTTAATATGGACAATTTGAATCGAGTACCTACTACTTATGCTCGTTTGCTGCGTCGTATTATCAGAGATCGGCGTTATAGGGGTATATCGGCCGATAGTACTATTAAGCGTTGGCCGAGTGTTCGTCGAGGTGAAAATAAGTATATATTCCCTCATCAGAGTCGTTCAGATGCTATCTTTAATTCAGCTTTGGCTTACGAATTGGCAGTTTTCCGTCATTATGCCTGGCCCTACCTTTTGGAAGTTCCCGAAGATAGTCCCTCTTATACAATGGCCAGAGATATGTTGCGCTTCTTAACTAAGGTTGTACCTATGGATTCGGAGTGGGTGCCGAAGAACTCCGTTTTGCGCGAGTTTTTAGGTGGTAGTATCTATCAATATTAAGAAAGAAGCGGAGCGCTTTGGTCGGCTGGAGACGGTCGTTCGAAGCGCTTTTTTTTGCTTAAGGGCTATCTTTTACTTCGTCGGGGGATATGCTAAACTGAGGGTGCAGCCGTATGAAGGACGGTTGTTCATAGCGATAAAATTTTATATAAGGGGGGAATTATATGGTGACAATTAACTCTGTTCGCGATGGCAATTGTATCAGTGATGGTGTTAATTTTTTGCAATTTAAAGCTGAAAAAGCCCATCTTAACGAAGTTGGCAGTCAAGTCTGTCGATCAAATTATCAGGACAGCTTATCATTAACGACGGATATCGGTTCATTTTTTGGCTTTAACAATATATCCTCAAATCACGAGCAGCGCAGCGTAGTCAGTCAATTATCTGCTGAGCAAGGGCTGTCTTTTATTCCCAGACAATTAAATGAACAAGAGGCTGAAACTCTGTCAAATCAGCAGCTTAAGGCTGAATATGGGCGCCATAGGCAGATTTCTATCGATTCAGAAGCTAAAAAGCAAAAATGTGTCGATCAATCGTTTACTTTAAACCACAATAGAGAACAAGCTTTGCATATGAATAAGCTTAGCTCTATTTTAAAGCAGAACGGTCAAAAATTGGGACAACAAGCTTTGGTTAAAATTGCTGCCGGTTTGGCACTTTACGCTTCAGGGGTGGCCATGGAAGCGGTAGGTAAAGCCATGCTCAGTTGTCCTTTTACAAAAGCGGCTGGTGCGGCCCTTATTTCTAAGGGGAAAACTCTAAAGCAGCGCGGTTTGCAAATGCAAAAATATGGCCAAAAAATGGAATTAAATTCCAAGAATTTATTGACTTCCGGATTGAGTTTGGGAACTTCAGCAGCTAAGCAACTGAGTAGTATTAAGAGCGCTTGGCAAACTCTCAATAAAATTTATAAACAGATTAAAACGGTGGGAGATTTAGCCAAAAGTAGTATGCTTTGTGCCGAAACGGTGGGACGCAAACGAGGCTTGTCTTTTTCCGTTGCGTCGGGTGTCAGTAAAGCGACGACCGTTTCTTCATCTGGAGGGACGAAAGACGGTTTGGCAATTTCGCAAAACTATCCAATTGATCTTGGAAAGCAAGTGGCTCCTAACAGTCGCTTTTTAGCGCCCGACATCAACTAAATCGAAAGAACATAAATAAAGTTTTGCACATTAACGAAAACCACATGGCAATCTACATTAGAATGGTAGACTACCAAGTGGTTTTTTCGTTGAATATATGTCAAAATTTTATGTTTTATTGTTCTATGAAATTACAGGAAGCACTGCAATACGCTAGAATCTTCCACAGTATCATGGCTAAATTTCCAGTGCTAGACGATAACTTTCCCCGTATTATTCCCTCTTTCAGACAGTTAGTAAAAATTATGTCTGAATGTGTGGCCGGCGGAGTGAGCTTAACTTGTACAGCTTTTGAATTCCGTCAGTGTGACGCCGCTTTGGGAACTGCTTTGGGCAATTTTATGGAAGTTTTGCGTTTAAAAGAACTTCCTCCGGAACGTAATGAAGCAGTCAATGAAATAGTGCTTCTCTTTACACGCATGAGTTCCGAGATGGCTAAATTAGAGACTGCTCTAAGTATGGATGCTACAGCTGCGGCAGTTTCTTGCGTGTCCAATATTTATGATCATTTAAAAGACTTAGAAGAATTGAATATGGACTTGAAGGCCGCCGTAGGTGATAGTCATGTTTATTCTGACGTGCCGGTAGTGGATAGTCTGTTGCGGGCTGGCAATTTTGTATTAGAGACTAACGGAGCTGAGTGGGAAGCTTTAAGTGCTCGCTTGGAAGCGCTTATTCCTCAATGGAATGAGATCGTTTCCGGAACAGGTTTACCGGAGGAGTTGATTCGTCACGACAGAGCTCTAGAACGTCTGGTTGAAGTGCTTAACGAAAGAAATTTGGAAGCTTTACCGGAAGTTTTGGGAGAAGTAAAGTCTAGCGGAGAAGATTTGGTCAATTTCCAGGATAGTCAAATAGACGCCGATGCTTCCTCTATGGTTCTGTGTCCTTATTGTGGCAAACCTATGATTGAAGGAAGCAAAAAATGTTTCTCCTGTGGCGCCAGAATGCCGGAAGAATTTGAGAGAGATTCTGTCGCCGATAAAGATTCAGAGAAGGGCGAGGCTGCTTATGAGGGTATGCCCGAATATGTACAGCGTATTATAGATGTTGCTCAAGAACTTCCCAATAATGCCAAGATGATTCGTCCTTTCAAGCGTGCTGTAGGAGAATTGCGCCGACGTGTGGCTGATGCCAATTCGCGTATCAATAAGATGGCCGCTTCTAAAATAAAGACCACTCCCGAAGAGCGTGAAAATATTGATGGCATTATAGATTTGGCCAATACCTGTATGGAAAATCTTTATAAAGCCGTTGAACTTTTGGAAGGTTTTGAACCTCCTGTCGATAGATTTCATTTGCAATGTGCTTTGGAAGTTATGGTAAAAGCGGTTAAGGAGATGCGCGCTATGGGAGGGTTGGCCCAAAAATATCGCAACTCTAAAAAATAATTAGTTTTCTTTCGCGTAGATGAAAAACACAGCTCGTTGGAGGTATCATGGTAGATAAGCTGCCTAAGTTGGATGATTCTTTCCCTAAATTGATTCCCCATTTGCGCACTTTTGTGAGTGGATTGGAACATTGTATAGTCAATAAAGAACCTCTTGCTCAGCTTCGCGAAGAATTGCACCAATGCGATTTAGTTATGTCTGCTTTTGTGTTGGCTTTCAAGTACAGCGTACGCGGCTATGATTATAATGAAGAAGAGTTAGAGCATATAGCTCAAGTCTATGCTGATATTGAGGGTGTTGGTGGCGTTCTTTCTTCTCTTATCTGTGATTTAAAAGAAGACGATGCTGAGGGAGCGGTACGCGATGTTAATGCTTTGGTCAATCAGCTGAAAGAGACAGAAAAGAGTTTAGCTAAGCTAGAAGAATTGAGAAATTCTAAGCCTAAGATTTCCGAATTTGACAGTATAGATGGAGTTCTCAAAGCCGGCCAGGCTGTAGCTGAGGGACGTCGCGACTGGGAAATGTTAGAAAATCGTCTCGATTATTTGCGTCCTTCGTTTGATAAATTGGTCGCTTGTGAATCTTTACCGGAACATATAGAAGACTATTGTGAAGCTTTGGACAATTTATTTAGAGTTTGTGAATGCCGATCTGTAGAGGAATTGCCTGCTGCGTTAGAGGCTTTAAAAGTTACCGGTGATGTAGTTATTGATAAGTATAAAGAAGTGAAAGCTAAACAAGAGGCGTTAGTTGAACAGCAAGTTTGGCATTGTCCCAAGTGCGGAGTTGAAATTGGTGAATGGGATAAACGTTGCCATTCTTGCGGTATGATGCTCCCCGAGCGAATTGTCGGAGGAGGGATAGAAAAAAATTTATCTATAGCGACTTTGCCAGTGTGTGTGCAAACGATTTTGGATAGCATAAGTTCTTTGCGTGGAGGTCAGGACGCTTGGGCTGAGTTTGCTTCCGGATTGCGTGACTATGGTAAATTTGTCATTGATCTTAAGGATAGATATGCTGCTTTGCCGGAAAGTGCTTTTAACGGCGCTGAAACTGAAGGCGAGTCTTTGATTCTGTCTCGCGAAGCCATGGAGGAAGGATTGACTAAGCTGGAAAACGCCTACTATGTATGTGAACATATGCAAAATGGTGGTGAAGTTAGCGATGAAGAGCTCGATTCTGCTTTAGAGAGTATGATTGAAGGTGTGGAGCAAACACGCCAAATCGTAGGTTAAAATTCCTAAGCAGTCGCTTCCAAGTGCAAAAACCGTAAGAGTACGTAAATTGCTTGTTGGGTGCGTACTCGGCGGTTTTTTTTGTAGCTTTTTGAGGCTAAAATATCTATAAAAAATTGCATAAAACTCTTTACTTTTAGGTCATATGACTTGAAAATAAAGGCAAGTCTAGTTTAAAAAGAGAGGTAATTCTCATGGGTGTTCTGTCTACCGCTCCTGCTGTGGCTGCAATGGTGGCCAATGATTATAAAAATGCTCAGGCTATTTATGCTAATATGCAAAAAAGTCAGGCTGCTGCCATGCAGAACATGAATTTCTTGAATCAGAGTTCTGCTCAGTTGGCTTCTGGCTCTTCCTCCATAGAGGCTATGCAGGCTTCTTTCGGCGGTCAGATCAATCAACTGACTTCTGCAAATTTTTCGGTTAGCGACCAGATTAGCCAAATTACTTCTGCTTCCGGTTTATCAGCTTCGTCTGCTGCCGGTTTTTCCACTTCTACTGATTTTACTCAGGCTATTATAGACAGTATCTCTTCTGCCAGTAGCAGCAAGAAGTCTTCCAGCTCTAATGTCAATGGTGATGTTATGAGCCTGGCTACCAAAATGTTGAAGAGCTACTTTAAGCAGTTCTGTCCTGGTATGAGCGATGAGCAAATTTCTGCTATTTGCAATTTTGCTGCTTCTCAGTACGGAGATTTGGCTAAGGCCATGGATATGAGCTCTTTGACCTCCAGCGTCATGGGTTCTTCTTCTACCGGTAGTGCAGGCAAGGCTAGTAGTGCCAGCAGCTCCAGTAGTGTAGGCAATAACGGCAATTATGGAGCTAATAAGGGTGTAAGTGGCTTGCTCGCTGATGCCAGTGCCATGGTAGGTATGACTGAACATTCCAATGCTGCTGCTATTAACAAAATCACCAAGAAGAGTGGTATCAATTGTCAAACTACGCCTTGGTGTGCTGCTTGGGCCATGAATATGCTTAAGGATCATGGTGTGTTGAAAACTTCGTCTTGTTCTAATGTCAACTATTGTCCTACTATTGTCAATTGGGCTAAGAAAGAGAATATCTGGGCCGGTCGTGGTTCTTACACTCCCCAAGCTGGTGATGCTATTCTTTTCGACTGGCAGGGTGATGGCACTTCCGATCATATTGGTATCGTAGAAAAAGTGGCTAACGGTAAAGTTTATACTATTGAAGGCAACTCCTCTGACTCTGTGGCCAGAAGAAGCTATAGCTTGAGTAGTAGCAAAGTTATGGGTTACATTAATTGTGCCGCTCAGAAATAAATAGCAAACATTCTGTGAGTTTGTTATAGATAGATCCCCTGGGTACATACTCCCCAGGGGATCATTTTTTTTGGGCAAATTGATTAATGTTGCCGAAGTTGACTCCCAGGAGAGTCAACAGACTATCAACTAATCAAACATCTTATCGAGCTCAGCTCGTTTAAAGCGCTGAGGTTCGTGTCCTGTCCAGTCAATAACGAAATAGATCTTTTCCGGTTGCTGTATTTTGCTAAAAAAGCGTATTTGATCGGTAGGCAGCATTCGATAATTATAGTACCAACCGGTGGGTGAAGGTTTAGATATACCTTTGGCATGGAGATGACGGGCTCCCTTGGGGAAAAAAGGCATAACCCGGGCAGCTAGCTTTTCACCCAAGACCTTGCACCCCATATCACCGCGCATTATAAGACGGAGATGGGGAGCAAAGAGTAAGCTGCTTTCGAAACTTACTGTTCGACCTTGAAAATCGCCGTCTACTGTATCGCGAATTATCAATCTCTGCTCTGTAGACTTAAAAAGGAGTTCGCGCCCTAAGCTTAAGACTAAACCGTTAGCCAAGCAGGCTTGACGTTTTGCCCAGAGGAGTACATCGGTACCCCTTTTTTCCATATATAAAGGAGAACAAAAAGAATGATCTCCTTTGTGTATTTCGGTTATGTCGTCGGGACAAAGCTTGCGCTCAGTAGCACTTAAATCTTCCAAATAGGCGACTTGAAAAGGCGTCAATTCTTCAGAGATTGTGGTAGTTGAATGGGCAAAGAAGCTATTTAGGTAAGGATAGGCACTGCTTGAAACAGTAGAAAAACCGGAATCTATGAGGAATGGTTCATTTTCGACAGTTAAAAATATAGATAAGAAATCACAGTGAGGTTTGGGTACTGTCTGATTTATATTGGGAGCTTTATAAAAATCTTTACTCTGATCGGCGGGAGGACACCCTTTTATAATGGCTTGAGAGCTCTTTGGTCCCCAATGATCACGAACACTGCCTATGCCATTGGCTACAAAATAAAAGCTGGTTTGTTGAGGAAAATAATCTATCCGACCGCTACCAAACTTATTGAGTAAAGCCGGGGTGGGAGTTATCCACCAAATAACTTCTGCCGGCATATGCTCTATGCCGCACAAGAATTCGTCATGATCAAATATGGCAGCACCTAAACAGAGCAAAGTTTGAATATACTCTGAAACAGAAGATTGACGCCCCATAAAGCCGGGAGCGCAAAAAGTACTTATATGGGGAGCAACTTTATTAGTACCGTTAATGGCTTGCAAAGCGTCTAGGGAAACACGCAGGGCTTCCGATAAGAATTGGGGCGTTTGAGTATGGTTATTAACGTGTTGCAGTACAGGCAATAATAACCATTCTAAAGCTGCACAATGGGTGCACAGAGAGCCGCTTAAATGTAACCCGTTAGCGCCGAATTCACGTTCAATGAGATGATCCAGAAGTTTAGATTCTGCAAGGGAACGCCATCGCTTGGATAATTTCACTTCCGGAAAATTTGTCGCAAACATATAGAGGCAGACCGCAGCCGGAAAAGATAGCACTTTATCGTTACGGAGATGCCAAGCTAAGGCTGCTCCGTGCATGATCATGGTCTCCATTATCTTGACAAAGATACGAGGCGTAAAGGCAGAGCTATTCAAGCACATGCCGATGGCAATCATCCAGTTCATCAATCTGATAGCTATCGTATCAAAGTTGAGCCAATTGACACCTATCCAGAGTGGATTGCTGATTCCCCACTCCGTTGCTTGAATTAAGACCTCGGAAGCGTATTTGTCTTGTTTGTTTAACCAATAAGAACGGGCTAGGGGCAGAAAATGGTAATGCTCGTTCAGTTCCCAAGTGCGATCCAGTGATGGATATTTGGCTAAGGGGGATTCTTTGAGTTGGGTAGCATTAGCCGGATCTAAAATTTTTCTAAGCTCTTTGACAGCAATTTTTGGCCAACTTTTAGAGCAAAAATCGCAGAACCAGTCAATCTCACCGTTGAAAGTTTCTTGTTGATTAGAAAGATAAGAAGGGAAAATATGCTTCATCGCTTGCAGAGTTGCATTGGAAAGCTCTTTAACTGCTGAGGGAGAAGCTCTAAATTCATCAGTAACTGCTTTAATATCCGAATCTCGCAAAAACAATACCGGACCTTTACGGTCGCGGAAGTGGTTGAATAGCGCTTCCGCAGCCAGATCCGGTTTGTCGCGCAGTGAATAATTCTTGGCTTCCTCGATTCCTGGAGCTCCAGAAAGTTGCCCAAACAAGTATTTATCTTGCAAACTGTAAACAGAGCAACTGTCATAAGCCAAATCTACCTGGGCTTCCAGGCTAAATGGCATGGCGGGAGTAATTATGCTCTTACGTAACCAAGGAAACACATTATCCAAACCGCTGTTCTCCTAATGACGAGGGAAATTTTTAATTGTAGATACTACAGTGGCAATTTGCTCGTCGCTGAGTTCAGGGAACATAGGCAAAGACATCACTTCTTTTTGGATTTGTTCGCAGACGGGCAGAGAGCCTTCTTTCATGCCGCTGGTCGCAAAAGTTTTCTGTAAGTGTAAGCATACTGGATAGTAAATAGCCGGACCTACACCATTTTCACGCATATAGTTGAAAAGCTCATCACGATGAGGGGTGCGAATAGTATACTGGTGGAAGACATGATGGAAGCCTTCGCGCTCGAGGGGAGTGATAATTCCGCTGTCTTTTAAAGCTTCGGTATATTTTTGAGCTACAGCGCGACGTTTTTTATTCCATCCATCTACATATTTGAGTTTGACGCGCAGAGCAGCAGCCTGGATTTCGTCTAAGCGACTATTGGTACCCAAAATTTCGTGATAGTACCTTACCTTACTGCCGTGGCCGCGCAGCATTTGTATTTTTTCACAATACTCGTCGCTATTGGTTAAAACCATACCGCCGTCGCCAATGCCGCCCAAGTTTTTGCTGGGGAAGAATGAGAAACAACTCATATCGCCGAAGCCGCCGACTTTTTGGCCATCTATGCAAGCACCGGTCGCTTGAGCGCAATCTTCAATCAAAGCCAAGTTGTGCTCTTGGCAAATCGCTTTGATAGCTTTTATGTCGGCAGCATGTCCGTAAAGGTGGACGCAAATAACAGCTTTGGTACGTGGAGTTATAGCTTTCTTTAAGCTTTCTGGAGCTAAGTTAAAAGTACGAGGATCAATATCTGCAAAAACTACTTTGGAACCGGCCAAGGCTACAGCGCCGGCGGAAGCTACGAAAGTGAAAGAAGGAACGATCACTTCATCTTCGGCTTTTAAATCCAGGGCTCTCACTGCCAATTGCAGAGCGTCGGTACCATTTCCTACGCCTATACCGTGCTTAACTCCGTTCCACGCAGCAAATTCCTCTTCGAAAGCTTTTACTTCGGAGCCTAAAACATATGCAGTAGAGCGCAGAACCTTAAGTACAGCTGCTTCCAATTCATCTTGGATTTGAGAGTACTGGGTGCGAAGCTCTAAAATAGGGATCATAAATATGTCTCCTTCTATCCGTTCATCAGGAGCGGAACCGCTTTGATGGCAGAAAATTTTTCAAGTAAGTAAAATTTTCCGTCGGCAAAATGTAGGTTATAAAAATTATCCAACTGGATTTTGGTGCAGTGTTGAAGATGCCTGCTCAGATTTCAGAACAACCTGAGGCTTACCACAACCGCGAATAATTGTATGGCTTGAGCCCCACAGCGTTCTATCAAAGTTAGCATTTCAAAACCTTATAAGCTCCCTATTTTCCAAGCATGGGGAGCAAGCCCTGCCAAAATCGGTGAGATTTTTTTGCATAGCGTCAACTAAGGCGGCAGGGATTACGCCAAAGGTTAGCTGTTAACCTTTGCTACGTACTTCAAATTCCAAGCGCCATTTGGGAATAGAGTCTTGGCAGCACCAAACTTCTAAAGTACCGACTTCGGTAACGTAAGTTTCTAAAGTAACCGGAACAACCTTGCCTATTTCTCCAGCTTCAGCAGGCAAAGCAATACGCAGTGAAGGCAGTTCTTCTATATCGTCTTCCCAATTATCTATTAAGTCGCCAATTTTATCTTGCTGACGACAAGTAGAAGCCAAGAAACGAAATTCCGCCGGTTCGCCTATAACTAGTCCGAAACTGCGATTGGGCAACCGCTCTCTTGAATCTTCTTCCATACCGAAAGGAGCTACACATAAAGCTTTTATAGGGGGAATCAGACCCGGAACGGCTGGCATGGACGTCTCGACGCCTACATAGTAGGAGCGATTGGTGCCGGCTTTGATTCTTATGCCCGAACCCTGACTGGCCAGGCCGCTGCGCACTGCTCCTCGAGCTACAGCTAAATCATAGTCTGCTCCTACCAATTCTTTGAGTGGAGCAGCACCTATAGACTCTAACCAGGTGTTAATGGTTTCCATTAAGCGTTGGCGCAAAACGGGAGCTTTAAGAACGCCACCATTGAAGAGAATAGCTGTAGGGATAAAAATGGGGGCAGAGCCGTCTTCAGGTTTGTTAGCCGCCAAAAATCTGGCCAAGTGTTTCGTAATAGCCGGATTTGATTCAAATGGCAGCCCCAATTCTCGCAAACCGCTTTGACGTGAACGCTCAGCCTGCTCTTCAAGGGTACATTTGGGGAAGAATCCGTCCACGATCAGTTGCTCAGTTAGTTGGCGGCTTAGAGTATCGGTAATTGAAGAGGCGATCAAACTACTGCCACGGCCGGGGATAGTGACGCTCCATTCGTCTTCGGCATATTCTTGCAACAATTGTTCTTTGGCAGTGCGACAAGCGTGAGTAAGTACTTGCATTTGCCAAGTATCAAGCTTAATCTTACGCTCAGCCTTTAATTTTTGTTGCATGTAAACTGCTAGCGTTAAGTCCATATTGTCGCCGCCGAGCAGAAGATGCTCTCCTACAGCTGAGCGCTCCAGGCATAGGCTTCCGTCTTGACTAGCTACAGTAATTAGACTGAAGTCGGTTGTACCTCCGCCTACGTCACATACCAATATCTTATCTCCGACCGCTACCTGAGAGCGCCAGTCTTCTTCGGTGTTACCTAGCCAAGCATAAAAAGCGGCTTGCGGTTCTTCTAGCAAAGTAAAATTTTTGATGCCGGCTTTTTGAGCAGCTTGTACTGTTAATTCTCGAGCAATAGTATCAAAAGAGGCTGGGACGGTCAGAACTACTTGTTGCTTTTCTAAGGGCTGTTTGGGATGTTCAAAATTCCAAGCTGAGCATAAATGCCCTAAATAACGAGCTGAAGCGTCTATAGGGGAGATATGTTCTACTTCTTCCGGAGCATTCCAGGGTAAAATAGCTGCACTGCGGTCGATTCGTTCGCTGGAGAGCCAGGATTTTGCTGAAGATACCACTCGATGGGGAACTTTGGCTCCTTGTTCTCGAGCCATATAACCCACTATATCTTTAGCATCTTTGTCCCAAGGCAATTCTATGCTATGCGGCGGCAATTCATGGGGACCAGGAAAATAGAGAAAAGAGGGCAGAGTTTTGCGCGGCTCAACAGTAGCCGGATAAGTCAGCTGAGGAACGGCAAAATGATTGATGGGAGGAGTCTCTTTGGCTGCTTTAGCTTCTCCCGAAATAGCTTCTGGATCAGACCAAGCCAGGGCACAATTTGTTGTTCCTAAGTCGATACCTATAATCATGTAAAAACGTCTCCCAAATTTTTAAGCAAAGTTCAGAACTATCTAGTTACAACTCTACTTCGGCTGGACAAATAACATCCGAATCTTCGTTCTGAACATTTTGAGGGAGGTTGGCCTTTTGTAAACGCCAACCTTTATGGCGCAATATACCTTTAAAAGGCGGATCGCCTTCGACCTTACCCACTAAGCGTACCGCACCTGGATCAAAACCTGATTCTATAGTGATTTCCGAACCTTCTTCTTCTGTACTAATAGGTTCTAACTCTAGATATTCCTGAATGGCCTTGCGGCAGCCTTTATAGACAGTTGATTTGACTACGGCACCAATTTGAGCATCGGGTACATTTTCTAGATCTTCCTGTAGAAAATCTATCAGTCGTCCTTCGCGCTGAAATAAAGCTAAAACTCCTACGGCACCGGGGTATAGCGAAGGCACTCCGGACGGAATTTCAGGCGTTTCTTGCTTATCAGTCAGCAAAAGAGCTAACTTCTGAGCAAATTCTTTATTGAACAGAGCTTTAAAAAAAGCTTTAAAAGCTGTGACTATACGCATAATTTAGCTTTTTTGCTAAAGTCTAGTTGACTCCCTGCACTCGTACTTAGTCAGTATAATTTTAACCAGTTGCTAGCGGGCGCAAGCACGTTGCAAGCGATCCCTGACTGCTGTCCAGTTTTCTCCATTATGTGGTGGTTGCTCTATAATAATAGATTGGGGGCGTAAACTGTCGGCATAGCGCAGCATACTGTAAAGGGCTTGGGCATAGTTCTGAGGGGTATTCGGCAAATTTAGGCAGCGTACTTGTCGAGTACTAGGTACTTCGAATTTGTGTATAGCTAATAC
The DNA here is from genome assembly GCA_934621605.1 of uncultured bacterium. Taxonomy (GTDB): domain Bacteria; phylum Vulcanimicrobiota; class Xenobia; order Xenobiales; family Xenobiaceae; genus Bruticola. Next base: position 44,709 of record CAKTUZ010000007.1, on the reverse strand, counting down.
CACCAGTGGCGAATTGCTCTGTTGAATGAGTTCTGGTATTTGGGCACTGGGTACCATTTGCGCTGGAGTATTGGGAGCATAGTGCTTTTTTAGAGTGCCTGGAGCTTTGCTGCCTTGGCCGCAAGCGATGGGAAAACCGGCAATCTCGCTGATAACTGAGGCACTAAGCATACCGGGACGAACAATAACCGGCTTTTCTTTGGAAAAATCCACAATAGTCGACTCGACGCCCACGGCGCAAGGGCCGCCGTCTAGTATAAATTTAAGCAGATTGCCGAATTCTTCATGCACATGCTCGGCACTAGTAGGGCTGATATGACCGAATCGATTGGCTGATGGGCCAATAATGCCCCTTCCGAATACTGAAATCAACTCTCTGGTTAAGGGGTGGGCCGGGATTCTAATGCCTACACTGTCCTGACCGCCTGTAACTTGAGGAAGTACTTCTGGGCGTTTAGGTAAAATTAGGGTCATAGGTCCGGGCCAAAAATGTTCAGCTAATTTTTGGGCTGCTTCCGGTATCTCTCTGGCCCAGAGTGTTAATTTATCTAAACAGTCTAAATGGACGATAGAGGGGTGATCGGCAGGTCTGCCTTTTAAAGCGTATACTTGACGAATAGCTTCAATATTAGTTGCATCTGCTCCTAAACCGTATACCGTCTCCGTAGGAAAAGCAACCATACCGCCTTGGGCCAACTCTTGAGCAGCTTGTTTTATAAGTAATTCGTTGTCAAACATATTTGCGGCTTTCTTAATTTTTAAAATCTCCAGATCGCGGCGCTACTTCGCACAAAAAGAAAACCGTCCCCCCGCTCGAAGGGACGGTTTAGCTGATTTTTTTGTAGCTTCGGAAGACAAAAACAACCGAAAACTACCAAAATCTAAGTCAGTCTTTAACGGCGAGCTCCACCATGATTTTTGAAGCATTCATTGCAGTAAACAGGCTTATCGTTGCGGGGACGGAAAGGCACCTTGGTAGTCTTTCCGCACTCGGCGCAAACAACTTCAAACATTTCGCGGGTTCCATTGGAACGACCTAAAGCACCGTTTTCGCGCTCGCGCTTATGATTGCGGCGGCACTCTGGGCAACGGCGGGGATCACTGGAAAAACCCTTGGAATTGTAGAATTCTTGCTCACCGGCCGTGAAAACAAAAGTCTCACCACAGTCACAGCAAGTTAATGTACGATCAGAAAACACTCTAATTTCCTCCAACAGGAAGTTGCCAACGGGAATGCGAGCTTCTTGACATACTTCCCAGGGCTCAAGCCCGGGAATTATCGGATACCAACAAATCTTGCCTGCCAAAATGCAGGTTTTACAAGTTCTCTCCGCAACGGATGATGCCCCACCCATATTTATTTTGACTAAATATAAGCAACGAAACAACCAGCATAAAAGGAAGCCGCAGCTTTTATTCCAATTCGCACCAAAATTGTAGACCGCTCCCAAACAGTAGTCAAGGAGTAAAAGTGGTGAAAGGTTAAGAAAAATTTAATTAAATCGGGTCGTTTTTTGCTTATAATGCCCCTTCCTGCATTAACAAACTGGTTAAAAATGTATATTTGCATAATCGCCTCTTCCTGGGTTAGAGAAAGACGAATTTCGCCCAAGACAAAATGCACATTATTGACTGATTAACTTGCGCAAATCTCCGTATTGTCGAATTTTAAACCAAGTTAGTTCACCGTTTAGCAAATAACGCCAGGCTACTGCTGCCATTTTTACGAAGTTGGTTGCCCAAGCTAAATAAAATGGAAGACGCCAATGGCGCTTGAAAAAGGTGCGCTGCTCCAATAAAAATCGAATAAAGCTTTTAGGTACAAACGATTTTGAGGCTAAACAATATATGGCCAGATAAAAACGATCTTCAGGACTGCGTGGCCAATCCATGGAGACGCGAAACTGCTTCCAAGCTTTGTTGTTCATACCTTCAACTTCATTCGGCGAAAGCTTACCTTCGGTCAGCAGCTTTTGGGTAATAGCCGTACCCGGGAAGTAGTTAAGCGAATAAAAATATACGTCGTAAGGGCGCTCCAACTCCAACATAAATTTGGCTGTTTCTAATTTCATGGTTTCATCAGCCCAGGGATTATCGATAATTAAATCGTAAACTGCGGAAATTCCCAGTATTTTATTAAATTTGGAAAAGGCTAAGATATTATCGTTGCCGGGCATACGGTTATGAACAGTTAAACTTTCTTGAGGAGAACCGCTTTCAATGCCTGTTTGCATTCTTACTAAACCGGCATTTTTTAGTTTCTCTAAGAAAGATTTACGTAGCATAGGTGGTATCAACATACATTCAAAGGGTAAACCTATGCGTAACGGATACTTGGCGCAAAACTCGTCTACCCAGGCAGCAGGGGCAGCAAAGGCAGTATCGTCGTCTATTTTTACTCTGGCTAGGCGCGGAAAGTGTCGCTTTATGTATTCTAGTTCGCCTAATATATGTTCCACAGAGCGCAGACGATAAAATTTCTGTTTATCAGCTGCAAATTTTTGGCGCAGAATGGATACGTAGCAATAAGAGCAATTATAGGGACAACCTCGTGAACAATATATCCTATATTCGGCCGTTCTTTTCCAGGGTTCTTCGTTGTAAATTTTTTTGTCTTCGATATAGTACTTATTAAAATCGTCTACATCCGGGTAGGGTAATTCGTCTAAATTGGCAATCAGAGGGCGCATTTCATTTCTATAAATTTTGCCTTCTAACTTAGCCCAAATATTGGGAATATCGCCTGTAAAGCTTTTTTGGTACAGAGCATCGCATAAATCGATTAGAGGAGCTTCTCCTTCGCCTAAGCAAAGGTAATCGGCGTATTCCAAAGCTCCTTCAGGTACAGCGGTTACGTGTATACCGCCCCAGCAGATAGGTAAATTGGGAAAACGTTTTCTCAGTGACAGAGTAAGTTCTTTGACCATAGGCAGTAAACTGGAAATAAAACCGATACCTATAAGATCGGCTTGTTTGTCAGTTATAATTTTGAAGACCAGTTCCAGTTCTTGGGGTGAAGGCATTTCCAACTTGTTATTTACCCAATCGCGTAGAAAAATTAAATTGACCTTAAAACCGGCGCGGCGCAAAGCGGCTGATAAATAACGCAGTCCTGAGTTCTCAACGCTGTAAATGGCTATTAAGATCACATTAAATTGTTTATTTTCGCCATACCAACCGGAACGAGGAGACCAAGGAGCTTGCGGTTGTTTTTCTTTTGAACCTAAAGCTGGATCAAAAATAGCTTCTGCTGAGCCCGGGGAAGCGCCAGAGGCAAAAAAGTGAGAAGAAAGATTATTCTTAGCAGTAGGTATATCGTAAGTTAACATAATGGACTGACCTTTTTTATTTCGTTAGCTAGCTCTGACGGAGAAGGCAAAGGCTTAGCGGCAAAACGACGGAAGTTCATTCGTAAGGCATTAAAAAATGCGGAAGATGTGTGCAAAGTTAGAGCTATTTCCCACCAACAAGGACGCAGACAGGCTCGGCAATGGCTGCGTATTTTTTTTATGCGTTCTAAATTTCGCTCTTGACGGTACCAATCTACAAAATTACTTTCGTATACTTGAGGAGATGCCGCGGGAGTATCGTTTTGAAAATGACACATGGAATAGGTGCCGTTGGGACTGATAGAAAAACTCAAGCTGCCGGTTTGGCAGTCTGTGTCAGTGCCCCAATAGTTAGCTGTCATTTGGGCCGAGTTTTGAGGACTTTGATTCTTTTTGTGGCTGTCTTTTAAAAAATTAACCATAGCCTTCAAATAAGGCACAGAGTTGAAAATAGGAGATCGGGGCTGCTGTTTTACTTGCAATAGATATTGAAGGAGTTTGTCCAGGGCAGCTTCGTCTGCTTCAGTGAAGCGCATAGCTTCGGAATCTGCTGAACAAGTTAGAATTTCGCCTTGATAACTGTGTTTTTCTAACGGAACTAAAGATAAATAGAAATTATAAGCTTTGGCAATTTCCAGCATTTGTGGAATATCATTGATATTGCGAGCTGAAACTACGCAATTGAGTATGGCAGTGCCGCTGCGTTTACGAATAATATCCGACCAAAATCTTACTCGTTCTATAATTTTTGCCCAAATTTCTGGTTTATGACATATTTCGCTCTGTACTTGAGGGTGAGGAGTATCTAAAGATATGGAGATATGGCGCAGTCCGGCTTGAGCTACTTTTAAATGGAGCTCTTCTGAGCCGACCAGTGCGTTAGTTAACACTCTGGTCTCAATGCCTATACTGGTAAAAGCTTTTACTATTTGAGGTAAATCTGGGCGCAAAAAAGGCTCTCCGCCTCCCAAAGAAACGGCCATAGTACCTAAGTTGCGTAAATTTTCAGCTGTAGCTTCAATTTGCGCAATTGTAAGTTCTTCGTCTTGGCATCCTTTTTTCCATAATCCGCACATTGCACAGGTTAGGTTGCAACGGTGAGTTAAACCAAAGTGAACATATATAGGTGTATTGCCATTCCAAAAAGCTTTAATAAGCGACCAAGGATTTTTCACAATTTAAGAATCTCCCAGCCGGCCTTTAATTTGCGGGCCATATCATTAAAATCTTTTAGTTCCAGCAATTTGCGGAACATTTGTTTGGGACGCAGATAAAAGCGTTTAAAAGCCTTATCACATAGAGCACTGAGCTCTGCAGCCGTAAAAAATTCTGTCCATACCTGAGGTTTAAAATCAGGGTAGGGCTTAACTAAAAAATTTTCCCAATGTTGCGGATCAATAATACCTTTAGCTACTCCTTGCTCATAAATTAAGGTGTTGGGGTAAGGAGTCAAAATACCGAACAAGGCGTAATCTGGATCGAGAGAAATGGCAAAATCTATGGTGCGATTAATCTCTTCTACAGAATTGTCGTGAGGGCAGCCTATCATAAAATAACATACTGTAGTTAAGCCTTCGTCGGTAAGTATTTTGAAGGCTTGACGTACTTTAGCTGTAGTTAAGTTTTTATTTAAAGCTTTCATGCCTGCGTCTGTACCCGATTCAACTCCTATATGAACTCTGGTACAGCCGGCCAAGTGCATTGCTTTGACGGTTTCTGGAGTGAGACAATTCGCTCGAGCTCGGATATTCCAATTAACTTTAATGGAGCGCCGACCTATTTCTTCACAAATGGCTAAAACTCGATCTTGGCGCACATTAAAAGTGTCATCGACTATGTAAATTTCATGCACGCCTAATTTTGCACAAGTTTCCATTTCATCTACTACTGATTTAGCACTGCGCCAGCGCCAAGTGGTACGTCCGGGAGTATTACAAAAAGAACACTTGTAAGGACAGCCGCGGCTGGTTAAAAGAGATGTGGCTGTAGCCTCACTGCCTAGGACGTAACTGTACTTGCGATAATCCAATATTTCTCGCCTGGGGAAAGGTAAACTATCTAAGTTGGCTATAGGTGAACGAGGACATGTCTGTACGGTATTTCCTTGTTCGTCTTTAAAAAACAAACCGGCAATATGGTGTAGGTTATTTACTAAAGTTTGTTGATCATAACCGTGCTGGTTGTTCCAGGCTGCTTCGTGCGCCTGTACAACTTCCGTAAAGGCTTCTTCTCCCTCGAAGGGTATACACCCGTCCAAACAGTCGTATTGCATACATTGTTGTGTAAAATCTGAAACGTGAGGGCCACCCCACCAAATTTTTGCTGTTTCTCCCAAATCTTTTTTTACTGATTCAGATACTTGAATCATGTCAATTAGATCGTGAGTATGTCCGGTCACTCCAACTATTTGCGGTTGATAATCAAGAATTAAGTGGCGCAACTGTTCTAAGTGAAGATGATCGGCCAGACAATCGATCAGTCGGGTCTGAACTTGAGTATGCTCATGGAGATGGGCTTCCAAATAGAGCAAACCTAAAGGTGGGATTGTATTCGTTTCTGCATTTACCGTAGTTGGTACTTCTGAGGATATACTGTTATCGCGTGGCGGATTTACTAAAAGGACTTTCATAAGAATGTATCGGCTGACCTTGCGCTTTTTTTTCTTGCATCTGCATTTCGTTTTGTCGGATAAACTGTGTGGTTAAGAGCGCAATCTGTGGCCCATAGCTATTACCCATTGCAAAATTGTACGGTGATTAAGTGAAAAAAGTAAGTTGTACTCAGTGAAACAAGTAGCTGAGCAGCTCTGGCACGGCAGAGACTTTTGACTAAGTTGCTTAACTGCTTCGGCAAATCCCAGTTCTATGGCATTGGGCCCGCGTTGTGCGCCGATAAGCAAAGAACAAGGATAGAGGCATCCATCGGCGTCTATATTCAAATAAAATTTACCGGCCCAACATTGTTTCCAAGCAGAGCCACTTTCGGAAGAAGTGTTGTGACTGTAATCTTTCCAGTTAATAAGATGATCCAAACACTGGATGGAATTACCTATTCTGCGACCTTTGAGTTTGGCTTCTTTGAGATGGAGCAAGCACTCGCGATATTCTTCATCGGAAGGGCGTAAAGGATTATTTACTCCGAAGTGTTCGCTATGATGCAACACTTGAAAAGTGGGGATAAAACCATATTTTTCTGCTGTTTCTAATATCCAATCAACTTTATAAATGTTGTTGACAGTTAAAACGGTAATCGTCCAGAGGGCCACCTTGCTTCGGGAAGCGATTTCGATGGCTGCCGCAGCTTTTGCGTAGGAGCCTGGTTCTCGATTGGCATCGTGGGCCTCTTCAGGCCCGTCTAGAGAGATGATTAAATGATCGAGCTTTTCCAAGAGTTTGGATTTTTGGGGGATGAGATATCCATTGGTATCTAAAGTTGTATATAATCCATTCTCTTGAGCGCAACTTACTATTTCTTCGATATCTGGACGAAGCAAAGGCTCGCCCCCCCAAATACCCAAGCGCTGAATGCCGTAAGTAGCCATTTCTTTGATCAGCTTTTTTATTTGCTGCGTACTCAACTCTGGCTGATGGCGAGCAGGAATTTTGCAATAGCGGCAATGGGACTGACAGGCATTATTGGTGGCTATAGTGGCAAAAATCGGGGTGGGAGAACCACTTAGGCGCCCTTTGAGGACAGCTGCGCCGGCTTTGGCCATGATACTGAATTTCATGTTGCTTTTGTTTCTCCGTACTAAACTAAGTTTCCGAGTCAGTAGGTTTGTTCGTCTTCGCAGCAGCTAGTTCACTTGCAGAGGCTGTAGAATCGGAACTGTTACTTTTGCCTAAAGTAGTATTTTTACGCAAAGCCAAAATATTTTTGGCTACAGAAGAAGCAATCGGTCTAGCAGAAAGCGGCGGAGCTGCCGGGCGTGGCTGAGCAATGGGGGCAGCAGCTGCAGAAAGCGGCGGAGCTGCCGGGCGCGGCTGAGCAATGGGGGCAGCAGCTGCAGAAGGCAAAGGCGGAGCTGCCGGGCGCGGCTGAGCAATGGATGTGGACGCAGTGGGGCGAGCTGAGTCAGAATTTATGTCATAAGTATCGGTTCTATTTAAAGTGGATCTCACTTTGGCAGCGGCATCCGACTTGGGAGGCTCTTGAGTGCGTCTGTAGTTAACTGAGTGAGGCTTTTCGGCTTCTACTTTGGGAAGAGAAAATTCTTTTTGGCCTCCGTAGTGGAGAATTGTATCCAAAGAGTAGCGACAACCCTTAACAATGCGCTCCAAGTCCGCATCTTTAAGTCTGGGATATATAGGTAAATGCAACTGCACACGAGCCAGCAAGTTGGTATTGGTTAACTTGCTGGTATAACTGACTGAATCGGAGAAAAGGGAAATTTGTTGTATTGGCTTTAGATAACCGGGCGAAGTATCAATGCTATGGCTGGAGAGTTGTCGAGCTAATTTCTCATTTTCAATATGACCGACTACGAATGAATTAAAGACAGACTCGCCATAAGTTGGATATTCGGGAATGATCAGTCCGGGCAAATTGGCTTGCTTAAAGAGTTTGATCAGTTTTTTGCCGTTTTCTGTACGCATAGCATTTTGTTCTTCGGCCCAGTTTAGTAAGCGACGGCCCAAGGCGGCCTGAACAGGCGAGGGCTTAACGCTTATATCGGGAGCGTTGGTATTGATGCTGTCCTCAAACATGCTGTGTAAAGCATCTTTCCCTAAAAAAGACCAGCCTATACTAAGTAATACATAAGCGCTCATGGTAAAGCCTAAAGTAGTTGTGCCGGCCCACATAGCTGCCGCTTTAAAAATTTGTGGATAGACGGAAGAGCTGGGAGCGATGTAAGAATCTTCCATGCGCAGAGCTGCTATCTCGGCTAAATGACGATCTTGAAAGACAGCCATACCGCCACCCAAGGTTGTGAAATTTTTGGTTAAAGCAAATGAAAAAATGGCCGCGTCGCCGAAGGAACCGGCTTTTTTGCCGTTGATGGTGGCTCCAAATCCTTGGGCGCAATCTTCAATTACAACTATGTTTTTACTTTTGGCTATAGCGACCAGTTCTTCTACAGGAGCCGGACAACCGTACATATGAGTAATAATAATAGCTGAGATGCCTTCCCAATCCTCGTCACTGATCGTTTCAGGCCCCATTACCCAACTGCCCTGGCGGATATCTACCAAGTGAGGTTGTAGGCCAGCGGCAATTATGGTTGCAGGGATAGAATGGTGAGTCCAAGCCGGAATCATTATTTTGGAATGGGGAGCTAAGTTCAGGCATTGCAAAATAAGGTAGAGAGCTCCTCGAGCCGAATTCATATAAATGGCTTTTTTTACGCCTATATGTTCGGCGAACTTGCTTTCAAACTTTTCTACTTCGCTATTTCTGGCTTGATTTATCTCACCGATAAGCCATTGAATATCTGTGAAACTTAAGGCTAAATCAAATCTTGGAATGGGCCACCCGTTTTTAAAAAGATTGGACATTATGCTGCAGATTGACTAATCTTGCTCAGATCAATTCTGAAGCAGCTTCAGTCAAAGGCCGAGAGCCGCTGGCAGAAAAGTCATTCCCCTTTCTGTAAATTAGGTTATGTTTTTTTTTGTATGTATCACTATCGGAAGAAAAAAGCGACAGAACGACCACAACACCATTTCGGGCCGAGTTTAGGAAATATCAATTAACTTCCTTCAATACAGCCTCTCCTTGAGCGCTTAAAGTATCAAGTTTAAGAAGATATTTAGCTGTAGTACTTAGCGAATTTTCTATTGAATGATCCAAATTGTTATACCAGAATCTGCCGGTTCTTCCCAAAAGTTCTAAGTTCTCAAAATTGGAGCATTCTTTTTCCAAGGAATTGAGTCTGTCGATGTAATTCAAGCCGTATATTGGATAAGCGTCTCTAATCTTTTCCAATTTTGTATCTAAAATTTTAAAACTTTCGTCTATTACCTTTACTTGTTTTAATTCTTTGAGTAATCGCGGTATTTGTTTCTCTGGATCTTGCCATAAGGCATCTTGATGCTGACAAGTCACTTCCAGGCAGAGAGCTCCTTTGTGAGGAGGAACGCAGTCTGGACCAAAATAGGCGGGGTTAGACAGACGTGAAAAAAGCAAAGTTTTATCACCGAAGTAGCACCATTGAGAGTGTTGTAAAGGTTCTTTGTCTAGCATTACGTTGCATATCAGTTGTGAGCGGTAATCTAAACCGGTAGGAGTAAGCGATAGTTTATCTGCCAATTCGTTAATGGAGGCGCTCCAGGCAATTTGCTCGCATTCGAAGGTAGCTTGAGATGTCACTACTTTTTCGATTTTTTTACGCTCATTATCGATAGAGGAACAGATTAGAGCGGTGACATCGCAATTGGTAATAATCTCTCCGCCTAGTTTCTCAATTTCTCTTTGACAACTTTCCCAAAAGGCACATATGCCGCCTTGCTTTGGATAAAGGAAGTTGAGCTCTGTTTTCTTGGGTAGCAGCATAAGCTTAAAGATTTCAAACAGAGAAGCAGTATTGACATTGTCGTCTATAGTCGCTCTTTCTAAACCTATTTTCGCCCAATTCCTGTGAGTTTGCTCGGTAGATATACCGACAAATTTTTCCGTATAGTCTTTGAAAAATGTTTTATACAGTGTTTGTCCGTAGCGACAAAGTACATAATCTTTAAACGACTGACTGGGCCGACGGCTACGTCCTGTTCTTAAGAACATATCCAGGCCGGCCTGAAGAGCAATGTGTAGTGGCAGTTTGGCCACAGTAGCCAAACGGAGAGGCCAATCGTGGTATCGGCCCATAAAAAAAACTTGAGAAAAACGCTGAATCTCTGTGAATCCGTCTTGATGGACTTCTTGCAAAAAGTTATTGACTTTGGGATTTTGAGAATAAAAACGGTGCGGCCCTATGTCAAAAGTCCACTCTCCGTAATGAAAACTGCGCGACAAGCCGCCTACTTTTTTCTCTCGTTCCAAAACGGTTACTGGCAATCCGGCTTTGCATAAGTAATAAGCCAAAGTCAATCCCGCCGCCCCTCCGCCGACAATTACATAGCGCTTCACAAAAACCACCTAAATAAACAAAATATCCGGGCTTCAGAACACGGTTGCGCCATGTTGTAAAAATGCAGCGTGCAACCATAATACGAGTTGCCAATCAAACCGCTTACTTACATTCCTCAGCCAAGGCGGGAGGGGGGTTCTTCTTGAATATAAGCCTAACCTGCTATTTTTCGGGGATTTGCCGCTTCTTGGACTGTAAAAAAATATTACGGAATTTTAACATTACGCCATAATTGAAAAATAAATATGGACATTTTCGGCTTAGTCTCAATAAGTAAAGTAATGTCTTATATACAGTGGATATTTTGGCCAAATAAAGCAAAATGTCTCATTTATGCCCCTGGTAAAAGGTCTGATTATAACCAAATATATACAATATAGTGTTGTAAAAATACTACATGTAGTATAAAATAGCAGGAAAAAAGAAGCCAAAAGTCGTACACGTCTCATAGGGTTTTAATTGACGAAATCCGTTGCGATAGTTAGCATCAGAGAAGATGCGGAGTAGGGTGCGGTACTGATTGGAACGGTTGGAACTGTGTTCGGATAAGTTTATCTGCCGACCGAAAGAAGAAAATATAGCAGTTCCAATGGCGCCGAAGCAGACAATGCTCATATAAATCAAGATCTGGAGGCTGAGATCTTTGAAGAGTGTGGCTGGTAGCAATATGGTGGGAGCTGTGTATCCAATAAGAGCTCAGCTTAGTCTTAACAGTTGGCAGCGAGTGAGCGCTAGTAAAACTTCGGCTAACTTGGTTGATATAACTAGATATACAACTATAAGGCTGACCTCGGAATCTGTTTTGTCTTCGTCTCTGAAAAATGCTAACGTTGGTTTGAAGAAAAAATAAAGGCTTAGCTTTTGGCGTAGTTATCAATGAGCGAATATCATATCCCTGTTCTTCTGCATGAAGTTTTGGATTTTTTGAAAATTAAACGCGGCGGCACATACGTAGATGCAACTTTGGGAGGCGGCGGCCATACTTTAGCCATTTTGCGTCGGTTGCGTGAATGTGGCGGCGGTCGTCTGTTTTCTATAGATCAGGATCCTGAAGCCATAACTGAGGCTACCAAAACTGTCGAAGCCAGCGGAGTACTTTGTGGCGAAGTTGGGGGGCGGGTTTCTTTTCAAATTTTGCGTGGTAATTTCTCTAATATGGAGGAACTACTCGCTGAATCTGGAATTTGTAAAGTAAGCGGTATTCTTATGGATTTGGGGGTGTCTTCTCACCAACTCGATGCGCCTTGGCGTGGTTTTTCCTTTAGACATGATGGAAAGTTAGATATGAGAATGTCTGACTCAGAAGATGTGGCCAGCGCTGCCGATTTGGTTAACAGTGCGTCTTACGAAGACCTATATAGAATAATAAGTGATTACGGAGAAGAACGCTTCGCCGGGAGGATAGCCAGAGCTATCATTGCCAAACGAGAATCAAAGCCTATAGTTACTACTTTCGAGCTGGCCGACCTTATTTCCAACATTGTCCCTACTCCCAGAGCTTCCTCACACGGTAAAGGCAAATCAATCCATCCAGCCACTCGAACTTTTCAAGCTTTGCGTATTGCAGTAAACGATGAACTGACTGTCTTAGAAAGAGGTGTCCAAGCCGCTATTCGGTTGCTTGACACAGGCGGGCGCATTGTTGTAATCAGCTATCACTCTTTAGAAGATCGCATCGTGAAGACGGCTATTAGGCGGTGTTTGGGACATTGTACCTGCCCTCCTCTGGCTCCTATCTGTACCTGTGGCGCTAGAGCTACTCTCAAAGAGCTTACAAAGCGCCCGGTTGTTCCAAGCAGTGAAGAATTAGACCTAAATCCGCGCTCTCGTTCGGCTAAGTTGCGTGTAGCCGAATGTCTGCAGTAAACTATGGCCTCGTTTTTAGAGGTTGCCTTCGGGCAAAAGGTTACCTATTTTACGCAAGTTTTTCTATGGTGGAGGAAAAACAAATGGCTCAGTTTAGTGCACGTCCTGCTATCGGTGTAGGCAGGTTGCCTGAATGGACCAGGCAGATTCGGAGGCGGGCTGTTCGTTCGACAGAGGGATTGGGCAATATCTCAGCCCAAGCTAAGGCTGAAATTCCTAGGCTGGCGGCTGTCCCTAAGGTGTGGTGCTTCTGCGTTTCGGCTGTACTGCTATCTTTTCTATTTTTGGTTACTTTGCAATATGCTGGTATAGTCGAAGTTCAGTATGAACTTAACAGGGCTCAACACAGATTGTCTTGTTTGGAAAAACAAAAGGTTGAGAACGATTTACAAGTAGAGCAACTATCTTCTTTGGAGCGAATTTCTGAGCAAGCTCTTAAATTGGGCATGGAATATCCTTCCGCTGAGGGTGTGCAGGTGGTGCGTGTGTCAGTCGCCGATAATGGTAGGGTAAATGTCGCTTGTGCACCTGCTGCCAATTCTGCCGATTACAAACCATAAGTTCGGGCGGGCAGCTTTTTGCTTCCGTGACTTGTCTGAACTTTGTGGGGAGGAGTTTTTTTGGGTATTTTGGATTGAGGTCTGCGCAGTTTTCTGCGCGGATATTTTTTTTCGGTATCGGCAATTGAAATGGAAGGATATATATGATGCAAGTCAGGCTGTCGAAGTTGAATATGATATTTTAGGTCTGCTGTGGAGGAGGGGATTGTCGATATAATTTGCAGTTATCTGTATATTTTTGGGCTTGTTGGCAATTGATGAAAAAATAAAAGTATGGATAAACTCTGGAAAGAAACCTTTAAACAAAGAGCTATAATCGTTTTTGTATTGTTGCTGGTGTTTCTGAGTGTGGTTATGCTTAGACAACTCTGGCTTCAGTGTTTTAATGACAGCTTTTATAAATACGAAGCGCAGAAAAAACAGAGTGAATTGCAACAAGTTGTGGGGATAAGACGCGGTCTTAGAGGTGATATCCTCGACCGTAACCACCAAGCTTTGGCTACTAGCAGTGATAGACGTTCGATTAACAGTCATCCATATCAAATTAAAGATCCTGCTCGGGTTAGTGATTGGTTGGCTCCTATTTTAAAAATGGATCAGAGCAAGTTATATTCCATTCTCAAGAGTGGTGATAACTTTGTAAACTTAAAATACAAAGCACCTGATGAGATGTGTGATGCTGTGCTCAAGCTTAAGAAATCCCTGCAGCCGAAAGGTGAAGATGACGAGACGAAAAACCCCTTATATGGCATAGAGGTCGCCAGAGAAAATTCCGGCCACCGTTTTTATCCTAAAGGGCGTTTGGCTTCGCATCTTTTGGGTATTGTTAATCGTGATGAGGAGGGAGTGGAAGGTACTGAACTCTTTTTTGAGCGTGAACTGGCTCCTAAGGCTCGCAATCAAGCTGAAGAAATGGATGTAGCAGGTAACGCTATTCCCGGAGCTCCCTCTGCGGATAAAAAGAACAAAGAGTTTGACGAAAGAACACTTAATGGTAGCAGTATTGTCTTAACTGTTGACGAGCGCATTCAGTTTATAGTCGAAGAAGAACTGAAAAAAACTGTTGAAGCATTTCATGCTTTTGGTGGTTCTGTGGTAGTGCTTGATGCCAAGAACGCCGATATTTTGGCTATGGCCACTTATCCGGATTTCGATCCGGCTACCTATTATAAGTTTCCCCAGGAACGTTGGCGTAATAGAGCAGTTTGCGATGTATATGAGCCGGGTTCTATTTTTAAAGTGTTGTCGGCTGGCGTAGCTATCAATAACGGATATAGAGCCAGTTCTCAGTTTTATTGTCCGGGCAGGTTATATATAGAGGGCGATGTAGTTCACAATGCCGATGATGGACTTTATTCCAAAGGCTACGAAACCATTGCCGATATTGTTGCTTATTCTTTCAATACTGGAACTGCTTCTTTCGCTCTGGAATTAGGCAAGAAGAAAATGGGCGAAGGGCTAGATAAGTTTGGCATCGGTCATATTACCGGTACCGAAGTGCTGGGGGAGTCATGCGGACTTTTTGATGACTGGAAAGATTGGGGACGTTTTAGGTTGGCTAATATCTCTTTTGGACAAGGAGTAGCCATTACTCCTTTACAATTGGCTTCTGCTGTACAAGCTATCGCCAATGACGGTGTGCGCATGAAGCCGCATTTGGTAAAGGAGATTATTACTCCGGAAGGTAAGGCTGTTTACGAATATATGCGCAAAGAACCTGATGAGGATAAAAGCGGCTCATATAAGGAAGTAATTCACTCGCTCAAGCCTGAAGTCTTGAGCAAGCCTATGACTAAGAGTGGAGCCAGGGAAATGCGTGAAGTTATGGCCGGAGTAATTAGTCACGGTACTGGTTCCAGAGCTAGAGTGCCTGGTTATAAAGTAGGAGGTAAAACCGGAACGGCTCAGGTTGCTGGCGAGCACGGCTATATGGAACAGCAGTATATAGCTGGTTTTGTGGGAATCGCTCCCATCGATGATCCTGAGGTGGTTGTAGTTATTAAAATTGAGAAACCTTGGCCTATTTACTACGGAGGTTTGGTAGCTGCCCCCGTGTTTAACAAGATTTGTACAAAAATTTTGCCTGTGTTGGGAGTACCTCCAACTCCGGGCTACAAACAGCTAAATCCCGAGACGGGTTTGTAAAGGGTACGCTGAGTAAAGTGAGGAGAACTCGATAAAAGTTATGGCGAGCATAGCTGAGTTAAGTCAACTGCTGAAAGATGCTGAAGTTGTAGGCGATCCTTGTGTGGAAGTCAGTGGCTTAAGTTGCGATTCCAGACAAGTAAAGCCCGGAGATCTTTTTGTTTGTGTCACCGGTTTTCAAAGTGACGGTCACACTTTTGCGGCCGATGCTGTGGCCAAGGGAGCCAAAGCTTTGGTGGTGGAGTATATTCCCGATGGTGTAGCCGATTCCGGAATAACCTTTATAAAAACAAAAAAGACCCGTCGGGCTTTGGCTATTTTGGCTGCTCACTTTTTTGGGAATCCAGCCCAAAAGTTGTTAAATATCGGTATTACTGGTACTAATGGCAAGACTACCACTTCTTATCTGGTAGAGGCCGTGCTGAAAGCTGCCGGTTATGATCCGGGTATGCTCGGTACCATTGAAGCTCATGTGGCTGGGGAGGTACAAAAGTTATCCAATACTACTCCCGGATCTTTTGATTTGCATAAAATGTTTGCTCAAATGGTCGAAGCTGGGCAGGACAGTGTAGTTATGGAAGTTTCTTCCCATGCTATAGCTTTGGATCGTGTTTATGGTATTCCTTACGATATTGCTGTTTTTACCAATTTAACTCAGGATCATTTGGATTTCCATGGTACTATGGAAAACTACTTTAAAGCCAAGGCGGAGCTCTTCACTCGTCTGGGTGTTTATGGAGAAAGGGCAGTAGGCCCCTTTGCTGTGATTAACTTAGATGATCCTTACAGCGAACGTCTTATTGAGCTTATTAAAGACAGAGTTCCCGTTATCACTTACGGAACCAGTCATAAAGCTGATGTGCGTGCTTTTAATGTGGTGGCTGGTCCCAGCGGTTTAAGTTTTACTTTGGAAACCAGAGTCGGTGAGCGTGATGTAAATTTGCAGCTTTCCGGTCTGTTTAATTTGCATAATGCTTTGGCTGCTGCTGCTGTGGGGATGGCTTTGCGCATCGGTTTGGATTGCGTAGTCAAAGCCCTCGAAGCGGTGGCGGCTGTTCCCGGTCGTTTTCAATTGGTGCGTATGGGGCAAAATTTCACAGTGATTGTTGATTATGCTCATACTCCTGACGGCTTGGAACATTTGCTCGATTCGGCTCGCTTAATTACTACCGGGCGTCTAAGTTTGGTCTTTGGTTGCGGAGGTGACCGCGATAAGGGTAAACGTCCTATCATGGGCCGCTTGGCAGTGGAAAAAGCTGATAAGGTTTATATTACTACTGATAATCCGCGCAGCGAGGCGCCGGAGAGTATTGTTAAACAAATTTTATCTGGTATTTCTACGGCTAACATGGAGCATGTCGAGATAATTTATGACAGAGCCGAAGCTATAGAAAAAGCTATCAATAACGCCAAGCCTGGGGATACTATTGTTATTGCTGGCAAGGGACACGAAACTTATCAAAAGTTCGACGATCGTACTATTCATTTTGATGATGTTGAGCAAGCCAAGAAAACTTTAAGTAAGTTGGCTCTTCAGGCTGGTGCCTTGGATTCTTTGGCTGTTGGTCGTATTCGTATGCAGACTGCTTGGAACCGTCGAGCGTTGGATCATAGTCGCTATGTCTTTGGTAGTGCTCTCTAATTTTTACTAAATTGGACAGTCCTCTCAGCCTAATTTTTTCCCTTTAGAATGAGGGGATTTTGTTATGCAGCTATCTTTTTTTAGAAACGGAATTTATCAATCTGAATTATGGAACAAATTTGGAAGGCCGACGTTATAGCTAAGTTGCTCGATACCGAGCTTCCGGAACGTATCTCCGATGATTTTTATTTTACCGGTTTAGCTACCGACAGTAGGCATCCTGTGGTTGGCGGGCTGTTTGTACCTTTATGCGGAGAGCGCTTTAATGCACACAAATTTGTGGAATCGGCTTTGCAAGGAGGAGCTGCTGCTGCTCTTTGGTCGAGACGTGAAGCTCAAGGAATAGAAGTACCGATTGCCTATCAGGGGCAAATTATTTTTGTGGACTCTTGTTTACAAGCTTATTTATGGCTTAGCGGCTATTATATGCGGCGTTGCGGGGTAAAAGTTTTAGGTATAACCGGATCTGTAGGCAAAACCACTACTAAAGATTTTGCCAAAGCCGTTTTTAGTCAAAAATATCGTGTGGGAGCTACTGTAGCCAATCATAATAATGAAGTAGGTTTTGCTGAAACTTTACTTTCTCTGAATCAAGACAGCCAGTGGGCCGTTATAGAAATGGGAATGAGAGCTCGCGGAGAGATTGAACGTTTAGCTGAAATTGCTAGGCCGCAGATTAGTGTTATTACTACAATAGGTGAGTCTCACTTAGAACGTTTAGGGACACGTCGAGAAATTGCTTTAGCTAAAGCTGAATTGCTGGATTGTAGTCCGCAAGATAGTGTGGCAATTTTGCCTGCCGATTCTGATTTCTATGAACTTTTGTGTAAACACACTCCAGGTAAGTGTGTTTCTTTTGCTGTTGGTACCGCTATGGCCGATTGGCATCTGTTAGAAGCTGAAGAAAAGGTATGTTTGGGTGACAAGGCGGAAAATTCTGCTATGCGTCGCTTTGTTTGGGGACAAAAAGTGCGTTTTACTTGTCCTGAAGGAAAAAAAGAACTTTTTTTGCCGACACCTGGTCGCCACAATTGCGCCAACATGTTAGCTGCTTTGGCAGCCGGTTACGAAGCCGGTGTTTCTGTAGATGAGGCTGCTCGAGGTTTAGCTTCTTGTGCACTTACTGGCAAACGCTTGGAAATGGAGATGGCCCCTGACGGTACAGTTTTAATTGATGACTCTTATAATGCTGCTCCCATTTCTGTGAAAGCAGCTTTGGAATTGTTAGCTAAATTACCTTATTTATCTATTGAAGGGGGCAAAATTCCTGGCAGTCGACTTAAAGTCGGGCAGCGCATAGCTGTTTTGGGAGATATGCTTGAGTTGGGACAAGATGAGCGACAAATGCATGAGGAACTTGGCAAAAATTGTGCTCTCTGTGGCTTGGATCTTTTAATAGGTGTAGGCCCGTTGAGTCGTCATACTGTACGTAGTGCTCAAGAGAATGGATTAAAGGCAGTTTGGGCAGCCGACCATGAGCAAGCTTTGGATAAATTGAATGATTTACGTCGTCCGGGTGATTTTCTGTTAGTAAAGGCTTCTCATTCAATAAATCTTTCTGCTTTAGCTCAAAAGATTCGGGCTAATTATGTTGTATAATGGGCAGGATTTTTGATTATAAAATTAAGGAAAGAGGCGCTTTATGTGTAGTTTGCCTTGGCTGCATTCGGTAGGACTGGCCATTTTAACAGGCTTGGGGCTGGCTTTGGTAAGTATGCCCATATTTTTGCGTTGGGCCAAAGGTCACGGTTGGGGACAAGAAGTCCGAGAGGAAGGGCCTAAGGCTCACCTTTCTAAGGCTGGTACTCCCACTATGGGGGGCATTATTCTTGTTTTAGCTGGTTTAATTGCCAGCTTTTGGGCTCCCAACACTTTGGACATATGGATATTCCGCTTTACTGTGATTGTTTGCGCCGGTTTGGGTATGGTCGATGACTTAAGTAAACTTATGAAACATCGCAGTTTAGGCTTAAAGGCGCGTCATAAAATGGCTGTATTGTTGGTGTTGGGGCTAATCCTTTTTGGTTATTTGGCTGCTACTCGCCAAAATTTTGGGGTAAATGTGCCTTTGATAGGTTTTGTCGGCAGTTCTTGGGCTGTATTGGCTATTACCCTTTTGCTAACCAGCGGTACTGTTAATGCCGTCAACTTAACCGATGGTTTGGACGGCTTAGCCGGAGGTACTTGCACCGCTGCTCTGTTGGCTTATGCGGCTATTGCCGCTCATACCGGCCACACTGAATTGTGTATCGCTTCGGCTGCTATGGCCGGAGCCTGCATCGGCTTCCTTTGGTACAACGTTTTCCCAGCTAGGGTTTTTATGGGAGATACAGGTTCTTTGGCTTTAGGCGGAGCTTTGGCCGCTCTGGCTCTTTTAACCGGTACTGAGTTCCTGCTGGTTTTAGTAGGTGGTATTTTTGTTATTGAAGCTCTTTCCGTAATTATGCAAGTTTCTTATTTTAAGCTGACTAATGGAAAACGCATCTTTAAGATGAGTCCTATTCACCATCATTTTGAATTAAGCGGTTTGCATGAAGTTCAGGTCACAGCTCGCTTTACGATCATTTCTGTTATTTTAGCTTTGTTAGGCGTTCTTTATTGCTTGGGAGGCCTATAATGAGTTCCAAGGTCATTCATAATTATAAAGATAAGAAAATCGCTGTCTTAGGTATGGGTAAAAGTGGTCTTGCCTTGGCTTCGGTGCTCAGTCAACGCGGTGCTCATGTTTTGGTTAGCGATACCAGAAAAGCCGAGCAATTAACTGAGGCTCTAGAAGCTTTGAATAGGCTTCCTGTGGAATGCGAATGCGGCGGTCATTCTGAGCGTGTGCTTAAGAGTGATATTATTGTTATTAGTCCCGGTGTATCTATCCATAGTCCTCTAATTGAAAAAGCACTCTCATCAGGTATAAAAGTGCTTGGTGAGGTAGAAATTGCTTGGAGTATCTCTCCAGCTCCTTTTATTGCCGTAACCGGTACCAACGGCAAATCGACTACAGTTACTTTAATCGATAGTATGTTGGGCGAGCGTTCCGTTTTGGCTGGCAATATTGGTAATCCATTGGTGGCCGAAGTTGATAAGGCTCGTTCTGACGGTTTTGTCACTGCCGAAATATCTAGCTTTCAATTAGAAAGTGTCGATAAATTCTGTCCTCATATCGGTATACTTACTAACGTAACGCCCGATCATTTAGATCGTCATCCCAACTTAGAAGAGTACTTCGCAGCCAAAGCTCGCCTTTTTACTCATATGGGGCCTAAGGATTTGGCTGTTTTTAGCGACGACGATCCTGAGGCTGTACGTATGGCTCATCTTTTGCGTGAAGGCCAATTGCCAGCCTGGTTGCCTGCTTATCCTGCTCCTGAAGTACCGGCTTGTCCTCAGGTTATGACTTTTTCGGTCAATCATCCTGTGGCTAAAGGTACCTGGTATGAAAAGGGGTGGATTTGGTATCGCAATGAAGCTTGTGCCGAACAGGTGGTCGAATGGAACAAAGATGAGTATCTGGGGTTACCCGGGCCTCACAATTTAGCCAATGCTCTGGCTGCTGCTGCTGTAGCGCGTTTTCTCCATATTGATCAGGATACTATTCGTCGTGCTTTTGAAGCTCACAAGCCTTTGCATTATCGTATGGAAGAAGTTCGCAACTATAAGGGAGTACGTTTTATAGATGACTCCAAGGCGACCAATACCAGTTCAGTAATTGCTGCTGTAGAAGCTTTTAAGAGCGGTCCTTTGGTGCTTATTGCCGGAGGTAAAGACAAAGGTTTCGATTTTTCTCCTTTAGGTAAAGCGATTGTTGAATGCTGTGATTATTTGGTTCTTATTGGAGAAGCTGCCGACAGATTGGAAAAATCAGTTTTACAATTCGGCTCTCTGCCTATTTTCCGGGCTTCTACTTTGGAAGAAGCGGTTCAATTGGGATGGACTAAAGTAAAAGAAAGTGGTGGAACTGTACTTTTGTCTCCGGCTTGTTCCAGTTTTGATATGTTCCGCAATGCCGAAGAGCGAGGCAAGCTCTTTGCCGAGTATGCACTTAATATTAAGTAAGGCACCCGACGAAAAAGGCCGGAGGTTGCATATAATTGAAATTTGATTATTTTAATAAACCGCTGACTGGTACAATTCTGACTATTATTCTCACTTTGGTCGGTTTTGGGCTTTTGGTTATGCTTTCGGCCTCTTTGGGGTTGGGAGCTATGTCGGCTGAGTATGAACATAATTCGCTCCATTTCTTTGTGCGCCAACTTCTTTTCATGGCTGTAGGATTGGTGTTGATGTTTGTTGTTTATAAAGGCCCCGACATTAGTGAGCTGCGCGGGAAATTTACTTGGCCATTGGTAGTGGTGACAGGTATATTGTTGGTTTGGGTTTTGTGCAGTGCTCCGGTTAATAATGTGCATCGCTGGATAAGTATAGGCGGTTTTCGTTTCCAGCCTGGCGAATTGGCCAAGTTGTCGATGATCTTGCTTTGGGCCGAGTATTTAGTAAGTAATCGTAAAAAAATTATGGAAGTTAGTCGAGCTCAGACAACTGTCGCTAAAGCGAAGAACGGCAATCGGGAGAAAAGTGCATGGTTGTACGTTTTTAGTAAGGATTGGTTTAAAGCCCAGTGTAGGGGAGCACTTGAAAGTTTGAAGGTACTTTGGCTCCCTTTGCTTGTCAGTGCTATTGTGCTTTTTCTAATTGAGTATGGTAAAGATTTAGGCACAGTCATTGTAATTGTGGCTACTATTGCCATTATGATTTTTGTAGCCGGCACCGCTTTGGAACTTATGACTATGACCTTTTTAGGCGGTTGCCTGGGAGGGGTGGCTCTGCTTCTAAAAGAGTCTTATCGTATGTCGCGTATTGCTTATTGGCTTGATCCGTTCGCTTATCAGCAAGAGGGTGGATATCAGGCGGTAAATTCGTTTATTGCTATAGGTTCCGGCGGTTTTTGGGGAGTCGGTGTGCCTTTCTCGCGTCAAAAATTCGATTTTTTGCCAGAAATGCACTGCGACTTTATTTATGCCATTATTTGTGAAGAGCTGGGCTTTGTAGGTACGTTTGGCTTATTGATCTTGTTTGTTTGTTTAATAAGCTGTTGTTTGCGTATTGCTTCCGATTGTAAAGATCCTTACAAATCGATGGTTACTTTTGGAATTGCCGTTCAGGTAATGGGTCAAGCTTTGTTTAACATGGGAGTGGTGACAGGGTTGCTTCCCAATAAAGGTTTGCCTCTGCCTTTTATTTCAGCCGGCGGAAGTTCGCTCATAATAACTTTACTCTCTATGGGAATATTACTCAATATTTCTCGATATGTCGAAAATACTCCCAAGCAAGAGATTATTCAGCCCAAAAAACGTAAGATACCGCGTGAGGGAGCCACACTCTCTTCCTCTGATCAACAAGTTTGTGTCACTCCGATTAGCAGTAACGAATGGGAAACTGTTGTCGCTGGCAGTCGTGTGAGAGTAGAATCTAAATTGCCTCGCCCGGCTATCAATACTGGCTGGTCTTCTATTTCTGAGACCTCCGCTGCGGATAATGGTGATGAGGATAGTTCTCAAGGTCGGCAATCTGGTTAAGATACCTACCTATAAAAAGTTTAAATAGGCTTGTCTCGCCAGGAAGTCGCAGTTAGTTTGACCAATAGTAAGCGGCAAGTTTTTTCAGGGGTGTATTCATTTTGCCAGAAGAGAATCAGAGCCAGATTTACAATGGACAGACGCAGCGTTCTGCCGCTCGTCCTTTAAGAGAAGTTTCTCCAGAAGTTGCTAAAGCTATAGCCAAAGCTTTTGGAAAGCGTAAAGCTTCCAACTCCGCTTCTGAGGTTTTGGGGGAACAAAAGAAAGCTGCTGAGCCCGGTCAACCTGTCGTAGCTTCGCTGGTGGGTGCTTCGCCGTTCAGCGTTCAAGCTCAGGGGCAGTCCTTACTTTTGAATAGAGGCCTTTTGTTGCCTCCTCCCGCTCAAGTGATTATGGGAAAGCAACCTCTGAAGGTAGCTTTTGCCGGAGGAGGAACTGGCGGTCATTTGTATCCCGCTTTGGCTGTGGCTGAAGTATTGCGGCAGAACGGTGTGCAAACTTTGTTTTTCGATTCTTATCATGGTGTAGGGCGTGAAATTGTGGGGCGGCTTGGCTATACTCTCAAAAATATTCACGCTCAGGGGCTCAATGGCGGTTTTTTTGATAAGCTTTTGGCTGTAGGGAAGACTGGTTTGGGTTTTTTGGAAAGTTTGTATCATCTTTTGATCTTTAAGCCCGATATTGTGGTCGCTTCTGGAGGTTATGTTTGTGCTCCGGTAGCTTTGGCTGCTGCCTGTTTGGATATCCCCATTTTGCTTATGGAACAGAATGCATTTTTGGGTAAGTCGGCTAAGTTTATCTCTTATTTGGCAAAAAAAGTTTGTTTGTCTTTACCGGGAAATTATGGTGCTGCGGTAGCTTCAAAAGCTGTTTTGACCGGCAATCCGGTGCGTGTTTCTATTTTGCTTAAAAGAAGGGCTGAAGCCAGGCAGACTTTACAAATTCCCGCTGAGCGTAGATGTGTAGTTGTTATGGGTGGAAGTCAGGGCGCTTCCAGTTTAAATAGCGCCATCTTAGCTGCTTTGCCGTCCTTGGTAGATCGTGAGTTGACTTTAATTCATCTTACTGGTCCCAAACATATTGACGAGGTAAGTGCTCGTAGCGGTGATTTGGTGAGCGGACATAGTATAGATTATCGTCCTTTGGCTTATACGGACGATATGGCTTCTTTATATGCTGCTGCCGATTTGATAGTCTGTCGCTCCGGAGCGACTACTTTAGCGGAAATTACCGCTCGCGGCTTACCTTCTATTTTAGTGCCTTATCCTTATGCGGCCGAAAATCATCAGGAAGCCAATGCCAGAATATTGGAAAATAACGGAGCGGCTCAGGTAATTCTGGATAAGCAAGTTGAATCAGAATTGACCGATAGTTTGGTGGGCCTTTTGGAGGATAAGGAAAAATTGGCAGCTATGGCTCATTCTTCTGCAGCTTTGGGACGTCCCGAAGCCACTCAAGCTGTAATAACTCAAATTTTTGAAGTTGTCTATAAAGACAAAACTAAAGCTTTGTTAAAGAGAGACGCTAAGAGCGCTCATTAAGGTGAGCAATTTGTTATATTGAGTTGTTTGCCTGCCTCTCTGGCTTCAGCCTTCGGTTTGATCTATCAATAACTACTTACCGAAGGCTTCAAAATTCTCGTTAGAATGAAAGGTAACGTCATGTTGGACTTTAAACATGCCCATTTTGTTGGTATTGGGGGAATTGGTATGAGCGGTATCGCTCGTATTTTGCTGCAGATGGGACATAGCGTTTCTGGTTCCGACTTGAAGAGCTCACGCATTACCCAGCGCTTAGAGGAGCTGGGAGCGCAAATCTTTTGTGGTCACAGTGCGGCTAACGTACCTGTCGATACTGATGTTTTAGTAGTTTCTTCTGCCGTACCAGTTGACAATCCGGAAGTTATAGAAGCTAAAAAACGTAATATTTTGATTGTGCAACGCGGTCATATGCTCAGTTTGCTTATGAAGCCTACTAAAGGTATAGCCGTGGCCGGTACTCATGGCAAAACTACCACTACTTCTATGATTGCTACAATGTTAGAAAGTGCCAATTTGCATCCCACTGTAGTTGTGGGCGGCGAGCTGAATGATTTAGGCTCTAACGCCAAATTGGGGAATGGTAGTTATTTAGTGGCTGAGGCTGATGAATCGGACGCTTCCTTCGTCGATCTTTCTCCATATGCTGCCGTCATAACCAGTATCGATCCTGATGTAAACTTATCTACTGAAGCCTATTGCGATTGTGGTTATGATCATCAAAAAACCGGTCAACGTGTGGAAGAGCTCTTTTTGCAATTTGCTCACCGCGTGGCCGAAGACGGCTTTGTGGTTATGTGTGGCGATCATGAAGGAGTGCGTTCTCTGATTCCCAGAGTGAAGCGTAAAGTTATTACTTACGGTTTGGGTCAGGATAACGAAATTCATGCTGTGGATATTAGCTTTGCCGACTATGCCTCTCGCTGTATTGTAGTGCGTAATGGTCAAAAGTTAGGCGAACTTATCCTGCGTGTGCCTGGCTTGCACAATATTCAAAATGCTTTGGCTACGGTAGCCATTGGCTTGGAGATTGGCTTAAAGTTTGAAGATATTTCCCGTTATATGGCCGGCTTCAGAGGTGTACAGCGTCGTTTTCAGATTTTGGGAGAGTTTGACGGTGTTACTATTGTAGATGATTATGCCCATAATCCTAGTAAGATTAAAGCCGCCATTAAAGCGGCTCATACCGGCGAAGCCAAGCGGGTTATAGCCGTTTTTCAGCCCCATCGTTATACACGTACCAAGTTTTTCCAAGATGAATACTGCACTATTTTCGGCGAAGCCGACGTGTTGTTAGTAACTGATGTTTACTCTGCCGGTGAGAAGGCCATAGATGGTGTAAGCGCGGAAGCTATCGTAGAAGGAGTTCGCAAATTTGGTGCTCCTCGCAATGTAGTTTATGTACCTACAGCAGCTGATATCTTAGACTATATAAGTAAGAATTGTCGTGCTGGTGATATTGTAATCTTTTTAGGCGCCGGTGACATTAATAAATGTGCTGCCCGCTGTGCTGAGTTTTTGACCGCTCCGTCTCAACCCTGTGCTGATTAAGTTCTGTTTGTGACGGCTTGATTGAGGGCAGGTTGCCTTGTACTAGGGCGGCTGTCCTCTTTTGTTCCGGCTTTACCCCTAACTATTTGACAAGAACGAGGAATAGACCGTGCATTCGATGCATTTACTGCGGCGAGTATTGTTGATAATTTTTTTCTGTATGGCCCAGGGTATATTTCTTCTTTCGCCTGTGTTTAAAATCTCTAATGTTAGGGTAGAGGGCAATGCTCTTTTTACTACTGAAGAGGTGGAGAGTGAGTGTCCTTATAAGCCGGGATTGCTTTATTGGGCTGTTTGGCTCAATTGTGGGGCACATCCGCTGAGCGATCCGGCTATTTTGGAAAATAATGTTTCTTTGGAAAGAAGCGGGCAAGCTGTTATTAAAATAAAAGAGCGTCAACCTGTGGTATTGGTTTATTCAGAAAAAAGTCGCAACCGTTGGTTTATTGTCGACAAAGAGGGATATATCTTAGGTGAGGAACGTCCTGGTTTGGAATGCCCTCGTCTCAAGGTCGATTTTGAAGTACCTAGGCGCGGTCGAATGAAAAATGCCCTGATCAATGTGGTACTTAAAGCTGCTCCTCAATTTGAAAAAACTATCGCTATTAAGCCGCTCTTCTATTCTGTAGACAGTGTGCAAAGTGTCAGTGCTCATATCAATTTTTTAGATCATGAAACTCTTATAAAACTGGGTACTCTGGATAGTTTTAATGTTAAACTGGAAATAGCTCGCACTTTGCTCAATCAATTTAAGATGAAGCTAAAAAAAGTGGATATCGTCGATGTTCGCTTTAATAATATTTTTATAAAAGAATATAAGCCTGATAAGTCGACAGCTGCTGCCTCTTCTGAGGGCAATACTAAAGAAGAGAATACTAATGCTCAGACTGAGCAGTCGTCTCTCCCACAACTCGACAGCACCGCTGAGTCTGTGTCCGAAGTAGGCAATTCTGATAATGGGCAAGATAATAATACCGCTAAGCTTGAGCAATCTGAACCTACTCCGGAAAGTCAATCTCCAGTACGTACTTATGAACCCGCTGCTGAACCGAGCATTTCCGAAACTACTTCCGATAGCGGTGACGTTTATCCCCAAAGTGTAGATATAGGAGCCAGCGAGACACCGAGCGAGTCCATGCATGTGCCTCATTTTGAAGGGGGGGGTGTAGTTAATGCCGGTGAAGCCCCTTCGATTCCATAAAGTAGTTTAATGTTAAAGGCTGTGGATTTGCAGGAACGTTGTCAATATTTTTCTATCAAGCTTCCCTCGGACTCGGCTTTAAATGAAACTGTTTGGGCGGGAGGTTTTTTGTTAGACCGTTTTATGGCAGCTTATGTTTTGGCTGCCGGGGATAGGGTTTTGTTTATTGATAGCGGTTGGGATAATCACCTAGCCGCTTATATGTTGCGTTGTGCTTTAAAACTATTGGCCGAGGCCGGTATAAAAGCTCAGCATTATTTTTTACTCAATACGCATCGCGATTGGGATCATGCTTGGGCCAATCTGGCTTTTATACAAAAGTTGGGAGAAAGTTTGCATATTGGTGCTTCTTTAGAAACTTTTTTGGCTATGCGTCAAGATCGGCGTCTTAAAGAAGTGGGACATCGTCAGAAAGGGAGCGATGGCGCTTATTTTGCCGCCAGTTCCATTGAATTGCCGGATCTTTTGTGGGCAGACGGTGAAATAATCTATTTAGGCAACTTAGAAGTTCGTTTTATAAAGCTTTCTGCTCATTCGGAAGGTCAGCTGGCAGTTTGGGTGCCGCAATTAAAAATTCTCTTTGCCGCTGATAGTTGTGAAGGGCCATTGCCTTTTCCTAAAAGTAATTGTTGCTTAACTGAACAACTGACAAATTTTAAGCGTTTATTGGCTTTGCCAGCCGAACAAATTTGGCCCTCTCATCATTTGGCTTGGTCGAATGGTATTGGAGCTGGAGCTTGGACAATTGGTAAGCCTGAGCTTTTGCAAGCTAATGACAATTATTATAAACAAATAGTCAAAAATTACCTTGGCCATACTTCAGCTTCACTTAAAAAGAAATGTAGCTTTTGGCTAAGCCAAAATAGAAATCTTTTAAGCACATTATTAAATAATGAAGATGTTTGGAATAAAGCGGAAAATCTGACTAAGCAGCCGCTTCTAGAGCAATTGGTAGCTTGGGAAAAATGCTGTCATATAGATATTGAGCACTTGGCTAGGCAAACTGGACAAAATTGCTCTGATTTATTTTATCAAAGAGCTCATCATTTGGCGGTATTTATGGTATTGGAACAATATCGCCAAATGATATAAGACGTCCCCGGCTCGGACGGGACGCCTTATACCATGCCTACTTCAAACAAAGTGATTGGCTTGAAGTTTGAAAAGCGCTTCTCTCAGTCAAGCACTTTTCGCAGCTGTGAGAGTCGTAAAATCCTCGCTATCTACTTACAAAGCCGAATAGCCGAGCTTGGAAATTACGCTTTATGGACTGCCGAGTGGGGAAATGGCAGTCTCGGATAGCCTCTTGTGAAGAAGGTGCCAATAGCTTCTTCACCCTCGTCAGATATGCAAAACATATCTTTTGGGAAGATTCTTACTGAGAATGGTTAGAGAAATCGACCTAGACGAGTGTTGTGTTCGCAGTCTTTTTTTTCTTGTCGATGAATTACTTGGCTTTTATAGGGGATCAGTTGAAAAGCCAAGCTTCCTGTCTTTTATAGCCCTTTTTCAAAGACAGGTTTCAATTCCCGTTATTCATCAAAACGGTACTTATAGATCGAAGTGACTCTATTGCAAAAAAGGCGTCGATATATTATTGCTTTCATATAGTGGCTAGCTGGACTGAAAATATAATACACACATTCTGTCGGCATAGTTGGGGGAAAATAATGCAATATTGTATTTTATACAATAAAACTCATGGCGTGTCGACCCTAAAAATAGTCAAGCTTGCCTTTTAATAGTTTCTGTAATAAAATCATGCCACTGACAGGGTAAACGGCACTAACTTCTCCTTTCTTGGGGGAAATCTTCAGTTCGCAGCGTTTTCTCAGGCCGCCGCGAGCCCCTGGAAGATTTCCCCAAAATCAAGTTTCGTCGATTGTTGGTTTTAGAACTAAAGCGCATTTTGGGGGCGTTTCAGTTCTGTTTTTGGGGCTGTTGTTGCTCTGTACCATGTAAGGAGTGGCACGATTGCAGCAATTGCCCCTCAACTTTTTCTAATTAGAATTCGCTTACTTTTCAAACAGTCCCTTCATCCGCTTATCCGAAGAAGATTGGGCGGGGATTGTTTGCTCTTGCATTTATTATGCAATGAAAATGCGTACAGTAATTGGCCTCCACCGTACACGGCCTGATCATAACTTGGGAAGAGACTAGACTGGTATCTGAACATTCACAATATTGCAAGGCTTATCTATAACCTATATCAGCCAGGCAAGCACATCAGCTCGAAAATTAACACCACATTTCTCTGGCTTCGCGTACGCAAAATACACACTTAATATACAACTACAGCGCATAAGCTCAACAAGCCTACGACGGAATTATATACAATGTTTACTTGCTTGGCAAGAGGGGGGCACAAAAAAGGCCCGGATCTTCTTAAAGAAAAAAGATTCGGGCCTGGTCGATCTTTAGCTATAAGCTAAAAGCTGTGAGGGTAACTATTATTTAGCAATTATCAAGTTCTTGATTATCGCATCGATATTGAGATCTTTGTAGTTGCCGAAAGCCTTAATCTGATCAGCGTCATCAGCACGGGTTGTATCTTTATCACTCTTAGCGAAACCAACTTTAAGGTTCAGACCCGCTTCTCTGACAATGACAGCATAGTTGTTGAGGCCTTGCTCGTTGGCTCCAGCAATTTCTGCTTTATATTTTTTATCGAAGTCACCAGAGGTAAATTTTTCCTCGAAAAGATCGTTGGAGGCATCATAAAGATGAGCAAGCTTGGGATAGGTGAAACTGGCTGCTTCAGGAATCTCGAAGAGGTAAGACTCCAAGCCGCCTGTGACGCCGGTCTCAACAAATTGAGCGTACATCTTAAGTTTTTTCTCTGTTTCTTTAATTTTACCAGCAGCAGTGTCTTTATCGGCACTAACCTCTGTGGTAAAATGCGTCGTCTTATTAGCCACATTTTCAGCGGTATTTAAACCTACGTTGACATCAGCTCCACTAGGTTTAACTTCAGCAGTGGCGGTGACATCCTTGTCACCAGTAAGTGCGCTCTTCCCTAAGGTACCCGTGACGGTGAATGTCTTACCAGCAGCCTCATTAAGTCCAAACTTAACTACGTTGTCTTTGACTTCATATTTCGCAGCGTCTTCAGCTTTCACAGCTGCGCTGTCAACTTTAGTAACTTCGTACTTAACACCGGTAATACTGGTTGCATCTAACTTAGGCTCTTCGCCACCAGTGCCGCCCCAAGTGATCTTCGTAACTTTCATAGCAGCTTGGCGTACACCGTAAGTCTTTGTCTCAGGCTTACTGCTGGGAGGAGTACCGGCAGGAATACCTTGAACTTCTGACATGCCGAAAGAATAGTCTAAAGCAGGTGTAGCAGGCGTAGTCTTTGTATCAAGATCTGTCTTCGTAGGAGCGAGCACACCGGCATAACTGTTTTCAATAGTAAAACCGGTGATCTTTTTGTCAGTAACGTATATCGTGGTCGGGGACACCTTCTCTTCGCTGGCATTCTTCAAGGTGGCTTTCACCTCAGTGCCCTCTTCTTTGGTGTACTCAACGCCTTTGTATTGACCAACGACGTTGCTACTATCGTCAGCTTTGAGATAATTGCCAGCATCTACTTTCACGAAGCGGATAATGTCGGCTTCTTTTTTGTCTTTGGCATAGTCTTTGGATCTGACTTTGCAAGATAAGCGAACTGTTCCACCTTTAGCTATAACTGGCACGTCAGGAGTTGTGCCCATAATATATTGGACACCTTTCTCATCAAGGAAGAAGTTGGCGTCGGCAGTGCCGTTCTTGTTCTTAGAATCCCAATTGATATTGGAATTAGAACTGAAGCCGAGTATCTTGTCGGTATTGTCTTTATCTGTGCTGTTAAAGTAAACAGCGGTAACAGTGGCACCACCCTTAGCGACCTCATCGAAAACGCCTTGCTCCATTTGCAAAACAGTATAGCATTTGTCGCTTTCTTTAGCGCTGCTGGTAGGGGTCGGGGTAGAGGAAGTGGTGGAAGAGGTAGCGGAAGTTTTTTCCTCTGCCGGAATGACAATCTTTTGAGGATTTTTGCTAGCTGCTAAAAGTTTGCCATCAGCTTTGGTAATAATCCAGCTCAGAGTATCAATCTTATTGCTTCTGAGTTTGGCTAAGTCGTTATCATAGTAGAGGACAACAGCGTTTCTTGCGGTACTGGGTGAGATTACAGCAGCGGTAGTGTCGCCGCTGTCACCACAGCCTGTGGCAAAAATAGCAGCGCTCAGAGTGACGGTAGCGGCGATGGTCGCGAAACCAAAAACATTTTTCTTAGCTAAGATCATTTAATTAACGAATCTCCTGTAGAGAAGTGATCACAAAAACCGCACTCCGAACCTATTGCCAGAATGGTATCTTTCTGATACAATCGGGCACAGGAAAGGAGCCCTCCTTTTCTCTGGAATCTGGGGCGTGGGTAAGTCGCCAAACTGCTACTGCCCCGGATTCTGCGAACATAAGTTGAGGTTTCAGAGGTTTTTTATGAAGTCCAGAAAGCTGTAGACCTTCTCGCAAAAGGCTTCTCTGCTTTCTGTAAGTGGCTTGCGTAAGGAGCCTGGGAACAACACCAAGGGGATGCGACAAGAACACAAAAAACGCACCCTTTAGTTTGAGTTATGCTTTTTACGAAAGTCACCGTAAAGGCATTTTATCTCATATTGGTGGCCATGTCCATAGGATCCACTGTGGATGGTCACTTTTTATTTTTTGATAAAGTATTACTCGATGAAAGAGTCTAAAGTCCTAATTCCGGGCGATATTCGTTTTTATGACTTCTGAACTTTTGATAAAACAATCTTCTCCCCATTTGTTACATTTTTTTGCGTTTTCACTTAATAGATGCAATATATACGCATAATATGCCTCTCATTATATATTTCTAGTAATAATTATCTAATTTAATTTTTGTAATATTTTATGCAAATTGAACTCAGTCTAGTTATGTAAGAGGAGAAGAGCCGGGTGGGTGTGAAAAAATCCGGTTAAAGCAAATGCAAAAAATAACTGCGGTGAGGTTCGTTCTTTAACCTTGTGGATTTATATCATTTGGCTGGCTGCCACTTCGCTGGCCCTCTTTTATTCTTGGTGGTCTTACAATTTGTTGCGCAAACGCGACGCTTATCAGCGTAGCCTTTTGGCTTTGCAGGAGGCGCCCCTTATTACTGACGATTTTGCTAGCCAGGCTCAATTGCTTTGCCAGGCCTGTTTAGACGAAATAGAAGCTGACGGTTGTACTCTTTATCTGCAGCCAGGTCATGAGGAGACCGGTTTTCGTTTAGCCGCTAAGGCTGGCAATACTGCTGAAGAAACTGGTCCCGGTATGGTTAAAGACTTGCTTAAGCAAGCCTGGGATAGTGGGGAAATGGCTGAATCCAGGGCTTCGGGGCGCTGGATGGTGGCTGTACCCGTGTGGCATGGCCATTCCGGCGGCGGGGTAATGATCGCTGTTTGGGATAGGAGCAATAAACCAGGAGAACTGGAGCGCAGTCTTATGAAGGCCGCCGCTTCAGTCGCTTCTTTGATGGCGCCGCGTTTTGTGCGCGAAGAGGCGCTTACCAAGGCCCATGAAGAGATTCAAGTACTCAAAGGTGAGATCGCTCAGGAAAGCCATTTAGCAGGTGTTGGTCGCTTGGCCGCTGGCGTGGCTCATGAATTGAGTCAGCCTTTAAGTGCTGTTCTAACTATGGTTAGCAGTTTATCGCGCATTTCGCAGGATCCGGTCAATTCTCGTCGCTTGCACATTATCCAGGACGCAGTGCAAAAGTGTAAGGGTATTATCGAAAAGCTATTGGTTTATTCTCGCACTTCTATAGAAAATGAAAATAAAGTCAGCTTTTCTCAATTTGTACGGGCCTCTACGGATATTAACCAAGTTGTGGCGGACAGTTTGGAACTTTTACGCGACGATTTCGCCGAGAATAAAATTGCCGCTCAAGTTAAATATGCCGAATTGCCGCAAGTGCGAGCCAACTCCACGCAATGGTCACAAGCTTTTGCCAATATTTTGGCCTTTTTGCGTGATTTAATCAAAATAGAACAGACGTCTAATCCTTTCGTTAGAGTAAGTACAGCTTATAAAGAACAGCAAGTGCAAGTAGAGTTTATGACTAACAGCACGCTCATTTCCAAAGAAGAATTGCCTCGCTTGTTTGAGCCTTTTTTTGCCAATTCTCACCCCGGTTTAGGTAGTTGCTTCGGTTTGGGATTGGTGCGCGAGGTGGTACGTAAGCATAATGGTACTATCGAAGCCAAAGCCGCTCCGGCTGTAGGTATAATTATACTTATCAGGGTTCCTGTGGAAGAAGTGGGGTAGGATAGTGGCAGAAAAAGATTTTATAGGCAGAAAAGAAGCGCCTCAACAGCCGGAATTTAAAATGGTCGCCGGATCTGTGGCTCTGCCGACCTCTGGCTTCATTAAAGAAATTGAGAATGAGCCTGCATCTGTAGTTGAAAAGGGCAAAGTTTTGCAAGGACGCTATAAAGTAGTGGGCCTTTTAGGTAAAGGCGGCTTTGGGGCTGTTTATAAAGTAACTGACTTGCGTTTGCCGGGTAAATTTTGGGCTCTTAAAGAACTCCATTTTCGCGATAAATCTCAATTGGCCGAAGCCAAGCGCAGTTTTGAGCGCGAAGCGCGTTTGCTTTCTACTTTAATCCACCGCAGCTTGCCCGTTATAGTCGATTTCTTCTCAGAGGGCGATTCTACTTTCTTGCTTATGGAAGAAATTGAAGGTTGCACTTTAGCTCAACTGGTGGAAGAAAATGGACCGCCTGGAGAGGTAGATGTTTTGCGTTGGGCTTTGGAGATTGCTCGCGTTTTGGAATATCTGCACAGCCAAGAGCCACCGGTTATTTTTCGCGATCTTAAGCCGGAAAATGTTATGGTAAGTTCTGATGGCCATATAAAACTAATCGATTTCGGATTAGCTCGCTTTTTTGATCCTACTAAGAAGCGAGATACTTCTGCCGTCGGTTCGGTAGGATATGCTCCGCCAGAAGTGTGGGAAGATTCCAGTCAGACTGATGCTCGCAGTGACATCTATTCTTTTGGCGCCACTTTATATTTTGTCTTGACCGGCAAACCACCCTCACCTATATATGGTCGCCATCAGCTGGCTCCTTATTGTCCCAAGTTGAACCCCGACTTTGCCAAATTGGTGCTGCGCTGTATGCAAGTGAATCCTGAAGATCGCTACCAAAATATGGAGCAGGTTATTAAGGACTTGATTTCTATCCTTTCAACGGTAGCGGCTGACGATCCCATTCTTAAAGATGAACTGAGAGCTGAGTCTTTCCGTCGGGTAGCGACCCAAAGTATAAAAAGGCCGCGCCATGTGGTTGTAGCCAACGCCAGCTCTAAGGGGGAACGTAGCCTTAAAGCGCCGCGAGCAGCCACTACTTCCAAGCTGTCCATAGTGTTGATTATGGTTTGTAGCTTGCTTTTTATTTGGGGCGCTTGGGGTGGCTTTTATCATTTAAAAGATAGCCAAGGTTGGGAATTTGATATTCCCTATGAACTGGTCAACCCTGATAAAGAGACCGCTCGTCTTTATATAAACCAGCAAAATTGGCCCAAAGCTATTGCCTGCCTGTCCCAAGCTATTACTCGTCATCCAAGTGACGCCGAAGCGCATATAATGATGGAAAATGTAAATGTGCATTTGAGCGGTAAGCCATATTTTAGAGTACCTGCTTTTATGACACTATCTGGGTGTGACGCTCCGGAAGCTTATCGTTTACTTTATGGTATTGCTATGGCTCAGAGAAATTTTAATAAAAATGGTGGAGCTAAAGACGGGCGTTTGGCCGTAGTTGATATTTATGACGATCGTTCCAACATGGAAACTGCTGCCGGTATTTGCAGCAGTATTAGCAATGATAAAGAGTACTTGGGAGTGATTGGCCCTTTCAGTTCACAATTTTCTTTGGCTCTGTCACCTTTATTTAATGCCGCTCAGCTTCCCATTCTTACGCCGGTCGTCTCTGCTCCCGGTATTTGGGAACAGGGACGTTGTATCTTTACGGCCAGTGATACCAATGCAGCTCGTTGTGCCGTTATTGCTCGCTACTTATTGCAAGGCGGCTATCACAAAGTAGGCATAGTTATCGATAGAGACAGTGTGCTTTCAGCCAATGTTGCCGAATTTTTCCGACGCAGCTTTAAAGAAATGGGGGGAGAAATTGGTTCGGAAAACAAGTTTACTGGGATAAAATTTGATAAAGTTATCGATAAATTGGAGCAAGATCAAGTAGATTGTGTGTTCTTTTCTGATCATCGCGGTACTCCCTTAGCTATTTTCGCTAAAGAGTTACGCTCTCGCGGTTTAAAAATGCCTATCGCTGGTCAGGTAGCTCCCTTTACCAAAGATTTGGTGACAGTAGGTGGCAATGCGGTGGAGGGCTTGATCTTGGCTGGATATTTTCATAGCGACAGTCCCGAACCAGCTACTAAGCTTTATTCTGAGCGTTTTCGCAGTCTTTTTGGCGGTATTTCGCCTTCCCATTTAGACGCTAGTGCTTATGATGCAGCGAATATTATTTTCAGCGCTTATAAAAACGGCGTTAAGAATCGTCAGGAAATGTGCGCTTATTTACATTCAATTGGCGCCGATTCCAAAGAGAAAAAGGCTCGTCCTTGCTGGAAAGGAGCTACCGGCACTTTCTCTTTGGCTCGCAAATTGGATATTCGCGATATTTATTTAATTGAAATTCATAAGGGTAAATATGACTTAATAAAATTATATCGGCGTGGCCAAAAAGAAGATCCGAATATTATACCGGTAAGTACTACTCCGAGTTGGCTGCCGGTA
Organism: uncultured bacterium; assembly: GCA_934621605.1. Lineage (GTDB taxonomy): Bacteria > Vulcanimicrobiota > Xenobia > Xenobiales > Xenobiaceae > Bruticola. The sequence continues at coordinate 9,434 of CAKTUZ010000007.1, read as the reverse complement.
CGTACACCAGCTGTCAATGTTGAATAAATTTGTCGCTGTTTCCGCGAAAATAAAAAAATGCAGCCTCACATTTAGTGAGACTGCATTTTTTTACTGAATTGGTTGTTTAACGCTTCTGCTGTTGATAGCGGCAAGGTGAAACCTTACCGCTAACTTGTTTTTAGGTACGGCGTTTAATAATCAGCTCAGCCAAAACGGCAGCTCTGAGGGTAGCCAACTCCTCGACGCTGAGCAAGTTGAGGAACTCGTCCTTCCAAGTAATATTGGTTTCCTCAATTTGGCTTACCAAATCGCCATAGCGGTTGGTCAAGTTTTTAATAACGTCAACCCTGTCGGCTAAAGGCAAATCTTGCTTAAAGTTCAAATGGAGCAGCGCTAAATGATCGACACGGCCAGTAGTAATCACCGGGGCTATGAGCATAGGTAACTCGTCGTTATGTCCATGGCCTACGTAAGAGCGTCGGTTGTTAGTCACCCATTGCTTGGTACCTACTAGAGGAGAACCGTTTTCGGAGCGAGAGTGCATCGTAAGAGAGATACCGCTTTTTTTGACAACTTTAATGCGAGTAGTGTCGACTACTTCATTTAAGGTATTGAGTCCGTCTACTTCGTAGAGAGTTACGCCCACTATCTTATTGATAGTCTTGCTTAAAGCTCGTAAGAAGGCTAAATCGCGGTAAGGTAAATCGTCGGGAGTAATGTCAAATTCGCGTAAAGTTTCAAAGATGGGCCCTTCGGCCAGCTCTTCAGAACGAGAAATACCCACCGTAACAGTTTTAGCTTGATGTTTAATGGCATCGATAGGACGAGAGAGCTCTTGAATAGCTTGAGAAAGTAGAGTCACCATAGTTTCAACTAAACTGTTGCCTTTAAATTCAGCTGTAAACTGACGCAGGGAGCGAACGCCAGTAAAATATTGGAACATTAAAGATAAGCGCACTGCCGAATCAACTGAGAGGGAACTGTTGAAACGTCCTTGCTTGAGGTCGTCTTGAAACTTTTTACCTACTGTGAGCATACGTCTAATGTTAGTTTGATTGAGAACCAAACCACCGTCACTGCTCAAATGTTCTACGGCTAAAGCACGGCCGGGCTTAAGTAAATTAGCTCCGTCGTTAATGGAAAGAGCGCAGTAATAGCCCCAGAGATGGCCGACTACAGTATTTAAGAGCACGGAAGCGTTGGCTGAAGCGCAGGGTACGTAAATAACGCCGACAGCGTAGCGCTCAAATTCGTCAAAACCTTCGGTGGCAATAACTATGGGAATCGACTTATGAGAGCGGAAAATAGCTACTTCCTTTACTGAGTCTCGCAAAGCCATGGCAGGCAGACCGGCAGTACAGACTAAAGTGAGCGGCTCGGAGGAAAGGTCAATATGCTTTTTATCTTCAATATAGTCAGTAGCTATAGATTTATAGCAAAGCTCACTTAATTTTATGCGAACTTCATCGGCTGCAGCCTTGGTACTGCCGCTACCTACTACCGCCCAGTCGCGACGGGTTGTGGCATATTGGCGAGCCAACACTTCAATATTGTGGCGATTTTGCAAAACTGAGGCTATTTTGTTGGGTAGACTCACAAGTTCTTGCAATTCTCGGCGCACTTCTTTGTTGCTGATAGTGCCCACAATAGAAGCAATATTTAATCCTAAGAGATAACCAGCCACTACCTGACTGTAAAAAGCTTTGGTAGAAGCAACTGACATTTCGATATCGCGACCGTCGCTAGTATACATGACGCCGTCGACTTTGTAAGTTAAATCGGAGTTGCGTCGGTTGACAATGGCTAAAACTGAAGCTTGGCGAGCTCTGACCATATCGACGGTGCGGTTGGTATCGGTAGTGGTGCCTGATTGGGAAACAGCGATAATGAGCGTCTTAGCCATATTATCTTCCATGGAGTAGCCAGAAAGCTCGGTAGCTTTTATGGCTCTGACCTCAATATCGGAACCTTTGAGAGCTCTCTGCATCATGGAGGCAATGGCAATACCGGCTACGGCAGCTGTACCTTGACCGATTAAGAGAATACGGTTAATTTGATGATTTTTGAACTTTTCAGCCAGTTCCACAGGAAAAACTTCGGGGCCTAAGTTTACTTTGGCCTGGCCGTCAAAGGTATTTTCAATAAAATATTTACCCTGCAAGGTCTTTTCGATAGATCCGGGAGCGTCAAAGATCTCTTTAAGTAAAAAGTGCTCGAAATGGCCGCGGTTAATATCGCGAGTGGTAATTTCGGCAGTTTTGATATTATTTTGACTGAGTTCAATGGGGGAACCGTCTAAATGGAAAGCTTCCAGACCTTCAAGATCAGTGCCATTTTCTTTCAATATAAAGATCTGACCGGCACTTTCGGGATGGCCGGGAATATGTTCTGTAGCTCCGTCTAAACGAATATAGCGATTAGTCTGTTCGACAATGCCGTAAACTTCGGAAGCAAAAACATATCCTTGCTTGCATAAACCTATAAAGAGAGATTGGCCGCTGCCTTTTAAGGCTAAGTAAGTGCGACCTGGTTCCAAGCTGGAACTGAGACAAATGGCGACCGAACCCTCAAATTTGTTAACTGCTTGCAAGAAGGCCTTTTGTAAGTTGTGGCTGCGCTTGTAATAATGATCGACCAGGACGGGAATTATCTTGGCGTCAGTAGTTATTTTGGGAGAAATAGAAAGGCCGTCGGCCAGCTCTACTTTTTGAGCCAAAGCTTGGAAATTGTCCACGTCGCCATTTAAGGCTCCGCTGATCCAGTAGTGATCGGTCTCGGCTTGGATAGGCTCGGTTTGTTCATCTACGGGGTGGCAATTGGCTATATTGATAACGCCGTTGGAAGCCCAACGGGTGTGAGACCAAACGTTGGTTTCTACTGATTCTGAGCCTAAAGCGTGCCAGAGTAGATGGTCGGCTTTAAGATGACGTCTAATGGCCGTTACGTTGTCACCCAGAGCACCCACTTCCTGAGATACTTTATATATGAACATTAAGCTGGGAGCTTTAAGACTGTGAGAATCGAGACGAATACTTAAATTTTCAAGAGTAGGGCACTTGAGGCGCTTGGTAAATTCTTCCTCTAGGCCGACTCGGGTAATAGTGGTGCAAAATTGCTCAAAACTTTGAGAAGAAGAAAAATGGATGCTTACACTGATACCTAAGCTGTCACGGCCGCGAACTTCCAAGCGATCCATGTTGTTGAGGACGGCTGTTATCTTCCAAGCGTCTAGACTGGCTGTTTTTACAAAATCGGGTAGAATGAGTTTTACTCTGGCAATGTTACCCAAAACATCCTGAGAAAGAGTCCAGACGATGTCACGCAGACGTACACCCAAAGAGTTCCAATTCTCTACCAAGTTGGTAGGCAGAGGAATTTGAGAATTAAGGATACACTCTTTGGAATGTTTTTCAAACTTAAGAAGAGAATCGGCCGCTTGCTGTAACCGGTCGACCAATTCGCCGCTGTTCCATATGGAAGAAAAAGCTTGGTACTCTTTGAGAGAGGACACTTTTTCTTCTAAAGCTGAAACCGCTTCGTTGGGAGGATTTTCAATATCAACTTTGGCTAAAGCGATGTTTTGCAGCTCTTTGAGGAACTCATCCCAATCTAGCTTTTGGACAGATTCAGAATATTTATAGAGAATACCGGCTATACCGCACACGGCAGTTACTCCTTTGATTTTGGTGTTCTTTGATACTTGATAAATTTGCAAATTCAGCTCTGAAAAAGCTCGAAAACGGCGTCTGAACTGTGTGTGGGTGCGTCAAATAATCGACAATCGGCCCTATTCAAAAAAGCCCAGCCTGGAAGAGGCTCTTGAAAACAGCTCTGCAGACTGGACTTTTTTTTATTGTAGTTGAATTTGCAGCCTAAACCATATTGCAGGTTATATCTCGCAGGCAACTTAAGGCTTTTTGTCGATCAGATCTTCTCCTCTGGAGATACGACGCTGCTCACGACGCTTGAGATAGACGGCGTAGCGCATAATGGCTAAGCGATCTTCTTTATCGGCATCTTCTGCGTATTCGACTTCGCAGAGGAACTTTTTGCCTTTGCTGCTGGGATTGGGCTTGGAAGCTAAAGCCCTACCCTTGAATGAAAAGACTGGAGTACCTGGTACTTGAACTTCGACATGCAAGTCGGTGCCTTCGGGAATGGCAATATTGCAGCCCAAGACGATATTGTTTAGGCTAATGGAGACGGTTTGGGCAGATTGGCTATGAGCCAATTTCATGGCGCGATATTCCACGTTAACCGGAGCTTCGATGCTGGTGTGCTCGTCAAATTTTGGCACATCTTCACTTTCAACATCGGTAGGAGTGGCAATATCAAACTCGCGCTCTCCCGCGTCAGTTACTTCGGTTTCGAAGTAGTACAACTTGCCATCGTCAAGAGCGGTGACGGTCAGACGTTGTCCAGATTCCATCTTCACAGGACGACGCTCGGTGCCGGGGCTTTTTAGAATAATTTCTTTCCGTCTGACGTCTAAAACCGTAGTGAAGTAGGTTTTATAGGTTTCGTCAGCAAAAAATTCGATCTCAATTTCCTGCTTAGCTTTAAGCTTTAAAGTCGGTTTTTTGCTCTTAAACCAATCTAAAAACATAACCATCCCTCCTGTACGCTAGTCAACAACTATAAATTGTCGGCCCAAAACTTTTTGGGCGGCTCTTTTTTTTATCGCACAGCAAATAATTTCGGCAACGTTTTTTCTTACAAGCTGCTTTATTAAGTCGGCAAACTTTCAAGCTTGTCATTTTACCTCCGCTTTACCCCAAATCGGCTGAGGCAAAAAAAATAACAAAACGCCCTCAAGATATTTCTGCTGAGCGCTGCTATCCTATAAAATCGACACTCCAAGCTGCTTCTAAACGCTGCTTTAAAAACTTACCTGAGCTCTTCTTCTCTGTACTCCCTTTGTCCTGCGTTTTCAGTCTCATTTGATAGGCAATTCTTAATTAATAGCCCGTTTTTTTGGGGGTATCTGTACCAGGTGAATCTTGTTTTCTTGCCCGTATAAAAAATCTATGGTAAAATATCGAACGTGTGCTTTGAGGTTAAGAACCTAATAAAAGTCAGTTAGTTTATCCGGGCATTAGCGCCCCCAGGAGGATAGAATGGCTCTCTACAAGGAAGAGTATTTAGAAAAGTACTTTGATAATTTCGATTTTTTTGAGCCTCAGTGTCGCGATAAGCGTTTACGCGAAGTCAATATGCGCAGTAAACGTTGTTTAGGCTGTCCCGGTTTTGAAAAGTGCCAGACTTTCCCCGAATACTGGCTTAAAGGTGAGGAAAATAGGCGGGAGGTAAATGACAAACTGTAGGCTTTAGAGTCTCATCCGTTTGTTAAATAGCTTAATGCGCGTAGAAAAAACCAGCTTTTACAGCAGACATTTGGGCTTTCATATGCCTGTGGCCGTTTATGGTCACTGGGGCGTGCCGGTTCTCTATTTCCCTACTGCGTCAGCCGATTTTGAAGAGTTAGAACGCTTTGGCATGATTGGTGCTCTTTCCGACCATATTGAGAGCGGGCGTATCAAGATTTTTTCTATCAACAGCGTCAATGATTGGAGCCTGGACAACGAATCTGTAGGCCCCGGTGAGCGTATTTGGCGTCAAGAGTTGTATGATCGCTATATTATTGACGAACTAGTACCTTATATTTTTAACAATTGTGGCGGGCCCCTGCCTGTTGCCGCTGTGGGTGCCAGTTTTGGTGCTTATCATGCTCTTAATACTTTGTTCCGTCATCACGAAGTTTTCCGTTGGTGTATAGGTATGAGTGGTATTTACAACATCAGTTGCTTCTTAGACGGCTATTATGACGAGCGCTGCTATTTTCACAATCCGGTAAGTTATATTGCCAATTTGTACGATCCCAATATCCGCCGCTCCTTAGATGGTTGCAATATCAATGTCATTTGCGGTCAAGGTGCTTGGGAACGCGTTCACTATAGCCGCGAGATTCATGAAGTTATGGACAGAGTGGGTATTCGTCATAACTTCGAATTATGGGGCTACGATGTGGCTCACGACTGGCCTTGGTGGAAAGTACAAATGAGACAACTGGTGCCCAGGCTTTTCCCGCTTGGCTAATTTTCGGCTTTAGGCCGAATGAAAAAGAGAGGAGTGGACATCTGCAATTGCTCTGTTCCTCTCTTTTTTTATTGCTATGACTGACATAATTAGTAAACCAGGATAATTTTGCCAGTTTTTTTAATATTATGCTTCTGAACAAAATGAATTGGAATTGAGCTGCCCTTACTATGAGCCAAAATGCTTCCTTAAACAATACTGAACAAGAATTGAAGTGGATAATTAGCAATTGTCAAGATTGGCTGAAATTACAAGAAGCTCTGGGAAAAGCCGAGCGTGAATTGCACCAGAGAAATATTTACTTAGACACTGAAGATGCCTACTTTGCCGCTCGGCGCAGTATGTTGCGTTTGCGCGAGGAAAATGGGCGCTGGCTTTTTGTTTATAAACGCGGCTTGTCTTTGGAAGCTGGCTATTTTTCGGCTTTGGAAATAGAAGAAGAAGTGAGCGCTGAGGTGGCCTTAGCTATTAGTCGAGGTCAGTTGCAAGCTGTGGGTGAAGGTAAAGTTTGCCAGCAAATTTGCCAAGAAGGCTTTAAGGGCACTTTGCATACTGTTGGTGAAGTTGTCAACATTCGTCGCGTTTGGCCTATTAAGGCTGCCGGTTTGGAAGGCGATGAAAAATTTGAATTAGATTGTACGTCTTTTGATTCTGGGCATACTGAATACGAATTGGAACTAGAAACTTTTAGGGGTGATATTTTACAAGAAGAAGTACAAACTTGGGCTGAAGGCTTGGGAATAAAGTTAATTAAGCAAAAAGCCACCAAATATGAGCGCTTTTTACGCTACAGTGCGGTGAGAAAGCCGACTATTTCTTGCTTAATGCCTATTTATAATTGTGTGGAGACTTTAGCTAGCGCTATAGAATCTATTCGTCGTCAAACTTTTAAGTCTTGGGAATTGATTTTGGTTGATGACGGTTCGTCTGATGATACTGTAAAAATAGCCGAAACCTTGGCCGCAACCGATCCTCGCTTACGTATTTTTCGCAAAGCGCATGGCGGTATTGTTGATACGCTCAATTTTGCCTTTAAACAGAGTCGCGCTCCTTTTATAGCTCGTATGGATGGTGATGATATTTCTCACCCTGAACGTTTCGCCGAACAAATGCGCTATTTGCAAGCTCATGACGATGTAGCTGCTGTCGGTTGCAAAATTCGCGTTTTCCCTAAAAAATCGATTACCGAAGGCATGATGCGTTATGAGCGTTGGCTCAATAAAGCTTGTTTGCCGGAAATCTTGGAACGTGATATTTTTGTGGAGAGCCCTCTAGTTCACCCTTCTGTATTGCTGCGCCGTTCGGCTTTAGAGGAAGTCGGCCTTTATGAAGACGGACGCTGGCCGGAAGATTATCAGCTTTGGCTTCGCATGTGGCTTAAGGGCATAAAGATGGCTAAAGTAGAAAAAACGCTCTTTTTCTGGCGCGATTTGCCCAAACGCCTCACCAGAGTAGATCAGCGTTGTAGCCATGATGCTTTGCGTGAATTGAAAGTAACTTTCTTTTTGAAAGCTTTCTTTACGCCCGCTCAGGAAGAGCAAGGGCTGCGCAGTTTGCCTTTTGATAAGCGCCAACTTATTATTTGGGGAGCTGGCCCCAATGGCAAAGCTTTAGCCAAAACGCTGCGCTCTCATGGCTTGGAGCCTGCCTACTATACCGATATTCTTCCGGCCCGTCACGGCCAAATTATTTGCGGTTTGAAGGTGCTCAGTTTGGAGCAATTGCCCGCTCCGGAGGGGTATTTCTTGGTAACAGCTGTAGGCAATCCCAACTCCAGAGAAGAAATTCGTGCTTTTCTTAAAGAACGCGGCTGGCAAGAGGGACGCGACTTCCGCTGTATGGCTGGCATTTCCGACTAAGCTATTTTTGCTTCAGTATTTTCGGCCGAGGTAGGGGGCTCGGCCGCTTGCTCAGCTTTTTTGCCTTCACTAAGTGAAACGACTACTACACCTATACCTATAATAAAAGTACCTACCCAGCGGGCGGCGCTGATATGCTCACCCAACATAGGCCCGGCCAAGAAAGCATTCAGTATATAGGTAATGGCTGTCAGAGGCAGAGCAAAAGAGAGATCTTCGTAAGAAAGTATACTTAGCCAAGTAATAAAAAAAGTCAGAAAGCAAGCCACGGCTATCCAAAAAGTATGGCTGCATATAAGGCTGACGGCTATATCATAAACTTGACTTGCCCCGACAATTTGGACGCCTTCGTAAGGTCGAAGTAAACGAGCCATAAAAATATCGCCCAAAGTTGTAGCTGTCATGGCAAAGAGCAGGGCCAGAATAGTTTTTATTTTTCGCATAATCTTAATTGGCCGATAAAAAATTCTCTCGCCAGAAATCGGCCCAAGTATTTAAGTAGGCCATAGCAATGGCTATAAGCTTTTGCAATAGGCTAAGGCGCGCTTTTTGGTGCAGAGTTTCTACACCCATACTTTCAATCTTTTTCAGAATACCATGATAAATATTGGTCATAGCTCTGAGGCAAACTCGACTGGGGAGAGGAATAAAATAAGGTAAAAATTCGGAGCGGTCGTAGTAGCTTTGAGCCAGCTTAGCCATATAATCGATTAAAGAGGCCATTTTTTGCTCATTGTAAGTCCTATTTAAGATGGACTGTCTGGTAATGGCAAATTTCTCTAAAATTTCATCCGGTATATAAACTCGGCCTTCGAGAGCGTCATGGTTTATATCGCGCAAGATGTTGGTCAGTTGGAAAGCAATGCCGTGATATTCGGCCATTTTGTATACTTCAGGCTTATCGGGAGCTCCGAAAATGCTTATGCACACCAAACCTACAGTAGAAGCGACTCTATAGCAGTAAGTGTAGAGATCGTCAAAGGTTTTGAAATGAATCTCTTCCAGATCGGTAAACATACCATCGATTAAATCAAGGAAAGGTTGAGGGCTGATCCGATATTTACTAACAGCATGGCGCAAAGCCAACAATCCAGGCATAAAAGAAGTTGGCTCCTGCCCCTGAATAATTTGTTTCCATTGCTCTAAACGCTCACGGCGGCTGCAGATATTCTTTGCGTCAGAAATATCATCACATTGGCGGAAGAAAGCGTAAACGGCACACATTGCGTCCCGCCTGGCCCGAGGCAAAAGGCGAATGGCAAAATAAAAATTGCGAGCTCGCTTCTGCGTTAGTTCTCGGCACCAATTGTAAGATTTTTTTAAAGCAGAAGAAGATTCTGAAGTGTACATAGCTAGTCGATTTATTTGGCGATAAAAGCGATGTTCCCTCCTTTAGTGGATATGATATGTACCCTCTTTACTGGACACATATTTACAAGCGACTAAACTAATCTAATCGCGTGGATGCCTTTCTATATTTTGTAGGAGGCATCCATT
>CAKTUZ010000006.1 GCA_934621605.1 uncultured bacterium | reverse complement strand
GGACAGCCGACAGCGGAAGAAAAACTCAGGCGAAAGCAGGTCACGCGCTTATGAGGGCCCAGCATAGCTGCGCTCGCTGGGCAGAAAATTACCACGAGTGCCATAAAGCCCCTGTCTTCAGGCATGGGGACATAAGGCACGTCCACCGAATTTACGTAAGCAATTGAAGGTGGACAGCCATTATGTAGTTTGCTACCTATATGTTCTATAGTAGTACAATTCCTACTTTATGGACAAATAGTTATTTTTATTCTACTATCGGCGGAGCGCCGCTATCCGCTGTCAAACAATATATTGAAAGTCAAAAATTTAGATAATGTGGAGGGTGTAATGATAACGTATTGCTTTAAGCTGTATAATTCAAAACGAAACAGAAAGCTTCATAGACAGATTTATATCGCAGATCTTATCTACAACCATTGCATTGCTCTGCACAAAAGATACTATAAGATGTTTGGAAAATATCTTAATATGTATCAGTTGCAGAAACATCTGACATACGCGGCCTATAAAACAGGCTCTACTGTCGTAGAAATAGATAGATTCTACCCGTCAAGCCAGCTTTGTTCAGATTGTGGCTACCAAAATAAAGAGATCAAGAATTTGAAAGTCAGAGAATGGATTTGTCCTAATTGTGGCAGCAGACATAATCGTAATAGAACTGCTTCAATAAATATAAAGCGTGAAGGCAATCGTATTTTCTTCGCATAGTTAGTGCATAAGTGTATGGGCAGGGCATTGTCCATTGTAGAGAGAGCTTGTAAGACCTGCAGGTTCTCAGTAGGCAAGGCTCGTTAGTATCTCAGAATCCCCTGGCTTTAGCCATGGGGAGTATGTCAAAACGAAAACAAAACAGAAAAGCTAATGACGAAAGGAAAAATAAGCGGGCCAACACTAGAAGATAACTGCAAAAAAAGGTAGTGACCTATTGCGCAAGAAAGTGCGCTGCATGTCTTTAGTAAAGTTAGAGCAAGTCGCTCGTCAGTTTTTAACAGAGCCTATTTGGCAAAATATTTCTTTAGATATAAGCGCTTCCGAACGCTTGGGTATCATTGGCGCCAACGGTTGCGGCAAAACCAGTTTATTGCGCATTATCGGCAAGTTGGACGAGCCGGACTACGGACAAGCTGTTTTTAGTCAGGGATTAACTATCGGATGGCTACCGCAAACGCCCCAATTTGATAATAATTTAACTATTCGCGAAACAATTATAAATTCTCAACAGCATATCTTGGATAAGTTGACTGCCTATGAAACAGCTTGCGAAGCTTACAGCCTCAATCCTTCTCTGGAGAATGAACGCCAAGTTGAACACTTAAGCAACGTTTTAAATGCTACTCAGGCTTGGGAACTTAATACGCGCATTGAGAATATGATTTCTCAGCTCAACTTAGAAAATATTACCGAACCAATCGGAAATTTATCGCAAGGTACCCGCAAAAAAGTAGCTATTTGTATAGCTTTTTTGGATAATCCTCAACTGCTGCTTTTAGATGAACCTACTAACCATCTAGATACAATCACTATCGATTGGCTAGAAATCCAACTTAACGCCTTCAAAGGCGCCGTTGTTATGGTTACTCACGATCGCTACTTTTTGGATCGCACCGTCAACCGTATTTTGGAAATAGACAAAGGATCTGGCTGCCTTTACGAGGGCAATTATGCCAAATATTTAGAAAAAAAAGCTCACCTTATAGAGCTAAATCAGGTGGAGACGGAAAAACGAGCCAATTTGATCAGACAAGAAATGGAATGGTTTAAACGCGGTGCAAGAGCCCGTTCTACCAAGCAAAAAGCCCGTCAAGAACGCTTAGCCGAGCTTTTAGAAATTCAACTAAAACAAAAAGCGCTACTCAACAGAAATCAAGAAGTAACTTTTAATCAGTTTCAGTCCTCCAATCGCTTAGGTACCAAAGGTATCGATCTTTACGCCGTTAGCAAATCTTACGAAGGACATACCTTGTTTAAAGATTTTTCGCTTAAAATCGGCAAGGGAGCCCGTTTGGGCTTTGTGGGAGCCAATGGCTGTGGCAAAACTACTTTGCTCAATATTATTGCTGAAACTATTAAGCCAGACAGCGGTCATGTAGAAGTAGGCGAAACTATTAGACGCGGTTACTACACGCAAACGGCCGAAGATGAAAATGAAGATCAAACTATCATCGATTATTTACGCGAAAGCGGAGATTATATGATCTTGGCCGACGGTCGTCGTGTCAGTGCAGAAAATTTGCTGGAGCAATTTCTCTTTCCTCGCCCTATGCAACATAGTTTGGTCAGCAAACTGTCCGGCGGCGAGCGTAAAAGGTTACGCTTATTGCGTCTTTTGATGGCCAGTCCCAATTGTTTACTTTTAGATGAGCCGACCAACGATCTGGACATTCCCACTTTGGTAAGGTTAGAAGCCTGGCTTGACGATTATCCCAATATTGTAATTATTGTCAGTCACGACCGCTACTTTTTAGATCGCTGTGCCGATCGGCTCTTTTATTTTGGGGACGGTCAAATACAAGAATTTGTCGGCGATTATGAAACACTGCGTGAACATATCAATAAGCAAGCCGAAAACCAAGCTCGCCAACAAAAAATGCTGAAAGAAGAAGCTGAACAAGCTCAAAAAACTACTCAAACTATTCAGACTAAAACTACAGAAAAAACGACTCCCCCTAAAAAGAAAAAACTTTCCTATAAACAAAGTACTCGTCTAAAAGAATTGGAAGACTTAATTGAACAAAATGAAGAAACTCTCAAACAAATCAAACAACTTCTGGCCAACCCTTCCGATAATACCCAAGAAATGACTAAAGCCTATAAAAATTTTGAAATTATTCAAAACGACCTTGATAAGTATATGGCTGAATGGGAAGAATTAGCTTTTTTAGCTTAAAAATAAGCAGCAAAGACCAGCCTTCCGAGTTAAGAAGGCAGGCAAAACAGCCATTTATCAAGAACTCGGCCGAATCAATCTTTGGAGACGTTTGGGTCTAAGCAAACCAATGCCGACGTAAACGCTAAAACGGAGAACAATGGATCTTCCCAATATACAAGAGTTACAAGAGAAGTACACTAAAATGGTCAGCGAAAACAGACGGACTCTGATTCGTTTACGCAATTCCAAGCTGATTATCGGTGTTACTGACCGTCTGGACGCGGCTATTTCCAGTATAGAGTTGGTTAGCAAGATATTTGTCGACACACTGGTCGGCCGTCTAAGTGCCAAGAAAGCTGCTATCTTTATTACTGATGTACAAAAAGATAACGGCCCTTATAGCCGCTTACAGCCCGAAGATGCGGAAGATCCTATTTATCACTATCTGGGCAAACTGACTAACAGCCTCAACAATACCGATAATGACGGCAAAGTTTTCCGTTGCGCTTATCAAGTAAACCTAGACATCTCTCAACAAAATTTTTCCTTTTTACCCAATATGCAAGGCATGTTTTGGCTGGATGCTTGCAATGGCCGCCCCTTTTCCACTATTGATGAAATCAGCGGTCGCCACGCCGCCCTTTACATAGATAGTCTGGCCGAATGCAACTTAGAAAATCTTGGTCTGTATTATTGGATTCCCCTACTTCACCGTTTAGACAATTCCGTTATCGGCATTATCGGACTGGACATTTCCGATCCAGAGCCTTTGGAAGCCGAATTTATTGAACAACTTACCGCTCAAGGAGCGCGAGCTTTACGCAATGCTATGTGGTATAAACAATTGGAAGCTTCCCGCGTAGCTTTGGCACGTCAAGTTCACAAGCTGGAAACTCTTTACGATGTAGGTAAAGCTCTCAGCGCTATCGACGACCGTAACCACCTTTTAAAAGATATTCTTAAGTATGCTGCCGGTATAGTCCGAGCTCAAAAAGGCTCTATTATGCTTTTAGAAGAATCTACCGGCGATCTAGTAGTCTCCGTAGTTCACGGCATCGATCCCGATACAGAAGATAAGATCTTACGTGGCGTTTATAAAACGCGCAGTTTCAAAATAGGCGAAGGTATAGCCGGCCAAGTAGCCAAAACCAGGCTTCCGGTTATTATCAACAATACTGCCGACGATCCTACCTTCGTACGCAACGCTTCCTCCAATGTTTCCTCTATTATGTGCGTTCCTTTGGTTGTACATGATGATTTACAGGGCGTATTGAATATTACTAATAAGGAAATGGGAGCCCCCTTTACCAGCGACGATTTACAAATCATTTTGCAAGTAGCTGACCAAGCAGCTGTGGCCCTTTACAACGCTCATCTTTACGAGCTGGCTGTCACTGACGGTTTAACCAAAGTTTTTATCAGACGTCATTTCTTCTCCAAATTCTCGGAAGAAATCCGTCGCGTCAACCGCAGTCAGGCTAGTTTAAGCTTGCTTATGCTCGATATAGACTTCTTTAAGAGCGTCAATGACACTTATGGCCACCAATGTGGCGACTATGTATTATACGAAGTAGCTTCGGTATTACGTAACGCTCTACGTGACGTCGATATTATCGGTCGTTATGGCGGTGAGGAATTTGCTGTAGTATTAATCGATTCTGGTGTGGAGGGAGCTCTTCGCGCTTCTTGTCGCATCCAACGCGCCTTAGAGGAGCACCAATTTACTTGGAAAGTAGAAGGATCAGACGAGCCTACCGAACTGCGTATTTCGGTCAGTATCGGTATTTCTTGCCACCCAGATCACGCGGCAACACAAAGCGAGCTCATAAAAGCCGCCGACGCGGCCCTTTATTACTCTAAGAATCACGGCCGTAACCGCGCTACTGTCTACAGTGAGAAAGTCAGCGAATTTATGGAAACTTTGAAAAAGAAAGAGTTGGAAATAGTCGATCCGGTAGATCCCAACAAAAATTAATCTCAGCCCCAACGATACGATTACACTCTTAGTGTCTAACTAAAAAGAGTCAAAATCTATCGTTCGGAAACAAAAAAGCTGCGCCACTCATCGTAAGCCTGGGCGGCTTTTTTCTTGTCTTTGGCTAAAAAATAAGCATAAGCCGAATTGTAATAAACTGACTCATACAGGCGACGGCTCTGCGTATCGGCGTTGACCTTTTCATGAGCCAAAACTCTAGCTTTTTGGGCAAATTCCACAGCACCTTTAGTATTGCCAGTTTTACCGCAAAGCACCGATAAATTGTGACATACGGCAATATCCTCAGGCTGAATTTTGTATAGCTCTTGATAATAAGCCAGAGCCGCACTATTTTCACCCAAAGCAGCCAAAGTCAAAGCCAGATATTTTTTATTCATTAAACTAAGTCTGTTAAGATATTCTTGAGTCAACAAACCGCTGCCATCTATAATTTCATTGTCAGAAGGCGCCAAACAAATCATTTCTGCAGTGCGAGTAAAGCTAGCTTTGGCTTCACTGAAGCGATTATGACGGTAAAGAGAGACGGCATAAAGAAACTCAGCCAAAGGATTTTGAGAAAATTGATCGGTAAGTGCAGCTAAAGTTAAAATATCGACTTCATCTTGAGAAAAAACTTGATAAATGGCCATATTTAATTTAGCCAAATTGAGGTTATCCTGAGCTTTTTGCCAACAGAGCTCAGCTTTTCCGTTATTACCGGCTTGCCAATTTAATACGCCCAAATTGTTAAGCAACAGCGAATTTTTAGGCTGAAAAATTAGAGCGTCCTGTAAAACGGAATTCGCCTTGAACAAATTGTTTTCCGCTTGATATAAAGAAGCCAAAGTTAAAGAAGCCGGAATATTGTCCTTTTGTAAGTATAAAGCTCGTTTTAACTTTTCTTCCGCTAAGGGAAAATTACCCAAACGGTAGTCCACAAAACCACTAAAAGCCAAAAATTGAGTGTTACCGACCAACGAAGAAGTTTGCAGCGCACTTACTATATGTTCGGCTTCGGTCCAGCGCCCCAAATGGCTCAAACATACAGCCTTATTAAAAAGGACTAATTCCTCTTCAGGTTCTGAATCTAGATATAAATTGTAAAGTTCTAAAGCTTTATAATAGCGACCTAAGCGATGCTCGGCCAAAGCCCAGTAAGGTAATATTTCAATTCTGGCTGAATCTAAAGCGTAAGCTTGGCTGTATAAAGCTGCAGCTCTCTCCAATTGTCCCTGATTTTGCAAAACCTTTCCTTCTCGAAAAAGCTGTTTTGTTTCCCAAGATGAATCTAAAACCGCTTCCCCAAACGGGACAGAAAAAGAACTGTCAGCCTGTGTTCTGTTTTGAGGAGAGGAATAAACGCTTACTGTACTGAGGCCACAAAAATAAATCGCTGCCACTCCTATCCAAAGAATTGCTTTGTATTTCATAATATTTAACTTCCCCAAGATTCAATAGAAGCGGCCAGGGCTTCAAAGTTTTGCAGAATATTTTTCCATTTGACAATTTCTAAATCTTGAGGCTCTAAATTTTTCTTAGTTAAACGCAAAAAATGCGCATTGGAAGTCAGGCGCCGAAAAGGCCACAGTTTTTTCAGTTGCGAACTGTTTTTCGGCTGCAGGAAAAAATGCTTCGCCGCTTCCGGCTCAGTACTGAAAGCATGCAACTCGGACAATTCTGCCATATAATCGGTCAGCGCAAAGCGTGAACCAATCAAACTACAATCTTCAAAAGTGCTTAACTGACGCCTCAGTAAGGAAAAATTTATTTTCATAGTCTGGCGAAATTCGACCACTACCAAGCACTGACCACCGCTGCCGCAAGGCACGGCTTCCAGCGCAAAACTGCGCCCCAAACGTTTACCTATAAGGCAAGGCCACAAAAAATAATGTTTTTCCACATTGGCCAAATGTTCAAAACCGGCAGGCATAATAACTTTGCCGGTATGCACTCTGTTTTCTTGCAACCGCTTAATCTGAGGTGCTTCTATTTCTTTGGCAATAGCTTCAATAAGATTTTCAACCGCCTGAAACACAAAACACCTCCGATTATCCACAAATTCAATTTATCGAGGCAGTAACCAAAACTTATCTTACGCCGCCTCTTGCAAAGCTACCTAACAGAAGAAAATTCGTGCTTTACTCATAACTTCGTTGACTATTTGCCGCCTTTTTCCAAAATAGCATTAAAAGCACGTATTACCTGAGGATCGAACTTACTGTTAGCCAGCGACTCTATATAAGTTTTTACTTCTAAAGGAGGACGCTTAGGCTGGTTGGGACGATCATGAGTCAGAAGGTCAAAAGTTTCAGCCACAGCTATAACCATAGCCCCCAAAGGAATAGCCGGACCACGCATTCCCGAAGGGAATCCAGAACCGTCGTAGCGCTCATGATGATGTAAAATTAAAGGCAAGGCCTTTTCTACAAACCCCAAGGGTTTTAGCCACATTACGGCTGCCTTGTCTTGATTCATGACCAATTCGCGTTCTGGGCCTTCAGGTAAAGTTTCACAAAAACGCAACTCATTAGGCATGGAGAATTTACCTAAATCGTGCAACAAAGCAGCTGATCGCAAATTTTCCAATTCGCTCTCATTCATACGCAACTCGCGTCCCATAGCTTCAGCTATACGAGCCACACGCTCGGAGTGACCAGTACAGCCAGGTACATTCTTTTCGTGGTTGGTAATAATCTCGACTATAGTATTAACAATGCCGCCTTGAGCGCGTTTAAAAGTAATAGCTTGATATAAAGCCAGAGCAAAAGGCATTGTCAAAAAGCCCATCATATCAAAATCTTCTTTTTTGAAGCTGCCCATATTCGCTTTATTGGCCACAAACAAAAGAGCAAAAATATTATCACCAGTACGCATGGGAGTAACGATAACTTCACTGATAGGCTCACGTAAGAAATTAAAATCTTGCAACTGGCGATCATTGCGATTGAGAGCAACCGACTTGGCTTTGGTGCGCATAAAATCTACCAAACCATTTTTCGCATCAAGTTTAAAAGCCTGACGGCTCTCTTCACACAAACCGATACCGGCTTCAAACTGGTAAACGCCGCCGCGTAGAATCAAAAGAGCGCAATATTCGCAATCCATTTGCTCTCTAGTCGATTCCAAAATCACGCGAAATACTTGATTGGGTTCTGAGCTTTTAGTCAGTTTGCCAATCAAAGCTGGCAAAGCTTCCCAACGTCTGGTATCAATTGAACTGGGACTGACAGTAGTGGGAATCTCCGTGGGCGGAGCCATCCGAGCGGCGATATAATTAAACAGAGCGCCGCCTCCCATAGCCAAAACCGCGCCACCAATAGCGCCGCTGAGAATCTGTACCCAATTAAGATCGCCGAAAATATTTCCGGCACTGGCACTTTGTGCCGCTGCAGCTAACGTAAATAAAGAATCCATACTTCGCTCCCTCAAAAAACCTTAGCCCCACGAGTTCGCTTCAGTCGGCTCTAATCCCTAGCTATTGCGCAAATATATAGATTGCCACCCCGTACCTAATAAAACCTTCTCAAACAAAAAAAACAACCGCCATCCCTTTCGAAAGCGGTCGCTCGAAGCTAAATAAAAAAGAGAATCAACCCTTAAGCTGTCTGATCATCAACCTTTTTCTCTTCCTCTTTCTCCTCTTCTTTATAGATTAAAGTTGGCTCAGCTTTTTTCTCAATTACTTCTTCGGTGACAATACATTTCTGCACATTTTCCAAAGAGGGAATTTCAAACATAACGTCCAGAATAGCCTCTTCAATAATACTGCGCAAGGCACGAGCCCCAGTTTTGCGTTCTTCAGCTTCTTTGGCCACTCGTTCAATAGCTTCTTTGGTGAAAACCAATTCCACCCCGTCCATACTAAACATGCGCTGATATTGTTTAATCAAGGCATTCTTAGGCTCAGTAAGCACTCTTACCAAAGCGGTTTCATCTAAAGCGTTAAGAGTAACTACAATGGGCATACGACCGACAAATTCGGGAATAAGTCCGTATTTAAGCAAGTCTTCAGGCATAACCTGAGCCAAAAGACTACCTACATCGCGTTTGGTCTTACTCTCGATATTGGCACGGAAGCCCATAGATTGAGAGCTTACACGCTGCTCAATAATATCTTCCAAACCTTCAAAAGCACCACCACAGATAAATAACACGTTATTAGTATCAATCTGGATACACTCCTGGTGCGGATGCTTACGACCGCCCTGAGGAGGAACGCTAGCTACGGTGCCTTCTACAATTTTTAAAAGTGCTTGCTGTACGCCTTCACCGCTGACATCGCGAGTAATGGAAACATTTTCCGATTTGCGGGTAATTTTATCGATTTCATCCACATAAACGATACCTTTTTCCGCTTTCTCTATATCATAATCAGCAGCTTGAATAAGCTTCAAGAGAATATTTTCCACATCTTCGCCCACATAGCCGGCTTCAGTAAGAGAAGTAGCATCGGCCAAAGCGATAGGCACTTTAAGGATTTTTGCCAAAGTGCTAGCCAAATATGTCTTACCGCAACCGGTAGGGCCGATAATTAAAACATTGCTCTTCTGCAACTCCACGTCGTCATCTTTGCCGTTAGTATTCATATTGATACGCTTATAATGGTTATAAACGGCTACAGCAAGAATCTTTTTGGCTTTTTCCTGACCGATAACGTAACGGTTGAGAATATCCATAATTTCTTTGGGCTTAGGCAATTTGCCATCGCTCTCCGCTTCGTCCCTGCTCAACTCTTCGGCGATAATATCCTTGCACATATCTACGCAATCAGAGCAAATATACACGCCGGGACCGGCAATCATGCGGCGCACCTGCTCCTGCTTTTTGCCGCAGAATGAGCAAGTAAAACTTTGTTTATCATCGCCGAATCGAAACATATTGTCCTCCTTGAGCTGTTCCCCACCGATACTGGGGAGAAAATCTTCTAAAAACTTATCTAGCCTCTGGCTTCTTTGGTAATCACCTTATCGATCAGCCCATAAGCCATCGCTTCTTCGGCACTCATATAGTTGTCGCGCTCAGTATCACGAGCTACTTCTTCCAAAGTTTTGCCGGTGTGACGAGCCAAGATACCATTAGTATCCTCACGTAAGCGCAAAATTTCCCGAGCATGAATGTCGATGTCTGTAGCCTGACCGCCGATACCTTGGATCCAAGGCTGATGAATCATAATGCGCGAGTAAGGCAGAGAATAGCGCTTACCTTTAGCTCCTCCAGCCAAAATGACCGCCGCTGCACTGGCAGCCATGCCAATACAAATAGTAGAAACATCAGGTTTAATAAGTTGCATGCAATCATAAATAGCCAAACCGGCCGTCACCGAACCACCGGGACTGTTAATATAAACATCGATATCCTTGTCAGGATCCTCTTGCTCTAAGAAAAGCAATTGCGCAATGACCAAATTGCTAGCCGCATCACTCACTTCACTTCCCAGAAAAAGAATACGATTTTTTAAAAGTCTGGAATAAATGTCATAAGAACGCTCTCCCCTGGCCGTTTGCTCGATAACCATCGGGATTAAACTGCTAAGCATATCCGAATTATTGTATTTATTAAAAAAATTCATTCTTATTTTCTTTTCCTTAAAAACGAAAAAAGGCACTCTCAAGGCAAGCGCTATACCATAAACGACATCGCGCAGCACTTACTCTGGAGCGCCTAACTTTTCATATCAATTTGATTTTTCCCCCCAAAAAACCAAATTCGGTCTCACAAAGACAAAAATTATTCAGCTTTGTCGGCCTTTACTTCTTCAGAATTAGCCTCAGATTCGTCTTTTTTAACTTCTTCGACTACGTTTTTAGCAGCTTCTTCGGCAGCACGCTCTTCGGGAGTCTTGGGAGCTACATAATTTACTTTAGCGGTATCTACCAAGTGCTGGGTCACTTTGTCGCGCAAGATGCTGTAACGAAGCAAGCCTATAGTACCAGCTTGTTCCATCTGACGCTTCAAAGAAGAGGCAGTCTTGCGAGCACGGGCAGCTTCCTCGTCAATGACCTTGTTAATCTCTTCATCTTCAACCTTAGTATCGAGCAAACGAGCTAAATTCTTAACCAAAATCTCTAAACGAGCTTCGCCAAACCCCATCAAACCGACGTGTTTCTGCCAATCTTCGATATTGCGCCCCTGAGCCTTAAGCATATCTTCCAACTTGCGCCCCTCAGCACGCAAGCTGTCCAATACTCTGCTATTGAAGAGTCTGGCATGATAAGCTACCAAGCCTTGAGGAACCATGTCGGTGGGTACTTGGCTGGCGATCTTATAATAAACTTTCTCAGCAATACCCTGATCGGCGTCGCGCTGGATACGCTCTTTCATCATTTTCATGATGTCTTTACGCAAATCTTCGACATTGTCAAACTGGCCACCGGAGATTTCTTTGACGAATTCGCCGTTTACTTCGGGAAGTACGCGCTGTTTGATAGACTTAATGTGGAAAACGAAGTGGATTTTGTGGCCGGCTAAGGGGGACTTGTGGTCAGCAGGGAACTCAGCGTCAAATTCTTTGCTTTCGCCGGGCTTAAGACCGTAGAGGTTCTCTAAGAAACCGGGGATATAATTGGCCGGAGAGAGCTCCATGGGGAAATCTTTAGCCTCACCGTCTTTAACGGGTTCGCCATTCTCGAAACTCTCATAATCGACAAAAGCAATGTCATTGGCCTGGAGACCGCGATCAGTGACATCTTCCAAAGTGGCGCGACCGGCACGGGTACGCTCGATAGCGCTATCTACATCCTCTTCAGTTGGCTCATAGCGCTCTTGCTCCACTTCCACACCTTCGTAATCTTTAAGATCTACGGTAGGAATAACTTCAAATTCAGCAGTAAAAGTGAGCTCTTCGCCGCGGTCGCCATCTACCTTGGGGAACTGAGGATTGGAAACAACTTCGACCTTCTCCTGAGCAGCAGCCTCACCGAAAGCACGAGGAATAAGGTTTTCCAAAACGTCGCGCTTAAGAATCTGGTTGGAGATATACTTACGGCCCATATAAGCAGGCACCTTACCGCGACGGAAACCGGGCAAAGAGAGCATTTTCAAGGCTTCTTTAAAAGCTTTGGCATAAGCTTGCTCTACAGTATCGGCGTCTACGACGACTTCCATACTGCGCTTAATGGGAGAGATCTCAGTCAGAGTAACCTTCATTTTTTCCTCCTAGAAAATCTTAGGACTGGCGGCGT
This sequence comes from uncultured bacterium, assembly GCA_934621605.1. Taxonomy (GTDB): domain Bacteria; phylum Vulcanimicrobiota; class Xenobia; order Xenobiales; family Xenobiaceae; genus Bruticola. The sequence continues at coordinate 96,351 of CAKTUZ010000006.1, read as the reverse complement.
TAATTCGTCCACCCCAAAAAGAATCATGTCACCACAACTCAAAAATTGGAGCCCGCGTCGCTAAGGTTCACACATACGTTTATTACACGATTTTTTTGCAGATAAAACAAATAAGGACCACCTCTCCGGCGGCCCCTACTCGTTATGGAGCGGAAGAAGAGATTCGAACTCTCGACCCTTGCCTTGGCAAGGCAATGCTCTACCGCTGAGCTACTTCCGCAAGATATTTCCGAGATTACAGCCAGTGACTTCAATCTCGTTTTTTTCTCCCCCAAGGCCAGGCGCCCAAAGGCGGGAATGATACTGCATGTGGAGCGGAAGAAGAGATTCGAACTCTCGACCCTTGCCTTGGCAAGGCAATGCTCTACCGCTGAGCTACTTCCGCATGTACAGTTTTCCCTGACTTTGAGCCGTGGGCGGGAAGGGACTCGAACCCTTACGATTTCTCACTGGCTCCTAAGACCAGCGCGTCTACCATTCCGCCACCCGCCCGAATGGGGTGGTGCGCCATCAAGGACTCGAACCTTGGGCCCGCTGATTAAGAGTCAGCTGCTCTGCCAACTGAGCTAATGGCGCGTACCGCTTACGGGCAGTATATTACTCAAACGGGGAGTCCGTGTCAACACCTAAAGCCAAAAAAAGTTAAGTTTTTTTAAAGAAGTTGGTCAAAGCCTCAATTTTGCAAAGGTAAAATCCTGATTTTTTCGGCTTTTTTGACGTTTTAGTCAGTTTAATACTTTAAGTTTTCTCAACCTTTTTCAGAGCAGGACAAGGAACAAAAAGGCTAAAAATAGTCAAAAAAATTTGGAGAGACAAATTATGCAATGGAAACGCAATGGTGAGATCATCTTGGTAACTATGGTTCCGGGAGACAAATTAAAAGAATCGATCTTGCAAGCTGCCGCCGAAGCCGGAGTGGAAGCAGCTGAAGTATCCGGTTTGGGTGCTGTACGTAAAGTAGATATAGGTTTAGCCAAAGCCGATTTCAGCGGTTACAACATCACCCACTTTGAGGAAGCTTGGGAGTTAGTCAGTTTGGTAGGCAATATCTCCACTTTAGAGGGAGAGCCTTTCTTACATGCTCACGCAGCTTTGGGCGGTGTTGGCGGACAGATGAAAGGCGGCCATTTAATTGAAGCAGAAATCGCCGTCACGGCTGAAATATTCCTTCGTCCCTTAGCAGAAAGTATAAAGCGGGGTCCCTCCTCTCACTTTGACGGTATTAAAGTGTGGAATTTATAACAGAGAAAATGGGGAGTACAGCTATGGAATATATAAAATTAAATAACGGTTTGCCTATGCCGCTGCTTGGTTACGGAGTATACAAAGTTCCTCCGGCTCAAACCAAAGAATGCGTTTTGCAAGCTTTGCAAATAGGCTATCGCCTTTTGGATACGGCTCAGTTTTACGGCAATGAAGCTGAAGTAGGACAAGCCATAAAAGAATCTGGTATTCCCCGTCAGGATATTTTTCTGACCACCAAGATCTGGTATAGCCAAGCTGGCTACCAAAAAGCTCAAGAATCTATCAAAGCATCTCTGGAACGTTTGCAAACTGACTATGTAGATCTTTTGCTCATTCACCAGCCCTTAGGCGACTACTATGGCACCTATCGAGCCATGGAAGAAGCTTATCGCTGCGGTACAGCTAAAGCTATAGGCGTTTCCAACTTTACCCCCGATCGCTTAGTAGATCTTTGCTTTTTTGCTGATATTAAGCCCATGCTCAATCAAGTAGAAGCACACGTCTTTTATCAGCAAAAAACCGCTCGCGAAGTAATGCGCAAATACAATGTGCAACCAGAATCTTGAGGCTCTCTAGCTCAGGGACGCGCCAATTGCTTTACCAACCCTGTGTTGCTCGAAATTGGCCAAAAGCATAATAAAAATGCTGCCCAGGTTGCTTTGCGCTTCCTTGTCCAAAATGGCATAATTGCCATTCCTAAATCGACTCACAGCGAGCGCATGCGCCAAAACTTTGCAATTTTTGACTTTGCCTTAAATAAAGAAGAAATGCGACGCCTCGAAGCTTTAGATACTAATGTAGGCTTTTCTGTGCCTTCGAGCGATTTTCGCCGCGTAGAGTACCTTTTAGGAATTTAAGCAGAGCAACCAGCGCTTCGAAAAATCCCTGCGTGGCCGAAGCCATCAGCTCTTGGCCACCTACCATCCCCTCCCCCATAAGTTGCAGATTTGTTGCTTTATTGGCGAAAAATACCTACTTAAAACCTTGACTGCGCAACCAAGGTTCAAAATTATCAGCCCAAGCCCTATGTACTGTTGGCCCCGGATGATTACTGACTACTCCTTTTACTCGATTGGCAGCTCTTTGTGAATCGGGCGGATCGAGCAAACAGCAGTCATAAGGCTTGCCTAAGGCTTCACAACCTACCGCAAATAAGTTAGCATTGTTTTCTATAATAGCTACAGCAAAACGACTTCCGTGAAGAGAGCAAACTTGGTACATTTCGTCTACTAGTATTTGCTGAATTTTTACCAACTGAGAAACTTCCGGAATTTCTACAACTTCCCGTCCTAAGACCTTCTCACGAATAACCTTATTAAATTTATATTCCCAACTGTCTACATCTTCCAAACTATGCGGACGAACGGCTTGTTCTGCATATGCATTAAAAAAGTAAGCATCCCAAACTCTTTTTAGAAAATTTACGCTCAGAAAAGTCTTCTCTCCCGGCCAAAAAAAAGAATTGCTAGTGTGTTCTTTAAGGCCATTATCTGTTAATTCAACATACGGCTGTATCTTATACGTCCCGCTATTTTGCAATGTTCCCCAAATTCGTCGATCCACATTGCGTGTCAAATGCAACGGTATCATGTTATATACAACCAAATCATAATCTTTTTGTTGCAGTACATGACGAATAGCTAATAGCACCTGATAAGCTCCAAAGCCACTAACCCCATAGTTATCAAAAACTGTATCCGCGAAGCGCTCATTGAGCAAATAAGGGAAAGTTTCTTTATCCTCTACCCCACAACCAAAAGTAAAAGAGCAACCAAAAACTGCCACCCGATGGGCAGCTTCTTTCTTTATTTTCGGTACGGATCTACGTAAACCGTCTTCACCCACATGTTGAATTACTTCATTATTTTCTTCGGAAGTGTAATCTCCGCGTTCCCACCCCCAACCACACTCATCCCAAGCCTGGCGAAGATAAACGGGTACCAATTTCCTTCGAGCTGCCAAAACTTCATAAGAGCGCAAATTTACGCCTCTAAAAGCTAAGTAAAATTCACAGCTTAAAAACAATAAGCTTATAAAAAAGATACTCCACAGCGCCCAGCGCCATAATTTCATATTTTTTTCCCATTGCAGCCAAAAAAAATCCGCCTACACCTGAGGAAACTGTGCTTAAAAACATCCAGTTTCGCAAGCGCAAGCGGACAAAATCTAGCCAAGCTTAATTTTTTTGCAAAATTTTAGCCCGACTCTTAGGCCAACTCTTAGTAGATAGCCTTAATGTCACCATTGTCGTCGATATGGATAAGATTTGTTTGAGCGCTCTTGGGCACAACAGCATTGACTTTCAAAGGAGCTGAAGTCTGGCATACTAAGTGAGTTAAACAATTGAACCAAGGCAAAACTTCAAACTGACTAGCAGACAACTTAGGATAAACGATTCTGTAATCGGCATCCACAGCCTTATTGATATTGACTGACTTAATGGAACCATCGGAAGCTAAATATACATTGCTTCCACCCAAATTGACATAGGGGATTTCATATTTGGCATACTGGGTAGGCAGAGAACCCAAACCGCTCAAAGAGACAGCCATATCATAACGATGCATAATGTCGTTGACAGGCTCGCCCAAAGCACCTTCCAAAAGTTCTACACCACAATCGGGAGACTTATACAATTTGCTGAGAGTATCTTTTCCGTAATAACCTAAAATATGCAAACCGAAAAGGTGGCCCATACCGGCGAGATCTTTGGCTTCTGTATCAAAGAAAGCGGTGGGGAAAATGGTAGGAGCATCTTTGGAATCTTCAGTAGCAAAAGTACTCTTACCGTTCATATAACGATAAATGGAATCTAATGATAACTGAGAGGCAGCTTTGCCAGAAGTCTTACCATCGGCATAGTTGACGCCGAAACCGCACAAATCAGCACCAACTTCAGCTAAGCCTTCAGTCAAGGTAGGATCACCTACGGCAGAATAGAGAGCAGCTACTGAGCTGTAAGCATTGACCTGTCCCAAATCGGTAAAGAAACCATTCTTGGCGACCTTCTGGTTCAATTGGGTTAAGTGAGTAAACTCGTGAGCCAAAGCGGTCTTAAATTCTTCGCCACCAAGCGCAGCATCGGTGGCGCCGCCAAAGAAGACATCATAATTCAAGTAAATATACTCACCGCCATTGCTATAATTCTTTTCAACTTTGGCGCTATATTCGTCGGAGACACGAGGCAAAAGGTCACGAACGCTTACAAAGCCATAGATAGTGCTACCATCTTGCTTCTTCATTTGCTCATCGCGCAAGAAAACAATATTGACGCGCCTGTCACCATCGCGACCGCCGCCAGTATTCCACTCGTAGCCACAAACTTTAGTTACTTGGTCGTAAATTTCGTTATCAAAAGCTTGAGCTACGGCTAAAGCCTGAGCTTCGGTAAGCTCAGTAGCGTAATTTCCAGTCTCATCTTTAGTGGCGCTGGATAAAATATTGCAATGGGTAGTCGGGTCGCTATCCAAAACTTTCTTGACATAGACTTTCTGAGCTGTACCGTTAAAAGCTGCCCAAATCCACTCGACATCGCCTTTTTTCATACTGTCAAAACTGGCAGAAGCCCCATGGTTAATACGAGCAGAGCCTTCAGTCGCAGTCTCTTCAGCGGTGGAAATATCAATAGCAGCTTCAGCAAAACCGCAAGCCATGGGAGCATAAGCTTCCGCTTCGTCGTCTTTGGCTAAAAACTGCTTGGGAGAAGAACTGACGCTATAGTCAACGTCAGAACTTACCGTAACTTTACGAAGGTCGCGATTTTCGGCAGTTTTTGCATTGGTGGAAATAACTAAGTGGCAATCGTCGCCTTTTTGGAAATCTTCAACGAGATAAGAAACGGTTCTCTGCGAGTCGGAGACCGGGGGGATATCCGGCACTACATAGTTAGAGGCATCTCCTCCGTTACCGCCGCATCCGGCAGCAGAAGCCACGACTAGCGCTACGGCCATCCAACCAAAAATATATCTCCGCATCGAGCACCTCCAAAGAGCATTAAACATTTTTTATACAATAAGCAAAAATATTAACTAAGGCAACCGCCCAAAATATACGACAGGCAGAATTGCTAACTTTCAAGTGATTCCTGGAATCTCCTCCACGGATATACAAAGAGGCGCGGGACAAAAAAAAGAAGCGCTCCTTCCCGCTAACTTGTTAGCTTATGAGAATAAGCGCTTCTTACTATTCAACTAAAATTTTTGAGTGCGAAAAGTTCCATCAGCTAAACCGGTTACGCAAACTTTGGCATATCCAGAGAAAATGCCTGTTTCCACAACACCGGTTAGGGCTTTCAACTGACTGTGCAATTGGGCAGGATCTTCAATTTTATCAAACTTACAATCGACAATATAGTTGCCCTGGTCAGTTACAAATATCTGACCACCGCGGCGGCGCAACTCTAAATTAGGCGTAAAAGCAGCCAAACGCTCCATAGTATTGCTCCATGCAAAAGAGACAATTTCTACTGGCAATTTAAAAGTAGTACCCAAATAATCCACATGTTTGGCTTCGTCTACAATTACAACCATCTTGTCAGCTGCAGCCGCTACGTATTTTTCACGCAATAAGGCGCCGCCCCCACCCTTAGTAAGGTTGCCATGTAGATCTATTTCGTCAGCTCCATCTACCACAACATCCAGATGGCGGAAATCCGGATAAGCTTGATCAAGTTCTAAACCCAAACTGAGAGCTTGCTTAGCGGTAACTTCGGAAGTGGGTACACAAACTACATGCCAACCATTTTGGTGACAAAGTTCAGCCAACAGATCAACAAATTTGGCAGCAGTAGAGCCTGTTCCCAAACCGACTCTCATGCCGTCTTGAATATATTCCAAAGCTCCACGAGCGGCGGCTACTTTAGCCAGATCGCGCTTATCCATTAAGATATACCATCCTTTCCAGACTTAATATTTTTTAACCTTGCTTTTTGCTTTGACCCTGTCCGTCGACAGCCGAAAACTTTATTTTTCCACTCGTCGATTCGACAGCAACTGCACCCTTTTTTTCTTCGACTACCTCTGACCCCATATCTTCAGTTGTTTCTGAAACTTCATTAAAATTGTCGAACCCAAGTAGAGGCTCAGCTTTTTCTTCCGCTTCGGCAGAACTTAAGTCGAACAATTCTTCTAAACTGCGTTCTTCTGAGTCTGCTTTTTCTGACTCGACTTCTGAATGTGAACTTTCTTCCAGAGCGAACAAATTATTTAATCCGCCGTTGGACTTGACAGAATTATCTTCCTCGTCCTCGTTGTTATATTGATAATCAAAGCGAAACAATTCGTCCAATTCATAAGGGATACCTATTTCATCCAATTCGTGAATTTTGCGCCAACTATCAGGCGCAACAAACTCTTCAGACTCCTTTTCTTTCTCAACTGCAGACTGTGGCTCCGCCGACAGGACAATTCCAGCATCAGCGACCTTGTTCTCCTCGGCCGAATAATTGTCTTCTTCCGAATCGTAAGGATCATTAAACTCATCTTCAAAATCGGCCAATTCGTCAAACTCGGTCAGTTCACCATAGTCGTCATCATCATATTCGTCTTCTGCAGAACCGGTCAGAGCGATATTATCTTTCAAGCAAGACAAATTATCAGCGCCACACAGTCTATACATTTCTCGCCAAAATTGAAGTTTCTTTTCACTTATCTCCTCAGCTTTTCTCAGCAATTCCAACAAAGTTAAAGCATAAGAAAAACCACTGCGCCCCACCAAAACTTTAGCAGCATCAAACTCAATGCGACTGGACAACATACGCTTTAAATTCATCAGGTATTGCACAATTTCGCACTGAGTTTGACGACACAGACCAAAACAATAAGCTATAGGCTTGACAAGTTGGTTAATCCAACTATCCTCTTCCCAATCGTGCTTAGAGCACCCACCTATAAACATGGGCAATATTAAAACGGCAAGATGTTGGGCTCTTTCCCGACCCGGCTCAAATTTTACTTGATCACCCAAATCGATAATGCGATCAAAAAGGCGCTTAGGCCGAGAGAGCAATCGAGAACCGTAGCGAGTTCCAGTTAAATACTTGGTAATGCTCGGTACCAAATCTGCTAACAGCCCGCTATCCCACAAAAGTTGAAAACTATCTCGAGAGCAACCTAATTCTAAAAAACGCATCAGTTCTTCCTGAACTCTGGGTATGGAGGCTGTTTTTATCATCGAATGCTCTTTTAAAATGGCATTCCAAGTCTTTTCCTCCATTTTAAAGCCAAGTTTCGCGCAAAATTTGACAGCTCTAAGCATACGTACAGGATCTTCTATAAAGCGCTTTTCTGGGATACCAATGGTGCTGACAAGCCTATTTTGCATATCAGCGAGACCACCGACAAAATCGATAACTACCGGTCCTCTGAAGGCCATAATATCTAAAAAAAGACCATTAATTTTGAAATCGCGCCGCTGAGCGTCTTCTTGAGGAGTTCCGAAAGTGTTATCTAAAATAATTCCATCATCTGAGCCCAAATCGTCTTCACACATATAGTCGGAAAGTTCTCGATCAGGAGAGCGACGAAAAGTCGAGACTTCAATAATTTTTTTGCCGCAACAAACGTGAGCTAAACGAAAACGACGCCCTACCAAACGACTGTTTCCAAAAAGACGACGCACCTGGGCCGGACGCGCCGTAGTGGCAATATCAAAATCTTTGGGAGAGCGCCCCAAAAGCATGTCGCGCACACAACCGCCGACCAAATAAGCAGTGTGACCGGCTTCATACAGTCTGCGCACGACCCCCAAAGCCGATTTATCAATTTTATCTTTACCCTTGAACTCAGGAGGGCATTTGCAAATACTGACAGTCATAATATAAAAAATATTCGATTACGAAATTTTAAGCCCACTTACGCAGCAACCAGGCAGTTTCCGTTAATACTGCAGCCGCTACGGGTAGTCCTTTAGAGAATAAGTTTGTCTAAGTGAACTTACAGCTGCTTCTTCATTTTGCAAATAAGGCACAAGTTTGGTCAACCAGCAACGCTGAGCCCTAAAATTGGGATGCAAAGTTAGTTGGCCATGGTTGCGATACGAAGGTTCATTTAATTCCGGAAAGGAAACATCGTAAACCCGACAAGGCCAATCTCCCTCATTTTTTATGGTCTCTTCTGCCACAAAAGTATTGCCCGTAAGCGTAACTACAGCAAATTTTGCCCCAGACCGACGGCAAACTTCTTCCATTTCGGCAGCGCATTTTCTGACGACTTGCCAACCTTGCTCATCATCTTTGCCTTGTTCTTCTCTTGTAAGTTGTTCATGACGGGCTACATGGCGGCGTATGTTTTGAGCAAAATACAAAGTATGGGCAAAATATACAGAAGCTAATCGGTCCTGAGCGGGCCAATCAAACGAACAACTGGGCCGAAAATGCCAACCTCTAGCATCTTTTTCCACATTCGGACAAACCACAAAATAATTATTTAATTTTAACATTCCGTGTATATTCCACAAAAACTGACGGCGCACATGATCATCAATAAAAAAATACAATACTTGATCATATTTTTCATGACGTTCTTCCAGCAAATATTGAGTCAACATAAGACACTGGTAAGCCCCCCAACGACGCACTCCGTAATTGTCAAACTGCACTTCGGGAAAGCGTTCATTTAAAAGCCAAGCTAAAGTTTCTCTGTCTCGCAATCCCATACCGTAAGTAAAAGAGCAACCCAGCATTAGTATGCGTTTGGTAGTTTTTTTGCTTATTTGAGGACGACTGGCCCTTTGTCCGTTGGGCCAGACATTTTCTAAAGCTATGGTTTCACTGCGATTTGTACCCACTCTGTTGACCCAACCGCAACGCGGAACAAGTTCAGCCAAAGGAATAGGTACCTCTCCCAGAAATTGTCGGCGACTGTTTTGTAAGGCCTCAAAATTTACCACAAAAAAGCGCAAATAGAGCTCAAGGCCGAGCAACACGATCAATAAACTCAGGCAAAATTTGGCCAATTTTAAAATCCAGCGTTGTGAAAAAAAATTAGAAATCAAGCACACACTCCGAAAAACTGTCCAAAGTACAGGAACTGTTTTCCAACCACTTACTCAACCCGACCAACCAAAGTTTTTGGGCAGTTTCATTAGGATGAAAACGCTCCTCTCGATTATTTCTGTATTCGGCTTTTTCAGAGTCAAAACGCAAGTCGACTATATCAAAATCAACTTGAGTGCGCCATTTAGTTAAATCGAAATCGCGATCTTCTAAAACAACCATGGCAAATTGACTGTGATGAGAGACACATATTTTATTGAAGTTGGCGCACTGGTACATAATTTGCGCCAGCAATTCTTCATCGTCCCCGTAGCATTTTTTTTCTTTAATCTGCGCATAATATTGTTGTCTGGCTGCAGCATATAAACGTCCCCCGTATTCAGCCGCTGCCAAAAATTCTTGCCAAGGACAATTGTAATAAAAACTGGGACGCACATGCATTTTTCCATTTTTGGTAAAAACTTCGGGGGCGGCAGCATACCAACGTCCCATAGCGAAATTACCCATATAGCCCCCCTGCTCTGAGCGAAAGCGATGGTTCAAAATATAAAAATACAAGACCAAATCATAAGTTTCTTTTTGGAGCAAATATTCACCCAATAATAAACTTTGATAAGTACCCCAACCAACAACACCATAATTATCAAATACAGCCCGGGTAAAATGTTCGTTAAGTTTCCAAACCAATGTGTCTTCATCATTAAGACCGAAACCGTAAAGATAAGAGCAACCCAAAGCTAAAACCCGAGGCTTACCAGTACGTTTGCAATCAGGACGACTGGCTCTCTGACCATTAGGCCAAACGGTAACTTGAAAAGATTTACCTTCTTGCTTGACAACATTTGAGCCGACTCTGTTAAACCAACCGCAATAGGGTAACAGAGGCTCCAACTCTTGAGGCCAAGCTCGCAGATAATCAGCCTGTTCAATCAACAAACGATGTGGACTGTCATAAGTTATACCTATAAATGTTTCTGCCGTACAAAGCAAAGCAACTAAACTTAACAATAGACGACGCCATGCTTTTTTGTTCAATGCTGCTTTGTCCTCAAAGCACTTTCTATATAAGGGCCAATTTTTTGTAACCAAATATCTTGTGCCTCTTCGTTGGGGTGATTTCCCTCCAAACAGCCAATTCTAAACTGTCTTTGTTTAATTGAAGGCCAAGACAGCGGCCAATAAGCAAAAGTGATTTTTTGTTTGCTCATGGGACTGTATCTCCACAACGTGGGATCACCTTCCAAAAAAGCCAAAACGAAAGGAAGGCCATTATTTTGGGCGATATTGGCCATATCCTGAACCAGCAGCCAAAAGAGATGCTCTTTAGCAGGCATAAAATGGTCGAAATTTTGACTGCGATCCCCATAAAGTTTATCTAACTTAGCAGTGCGACTGCCTACCCACACCCTTTTGGCAAAATCGATCGTTCGCCAAGAAAATTGACCAAGCCACAGCTGAGCATCAGAAGGAAAATATTGCAAAGCAGAACTATCTACGGGCAATTCGGATAAAAAAGTGGCGACCTCCTCTTCATGAGGGCAATATAAATCACGAGCCAAACCAACTCTGGGATAAAGGGCGTAGCGCTTTCCTGGCTGCAAGCTGCCCACAAATTTATATTCAGTATTGCGGTTGCGATGATCTTCTATAGCGCAATAAATAACTAAATCGTATCTTTTTTGTCGTAGCAACTCTTTTTCCAACATAAGACATTGGTAAGTGCCCCAACCAGGAACGCCGTAATTTTCAAAGCTGATATGCGGATATTTTTTGTTAAGTTTCCAAACCAAAGTCTGTCGATCATTTAAACCGCTACCAAAAATATAAGAGCCTCCCAACAACAGAACTCGATATTTGGCACTTTTAGGTCGAGATGCCGAAGCACGTTGACCATCGGGCCAAACGGTCTCCCAAGCTTTGTGATCTTCAGAAGATTGGTAAATACCGTGCTCCAGTCCCCATCCACATTTTTTTACACAAGTGCGCAAAAAAGGCGGAGTTTTTGCTAAATGGGCCTCAACTTCCCTTAAATAGTCGAAATTGTATCCTTTGGCAGACAAATAACTTTCAGTCCCAATCCAAAATAATATAAAAACGATAATAGTGGCGACCAGTCTGTGCATTTTGCCCGTCTATTTTCCCTGTAACTTCAACTTAATAGTTTTAGGCAATTCCTTCAAAAGAAGACAAACTCCCTGCTTAACCCAGTAAGTAAACCGACTCCCCCCGAGAGCAAGTATAAATCTTGACAGTCGAAGATCTTACCTTTTGTTAGAAGTGAAAAAGGATGTTAAGAAATGCCAAGAACGAATAGCCCGCTATGCTCAAATCGCTTAAACGTATACTATGTCTAATGGCAATCGTATCAACACTGGTCGCCACAGCCGCAACAGTTAAAGCCGGGCCCCTGTCCGAGCTGATTCTGTTTACTTGCAAGCCTTATAAATATTTTCAAATTTATTCAATTCGTCCCGATGGACGGGATTTACAACAAGTATTGGATATTAGACGCAATTGCCGAGAGCCCAACTTATGTGCAACAACTAACGAAGTTGTTTTTAGCATGTTTTCCGAAAATACTTGGAACTTGTATATCACCGATTTGGAAGGTAGTTTTATCAGACGGCTCACTTCAACTGCTTATGCAGATCGCCACCCGGTCTGGACTCCCGACGGCAATCAAGTCATTTTTTCGACTACACGCTGGGGCCATACAGAATTGGCTGCCGTAAATGCCGACGGTTCCAATTTGCAACGTCTCACTCACAATAGCTTGATGAACGATTATCCGGTCTTGTCTCCCGACGGTAAAAAATTAGCTTTTATGAGTTGGAAGCGCGGTTTGAGTCATATATACATTATGAATTTACTCAGCGGTTCTGTCAGACCGGTATTAAAAAAATACGAAGCTTGCGTTACTCCCACCTGGTCGCCAGACAGTCAAAGCTTAGCTTTCAGAGGACGCAGCTATTTTGGTGATTTTTTGGCCTACGTAAGCGAAAGTGAAGGACTGCGACAATTCAGAGAAGGCACCGATCAAGCCTCTTACCCGGCTTGGTCTCCGGCGGGAGATAAAATTATTTTTAGCGATAACCGCCAACAAAACCACACTTTAAAGTTGCTCAACCCCAACACGGGTGAAATAGAACCCTTTGCCGCGGATATTCCCGCTCAGGCTTACGATTTGGTGTGGCAAAAAAAAGCCAGAACCTGGTAAAAATTATTATAATTTTATCCATAGCTCTAGTAGAGACTCAGCATTGCTTGGCGCAGCCTATCATTGGCCGCTTCTGTCTGTTCTTTAACAGATAGGCTGTTTTTTTTGTCTAAGGGCGAAAAATGCAGAGGCGGGCCAAAGCGTACTTCTTTGAAAGCCCAATGGATCCATTTGGCTCGCCGAGGAAAAAATTTATCGCTGCCAAGTTCAATAATAGGATAAATCGGCACTTGAGCTCGCATAGCCAAAGCTACAGCTCCTGGCATCAGCGGCCCCAAAACATTGGGATCATCACTCAAACGACCTTCAGGGTACATCACAACCGCTTCACCAGCTTCCAACAAGCGGCGACAGAAGGCCAAAGCATGTAAATCATGGCCGCCACGCTTAACAGGAAAAGCTCTCAAAGCGGTAATAAGTTTATTAAAATAAGGAATAGCAAACAACTCGCTGGCAGCCATATAGTAAAGCGGACGGGGCAAGGCTCCCAAAAGCATCAGAGGATCGGCTAAACTTATATGATTGCAAACCAAAAGGGCACCACCTTTTAGAGGCATATTTTCAGTTCCAGAAATTTTCAACCCACCCATTAAGCTCAAAATGCTTTTAGTTATTAAATGCATCGGCTTAAAAGCAAAACGGTCATAAAAGCCCATCTGTCCAAAACCTGTCAATATTCGGAAAGTTCTTCAGCCCAATTAGATGAATCGGACTCTAACACAAATAAAGTAATCTCCGGTCTTACACCGCAGCGAAAAGGCACTACGGTCTCCCCCAACCCCACGTTGGTATAAATTCGACAGTCTTTAGCTATGTACCAACCGGCTGTCAGTTCCTGCGGATATCCGGTAGAAACCCCCAAGGGCGTTCCCCAAGGCAACAACACTTGACCTCCGTGAGTATGACCGGAGACTATAAAATCTAATCTCTCCTCTCCTCTATACCGCTCAAAAATAATATCCGGATTGTGACTAAAAAGTAACCTCGGCATATCCTCCGCCACTCCGGTCAGAGCTTTGCCTATATCTGAGGGTGCAGACCACAAATCATCCACTCCGGCTAAACACAAACCGTGTTGAGGCGCCTCTAAACAAATTTTTTTCTTTTCATCTATAAAAAGACGTTCATTATGTAATAAAAGCAAACCTCCGGCGGCGCAAGCTTCTTCAGCCTGTTTACTGCCATGCCAATAATCGTGATTACCTAATACCCCGATAAAAGCTAAACGCGGTCGAAGTAAACGCATCCAGGCGGTCGCTCTAGCAAAACGATCTTTACTGCCAAAAACATAATCGCCACCGCCGACTAAAATATCCGGCTGCAAATCGTTAATCAAGTTGGCGGCCCTCAGTATATCACTTTGCTTGCTATAAGTTCCTACGTGTAAATCAGAGAAAAATACCAAACGCATCCCTGATAAAGTTGAAGGCAAACCTTGCAAATGTAGTTTATAAGCACAAATTCGATAGGCGCCCACATCTTTGCGCAAATACAGAACAAAGGAAACGGCCAGCCCCAATGCCGTCAACAATATTAAAGTGCAGCACCTGTTCCAAACCAGCCGTCCTTGTCGTCGCCGTTCCTGAAAGCGTAACCAAACATTCAAGCCAAGCCCCAACGAACAAGTATAAAAAATACCCGCCGTCAAGGAACGTATAATAATAGAAACCAAAGCCGACCAACTAACTCGACCTGCCGAGCCGGACAATTCAAGGGACTGAACTAACAACTGATTTAACCAACTATCTATGGGTATCAAGCGCAAGAAAGCTACGGCAGGCAGAGAAACAGTATAGCAAAAAATCCTGTAGATACAGCGCTCGGGCATAATCCCTCCGGCGGCTGCTGCGTTGGTATAGCCTAAGTAAAAAACCAAAACAACCGCAACTGCTCCGCCAAGCAGCGCTATCACCCAAATGATTTTCGACTGGGACTTACGATCAGCTGACATAAAAATCATTCAGTTTCTAAAACATAACCGCTCCAGCGCAGCCCTTCAGCCAAAAGGCCCGGTTCAGTCATTAAAAACCCCTCAGCTTGGCCAGCTTTAAAAAATATGCCCAAATCACAACGTGCTTGCGAATACAGAGCAATACGAATACCCTTTTTCTTATGCACATAAAAAGCAAAAGGACGACCTAATTTTTCAAAGCAAGTTGTTTCGGAAGCCCCCAATTTCAAGAACTCAGCCTGACCTTGTCCCAAAGTCCAAACCGTACCACGATCGCCTAAAGAGCGAGCCACCGAAATATTGACTACGCGACCCTCATTTAAACGAATTACCGCATTATCACCATACACATTGGCTTCACCCTCAGTCTGACGCTCAGGTTGTCCCATAACTTTGGCCAAATTTTCAGAGCTCATACCTATATAAAGCTCGTTTACTCTGAAAGGCAAATTGGATTTCCACTGCGGTGCAGTTATAGTTTGGGGATCATGACCGTCGACAATATCAGTCCAAATACCTGTTTTTACAGTCGGATTATCGATAGGACCTGATAAAGCCGGAGCATTAAAAAGAGCACAAGCTAAACCAAAAACTCCAAGCCATAAAAGACAGCGGCGACTCCAAGATTGGCAAAAAAACAACTCAATATTCATTCTAACGAGCCTCCTTTTCACCACGCAATAACCAGTTGCGTCCCAGAAGCAAAGCTAAAGGAGAAATCATAGCTATTAAAGCATAAATAAACCACATTTGACCGGAATGCTGCACCCCCTGAGCCGGCACAAAAATATCCAAAACAGTACCGGAATAGAGGCCGGTAGTAAATTTAGCCAAGAACCAAGGTATACCGGCCAATCCCATATAAGCGCCGACTTTACCCGAAGGAGCCAAAGCAGCCACATATTCCAAAAAGCGAGAAGACCAAAGAGCTTCACCCAAAGAGAAAATAACAACATAAAGCACCAAGCGGGTCAAATCGGGACCGGGAACCAGCAAGAAAGTAGTAGCGGCGCTGACAAACGTACCGATAAGCATCATGTCAATAACTTTTACTTTATGAGTCAGAGCAGCAAAGAGCGGTACAAAAACACAAATAACCAGTGGATTTAGGCCGGTCAGCCATTCAAATTTATTGGCCACTTCGGCCGGATAACAGCGGAAAACATAATCCGGAATAGTCAACCACTGGTGAGCAAATAAAGTACGTACCGGCAAAAGCATAAAGATAAAGAAAAGGAAGCGCTTATCGGCTAAGGGGCCTAAGTGCTTAACCAAGCGATCCCACCAAGAAGCCGACTTATCCTTCACTCCCTGTTCTTCTTCAACGGCTGCTTCTTTTTCTGCTTGAGGAGCAACATAGCGGTCATGTTCATCAACTTTTCTGGTTAAAAAGCACAAGACGCCCAAGAACATTATCAGAGTAATAATGGCACAAGCCCAATATACACCTTCAATACCTAATCCTAAGCCTTTAATACTAAAAGTACCGAGCTGAACAAAAGCAGAATCTGTCCTTAAATAGGGACTGATAAAGTTAGAGGCCACAATGCCCAAATTCATAATGGCGTAGAGTAAACTAAAACTTATGGCTGCCGTACGCGGATCAGTATATTCTTTAACTCCGCTATACATGGAAGGCTCCAAAACACCATATCCTAAAGCCATAATAATTAAAGCCGTCACAGCCGAGAAAGAGGCCATACCGCCGATACCAAGATGAGGGCAAAAAGCCAACAGAGCGCGACCTATTAAAATTACTCCCAGGGAAGCAAGCAAAGCGCGACGCACCCCCAATTTATCGGCGACCCACCCCCCACCGGCTACAGCTAAAGTTACCAAACCGGTAAAAAGAGAGACCGCTAAACCGGCTCGGGCCGTTCCCATAGCCAAATCAGTTCCTAAATACCTGGTCAGTAAAGTTAAAACACCAAAATAAGCAATACCATCTCCGAAGCTGACTAAATTGACAATCCAAAAAGCTCGGGAAGCCATAAAAAGCAATTTTATCGACTCCCACAAACTTATACTTTCATTTTCAGACAGCGCCCCCTGGCTTTTTTCCGTCTTTTTCTGAACACCAGGCTCAGCTGAGGCCACCTCTATTCCGGCTTTTTCCTCTTCTAATGTTACTTCATCTTCCATCTTTTATTTCTATCCTAAAAAAATCAGTTCGACGTGCGAACTCAAAAACAAAGAACGGCTACTCGGCGTGCCCCTCTTTTATTACGCCGTAGTCGGGCAAACTTAAATCTAACTTTTCCAAAGCTTCAGCCATTTCCAAAGCGCTTTGGAAACGCTGCTCCGGCTTACGCGAGGTAGCTTTCAAAACAATTTTATCAAGCTTGGGATCGACCTGAGGACGTACTTTGCGCAAGGACATGGGACTCCCCATTACAATCTCTTTTATAATGTTCATGATACCATCTTCTCGGAATGGAACACGACCTATCAACGCTTCGTAAATTATCAATCCTAAAGCATATATATCAGTGCGGGCAGAAACTTCTCCCATAGAAAGATCAAATTGTTCCGGAGCCATATAAACCGGAGTGCCCAAAGTGCTTCCCGGCATAGTAAGCATAACCGGAGCATCGATCAATTTAGAAATGCCAAAATCCAAAAGACGCACTCTGCCCTTTTGATCGACAAAAATGTTGCTCGGTTTCAAATCACGGTGCACAATACCTACTTGATGAATCTTGTGCAAGGCCTTAGCCGTCGTAATGGCAATACGTACCATCTCGGCCGGGCTAAGCAGCCTCTCTTGTAAAAGTTGCTCCAAATCCTGTCCCTTAATCAGATCCATCACAATATAATTGACCGGTTGATTTCCTAAGTCAAAAATATGTACCGTCTCGGGAATATTCAGACGAGCCATAATTTCAGCTTCACGTAAAAAACGCTCTATATGGTGCTTGGATAAATTGGCGTCGTCGGGTAAAACTTTGATGGCAACTTCCCTATCTAAGTCAGTATCTGCAGCTCTATAGACAACCCCCATACCGCCTATACCTAAAATAGCTTCCAACCTATAATGGCCTAAAGTGTCACCAACTCCCACAACCTCCACCTTGGCATTGGCAGGACGTACTTTCGGAATAGGAAGATCTTTCATATAAGAGCGCAGAGCCACTCCGATCCTGGCTACTAATACCTCGGGATCGGTATTGACATCTATCACATCGGAAACTCCAGCGGCAAATAATTTAACGCTGGGATCTTCCCCATCTTCTCCGTCTTTGGAAGAGACAATAGCTATAAGCACACACTCCTGTAGAGCCGGATTTTGACGCAACTCAGCAATAAAATCGACCGTTTTACGCCAATCGGCTACTGCGCAATCTACAATTATCACATCAGGAGACAATGTTTGGCCCAATCCTTCGGCAGAAAGAACAGCGCGCCCGCCAGAATTATAACCGGCTCGCTCCAACGCACCCAAAAATGACAAATTATAAGTAGTGCCTTTTCCGTAATAAACTACTGCTGCGCCTCGATTGTTACCACTCATAGAGACTCCTGCCAGAATTAACTTTCACCTAATCTAACCCGCCATATTTCAAGGCCGTTCTGCTTTTCCTTGTTTATCATTTTGCCACAACGTTAAGATATTTTGGCTTTTTTTAAGATAGACTCTTGACAACGGTACGTCTAATCGCTATTATACTCGCGTCCGCCGGGGTAGCTCAGTGGTAGAGCAGAGGACTCATAAGCCTTTGGTCGCGAGTTCAACTCTCGCCCCCGGCACCAGTTAGGCCCAGATTTATCTGGGCTTTTTTTGTATTCCCAACATGTCTTCTCTTGCTACCCGTTTAGAAAACTTTTTGCAATTATCTCAATTGCTTCCCAAGGGCAGCCGCTGTTTAGCCGCCGTTTCCGGTGGAAGCGATTCGACCGCTTTACTTTGTCTTTTGCACGAATTGCGCCTCGCTTTAAATTTGACCATTTACGCGGCCCACTTAGATCATCAGCTGCGTCCCGAATCGGGAGAAGACCGAAAACACACCGAAGATTTATGCCGCAGCCTAGGAATCATTTGCCTAACTAAGAGTGTCCCTATAGCGCAAATTGCCAATGCCAAAGGCCTCTCTTTGGAAGAAGCCGGCCGCAGCGAACGTTATGCTTTCTTTACGCAAATACAAAGAAAGCACGCCTTGCCTTTTTTACTTACCGCCCATACTGCAGACGATTTAGCCGAAACTGTACTTATGCGCATAATTAACGGCACCGGAATTTCCGGGCTAGGCGCCATTAGAGCCAAAAGTTCTCGCAGTGACTACACTTTGCTGCGCCCTCTGCTTATCTTTACCAAAGCCGAACTGTGCCAATATTTGCGCGAGCGCGGTCAAAGCTGGTGTGAAGATTACACAAATCATATTGCCGAAGCTCCGCGCACTAAAGTTCGTTTAGAATTACTGCCGCTATTGAAAAAATGGAATAGTCGCATAGTCTCTTCTTTAGGCCGTTTGGCTCAGAGCGCTCAGGAAGATGAAGATTATTTTCGCCTACAGACAGAAAAACTTTGGTCTGAAGGAGTGATTACAACTTCTGCGACTCCCTTACCTCCTCTTGCAGAATACAGAGCTTTTATTCAAATCTCTCAAACTGACCATTGTGTAGGTTTTAAACGCACTTGGTTAGCCGCTTTACCCATACCTCTACGCAAGCGCCTTTGGCGTTTGGCTCAAGAGAAGGTACTGGCCATGCTTCCTCATAAATCAGAGAAAGTTTGGCCCTTGGAGAGCTGCCACTATGCTGCTTTGGAATCTTTTATAGCGGCAGCTAACGGTAAATTATTGCCTTTGCCCAACAATTTACAAGTGCGCTGGCAACAGGATATTCTTTGGTTGGAACCGAGTGAGAAAAAAAATAGACAATTGACGGTCAAACCGCTTGCACAGACCGTTGAACTTTCTGACCGAGAAATAGATCTTTTGCACAAACTTTCCAAATTGGATTCTACAAATAGTTCTTTACCTTTGTTAGAGAATTCACAATTGGAGTTATTATTTCCACTGCGTCACATGAAACTTACTTTCCGAGCCGAACCAATCAGCCAACGGCCTGAGCCTCTGAAAATTTGGCTCGATCCTCAATATTTTTTGACTGAACTCAGAGCTAACCGATCTTTGTCGGTACGCTCCCGTTTGCCAGGCGACCGTTTTTTCCCGGCCGGAGGTCAAGGTACCCAAAAATTAAAAAAATATTTACTAAGCAGCCAAGTACCTCAAAGCGAGCGAGATCTACTGCCGCTATTGTGCTGCGGGCCACACCTGGTATGGGCGGTGGGCTTAAAGGCTGCTCAAACTTTCCTGGCTAAACCTGGCCAAACCAGAGTTATAAGCATACAAGCATCACCTATATAAGAAAGGATTATACAGATGTCAAATTCCCAAAGCGCAAACAGTCAAGTCCAACTCGGTAAAATTATTTTTTCAGAGACTCGCATCCAAGGCAGAGTTAAAGAGCTGGCTGCTCAAATCAGCCGCGATTATGCCGGACAATCAGTACATTTACTGGCTGTACTGCGCGGAGCAGTTCCTTTTTTAGCAGATCTTTCACGCTATTTAACGTTGGATGTAACCTTCGATTTCTTGAGCGTAACCCGCGATAAAGAAACAAACCACGTTCGCCTTTTGAAAGACTTAGACAGCTTGGTCGAGGGACGAAAAATTCTTATTGTTGAGGATATCATTAATGAAGGAGAGACCCTCAGTTATTTGGTCAAAACTCTGTCCTTGCGCAATCCGCAAGATATAAAAATTGTCACTATGTTTGATCGTCCTCACAAACATACAACAGATATAAAAGCTGACTATATCGGCTTTTCTTTAGACAATCAGTTCGTAGTGGGCTACGGCCTGGATTATAAACAACTCTATCGCAACTTACCTTACTTGTCGGAGCTGAATATTACCGAGACAGACAAAAAGTAAGCTATTTTTACCGGGTGCTCGTCCCTATTCTTCTTGCCATAAATACTGCTTTTAGGTTAGTATACCAGGGCGTGTGAGAATAAGCAGTCGCTTACTCAGTTACTAAGGCTGAACTTTTCCTTAATATTCAGCCCTGACAATTCCAAAGGATACACATTGTGTCTAAATACCTCAGACAGTTACTCATATTTCTTATTTTAGGCGGAATTATTCTGCTGGTTCTTGATTATATGGGCGGATCCAGAACTTCTGAAAATCTTAAGTTCAGTGAGTTCATAGACGCTGTCACCAGCAATAAAGTGGCCTCCGTAACCATTCGCGGAGATGTTATAGAAGGTAAATTTGCCTCCCCACAACCCGCTTCTGATCCAGCTTTGGCAGCAGCCAATCGCACTTTCAGCGAATTTAAAACGACCTTTCGCTCTGCCGTAAATCCCTCTCCCGAAGAGTTACTTTTAAAACATAAAGTCAAAGTTTCCGTAGAAAACGACAGCTGGGGCGACTGGTGGATGATAATCTTCAATATCCTGCCCCTGGTGATCTTAATTTTCTTCTTTATTATGATTAGCCGCCAAGCTTCCGGAGCCAACCAAGGCTTTGGTTTCGGTCGCTCTAAGCATAAAGCCGTCACCAGTGATAAAATAACCGTTACTTTCGACGATGTAGCCGGTGTGGAAGAAGCCAAAGAAGAATTGGAAGAAATCGTTGACTACTTAAAATACCCTGCCAAATACAAGGCTTTAGGTGCCCGTATTCCTAAAGGCGTTTTGCTATTAGGCAGTCCCGGCACAGGAAAGACCTTATTAGGTAGAGCCGTAGCCGGCGAAGCCGGAGTTCCCTTCTATTACATCAGCGGTTCCGACTTTGTGGAAATGTTCGTCGGCGTAGGCGCTTCCCGCGTCCGCGACCTATTTGAACAGGCCAAAAAGACCGCTCCTTGTATCGTCTTTATGGATGAAATCGACGCTGTAGGCCGTCAGCGCGGTGCCGGTTTGGGAGGAGGTCATGATGAAAGAGAACAGACCTTAAACCAATTACTGGTAGAAATGGACGGCTTTGATAGTACGCCTAACTCCTCACCGGTCATAGTTTTGGCAGCGACCAACCGCCCTGACGTACTCGATCCGGCTTTGCTCCGTCCCGGACGTTTCGACCGCCAAGTAGTTGTAGATCGTCCCGATATTGCCGGCCGTACGGCGATATTAAAAGTTCACAGCCGCGGTAAGCCCTTGGATGAAAGCGTCGATTTGCGCGAATTGGCCCAACGTACTCCCGGATTCTCCGGTGCCGATTTAGAAAACTTGCTAAACGAGGCTGCCTTGTTGGCTGCCAGACGCAAAGAAGACGTCATTACTATGGCCGATTGTACCGAAGCTATCGACCGCGTTATGATGGGCCCTGAGCGCAAGAGCAGAATTATTTCTGAAAAAGATCGCCGCGTCACGGCTTATCATGAAGGTGGTCACGCTTTAGTAGCCAGAGCCATACCTCAAGCCGATCCTGTACGCAAGATTACTATCTTGCCCAGAGGTCAAGCTTTAGGCGTCACTTCTTTGGTTCCTGACCAAGATCGCTATAATAAAACTCGTTCAGAAATGCTGGCCAGTCTAGCCGTATTCATGGGTGGTCGCGTAGCTGAAGAGGTTGTCTTTGGCGAAATTACCACCGGTGCTTCCAATGATATTGAAAGAGCCACCGAGATAGCCCGCGATATGGTTTGCCGTTTCGGTATGAGTGAAGCTATCGGCCCGGTTAACTACGGCCATAAGCAAAGCCAAGTATTCTTAGGGCGCGATATAAGCGAACATCGCAACTACTCAGAGAATACTTCTCAGGCTATAGATGCCGAAGTGCGCCGTATTGTAACTGAGTCTTACGAAAGGGCTCGCAACATTTTGCAGGATCATCGTCAAGATTTAGATAAACTTACCGATTTGCTTATGGAAAAAGAGCTTGTGGAAGCTGCCGAATTGGACGAACTCTTAGGCCCTTCTGCCCGAGATATTCTCAAAAAAGAAGAGCAAGAGAGAGAAAATGTCGACTTGCGCAAAGCTGATAATTGAGATTGGCAACTCTAGTTTAACCATCTGATAAGACAGTTTTGGGTTCAGAACACTTGCTTGTTTTGAGCCCAAAACTATATTTTGCAAAAAATAAAGAGCGAGGCTTACATACAGAATGGGCGGATCTTCTGACCGAAGAAAAACACTAACCGGCTCTCCAGCAGGTTCTAAAGCGCCTGCTAAGCGCTATGTGTCAGCTTTTGAACGAAAGCAACAAGCAGAAGGCTCTTCAGAAACGGCCCTTCCTGCCCCCGTAACCCACTTGAAGGCTATTGCGGGGTCTGTTCAAGAGGATCCTCAAAAGAGAATTCTCAAAGCTGTAAAAAACTTAAGCCAAAAATCGCAGAGCTTTGCTTCCGATTCCGACACTGAACTTCCCGGCGTCCCTGAGCCCAAAGCCCAAATTTCTCTCTTGCCCTCCAAAAACGCGAGTGCCGACAACTCAGACAGTTCAACCAATTCAGGAGCGCCCATTTTACGTATTGCTTCCGAATCAGCTCAGCAATCGGCCCTTCCCCTCGACAAATCAGCAGCAGAGCACGACTCCTCAGCTCCTGACGATTCCAAAGATGGAGATTCTATCGCTCCTGAACCTCATTTCCCCGTAGTGACCTTAAGTGCCGAACAGCGAGCTATGGGAATACACACTTTAAGCAATTCTTCAATCAATGATGGCGGAGTAGTCTACTCTCACACAATGCTGACGGCAACTCCTTCTTACTCTCATCCTATTCCCAAAGTAGGCGGCAAACATACTCTTATACACGGCAAAGAGCCTAAAAGTGTTGCCAGTGAAAGACCTGCTCTTAAAGAAAAACCTATTAAAGGTAAATTATTACGCATTACTCCCAAACACTCTATTCCTCCACAACAGCAAGAGCCGCAAGTAGATTATGTAACGGCCGGTATAACTTTAGTATCCATATTTTTATTCTTCTTAATTATGATAACTTTGGCTTTGGCTTTTTTATGGCCGGAGCATCTCCCCCGCCTAAATCTGACTCTTGACAAAACTTATCTAATTTTACTAGTCGAAGTTACGGTATTGCTCTTAATGAGTAGTTTTCAAAACAATTTCTCTATGCGTTTTCGTCAGGCAATTTTCGCCGGAGGCCTTCTAACCGCCGCAGAGACCTTAATAGTTTTATATTTTTCCTGATTTTTTTATGAAAAAAAATGAAAGGTTGCTAAAAAGCAATGAGTTTAACAAATAAACAAAACAGCTCGACTACTGAAGCTGTCCATCCTTTAGCCAAAAATATTGACCAGATTTTGTTATCTACCAAAGATATTTATAAGCGAATTGAAAACCTGGGAAAGCAAATATCCCAAGACTATGCCGGCCAAAACTTGGTTATTATCGGAGTTTTAAAAGGAGCCATGCCTTTTATGGCCGCCTTAATCAAGCATATAACTGTACCTATAGTAATTGACTTTGTAGCCGTATCTTCTTATGAAGGCGGTACTTCTTCAACCGGAGTGGTGCGCTTCCAAAAAGATGTAGAAGAACCTCTGAAAGGGCGCCACGTTTTGGTAGTAGAAGATATCGTCGATACCGGCTTGACTCTTCATTATTTACTTAATACTTTAAAATTGCGCGAACCGGCCAGTTTAGAAGTATGCTGCTTAGTCAGTAAGCCTGCTCGTCGCAAGGTAGAAATAGACGTCAAATACTTAGGTTTTACCATTCCTGACCGCTTTATCGTGGGGTTCGGTATGGATTACGAAGAGCATTACCGCAACTTGGATTACGTTGGTATACTTTCTCCTGCGGCTATTGCTCCCTAATTGTAAAACTTAATCGGGAGGCTTTTATGTTTTTAAGCAGCGCACTTACTTTAGTTCAAGACCTGGATACGAAAATCGCTAAATTAGGCCGAGAAATTGCTGCCATAAAAGCCTCGCCCGGCAAGTGGGGGCCCTTAAAAGAGCTACAACAAGCAAAATTAAATGCCGAGCAAAAACTAACTGAGCTGCAAAAAGAGACAGAGCAACTTACCAATCAAGAAGAAAAGCTGCACCATAAAAGCCAAAAACTTCATAACAAACTTTACGGTGGCACTACTTGCAATATAAAAGAATTAAAAGATACTGAAAGTGAATTGCAAGAGACCAATACAAAATTGGCCCCTTTGGCAGAGCTAATTATTGCTAATTTAGAAGAGATTGATAGTTTGCAAAAATTGACAGCTAAATTGAGCCAAGAACTGGAGCCCCAAGAGCGCGAGGCCAGACAATATGACGCCCATTTACAGCGTAAAATTGAGAAATGCCAGGCCCAAATTGCTCAATTGCAAGCCGAACGTCCTAAACTTTTAGCCAATTTACCTAAAGAAGCTCTCTACGCTTACAACAATTTATTTAAATGTAAAGGCGGATTGGCTGTCTCTCTCTTAGAAAACCGAACATGTACAATCTGTCGAGCTCGTGTACCTGAGCCCAAAATAAACGAAGTCTTTCAAGATCGACTTACTTTCTGCGAGAGCTGCGGCCGCATTTTAACTATCCGCCGCGCCGAAGCTAAAGAGAATTAATTTCTAAAAAAAATAGCAACTCTCTCCCGAGCTGCTATTTTTTTAGATACATAAGATTGTATTCATTTCAATAGGGAGGTATAAACGGAATATACTCAACTTCCTCTTGAACAGGTTGTCTGACTTGCGAAGCTGCCGACTGAACGGACTTTTGTTCAGCAGCCTTAACATATTCGGCATTGGGGCCCACTTCCAATACAAAATACTTACCCTCTACTCCAAAGCGAGTAAATTTAGCATCTAAATTGAGGGGTATTTTTGACCAAGGATTGATAGTAACATAGTCATCGGTAATATTAACTACGCCACGCAAACTTTCAATGCTACCCAATTTTTGCTGAGCAAAAGACATAATTAAACGTCTAATCTTGCCGGGTAAAGGCAGCATATCAGCAGCCCAGAAATTTTCAAAAACAATTTTTAAGCCATTATCAGCAGTGGGACTGAAACGTAATTCTACAGAAAACGGAATGCTGATAAATTTACGAACTTCACCCCTGATAGTTACCATCTCATCATCGAAAACTAGGCGTAAACCTCTGATTTCTACCGGAGCATTGCGCTTCAATTCCGATAAAACTGTTGGGCTGGTTAAAAGAGAATTGATCAGATCGGCATTCATACGTACAACCAAACGATCGACGCGAACCTGGGCTTGCTTGAGCATCTGTTTGGGAGTAAGCCCCAACTTAATTTCGCTCACTCTTAAGTTTAAATCATCTACGCGCACTCCTTCCAAAGAACCGGAAGCAATACTGGCATCATGTGCTTTTACTCTAAAAGCGTAGGCGTCTTTGCGCCCTTCTAAAGCAATAGAAGCGTCTTTTACACCCAATGCGTTGATGTTATCAACTAAAAGAGAAGCTATATCTTCTAAGCCCAATTTCATATTTTAACTAAGCCACCTTATTCCCGGAATCGCCCTTCTTAGCTTCGGTTCCGCTTTGACTATTCCCTTCAGCAGGGGAAGCAGCTTCTTTAGTTGTCTCAGTTTTGGAAGTTTCGTCACTCTTCTGGGAACTGGTAGCTGAACTGCTCTCTTCAGGATTATGATGGTGATGAGCTCCCTCACCAGTAGTGCTATGAGGATTGTCAGTTACGTAAAAACCGCTGCCTTTAAAAATAATTCCCACGTTGGAAATCACTTTATGCATGGTCTCAGTACCGCAACTGGGACAAGTAGTCAAAGGAGGATCGCTGACATGCTGCAGTTCCTCCACTTCTTTGTGACAATTGGAACAGCGATAAACATAAATAGGCATATAGAAAAACCTCTAAAAACTTGTTTTAAAACCCAAAAAGGAATGAGGAGAAAAATTCCTCATCCCAACAGCAAAAAATGCAAGAAGATACTTATTCGGCACTCACATCTTGAGCTATCATAACTTCAATAGCATGTTTGCTGACAGTTACGAAGTCTGAAGTATGCAAAAGCGTATCGCCGTGTGTACTGTAAATTTGAGCATTGGTAACGGCAATAAATTCGCGAGCACGAACGTTAAGTTCATCGGCCACTTTAGAATCGGCGACCAAATAAATTTCACCTTCAATACGATGATTGTTAGTGTAAATAAGAACTTGCTTGCGTTCTTTGGGAATGCGTAGCGACATATCTTCCTTGCGACCTCACTTTTGTCGTGGGACTATCTCATATAGATAGTTCTCCGCACCTAAAGGCGGAGAATTTTTCCGTTTATTATACCAACGGAGCCCGCAATCCTCCCCCGGTTTGAGGTAAAACAAACCGGAAGAGAACGAGACTCCGCACTAATTCCGCAACAGTTAATCAGAATTGTTAACTACAGACGACTAAAATTAGGCAGGATTTACGCAATTAGGAACAGGTTCTTTTCCTTCGGCGTAAATTTTAGCCAAACGGGCAGCTTCCAAACCGGTAGCCAACTCAGACTGCTCAGTAGAAGCACCGATATGATGAGAGGCATAACAATTGGGATGCTTAGCCAAAGCGCAATCGAACTCGGCTACGGCTGTGCCGGGCTCATTGGGCAATACGTCTAAGCCACAACGCAGTCCCTTCTCATCCAAAGCTTTCAAAAGAGCATCATTATCGACAATGTCAGCACGGGAGGTGTTAATCAAGATAGCACCTGGCTTCATAGCCTCTAAGAACTCTTCACCGACCATCTTGCGAGTAGAATCGAGCAAGGGAACGTGAATAGAAACGATATCAGCCTTAGAGGCCAAATCGAGCAAAGTCTCACAGCGCTCAACGCCAAGCTCTTCAGCGACTTCGGGAGTTAAACGTACATCAAAAGCACAAATATTCACATCGAAACCGCGCAGACGCTTAATGAGCTCCTTGCCGATCATACCGGTACCAATTAAACCTACGGTCTTGCCCTTAAGTCCCTGAGCCTTACCGAACTCCTTTTTATTCCATTTACCGGCGCGAAGTTGAGCTACACAATCGGGAATACGACGCTCTAAGGAAAGGATCAAGCCCATGGCCAACTCAGCTACGGCTACAGAGTTCTTGCCGGGGCAATTTACTACGCGCACATTATGTTCGGTGGCGCAAGCGACATCGATAGTGTTGACACCACTGCCAGCTCTAATTACTAATCCCAGTTTATCAGCAGCCTCGAAAGTGGCCTTAGTTACTTTAGTTGAACGAACGACTAATACGTCAATACCGGCAATATGTTCAGGCAACTCATCGGCGGTGAGAGAAGGATTGTTAATAACCTCGGCACCTTCAATGGCTTTAAAAGCTTCAATAGCAACGGGATTGATTTTATCAGCTAACAGGATTTTCATGAACAAAACCTTCCTATCCCCAACGAACCGACCCTATTGACAAAACCGCAAAGACGGTACGCCGGAGCGAATCTATTCCGCATTAATTACAGAGCGCGGAAACGGTTATTTATTTGCGCTCGGCATATTTTTCTCCTGCTTTTTAGGCTTTGTTAAGGCACTAAGAGCTAAAAAAGAGAGAATTAGAGACGCTTTACCCTGTCGTCGGCATTATTACTTAAAGGTGATAATTTTTTGACGGCCTCAAAGAAAAGTGGCTGTACTGGCCCCAACACGCGTTTATCCTTAGCATTTTTAAAAGCGGCTTTACGAGACATAGTTTCATTGCTGACAATTACATACTCAGCTTGAGGATCGAGCTTCTGGCCGTTGCCCCAACTGATATTTACTATACGGTTGCCTTCGGGACGTTGGGGATCGTAACTATATTGTAAATTACAAGGTACAGCCAATTCGGTCGCTTTGTCGCGCAGATCATCTTCAATTTCATCTAAAACCATCTGGCCAGTAACTTTCATAGTGACATAATTTTCCTCGGTAAAAGGCAAAGCTGAATAGACATCGCGATAACTGACCTTACCAGCAGGCAAACTGCCACGCAAAGAGCGCGAATTGCAAATACCAAAGAGTGGCTTTTCCTGCCCGGGAGAATCAAATCCCTTTTGAGTATCCTTCCTGATGCGGGCAGCTTCTAAAATAGAATCAGCGTGGATCTGATTTAATTTAGCCGCCTGGCGATGAGCAAAAAGTACCTCTTCGGTAGTGTGAGCCACAATTTGCTTACCGAGGCGATCAGCTTCTTGGCGATAGGGCTTCAAAATTTTTTCTACCTCGGGATCTGGTTTAATCTGATCGCAAATTACCGGAATAAGTTTCGCTTTAGCTTCAACCAAACGCCAATTGCCCGGCTGCCCCTCCAAGTTTAACTTAATTTCTCCTAAGTATTTGGCAGCAAAACCAGCTTGAGTAACCAAAGTTTTACCAACCATTTGACCTTTAGGCAAAACGGTATGAGAATGACCACCTACTATAATATCTATACCGGACACTTTATTGGCCAGCTTCAAATCATTTTCATATCCTATGTGGGAGAGAACGATCACCAAATCGGCCCCAGCTTCACGCATAATAGGCAAGTAATATTTAACCGCTTTGGCTGATTTGCGAAATACCAAATCGTTAAGTTTGTTCTGAGCAATAAAGTGTTTTATATCAGGAGTATCCAAACCTAAAATACCAACTTTGACACCTTCAACTTCAATAATACGATAAGGCTGAGCCCCTTTAAGAGGCATACCGCTAGACAAATATTGAATATTTGCGGCCAAAACTGGCGAATCTAAGGCTTTGAGCATCTCAGCCAATGCTTCCTGTCCCCAGGCAAAATCGTGGTTACCTAAAGCCACTCCATCAAACTTTAAACTATGCAAAGCTTTGCAATAACCCACACCACGACTCATATAAGAGAGCATGCTACCTTCAGCTAAATCGCCACCGTTAAGAAGCAAAGTCGCTTTAGGATCTTGGGCTCTAATTTGCTTAATCAGAGAAGCTAACCAAGCTAAGCCGCCTACTTTTGAGTGTTCATCAATTTTAGGATCGATACCAGGATCGACGCTGCCATGTACGTCATTTACATGCAAAATAGTAAGCATGCGC
Source organism: uncultured bacterium (assembly GCA_934621605.1). Lineage (GTDB taxonomy): Bacteria > Vulcanimicrobiota > Xenobia > Xenobiales > Xenobiaceae > Bruticola. The sequence goes on along the minus strand of CAKTUZ010000006.1, from coordinate 66,975 downwards.
TTTTGTACCGGCACTCCCTGTTTTAATTTACGCTCGGAAGCACCTATCTGCCAGTTTTTTAATCGACCGCTTTTCTTGGCTGCCATTAAAAGTTCGGGTGATTGTGTAATGCCAGGCTGAACACAAACAGTATTATGGGAAGCGGCTTCGACTTCTGCAGGAGAAGCTTGAACAACCTCAGCCCACAAACAACAAGAAAGAGCCAAACCGACACAGATAATTTTTTTTGTCCAAGCGTATTTGCTCATAATCGCCTCCTATGAAGAAAAAAAAGGACGCGTTGCCCGACCAAGCGTCTTAAAATTAAATTAGAATTTATTAACGAGTACGCTTCTTTCTACCCTTTAAGTTCTCATCAGCAAAAGGACGCAAGTTATCGGGTCGGCCTGCACTGGTTAAAGCGTCATCGTAACTGATTAAACCAGCCTCAATTAAGCGGCTTAAAGAGTATTCCATAGTGCACATGCCCAATTCACCGTTCATCTCAATAGTAGAGTACACCTGATGCACTTTACCGTCGCGAATAAGAGCAGAAATAGCCGGAACACTGAGCATAATTTCGCGAGCCGCAATACGTCCGTTGTGATCGGTGCGGGAGATAAGCTTTTGAGAGATAATAGCTTTCAAGCAACTGGCCAACTGAGTACGCGCCTGAGGCTGCCTCTCAGCGGGAATTGCTCCCAAAATGCGCTCAATGGTACCAGTAGCATCGGGACTGTGCAAACTAGCCAACACCAAATGGCCAGTTTCGGCAATAGTCAGAGCCATTTCTATGGAAGCAGCGTCACGCAACTCCCCAATCATAATGACGTCGGGATCTTGACGCAAACCGCTGCTGCAAGCAATTTCAAAAGAGTTAGTATGCTTACCGACTTCACGCTGACTGACCATACCGCGATGAGGTTCCAAAATAAATTCTATAGGAGCTTCCAAAGTTAAGACATGAACAGCCCGCTCTTTAAGTACCGTATCCAAAAGGGTAGCTAATGTAGTTGATTTTCCCACTCCAGTAGCTCCCGTAACCAAAACCAAACCGGAGCTTGGCAAAAGTTTGTCTTTGAGGTTAATATCTAAACCGATTTCGTCAAAACTGGGAATATGAGAAGGAATTAAGCGCAAAGCCGCCGCCGGGCCTAAACGGTCAAAATAAGCATTTAAACGAAAGCGACCAACTCCAGACACATCTACCGCCGTGTCAAGTTCCAAACTGAGCTCCCATTCTTTACGCCTCTTATCATCCAAAAAAGAAGTAACGACATCGCGAACGTCAAGAGCGCTCAAAACGGAAAATCCCGGCATAGGCACCAATTCGCCGTACAAACGCACCATAGGCGGAATACCAGCCTTCAGATGTACATCAGAAGCCTGCATACCGGCAGCGCAGCGCAACAAAGCATCTGTATCTATAGCCGGAGGACGGCGATTGGCATTGCCAACAGGAGCCGCTGAATTCATAGTCATAATTGAGCCCTTTCTTTGACGTTTTGCCCAGGCGACTTCGACAGAAACATTTTGATAATGCAACCGTACTCTAGGCTATTCTGAGCTAAACCGTACCCTGGGGATATACGACTAGCTCCAACCACAATACCGATTTCCAGTAAACTTATCAACCAAATAAGTCGACAGTAACCCAAAAATAAGGTTTATTCTTTATGGGTATAAGCCGATTTATAAAGTTCTTCGTAGGCTTTAGCCGACTTCTTCCAACTAAAGTCGGTATTCATAGCCCGAATTTGCGTACGATACCAAAGCTCGGGACGATATAAATAATGCTCCAAAGCGCGTCCGAAAGCAGTCAACATATCGTCACAAGTATATTGGCGGAACAAATACCCGGTGCCGTCTCCGTAATAATTATCCTTAATAGTATCAGCCAAACCACCGGTCTCTCTGGCAATAGGCAAGGTACCATAGCGCATAGCAATCATCTGACTTAAACCGCAAGGCTCGAAAAGGCTGGGCATAAGGAACATATCACAACCGGCATAAATTTTACGAGCTCTGATAGGATCGAAACCGATATATCCTCCCACTCGTCCAGGGTGTCTGGCTACAGCATATCTTACCCCCTCTTCAAGGTCGTGATTGCCACTACCCAAAATAATGACCCGCAAATCCGAATAGTGGATAATATCATCAATAGACCGCAGCACAAGATCGATACCTTTTTGGAAATCCAGACGGGAAACAATACCTACTAAAGGAGCCTCTTCATCAGTCAAACCGTACTCACGCAAGATATCGCGCTTACAAAGACGCTTACCGTTAAATTCTCCGGCTTTATAGCGAGCGCAAATCTTGAGATCGACCGAGGGATCATAGCTGGCCACATCTATGCCATTTACTATACCCACTAAATCGGTACCTTTGGTGCGCAACAGACCATCTAAACCAAAACCATATTGAGGAGTACAAATTTCTTTGGCATAATTCGGACTTACAGTCGTAACCTTATCCGCACACCAAATAGCCTGTTCCATCAAATTCATCGATCCGCGCCCGTCATAAACTCCCAAAAGTGGCCAGCCGTCGGGACGCTGATTGCCTTGATGAGCCATATTATGAATGGTAAAAACTAGACCTGGCCGATTTTCGGCAGCCCAGGCCAAACGAATAGCTGCAGCGGTATGCCAATCATGAGCATGAATTATATCAGGCTGCCAACCTTCCAAACGGCAAGCCTCCAAAGCGGCTCGACAGAAAAGTACAAATTGTTCTATTTCATCGCCACAACCGTAAACTTGGAAACGTGAGCCAAAGAAATACTGATTTTCAATAAAATAATCTTTTGTTTTGCTAACCCACAACTGACACTGTTCTACGCGCCAGTCCATTCTCACGTCAAAGTTATCCAAACACTTGCACAAACCGAGTTTCTGAGGATCCAATAAACCGTAACGCGGCATCATAAGGCGCACATCATGCCCTAAATCGCGCAGAGCCTTGGGTAAAGCACCGGCGACATCACCCAACCCGCCAACTTTTACGTAAGGAACGGCCTCGGCGGCCAAAAACAGAATCTTCACTTCAAACCTCGCAGCAGTCCCAAAGACGCCAAACGTGATAAAACAGATGTTGCTTTAGTTTTGTCCCTTTGCTTCTTTGTCCTGCCACTAAGCATCTTTCACTGAGAACGTGTCATAGTTTCCTAACTAAGAAGCAGAGATTTCCGCAGCCCCGCACAGCCACACAGACTGAGTGGCCTCGGCGGGGATAAAATTATCAAACTGACGCATATGCTCAAAGAGATGAATATGTTCGGCCACTTTCAAAACCTCTTTTTCCAAAAGTTCATCGGGAAGGCACGAGCTCCAAGGGCCTAAATCTAATTTCTGCGCTAAACTCTCAATATTTTGCCTAATAATCATTTGCAAAGCGCCCGAACTCATAGCCAAAGCTTTAACTTCTTCTAAACTAGAACACATAATCACATAAGCGTTAGCCTTAGAATCGGAATAACCTAAATAATCCAAAAAAACCTTTAGAAACACTCCTCCCACCGTACCCATAAAATGGGAACATACGAGCAAATCGGCCCCGTATAGAGTATAACAAGAGCAATCGGTGGGTATAGCCAAAAATTTGGCGAAATCAGCCGTCCAAATTTCTGAAACTTTGGGCAGTCCAGAAGCTTCAAAATCACAACGGCGCAACTTGGAATGATCGACATTGCGATCTGGGCAGACCATAATTTTTCCGTCTTTTGGGCCGCTAATTACCCTATAACTAGTACCGCTAAAATAAAAGAAATCGCCAACCAACAAGGTACTATTCCCGGAAAGAGTACCGATTATGCGATTACTCGCCTTATCAATAACGCTTATCTTACCACGACCGGCCACGGTGCGTGAAATATTATGGTGGATTTCTCCCTTTTCAAAGGCTTCTTTTAATTTTTCAGAGCGCGAATAACCACCCTGACGACGAACTTTTAGTAAATCATTGTGCATAGCTCCCTGGAGAATTTTTTCACATACGTCCTCAGTATAAACTTGGCGCAAATAAGCAGGCAAGCGATTGTGCAAAGAAGACTTACTAATCATATCAGCTGCACTCTGACATACCAGAGAGGCTGATTGCTGAATCAATACCGAACTTAAAAAAGGAGGATGATCGCTGAAAAGTGTCCCAACTTGGGCAGCTCCCACCAAATGTTCATATTGAGCTTTTTCAAAATTGGTTTCATAAAGGCAAAGTACTTTCGGAGTTTGTCCACGTCTGCCACTGCGACCAACCCGCTGCAAAAAAGCATTTACATCCATTGGAGGTGCGGTTAAAGCCACAGCATCCACATCACCGATATCGATACCGACTTCTAAAGTAGACGTAGCAAAGCAAATGGCCTTCTGATAAGCAGCAAAATTTTTCTCCACTTTCTCGCGCTGTTCGGTACCTAAACTACTATGATGGGAGAAAACAGCATTGCCGAAAGGATTATCGGAGATATAACCTTTTGATGAGGCCAAAAGTTCGGCCTCAGCTCGCGACTTAACAAAGACCAACATTTTTTGACAATCATTTTGACGACAATACTTTATACAAGAGCGCAAAAAAGCTATAGCTCTGGCTTGCTTAGCGTCAGTAGAGCTAATGGTATCTTCATCATAGGGGCGACAGTAATCAACTTCAAAATTAACGCCCTGTTTATTTTCTACCACAACAGCCTGACCGGCCAAATATTTTTGATTGATAACTTCGGCATTACCGGGCGTAGCCGTTACTGCTAACCGCTGCAAACTCAGCCCCAAATTTCCTAAAGTACCGGCGATCTGAGTGGCTTTAGCACAATGCAGCAAAACATCCAAGCGCTCAGCCAAAACGGACAACTGATCTCCTCGTGCCGTTCCTTCAGCCACGTGCAATTCTTCAAAAACTACAGCCTTCACATCGAGAAGTTGTACAGCCCAACGACACAACAGAGAATCCAAAGATTCCAACGTAGTTACCAAAACGCCAACTTTTTTATCCTTAAGAGGATTAGGATGATCGCCAGTACGCAACAAAACGCTAATCGAACAGCGACTTAAAGGCACAGAAATCCGCTTAACCAAATCATTGGCCAAAGCTCTTGTAGGGCAAATAATTAAAAGACACAATTTGCCAGCACGCATAGGTTCCAACCAACGTTCGGTTAAAGGCGCCAGATAAGCCTCAGTTTTACCAGAAGCCGTACACGAACTGAGCACAACATTGCGCCCTTGCATAATAGGCTCAATAGCGTCAAATTGAATTTGACGGGGCTTATAAAAACTGCCGTAAAAAGCGCCTCTAACTCGGCTGAGACGTTCGAGCATACGGCGACACTTGACTCTATATAAAGCAGCAGAATCCATTATTATTTTTTCACTCAACGCACAGCTTATTAAAGCATCCTCTGTAACATATCTTCATCGAGGGGTTGCTGTCCGTTTTCATACCAATTATGTAAAAGAGCAATCCAGAACTTAACAAACATGCGATATCCGCCCGTAAAAACATGTTCTAACATAAAATTGACAAAAGTTTTTAAATCAGCCTGACAGCGCTTAATGTCAAAATTTTGCCAATTCCAAGCAATAACAGCAACATCGGCCAATTTTTGCCCCAAAATTTTGAAAAAACTGCCGTCATCTTCCATAGCTCTCTCTAAATCAATGACTACAGATTGCGGACTAGACTTAGACATATGCAAAGGACGCTCTAAACGCTGTTGTAAGGCCGGATAAGAAGTTACATTTAAGCTCATAAATTCAGGCGGCACAGCGTAAAAGAACATAACTCTAGGCAATCTGGAGCTGGCACATAAATCGATCAACTGGCGCAAATTATCTCCAATAGCTTGCAAATGACGCTGCGACACGCTGGAAATATGCATATCGACTTCATCAAATAGAAAAATTACCCCAGGAAACCCCAAAGCGATCAAAATACTTATCATGGAACGCATAACCGGAAAAGCGTTATTAGACGCAATATCATCAAAAACTCCGAAATTGCGCAAAATATCCCTATCGAAAACAGCATCTCCGGCTAACCAACGATCCAAAACCAGTTCTTCTTCCTCGTTTCCAGAACGACAAGCAGAAAGAAAACGCTGGCAAACTCGCCTAAAAGTGTAATTTTCTACGGGCACATCATCTAATTTCCCCGAAAAAGTACAAGGCAACCGACCATTGGCCACTAAACGCAAAATATTGGTAAAACCGACTATCTGGCCGCCCCATTCTTTTCCGTCAACATCAGCCTGTTTTTCCAAATGCAAAGCAATATTGTTAAAAGCCGCCTTATAAACACGCAAAGCATCCTCGTAAGGACACTCGGCCGGAGATAAATTCACCGAGCAAGTCAAAAAGCCCAAACGTTGCGCAATAGAACGCACGCACCCCAAGAAGTGGGTCTTGCCGGCGCCATAACTTCCCTGCACCAAACGAAAAGCCGAGCCGCCGGCCTTTCCCAACAATCGTTGCAAATACTCTTTTTCTATAATTTCCAGATATGAAGCGAGCCCTACGGTCACAAACTCCAAACCACATTCCGGAGGCTGACCATTTTCCCCCATACAGTCAATTATTTCCCTGGCTAAACTTTGAGAAAGAGAACCTTTGCTGTCGGGGAAAAACATAGTTTAAACTCCTCTTTTCACACATATTCCGATTCAAGTAATTTTAGAAATCGTAATTATCATCAGCTATTTCTTCTTCTGAGGAATAATTGGCAATTTCTACAGAAGAGTCGTTACCGGCTTCATAGTCGGCTCCGATGTCAGCTACAACCTCAGATTCAGAATGAACAGATAAATTGTTGACCGCTGCGCCAAGTTTAATATGTTCCATCATTTCATGAACATAAGCCCCTATATCTTCACGGCACAGACGCGAATAGTCCAAAAGTTCCAAAATACAGCGCAGCAATTGACGGGAACCGCTGATAGCTCCGCGCTCCATGGCAGTATAAACGACCTGTCCCATGTAGTTGGCCGCCTTGTCGTCACAAATAAAGCTGGGATAAGCCCGACGATACATATCGATAATTACAGAACAAAGGCGCTGATAATCGCTGTTACTTAGAGGATTAAGTTCTATAAAAGCATCTTCATTGAGCTGGTCTTTGAGTGTAACTAAACCACCGCCATTATCCATAGTCATGGCAAAAACACAATAGACACCGCTTTTATACTCTCCACTGCCAGGATTGTAAGTAACCGGAATTGTTCTGTGATTAGGATGACCGCCACGTGGGAATTTTTGTACGCTGAGAACTTTCTGAGTTCCTAAAGCTAAAGCCGAATAATAGCCGAATAACTGATCAGCATAAGTGCGATCCCGACTGGAAAGGATGTTATACATTTCAGCTTCATCAAGAAGCAAAACCAAACCGCTATAGCCTACTTGGCGAGCTAAATAAGAAATACCGCTCAAAATATTGGCATAAATATGACCAAAAGTACGATAATCTTTTAAGGCAGGGAATTTATAAATTGAAGGAGTGCCGGGAAAGGCCTTTTGTAGCGACAAATTAAATTTATCGGTAAGTTCACGAGCTTCTTGACCTTCCAACCAATCGATCATATGGCGAACTACAGCTTCCTGATTGTTAAGTTCATTTTGCTTGCCGCTCTCGCCTGCCCAAGCCTCTAAATTTTCGGAATAGCGATTAAAATAATAAAGAGCCGGACTAAGATAAGTATGAAAATTCTCACTGCGCAACCAACCTTCAATAAGGTTGAGACGACGAGCCTCGCGAAAAAGCGGCAATAAACCGTATTTACCGTCGTGATCGGGATAATTTAAATTGAGAATAAGCGCCCGATAAACTCGCTGCGGATTGCCCGGACTAACATCTTTACTATTGAGAGCTATGCGAGCGGTCAAACATTTTTTGCTTAAAGCTTTGGCCTCAATACATTCGAGCATATGCGTTTTTCCGGCACCATAATCGCCCAAAAATACACGCACAGCCCCCTCATCGAGATTGGCTAAGTCGTAACTTACCATCTCCATTTCCAGACTGCGCCCTATGGTATAAAGTTCTACCCTCTCACCTACTACACCAGTACGCATAGCCTCCAGAATGCGCAAAGCCACAAACTGACCTTCTTCACCTTCCGGTAAAGCCTCAACCCCACGTGGTCCTCTACCTTCCCATAACTGACGTCCATAACGGGAAAAACGCAAACGAGGCGGAGCCACAGACATAACCGAACCGTTGGGCGATAGATACCTCAATTCGTCAAAACGGCAACACTGATTGGCATTAGTAATAAAGAAATTGATAAAATAACTGCCGTTCTCCAAAAGGCGCACTACTCGACCGGTGCCATAACACTCATGGGCAACGTTATCGCCGACAACCAACACTCTGGCGCCGCTATTTTCGGGCCCGCTCTTAGAAGTCTGCAAAATCTTCGCTCTCCATTATCTCGGCGCTGTCTTGCTGTCTGCACAAAGTTTCAATATCGGTAGTACCTTCACCGCAATTGTACTCTAATTGTAAGAAGGCTATCCATTGCTTCACAAAATTGCGGCGCTGACCGGCATCAAAATTCATCGACAGATATTCAGTTACCAAATCATCCAAATTTTTCTCTTGTATAGCCGCTGTATAAGACCAATTCCAAGCAATAGCCGCCACATGGAGGATTTTTTGACCTAAAGCTTTGAAAAAATCGTACGGTTTCAACTCGGAAGCGGCAACATCAATAGTGGGTACTTGAGGACTAGCCGGAGAGAAAGGCAAAGGACTATTTAAACGCTGTTGCAAAGCCGGATATTCGGCAATAACGTCGCTGATAAATTCGGGGGGAACAGCAAAAGCCCAAAAAAATCCAGGCAAACGCCTGCTGCCGCACATATCGACAATCTGACGCATATTATCGACAACGTTTTTCTTCTCTCTTTTAGTGCCCGAAGCCAAGCGATCCACTTCATCGAAAAGAGCAGCGATCCCGGAAAAGCCCAATAAAGTTACCGCCTTAATTAAACAAGCCAGCATGGAAGAAGCATTTTGTTCACAAATATTTTCGGGGATGGTAATAAGGCCCAACTTAAGCTTTTTGGCCGAACTGCCCAACAACCACATTTCACAGGCGTCAGCCAATTCTTCTTCATCCTCCCATAAACTCTTGACAAAACGCAAGAAGACCAGTTTGTAATTATTATTGGCGAAATTGCTTATTCTTGCCTTAGCTAACCATTTTTTGCGTTCTTCCGCATCATCGAAATTTGCAGCCCAGCAACGAATGATATTGCCCAATCCGGAAATGTTTTCAAAACTTTCACTATCTTCAGGGGCCTGAGCCAACCCGTTAGCCAAAGCTCGATAAACAGCCGAAGCATCCCCTAGATTACAACCTTTTAAGGACAGTTCCACCAGTGAGGCCAAAAAGCCACGCTTCCAAGCCAAATTGCGCAAGCAAGTAAGGAAATGGGTTTTACCGGCGCCGAAAGAGCCCTTAATAAGCTTAAAAGCGGAACCACGACCGCCTCTTTCCATAGCTTTTAAGTAATGCTCATCCAATATTTTTAGCGGCTCATCGAGCCCAACAGTAACAAACTCGATACCATGCTCAGGGGGAAGCCCCAAAGATCCCATACGTTCAATTATTTCGGAAGCCAGAAACTCAGAAGGCTGAGCTTCCGGTTCAGTCATAAAACTGTTAGGCAAAGCAATTACTCCTTATTTTGGAACCAGAGCGATAAATAGTACTGACCGCTGCCAACGCCGTCATCAAGCCAAAAAACTTGCTCTTTATTTTTGGTCGTACCTATAGTGGCCGTACTTAAATTTAAACGCAAACCGCGACGTTGTAAGCCTCCGCAGCGACGCAACCGCACAATATCCCAGCAAAACTGAACCCGCGAATATTCTCTGAAAGCAGAAGGCAAACCATTTTCGATAAATTCGCTGTTTTGGCGCAACACGGCCAAAACAGCCCAAATATCGCGTAAAGGAACCCGATCGCCAACCCCCTTACGACGACAACGCAGCATAATTTTATAAGCCATCCAAATATCAGCGAACATTTCCTGACAAAAACGCTCTTGTCCCTCGGTACTTTCCGCAGACATGCCTTCAGGCAAAGGCGCCTTATAGCCACCTTCATTCAAAGCAATCGTTTGCTCTTCCAAAGTGTTAAAGATCAAATCGGCATCCAAAGGCAAATTGTCAGCGATCAGAACTCGCGCATAGGCCAAACTAAAGGTACCACTGGCAAATTGAGGACGCAAGGCAAAGGGGCCGACCTTAAATTCCAACGGTTCCGAGCCTACACAACGAACTTCCCAACGGCTCTGAGCAGCTTTAGACTTAAAATTCTTACGAAAAGCGACTTCGGCTTCTTTTAGAGCCCAAACCCTGACTTGCTCTATTTTTTTACTATAAAGAGACCAAGTTTCTAGCACTCGACGTTCTTCCCAGTGGCGAGAAGCCTGAGCCAAACGAGCTAAATTAGCCAAATTGCAACTGCGCTTACAGCGCCCCAAAGCTTCCAGCAATGACTTACCAGCCTCAATATCCGCAGCCGATCCCGTATGTACCTTGTTTATAATCAGCTCCGCTTCTTCCCAAGAACCGGAAAAATTTGCAATAAGGTCGTTATTTGTCATTTGACGCTCCATTGCGCAGAATTTTGACTTTACTCTCGAGGCTGAAATTATCTAAGCTTCCTTCCAAAACAACGGCATTGCTTTCAATGTTCTTATGCAATATGTCTCCAAAGGCTTGAACCGTATCGTACATAAACTGAGCTTTAGTGTAGCTGTTCAAATTGGCTTTGCTTGGGTGACGGCCGAAGTTTCCAGCTACCAAACCTATGCTGTGCACAATCGGCCACAACTCTTCTAAAGTAAAGTCCATCCGTTCAGCCGACAAAACCGAGGCCGCCGTAACTAAACGCATTAGAGCCAAACGAGGAACAGTTCGCTTCTCCTTAAGTTCCAACTCCAATTTGCACAAATTTTCGACCACAGAAGATGGAGACAACGTACAAGGCTTAGCTGCCACCACTCCGCCAATGTAAAAACCAACGCTGTCGGCAACAAAATCGATCACTAAAGTAAAAACGCCGATCTTAATTGAAATTGGATTAGCATAATCATATTCTTGCTCAGCCATAGAACAAATTAACTCCGTCAAAGAAGCACATGCCAGGCCTCGAGCAGAAACTTCGTCTGACAATTCCTGCCAAAAAGCAGTCATCGATTCAGCCAATTTCCGATCCAATTGCGTACGCAAGTTAGGCAAAAGCCCAGCAGCCGAAGGACAAGCTTCCCAATGCGCTAAGCAAACCGAAACTTTAGCACTACCATCAGCGACCGACAAAGCAGATTTTTGCCGACGCATAAACTTAAGTTGAGCTTCCAACCGTTCTATGGTTTCGTCAAGCAATTCATTGAAAGTATCTGTGCGTTTTTCAGCCATAACTTTAACAAGAGCAACACTCAGCCACAACTTGACAGATGCTGTCTACTAATCCTTTCAACTCAGGCAAGGAAGGGCCCTCAGCCATAACTCTAATCAGATTTTCAGTTCCAGAAGGACGAACCAACAACCGACCTTTTCCTTTAAGTTTTTCTTCCACAACTTTCACGGCCTCATTGACACGCTGATGTGAATTCCAGGTATGTTTATCCTTTACTTTAACGTTGACCATATACTGAGGTTTTTTCTCCACCGCTTTAGAAAGTTCGGAGAGAGGTTCACCGCTATCTTTAATAATTTGACTGAGCATCACGCCAGTAACTAAACCGTCACCAGTAGTGGCATAATCCAAGAGGATAATATGTCCAGACTGTTCACCGCCTAAAACAGAACCAGAACGGCGCATCTCTTCTAAAACATAACGATCGCCCACAGCCGTACGAACCATATTAAACCCATTAGCCCGGCAAGCTTCTTCTAAGCCCAAATTAGCCATCACAGTAGTGACAATACGCTTACCGGAGAGTTTACCGTCTTTATCTAACCATTTGCCAAAAAGCAATAACATATGATCGCCGTCGATCATTTGACCTTTTTCGTCACAAGCCAAACAGCGATCGGCGTCACCATCAAAGCAAAGACCAAAATCGGCGCCTAAGCTAACTACTACGCTTTGCAAAGACTCAGGGTGAGTGGAACCGCATTGGTTATTAATGTTGGTACCGTTAGGATGACTATGCAACAACGTCACCCCAGCTCCGAGACTGCGGAAAATATCTTCAGCCAGAGCAGAAGAGGCGCCATTGGCACAATCCAGAACGATATTTAACCCCTCTAAATTTATTTTAGCAATTCCGGCAACATAATTAGCATATTCGCGCTGTGCTTCCCGACCGTCGATAATTGCGCCGATATTGCCTTCAATGGCGCGAGGCAATTCCTCAGCTTTGGCAATAAGTTCTTCCAGTTCATCTTCTTGTTCATCGCTAAGCTTGTAGCCGTCCGCTCCGATCAACTTCAAACCATTATCATAAAACGGATTATGACTGGCAGAAATAACGCAACCGCCTTGAGTATCGTAACGGCGAATAGCCCAAGCGACTCCGGGAGTGGGAATAACTTCCAAACATAAAGCATTAACTCCGGAGCTTATTAAGCCACAAACATAACTATATTGTAAAAGCTGCCCGCTGGTGCGGGTATCTCTGCCGACTGCAATTACAGGTCTTTTACAAGTTTGCTCAGCATCATCACCCTTAAACTGTTCTTTAACTAAGCAACCATGAGCTCTACCTACTCTAAAAGCTAATTCCGGAGTAAGATTATCATTTGCCCGACCACGAATTCCATCAGTGCCAAATAAACGCGCCATAACTAGATTATATTCTCACATTTCTTTGCTTTGAAAGAGCACGACTATCTATTTCCCGCTCTTTTTGTCTGCGTATTCAAGCCGACAAAAACTTAAACGAAAAACTGTTCCTGCCACCTCAAATTTGAAGCCAGCGTCTTCCATACTTCAAAGACTTATCCCTGCCCCAAGCCCATCTCCGCCTCCGCGACAGCAACAAATCTAAAAGCATCCCACACAAATCGTCAGTTTAAAAGCGAGTTTCCTCCTGACCACCAGAAGATTCTAGCGCCTCGGACTTCACCTTCGGCGTGACGGTAACGGTAACGCTGTTTTGTGGTAGTTCTTGAACTCGATACTTACTAGGTAATATAAGCTTAACTTTTTGACTGGTCGTCTTACCTTCATACTTTAATATGCAATGTTCAACTTCCAGCGAATCAAAAGTGATTTTATCAATATCATCACCACCCAGATAAACTTCTTCGGGAGAAACAAAGACTTGATAATCTTCTCCGCTGCGACTTTTAACGGCGATATTATTTAAATCTATTTTTACTTTACGCACCGGATAGGCTGGAATAGTTACGAAAACACTATTGGTATAAATTTCTACATCATTTACTTTATTACCGTTGACATCAATGGCATTTAAGGTGACAGCTTTAGTACTGAAACTAGAATTTATGCCGGAGATAGAAATAGGTACCGAAACACAAGCGACCTTATCTACATCTTCCATACTGCCGACAATACGCACTTTTGAAGGCTCCACCATAGGATTTTCCAAACGACAACTATCACTAGGTTTGCCCACTAAGTTTATTTTTACAGGCACGCTGGCAAAAGTGCGCTGTGACACAGAAGCCCAAACGTGACTGGGCTCAACTTGAGAAACTTCCGCTCCTCCGGGAGCCATGGCATCTACCACTTCCAAACTGGTACCGGGCTTATTGCGTTTACTCAAGTCCACTACTACAGATATGAGTTTGGGGTCTATGCGATCAATAACATTTTTGGTGCCGCTAATAGTTACAGTTACTTCTCGAGGATTAACCGAACTTATTAATTCGTTATCACTAGGTGCCAAAATATCAATAGGTTTGGTATAAACACGCTGGGCAGGCAGCTCGCTTATAGGCTTAGCTAAAGTCTTGACTAGCATAGCCGTCACAACAGCCAAAAGAAAGGCCAACATTTTTAGTCCGAAATTATTGCGCAAACGAGACCACATTTAGTCGTTACCTCCTATGGCGTCGCCGATAGTGCGGAACAAGTTGAAAGCGGTAAATTTTTTATGCTTTTCCTTATTCAATTCGCTCACAAGCTCTCGAGCCAAAGCCTTGCGCACTTGAGCCTCTTCAATCATAGGCTGACTAAAAGCACCATCTTTAGCAATACGTATTTCCCCGGTCTCTTCAGAAACGACTACAACCACAGCGTCACTCTGCTCGGTAATACCGATAGCGGCTCGGTGGCGTGTGCCGAAACGAGAGTCAACTACAGAATCGGTCAAAGGTAAATAGCAAGCTCCAGCCAGGAGACGACCGTCACGAATAACAACAGCTCCATCATGCAAAGGCGTTTTGGGACGGAAGATAGTTTGCAAAAGTTTAGCGGAAATAAAACCGTCCACAATCTGACCAGTTTCTACAACTTCCTGCAAACCTGTCTCTTGTTCCAAAACGATAAGAGCTCCGAAGCGAGTAGTGGACAGATTATAGGCAGCTAAGGCTATCTCATCGATTATGCGCTTTAACTCTTCCTGGCGGATTTCACTTATGCCATTGGAAGAAATAAGGCCACGCTGCCCCAACCTGGTTAAAGCGCGACGCAATTCCGGTTGGAAAACAACCGGCAAGGCCACCAATGTTGAGACCAAGATACCGTTCAAAATATAGCTGAGAGTCTGCAATCTGGTAAAATAAGCCAAACCCTGCAGCAGCAAAAGAGCGCCGATTCCCTGCAAAATTTGCAAAGCACGCGTGCCCTTTATGAGTAACAATACATAGTAAAAAAATACTGAGACTAAAATGACGTCGATAAAATCCCAATAAGTGACGTCACGCAACAGAGCGTATACTCGTTCTAGCAATCTAAATCTACCCCGAGGAAGATGGAACCGCTTCACATTCTCAACGCGGCCATCTCCTGAAAAAAATTACCTTTGGCGGCTGACTATGGTTGCGTTCTTATTTAGCGGCCCAATAATGAACTGAAACGACGCATACAAGCTCCAGCCGCCGTACAAGTGAGGAAACATTTTACCGCATTAAAAGGCAAAATAGCACCGATTAAATAACTGCCCATAGACATAGGCACAAACTCTGCAAAAAGTTCTCTGAGCAGAAAATATATGCCAAAATTAACAGGCAACATAACCGCAACGGTAATTAGAGATCCCAATACCATAGCCAAACAAAGGCGTTTATAAGAGAACTCTTCTCCTCCGGCGATATTGTAAAAACTGGAAGAAGAACAAACCAAAACTAAACCGGTAATTAAATTGGCAGGTACACCTATAAGTTCCAAGGGATGGAAATTTATAAACATAAAGAGTGCACACTTAATGGCCACAACTACAGCTCCTGCCCAAGGACCAAGCGCAAAAGCCAAAATTAAAGCCGGTACTTCGGCAAAATCAAAAGTTAAAAACGGAGCAACGGGCACAATGGGCACCCTGACAGCCAGCATAAGCAAAAGGGACAAAGCAGCCATAATGGCGATTTTCATCCAAGCGGAAAGACTGAAAGCCGTCAAAGTTTTGGGTTCGCCCTCGGCAAGGGAAACTTTATTATCGTCAGCCATTACATTGTCCGTCCTGAGCTTGGAGCTGAGCCATGGAAGTATCAATCCAGCGCAAGTAATCTTCGCTGCTTTTTCCCAACGGCAGAGAAATTATTTCCGGGATATCGTAAGAATGAAGCTGTTTTATAGCAGAAATCAATTTATCCAGCTTATCCTGCCTGGTTTTCATAAACATGAGTGTCTCACGACATTCTTCAATTTTACCTTCCCACCAATATATAGAGGAAATTTTAGGCACCAAATTTACACAGGCAGCCAAACGCTCCTCCAATACATGATGAGCAATGGATTTTGCTTCGGAAGTAGATGAAACAGTAACCAAAACCACATGGTACGCGAAATCCATAAAAGTACTTTACCTCTCCTCTGTTTTCTTGACAAAGTATCTTATCACAGCCGCTTTTTACTTAACGATAGCGACCCCTCTTTAATTTTTTACAACTGCGCTTTTCTGACAAATGACCGGGCAAATCCTGAGCGTCGGCAATAACTATCACCGAGGGAGCCTGAGAATATTTTACAGCCTTATAAATCCAGATATTACCCTGAGTGTAAACGGCTTGTCCAAGCTCTATAAGTTTACATTGTTCGTCGATAATCAATACGCCTACTTCACAAACTTTAACTGTATCAAAGGCGGTTATTTCAATTATATCGCCTTTGCGGCCATTGTATTTAGATAAATCTATGCGAGTAATCTCAGGAGGCGTAAAAAAATCACGCGCTGCCAGCTCTAAAGGGCTCATTCCAAGTTTAGCAGCAGCCTCGGCATATATAGGCTCACGCTGAGCAGCCTCGGCGTAAACTAATGCATCTTGAAAGCATTCCCAACAAAGGCTATCAGCTTCGCAACTGGCTCCATTAGGATGAATCAAACGATGAATCTTGTCCGGTGCAACTTCTAAGGGCAAAAAGTGCTCTGCGCAGCAACTATCGGTATGCTCAGCCTTATCTTGGCCTTTAAGCACAAAGCTATCATTCTGCTTATTTTGGTTATTCAAATTATTAGGCCAGTTGGCTGACAATATAACTATACCCCTACGCTAAAAGAATATTTGCTTTAACTTTACTCGGCAACCGAAATTTGCTCCTATCCAGAAGGAGAACAAAAATATTTTTTCTCCGCTCCCCCAGCAACGGCAACCAATCCCCGTACTATTTTTAACACAGAAAAAAAAGGCTCCTGCCAAAAAAGTAACTAAACCCTTGACACAGCTTACTTGAAGTTAAAACTAAAATAACTATTTTTTATAAATGACCCAAAAGGATTTTGTCACTAGCAATAGAATGAAGCATTCACCAGGCAGGGGAGTCGGTGTTCTCCGGCTGAGATGGCGGCGTAAGCTGTCTACCCTTAGAACCTGATCCGGGTAATGCTGGCGAAGGGAGCTTGGTTTTTTCTTTTCTAGCACTTTGTTCGGCTATCGGGCAGAAGCAAACGGAAAGTAAAACTATTTCTGTGTGGGAGAATTATGGCAGACAGTCCTGTTACCGGTCAGACCAATCCGGCAAGCGGCAACGAAGACGTATTCGCTCAGTTACGCAAGCTTGCTGAAATAAGCCATCAAATCGAACAACATGCGCGTATGCAGGCTTCGGCTTACAATTTTGTTCAAGCCGGAGAGATAAAACGCCGTATCGAAGAGCTGACAGAGAATCAGAATAGATTAGTTATGGATATAGTCGGCCGCCATCCCGACGTAGAAGTTCGTGATCGCTTTGTAAAACTAGCTCATAAGATAGACGATTATAGACCTCAGATAAAATCTTGCGAAGATCCTCAAGAGCTCAAGAAATTACAAAAAGAGATTGATGAAGCAGTTGAAGAGTGGATTTACCAATTCCAGGTCATCGTTTCTGAGATTGTAGGCGTAAAGCCTCCCGATTCCCCTATCCAGGGTGAGAGTCCGTTTTAGGAAAATTTTGCAGCCAATCCAACGTTGTGATAAAAGGCCCCAACTTCACCAAGAAGTGTAAGGTGCCTTTTTTTTGTTTGGCTGTGAAAAAAATATATAACTTTAGCTTTATCCAACTTCTTGCCCAATTTTTACCTATAAAAACATGAAATTAAAACGGGATCGCTTCCAATCGGCATAGAAGTCTGCCTTTCCAGCAGCTTTTAGCGACGAAAGGTTTATTTATGGATTCTCTTCTTTCTTCACAAGAAAAAAACAGCATTACCGAACCCGGAGCAGTCAGTTTTAAAATATATGAACAACTCCGTGCCGAAATTCAACATTTAAAGCAGGAGCTGGTCTCAGTTTCAGAGCAAAACGTCGATTTAGCCATTCAGTTAGGACAAATTGATGAACTAAATGATGTAGTCGCCCAGCGCAACAGTCAAATAGAGCGCCTCAACCACGAGGCAGCCGCTCTCAATAAGACTATAACTGATTTGAAAGCGCAGCTTAGCCAAGAAACAGAACATGCTCAAAAATCAGATTCCCGTATTGAAGAATTACTTGCTTTAGAAGCAGAATTGCAAGCTAATCTCAAGCAATCTCAAGAAGAGTGTCTCGATCTTAAACAACAAATAGACCGTCATTTGGCTACTATTGCCAATTTACAAGAGCTGCTTTCCCAAGCTCAGGCTTCCAACGCCCGTCACGTAGCTGCTCTCGAATCTCTTGAAGCTTATATCAGTAAGCCAGAAGAGCAGGAAGATCCAAAAAACACTCCTCCTCTGCTGCAATTAAAGAATGTTTTACACGAACTTTTAGGCACCGCCGGCCAAGTAATCTTCGGTCGTGCCTGTCGCTTGGTAGGTGCAGAAGACAAGAACTTGGCTTCCGCTACTCCGGAACAGATACAAAAAGCAGCTGCTTCCATTATTTCTCCGGCTCTGCGCTTGTGTCGTAACGAAGCTATGGTTAAAGATTTGCAAGAGCGCATTCACAACATTTGTGCCACTGTCAGTGAAATTGGCCCCGAGTTGAAAGCAGCTTTAAGTGGACCAGCTAAAACTACTGCCATTTCCTCTTCGGCAAAAGTCAATTTAGACAATCAAGAATCGACTTCAATTATTCAAACCGAAGAGCAAGAGACTCAAGAGTTAAAAAAAGACAGCCTCATTCATCAGGAACAAACCAAACAGGAAGATATTGAAGAGTCAAACTCCCAAGAAGAATTGATTTCTACTTCTGAAACCACAAAAGCTGAAGACGAACAAGATGACGCTCAGGAAGAGATGCCCGAATTAAGTATCTTTGCCAATTACGAATACGAAGAGCCGGAAAGCACAGAAGAGCAGCCAACAGAAGATACAGCTCCTGAGGCCCAGGTCGAAAAGAATCAAAGTCAAGCAGGGACCGAAGCTTCGACAGAGCCTGAAGCTATAGCTACTGAGTTAGAGGCGGAAGTTAAAGCCAAGGAAGAAACTGAAGCCGGAGAAAAGGCAACAACTGAAGCCAGCTCTAAGGAAGAGGAGACAGAAAGTTATGACGACGAAGACGATGAGGACGAACACTTAGAAATAGAGTCAGGCGTTGACCGTGGTGATTCTATCGGCGATCAGTTGGTAAGAAATACAGAAGTGCCCAATCGCACTTTGTCTGACAAGCGAGCCCAAGAATTTAACAACACTTTCAAATCTATTTTGGATGGTACTCAAACCAAGTTCCAAGATCATGTAATCGATTTTATTTACAAAATGACTTGGAAACCAGATCAAATTTCCGAGCGAGATCGTGCCTGCACTCGTCCCAAGCAAATCAACAAGTTATCTCAATCGATCATTCGCTCCTCCGTAGATTTTGATCTAGACCAAATAGTCGAATGGCTCAATTATTTGGTTATGCCCAAGCGAATCAATACTTACGTCCCCGAAGCCAAATTAGCCGAGCTGAGTAATATCAACACTCGTCAAGATTCCGAAGTACAAGATTTGCTCAACGTGGTTGGAGCATTAAATAAACGTATCTTCCGTAAGGACCGCTTAAAAATTCATTTCTTTGACGGCCCTTGTATGTACTTAAGTTACAGCAAAGCCAAAGAGCCGCATCTCTACTTTAACAATAAAATCGTTGCCAACTTTAACTTAGCTCAGCAGACTTTCTTTGCCGCCAGAGCTCTGTTTAGTTTACAACGAGGCTACTTCGAATTAGAGACAGCTTTACAATCTATTACTGAACAGCCGGAATACGATCCATTAGTTTTTGGCTCCACTTTACTTAAACGCTCTTTGTCCTTAGCTTTAGAAAAATCAATTGCCATTCCCAACAATCTGGCTGAAGAAATTCAGAACGCTTGGAGCATAGAGTCAAGCCAAGAATTACTCAGCTTGGTAGATCGTTGTTACAAAGCCACTAAATTTGCTCAGTTCAGCTATATCAAAGAATTGTTGTCTACGGCAACTCCTTTCCAACAGAGTATGAATATTGAGGGCGACGCCTTTACCTTGAAGTTCTGCAATATTTATGACGCTTCTTTAGCTATTGTAAAACTTCTCAACGGCTGCGAATTGGCAAAACAATACGCTACAGAAGGTTTTAACGAACTATTCTCCGACCGCAGTATGCCACAAACTTACTTGCAACAGCGTTTAAGCAATTTGTGGCTCAGTTACTATATAAATGGCGATGAATTTGCTTTCTAAAGCAATTTTTACGTCGATATGAAAAAACTAAAGAGCGCAGCTTAGTAAAAATTTTTCTAAGCAGCGCTCTTTTAGAGTTTACGAACTATATTTATATGCCTTCCCAATACTGAAATCGCTAAGCCCTTTTAAGCAAAAAGCCAACTGCTCAAATAGCGTTCACCACAATCTGGCAACAGAGCTACAATTCTCTTGCCTTTAAATTCAGAACGTTTGCTAAGCACTAAGGCACCGTGGAGCGCAGCACCAGAACTTATACCAATAAGCAGCCCCTCCTTAGAAGCTGCTAAACGGGCAACCTTACCGGCCTCTTCGGCAGTTACTTTAATAATTTCATCAATAATTTTGGTATTTAATACTGCCGGTATAAATCCGGCCCCAATACCCTGAATTTTATGCGATCCCGGTTTTCCTCCAGAAAGCACTGGAGAGTCGAAAGGTTCAACAGCAAAAAGCTTAGCCTGAGGGTTATAACTTTTCAGAACTTCGCCTACACCTGTAAGGGTTCCGCCAGTACCTACTCCGGCTACAAATGCATCTACATGACCATCCGTATCACGCAAAATTTCCAAAGCGGTAGAGTGTTTATGAATTTCAGGATTGGCCATATTGTCAAATTGCTGAGGCATAAAAGAGCCAGGATTTTCACTAACTAACTCTTCAGCTTTTTCAATAGCGCCTTTCATGCCTTGGGATCCTTCGGTAAGAACCAATTCGGCGCCATAAGCGGCCAAAAGTTTTCTGCGCTCAATACTCATAGTATCAGGCATAGTCAAAATTAAACGATAGCCCTTGACGGCTGCGGCCAAAGCTAAACCGATACCAGTATTACCGCTGGTAGGCTCAATAATTAAAGCCCCTGCTTTAAGCTTACCCTCTTTTTCAGCTTTTTCAATCATAGCCAGACCGACACGATCTTTAACACTGCCGCCGGGATTGAAATACTCCACCTTGACTAAAACTTCCGCACTGCCCTCATTAAGTTTATTGATACGTACTAAAGGCGTAGATCCGATCTTTTCTAAGATGCTGCTGTAAATTTTTTCACTCACGACTAAACTACTCCTAAAAACTCATTAACTATCGAAGAGTAGTGTAATAAAAACTACTATTTTAGTCAACTTAACTTTGTCAGTTGCCACGATAAGGCATTCAATATTTCCGAAAAATTCAACAAAAAATATTCTTACTACTTAAAATACGACTAAAAAAGTAGTATATTATAAGACAACCAACCGAGTTTGGAGGCTCATATTAACTCCCCCATCACCAAAAGGCAGCGGAAGGAGCCTACTACAACCGAAAGGGTTTATATTTATGAAAATTTCTACTCGCGGACGTTATGGTTTGCGCATTTTAATAGATATAGCGTTATATGATCTGGCTTCCAAACCACGCATGGTACGTGAAATTGCCGAAAATCAGAGTATATCGGAGAAATATATCAGCCATTTGATTATAGATTTGCGCAAAGCAGGTTTTATTAAGTCTATCCGCGGAGCCGGCGGCGGCTATCGTTTAGCCAAATCTCCCCAACAGATAACACTTTTAGATATTATCGAAGTTATGGAAGGAAGACTCAATTTAGTCAGCTGTACAGAAAAGAACAACCTTTGCCAACGCTCAGTTTTATGTCCGGCCAAAGATATTTGGTGGCAAATCTCTCAGGAATTTCGTGACGTACTGGCTAAATACACTCTACAAGATTTTCTTAATCGATATATGACTGAGGGGGAGCGTTTTTTGGACTATTATATTTAACCAGTAAGTTATAATCTACAACTTTAAACCGGAAAAAATCCCCAGAATGTCTTTTATACCAAGAATCATTCTGAGGATTTTAGATGCAAAACACAATATACAATCTAAATTGAAACTATTTAGATTAATTCTACCATGGGAAGAGCATCAAAGCTACAGACTTAGTCCAGTAAGCAACGGCTTGGTCCCACTTGCCACGCTGATAATAAAGCGTACCTAAGTTATGATAGACATGCCAGAACTTAGGATTAAGCTGTACTACCTTATCCCATTCCAAGCAAGCCAACTCTATTTTGCCTTGCTCTAAATAGGCTTCGCCCAAGTTGTAATAAGCTTGCCAATAACGACTGTTTATACCGGCTACCCTCTGCCATTCCACCACCGCTGCTTCAATTTGGGCACGCTGGTAATAATAGGTGTTGCCCAAATTCCAGTGAGCCGGCCAGTGCTGATCTTCAAATTGAACGGTCTTCTGCCACTGATTGATAGCTTCGTCAAACTGCGAGAGATAGAAATAGGCATTACCCAAATTATAGTGAGCTTGCCAAAAACCGTACTTGGCTTGAGTAGCTTTTTCCCATTCAGGAATAGCCAATTCAACTTCGCCCCGATCGTAGTGAAGATTGCCCAAATTGTACCTAGCTTCAGCAAACTCGGGGTTGACTTCTAAACACTTTTGCCACAACTCAACTGCGCTATCAACCTCGCCGTCCTCCATATGCATACTGCCTATATTGTAAAGAGCAATTGCAAATTGAGGATCAAGCTCCAAAGCTTTGTTCCAATAATCTTTGGCCTCTTCTTTGCGTCCCTTACGATAGTAGGCATTGCCCAAGTTGTAAAGAACCTCAGCGAACTGCGGATTGAGAATTAAAGCTTTTTGCCACTCTTCAATAGCCGAATCGAGCTTACCCAAACGGAAATAACCGTTGCCTAAGTTGTAATAGGCAGGAGCGAACTTGGGATTCAAAACCGTAACTGTACGATATTCTTCAATAGATTCTTCAATTTCACCATTGCGATAGTGAGCCGAACCTAAGTTGTAGTGAGCCACAAAGTTGTTAGGATTTAAGTCGACAGCCTTGCCATATTCGGTAATAGCGTCGCGCAAACGGCCCATACCATCCAGAGCCGTACCTAAATTGTTGTGAGTTAAAGCGTTGTAAGGATCGAGGCCGGTGGCTTTATTCCACTCCATGACAGCCAAGTCCAATTTACCCTGCTTGTAATAGTTATTGCCTAAAATATTGTGCAGAGCTGCTTCGGAAGGACTAATCTTACTAACACTGCCGGATTCTTCACCGACACCCTCGATTTGCAAATCCTTGATCAAATCAGTAACGGTTTGATAACGCTCAGCTGGATCTTTCTTTAAGCAACGCAAAATAGCTTGTTCCACATTGCGCGGAATAGCCATATTGTAAGTTGTAGGCGGTTCAGGATCTTTAGTTAAATGAAGTTGAATAACGGCGGGAAGGTTGTCGGCAATAAAAGGCACACGACCGGCCATCATCTCGTAAAGCAAGATACCTAAAGAATAAATATCAGCACGGCGATCAACCTTTTCACCGCGGGCTTGCTCAGGAGAGAAATAGAAACACGAGCCAATAACCTGACCAGGCTGGGTGAGAGTTTGAGAAGCCTCCACCCAAGCAATACCGAAGTCACCTACCTTAACGTCGCCGTTGTCAGTAACCATAATATTGCCCGGTTTGACATCACGGTGAACAATACCATGCTGGTGGGCATAATCTAAAGCACGGGCGGCCGGAATAAAAATTTGCAAGGCCTCCTCCACACTGAGGTGACCATGCTCCTTCATGTACTTATCTAACGAAACGCCCTGAATAAACTCGAAGACTAAGAAATAAATGCCTTCATGCTCGTTAATATCGTAAATTGCAGTAATATTGGGGTGATTTAAACGCGCCGCAGCCTGAGCTTCGCGAATAAAGCGATCTTTACACTCAGGATTGCCAACTAGCTGCTGAGAGAGAATCTTAATAGCGACAGAACGGTTCAACAAAGGATCGTGACCTTTGTAGACGACACCCATTCCGCCTCGTCCCAGCTCTTCTATAATGTGGTAGCGACCGATAGTCGCACTGACCATTGTCATGTACTGCCCGGCTCCTTAGCAGAATTTAAGCCCGCTTACAGAACGAATCTGCCTTCTCTTTCAGAAGAACGAAAACAAACGGCAGCAAGCGCAGTAAGCCGTGGTATCATTCCACCCAAAAGCCCGAACTTCCTACTATGTGAACTGCCCATCCCTATCACTAGGCAATCCTTATTCTTATATTATACTCCGCTCAAAACTGATGCCGTTTAATTTTGCCTTGCAGCTTCTTGTCAGCTTCTCTCCATTTCCTCACGAGCCGGATTGTGAGAGCCGATACGTAAACGGGGGCATTCCCGCTTCAAGATTTCAATAAAGGTCGGAATTCCAATAGCTTTTTCAGCAGGCGGATCAATTTGAGTAAAAAGCCAATCAGGATCGATATTTAAATTGCGCAATTGCACCATATTAACGTCGAAATCGTTAAACATTTCTACTAAAGATTCCACTTCCCGAGGGGTATCAGTTAAACCGGGAAGCAAAAGCAAATTGACGGAAATCCAAACACCATGCTCGCGCCCCAGCTTAATAGTTTGTAAAACATCAGCAAATTTATAACCTCGCGGCTGATAATAGCCATTGTAAGTATCTTCTCTGGCCGAACACATAGAGACGCGCATCGAAGTGAGACCGGCTTCAAAAAGCTTAAGAGCACTTTGTGGTAAAGAACCGTTAGAATTCATATGCAAAGTACCTTTGTCGGTATGCTGACGAATAATTTTAACGGCTTCAGCAGCCCTAGCTGCTTGCAGTAAAGGCTCACCTTCACATCCTTGACCAAAAGTAAAAATAGGATACTCAGCTCGATCTATATGAAAAAGTCCAAGTTCTACAATTTCTTCCACCGAAGGAGTAAAGTTTAAACGAATTTGAGGAGAAGGTGGCGCTCCCTCCGGCTGCTTGGAAATACAACCGCGGCAACCAGCATTGCATTGGGGTGAAATGGGCGAAGCTCCTTCCCAACGACCATAAAAAATATTTTGCGCATTATAACATCCATATTCTTTAGCGCAAATTTCCAACTGGCCTAACAAACGATTGTTGGGAAAGCGTTCCTTTATTTCTCTTATACAAGTATCCAATTCAGGCAAAGCATAAACACAAGGATTCCAACGTGGATTATTTTCAGTTTGCACAGCGGCACACCAAAGCTGCCCATGATGTGAAAATACAGCTGTATAGCCAAAAATAGGCAAGGGCTCAGAACCGGCTTCAACTTCCCAAGCCGGTAACAAAGTTCTAGTCCAACCTGAAGGCAGCTGAGCAGCCAAAACATAAGCATTTTCGCAGATCAAAGGCTCATTGTCGGTACTTTCGCCTACTTTCCAAGCCAAAGGCAAACGACCCGGCAAATACTGTAACTGCGCCGTATCCGGCAATGGCGAAAGTTCATTACGCTGCGGAGGACGAATAGTCATCCCGCTGCGGGCAGCGGCTCGCAAGCCAGGTTCATCCCAAAATTGACCTTCTTCGTCAGAACATATCAAGGCCCAGGCTGCTTCAACCGGAACTGAGGTCTTTTTACTCTGCTTTTCCGCACTTTTATGCTTACCAGCAGCCGACGAAGTATATTTATTTTTCCCTTTGGAATTATTCGCTTTGCTCATTTATACTGTCCGCCAAATATCTGCCACTCTATCCCACAGTCTGACCGGAACTCACAGCAGAAGGTTCTTTGGTCTTATTCTTTTTAAAACGCCCCAAAAAGTCCTGATTATCGGTAGTTTTCTTCAAATTCTCAAGCATAACAATAGTTGGGTCGCGATCTCCTGAGTAACTATCCAGCGTATGTCTCAAAAGTGTCATAGTCGAGAGAGTTGTGGCATCTTGTAAATATTCATCGTGACGCGTACTGCTCTTCTTAATATCAATAGCAGGATAAATACGTCTCTCGGCCAGTTTGCGAGAAAGACAAATTTCATTATTACCGGTACCTTTGAACTCTTCAAAAATAACTTCATCCATACGCGAACCGGTTTCAATTAAGGCAGTAGCTACAATGGTCAAACTGCCACCATTTTCAAACTTGCGAGCTGAACCAAAAAAATGCTTAGGTATACGCAAAGCCGAAATATCCAACCCACCGGAAAGAGTACGTCCTGAATTGGGCGTAGCGTTATTACAAGCTCGTCCCAATCTGGTCAGAGAATCGAACAAGATGACGACATCTTTACCCAACTCAGTTAAGCGTCTGGCTCTTTCTAATACCAATTGAGTAATAAAGGCGTGACTTTCCGGTTCTTCGTCAAAAGTTGAGGCTACAACTTCACCTTTAATGGAACGTTCCATATCGGTAACTTCTTCCGGACGTTCATCAATTAAAAGAGCCATTAAAACGGTATCCGGATAGTTGGTAGAGATACCAGCCGCAATCTTTTTCAAACATATAGTCTTGCCAGCTTTAGGGGGAGCAACAATCAGAGAGCGCTGTCCCTTACCAATAGGAGCAAAAAGATCGATCATGCGAGCAGTCATATCACCGCTGGAAGTTTCCAAGCTATAACGCTCATTGGGGAAAATAGGCACTAACTCGTCGAAAGAGGGACGATGGCAAGCTTTATCTATAGGTAAATCGTTAATGGATATAATTTTCTCCAAATCGTAAGAGCGCTCACCACGTTTAGTTGATCTAACTACACCGCAAATTTTATCACCGACACGCAAAGAATATTTTTTAATTGTTGCATAACCGACATGTACATCATTGGCGCTAGGTTTGTAACTACAACCACGCAAAAAGCCATAATTTTGCTGCCGTATATCTAAAATACCGGTGACAATAGGAACATACTCCTCATGCTCGGCAATAAAATCATCATATTGATCGTCAGAATCGTAATCGTCATAATAATTGCTGTCATATCGGCTGTAATTATTGTCACTGTTATAGCTGACTCGACGAGGTTCATACGCATTATTCAACTCGCGACGACCATACCGTATATCATCCATATAGACAGACTTTACCTGACGCTGCTGATTGTAACTGTCATCTTCAAGATCATCATAATCATTGTCTGCTTCAATATTGCGACGCACAACCGACTGGGGCATACGATTTTTACGACGCAAATCAGCTTGTCTTTCGATACTGATACGAGGAATGGAAGGATTCTGACGCAAACGGGCAGGCTGTCTAACTTCCTCCTCCACAGAATCTTCCACTTCACTAACTTCATTATCTACAGAACGATTACTGTAAAGTTCACGCTGACGCACAGTATATTGCTGTCGCTGTTTTCCACGTTCTCGGCGAGGATGTCGGTTAACATACTTACTATCGGCACCAGAGGCGATATCAGAAGTGGCAGTGACATTTTCTGCTTGATTGTCTTCTACTTTTGGTAAAACAGGTTCGGGGTAAACTGTTTCAACCGGTACTTCAGCCACAGATTCACTCTTAGCTTCGGCCTCACTAACATGAGGTTTGCTCATAATAGCTTTATGTTCGGCAGAATACTGAGGGCGACGACCACGACGAACTTTGACTTCAGTAATTTCAGGCAGAACCGTAATACGTTCTTGATTTTCTAGAATGATACCAATGAGATCTTCATGCTTAAGACGACTTAACTTAGGACACTTTATATTATTATTGCGGATTATATCCTGTAATTGAGTTCTGTTATAAGAAGTCAACATTTCAAACGTGAGACTGGCCATATACTACTTACACACTCCTTCGCTTAACCTGCTTTTTAAGTAAATGCTTTATTTGTATAAATAAACTTAAAGTCTGTCCTTGTGGCAGCTTGCCCTTATCGTATAGATTCTCCATTGAAAAATAATATATATTGCTCGCAAAACTTTCCCCTGTAGGTATAACCGCTATCATATTATTTACACGGTCAAACGTATTTTTTTTACAGTTACGACCCCTACCGCAGCGAATATTGTAAATTCTACAAACAGATAAGCGACATTAGGTACTATATCTGTCCAAGATCCTGAAGTAAATATCAACTTACAGAATCCATCATACAAATACCAAGTCGGTAGGAAATAGGCAATTTTTTGCATTAAAGCATTATAATCGGCCATAGTCACCGGCATTATAAGTATCAAATAAATAAGCGAATTTAAAGCTCCGCAGGCAGATTGGCTCTTTACCAATGCACCTAAAATAATTCCACCTATAGCAAAAATCAGCGTTCCCATACAAATTAAAACAATAAGCGGAAGAAACGAAGTCTTTATAACACAACCGACCACAGCCATCAATACTGTAGATAAAGAAGCTAACAGAAAGCCGCTGGCGATTTTTCCTCCCAAAATTTCAGCCCAACTTACCGGTGCCAAAAGCACAGCGCTCATAGTTTTATTTTCCAACTCCTCTGCAAAAGTGGAAGAAGTTACGGAAAAGGCTCCCAGACAAGTAAAAACCATCCATATAGGCAAAAATGCCAAAGCCATACCACCGCTACTGTCGGAAGGGTTAATTTTCGTCACTCTAATATCGGCAGGAATTTCCTGACCGACCATTTGACGCAAAGCCGTACGAACCAATTCGCGGGCAGCTAAAGATTTGGCTAAGCTGCTCTCATCAACACACAATTCAAGGACAGGAAAAGAATCACTGTGCAACTCCTCATCAAAATCAGCCGATATATTGACAGCCAAATCTAATTTTTTGCTGCGCACTTCATCTTTCAGTTTTTCCCAACTCTCAGAAATAGAGACAACACTGCATCCCCCGTTAAACTTCATACTGTTTACCAAGCCGGAATTTACATTACCACAAACTCCAATCCTGACAAAAACAGGATCTTCGGCATTCAGTATGTTTGCAAAAAAAGCTACGACGAAAACAGGCCCCAGCAAAACAAACAAAAGACTGTGGGAATGTAAAGCATCCTTTAAGTCTTTGCATAAGAAGGCAAAAACCGTACCAAACATTTTACAAACTAAAAACTAAAGTGAATACCCAACAGGGAAAACAACAAACAGACGAATCAGACTTTTCCGTGCTCGCGCCACTATAATACATTTCTGAATATATAAAAGTCAAGCATTAAATAAAACAGACTTCAGCAAGTATACAAACCGTCAACGGATATTTTATCGCTTTTGTCGATAAAAAAACGCCAACCACAAAAAATACAGTCGGCGTCCATTCTCAAAAAATTAATCAATATTTTCAAGCTTCGCTGTCAGTTTCAACCTCGCCCGGAGCAGCAACTTCTTCGTAAATAGAATCTACATCGGAGAATTTATGTCTCTCCAGGTAACTAACCACCTCATCTGAATCGATGGAAGGAATAGAGGCAATAACACATTGGAAACCCGTCTGAGTTTTATCCTTAGTAGCTTCAATAACTTTAAAATTATAGCTATCTTCCTTCTTAATCTTAGCTGCACATTTTTCAGCAGACTTTTTGTCAGGGAATTTTTTACGGATTCTTAAAGCGGTACCGTTATTGGTAATCTCCAAGCCTAAACTTCTAATATTGTTTTTTTGAATTAAAGCTTGACCTAAAGCTTTAACCATTGCATTATCCATACCGTCCATGACCAAATGGAAGCCATTGGGAACCTGAAAAGTGTGCTTTACATTGGAAGTACTGATTTCGTAACCGCGATCGCCGAACTCTTTCTTCATCGCCACGACATCTTTTTGGTTGGCAGTAAAAGCGGTAACTTGTACAGTACGAGCGTCAATTGCTGCAGTTTCTGAACTGACATAAAATATAGCTCCACCGGAAAGTAAAGCAACGACAAGACTGAGTCCTAAAAGTAGTCTGCGAATCTGAGTAAGTTCTAAAGTCACCTTCCCACACCTCTGCATAGAGTGTCGGCAGCCCTTCTCTGTGGCCTTGCTTCAATCCTGCCCTGAAGCCACAGTAGTCCAATTCCAGAACCTACTGTTCCTCAATTTTAGACTCACGTCCCACAAAATGGCGGAATAGCTCTTCCAGTCCGGGAGCTCGCTTCACAAGGCGTCCGCCTCGACGCACAGTAATTTCTGTTGGCAAATATTGGCGACACAAATCTTGGGGATTTCCACAACAAACTAGACGACCTCTATTTAAAATAGCTACTTGAGCGCACATTTCTTCAGCTTCTTCCAGGTAATGAGTGGTTAGAAAAACTGTACCTCCCCCCAAACAATATTTATCTATCAAATAGCGAACTTTGGCGGCAGCATTAGGATCCAAACCGGCTGTAGGCTCGTCCAAAAAAAGAAGCTGAGGACGTCCAACCAAAGCTCGAGCCAAAGCTAAACGCTGACGCATTCCCTTCGATAGAGAGGAAACTCTAGCCTTGGCTTTATCGGTCAAACTTACTAAGTCTAAAAGCTCTTTCACTCTGGTTCTAGGATTATCAACTTTAAATATATGAGCAAAGAAGAGCAAGTTATCAAAAACAGACAAGCGTTCGTAATGGCCGGCATTTTCCGGCATAACCCCAATCAAATGTCGCAATTGAACTCCTTGAGCACAAGGATCCAATCCTAAAACTTCAACTTGACCAGACGTTTTGGCCAATTGTCCACAAAGAATACGCACAGTGGTCGTTTTGCCGGCCCCATTGATTCCCAATAAACCAGTCACTTGACCTCTATAAGCCGTAAAAGTCAATCCTTTTAAAACTTCTAATTTTCCGTAACCGCAGCGGAGATCTTTGACTGCAATTACAACTTCAGAACTTTCTTCTCCTTGTCGCATATTCAACTTATCCACTTCTTTAGAGACCAACTTTCTGCAAGATTGACCACAACAAACCGGCTCCAACCAAAAACCACGGCAATAATAAACGCCATAAACGCGGATAGTAATTATATATTTTTTGCTTAACCCACAGCCTGGAAACGCAAATAGCCAAGGTATTACCATTAAGCCAACCTTCGCACTTTATCGGCTCTCCCTCAGCAGCTTGCCAACCGACAAAAGATTCAAGACGAACTAAAGTGCGGGGCAATCGCTCTTCTCGAGGCTTATCTTCATCAACAGCATTTTTATCAGATTCTGTCGCATTACCGCAGAAATCAGGCTTAACTTCGCCAAAATCAAGCCAAGTATCATCCAAACCTGGCGTATCTTGACGTCTTGCCAAACCAGAAATATATACAGGCAAATATTTGCATTTTTGCTCTACAGTTCCAACCTGCTGCCAATCCAAAGGAGAGCCGCCGACATATTCACCGCTTATTTTTACAATATAACCAAGCCCTAAAAACAATATAGGAGCTCCCCATAATCCATGAGCAAAAATTACCCACACAACCATAAGCAAAAATAAAAGCCAAGGGAACCACATTCCAACCACAGGCTTAGGAATCGAAGGCGGACAGCCCTCGCGTCCAGCCCAAAACCAAGCCGCCTCCCGCTTAGCTTCCGCAAAATCTACTGTCGATAAAATATCCAGATCAGCCATCCAGGCCGGTACACGTACCGCTCTCCCCAAAGGGACCATTAAATTTTCCCATATAAAAAGATTATCGGCAGAGTCGATCAATTTAAGCGGCGGCCTACCCCAGCGCAGCGGACTTTCCAAGCAAGAAGCCAACCAACCGAAACCTCGTCCTAAATGCCAAAGAGGGCCTTGAGAAAAATGAAGGCGGCCATAATCTGAAGTAAAAGATTCAAACGCTCTCAGCAAAGCAGGGACGGCCAACAAATTGCCATAAACCCAGCCATAACTTTTGCTCCAACTGTCACGCAAAATAAGCTCGAGATTTCTATTGTCGGCCAAAAGCTTACGGCTTGCTTCAGTAGCGACTAACTTGCCATCTAGAAGAAATACAAAAGGACAACTACCGGGAATAAAAAAAATTTCCGTTTCTTCAGTTCCTTTAATTCCCAGCAATAAACGCAATAACTTCAAGCCGCCAACAAACTGGAGAGAAAAAGCCAATAAAGCGCAAAAAGCCCCCCAACTAAGCGGAAGGGCTGACAATAGCGGCAAAAAAATAAATAAGAGCAAAAATGCCAAGAGCCATAAGCTGACCGACCAAACTAAAGTTAAGGCCAGCTTACCGCCCTGTTTCACTTTAAATAGTTCCCCACTGTTCTTCTAATTCTTTACGACCGGCTCTGTTGATACGCTTGGCTTCATTAAGCATACTATTTCCTTCAACAATACGCTCCATACCCAAATCGAGATGTCCCACGTCTCCATCCTCGACATAATAAGACATCTCTTGCATGCCTTCTTCAAAAAGGTTCATGCCATTCAAACCATGTTCTATTTCTTCGGCAGCATATTCGCCATACTCATTCTGAGTAATAATTTCTTCTATCTCACCGCGCAAATTACCAAGTTGCTCATAAACGCCACTGAGGAATTCATAAAATTCCTCGGGGCCCCACTCCTCAGAGCGCACCTTTTCTACAGCATCAGCAAATTGCTTAACGCGACCGGACTGTTCCTCCACCTGGACCATAGCGGAAGTATCCATACGAGGAAGAATAGCGCCGCAATTTTGACACTTTTTCAAATTCTTTCCTTCGTTCTGGTATCCACATTGCATACAAATAATCAATTTGCTTCCTCCCAAATGCTGCAGAACTTCTGAGCGAACTACCGACCATACAGTCTATCTGCAAAAAACTTCATATATTTAAGTTTAGATTGGCAACCATTCTAGCGGAAGTCAGCATATACCGATAAAAGCAACAGCTCAACCCCGACTACCGGATAAACAAACGGTCCTCTGCTAAATGACAGACTCGGAAACCTATCTGCAGTATAGACCGGACATCCGACCGCCCCGACACCGCTTCGGCAATTCGTTCACCACCACGTACTTCCTGCCTCCACCACCAAAGCCCCTCTCAAAATGAGAAGTAACAGTTAAAGAAAAATTAAAAAATCAGCTTTTCCATATCCACATTTCGTAATGGATCAGCTGATTTTAGCTTATTTTTTTCGCAATAAAAAAAGCTAAGTTAAAATTTTATCAGACAAGTGCCCGCCTTCAAGATGGAAGACACGCTTAGCATAACTAGCCGCTTTAGCGTCGTGAGTCACCATAACTGTAGTTATATGTTGATTTTCATTAATAGCTCTAAAGACGTCCAATACTTCTCTACTGGAACGCTCATCCAAATTACCGGTCGGTTCGTCAGCCAAAATAAGGCCCGGCAAGTTGGAAAGAGCCCTAGCAATAGCAACACGCTGTTGTTGACCACCAGAAAGACGCAATACAGAATCTTTAGCTCTGGCATCGAGACGTACCAAACGCAACAAAGTCATGGCCTGATCGACCTGTTCCTTGTAACTTTTACCCCCGCACAATTGCATGGGCAGTTGCACATTTTCCAATACAGTCAAAGTGGGAAGTAAATTGTAAGACTGAAAAACAAAGCCGATATGACGTAAACGAATTTGCTCACGAATATCCTCGCCAGCTCCGCTAGTGTCGCGATCTCCTAAAAGCACTTTACCGTAACTGGGCGTATCTAGACATCCCATCATGTTCAGCAAAGTAGTTTTACCAGAACCAGATGGCCCCATAATAGAGACGAAGTCCCCATGCGGAATGACTAAATTGACATTTTCCAGGATTTTGACCGGCCCACTGCGAGCATCAAAATATTTGTGTACACCTTGAAGTTCAACCTTCACTATTCCCACCTCAATCCAGAAACAATATCAATACGCCAAACCAATATTGAAGGTATAGCTGCTCCAACTAAGCCCACAAATACAGAGAGAGCAAGAGCTTCGATGATCAAAGGTACCGTAATTGAAGCTAAAGGGAAAGAGAGTTGCAAAATAACTATCATAGCCCTGTTCAACAAACCAGATCCCAACATTCCAAAGAAAATACCAATAAATCCACCCATAAACGAAAGGATAATAGACTCGGTGACAACCATAGCAATGACAGTCGTTCGAGCAGCTCCGATAGCTCGCAAAGTAGCAAACTCACGCATACGCTCATAAGTGGACATAAGCATAGTATTCATGGCTGCCGTAATGGCAATAAGCACACCGATAGCAGAAATAGCAAATTGTAAATACCAAGCATATTCAATATAATCGTTGGCAGCGCCTAAATAATCTTTGCGAGTGGCAATCTTAACGCCAGGGATTTTAAAACCTTCAAGTTTGCGAACTACTTCCTTATCGCGATGCGGATCTTTCAGACGTACCCACAACTCGGAAGCGCCTTTGCCATCGGTAGTAGCATTAGCTGAATCCCAGGAGATATAAGCGAAATAATCTTGAAAACCGGCCCCAGCCTCGACGATGCCCGCTACCTTGTAAGAAGTCTGGCCATGCTTAATAATGTCACCGACCGAGAAACCTTCAGTTTCAGCTAACCCCTTACCAAGTACAACTTGCCCAGGCTTTAAATTAGTTTCACCTTCAACTGTTTTTAAAGCAGGCATAAAAGTACGCCACTTCATAGGCTCCACCCCCAAAGCCATAATCATCCCTTTTTTACCTGTCCACTGAGCTCTGATAATGGGGCAAACATCGGCGACATTGTCAACAGCTTCTATACGACCAATCCAACCAGTGTTAATCGTATCGGAAGTCATACCGATAGTACCAACAGGGCCCGTAGGCAAAGGAGCAGCAGTATTAGGCATAACATATACATCTACAGCTCTTCCGTCTAATTCTAGCGATACCCTCTGATACATACCTTCCGCCAATGAAACCATAGCTACAAAAGTACCTACAGCCAGAAGTACGCCAACCAGAGTTAGAAGGCTGCGCTCACGCCTACGCCATACATTGCGTATAGCCAGAGTGATAGCTACCATACTTACCCCTTTCCTTAACTGTCTAAAGACCCTTAATTTCCAATGAATGCGGACATACTCCAGTCTACAGAGACCAGCATATCCACCGGGCCGGTTCGCCAAGCCCGCCTTCATCCCCCACCCAAAAGACAAACAACTCTTGGTAGGAACAAATTAAAGCCGCATAATCTATGAAAAAAATATTATAGGAAGTGCGAAAAGAACCGCCCATCCCCGACTTATATATTGATCACAAAGTATCTAAATAAGACAATACGAAGCGACTGCAGATCATCTCTGCAGCCGCAGCTACGCATACTGTCAATAGTTCAGAAAGTCTACCGTTTACTGAATGGAAGGCCTGCTGCGACGACGATAAGCCGACTCATAATAATCCTGGGAATCATTTATAGGAGCCTGCTGAGGAGCAAAGGTAACTTCTTCGGCGGAATTGCCAAAGCTGAAGTCTTCTTCCATCCCCTGATCACTGTCATTCATAGTGGGGAACTTAGTAGCAACTACAGTAACGCGCACTTCATTCTCCATGTTCTCATCGGTGACGGAGCCGAAAATAATATTGGCATCAGGATCGACGGCTTCATAAATGACATTGGCCGCATCTTGCAACTCTTTCATAGTAAAGTTGCTAGAAGCTACCACGTTAAAGAGTACACCTTTGGCACCGTGAATATTACCTTCCCAAAGAGGACTATCAATAGCCTGACGAGCAGCATTTTCAGCACGATTCTCCCCTTCGGCAGAACCGATACCCAGCAGAGCAGAGCCAGCATCAGTCATAATCGTACGGACATCGGCAAAGTCTACATTTTGTTCACCGCAAGCGGTAATAATTTCGGAAATTCCCTGAACACCACTGCGCAATACATCATCGGAAAGGTTGAAAGCTTCGGCGCGACTTTCGTTGTCGA
The DNA here is from genome assembly GCA_934621605.1 of uncultured bacterium. Taxonomy (GTDB): domain Bacteria; phylum Vulcanimicrobiota; class Xenobia; order Xenobiales; family Xenobiaceae; genus Bruticola. The sequence goes on along the minus strand of CAKTUZ010000006.1, from coordinate 31,316 downwards.
TCACTTCAAGAATCTTGTCATTGGGAACTACGATAATGGCATCAACATTTTCCCGAAGTTTCTCGATCCCCTCCTCAGCCCTTCTCATACGCATACGTCCCTCAAAAGAGAAAGGCTTAGTTACGATAGCCACAGTCAAGGCTCCAGATTGCTTAGCAATGGAAGCTACCACAGGAGCAGCTCCCGTACCGGTACCGCCGCCCATACCAGCAGTAATAAAAATCATGTCGGCGCCTCTAATGGCATCCTCAACTTTTTCTCTACTCTCTTCAACGGCTTTACACCCCATCTCAGGGTTGGCTCCAGCACCTAAACCGCGAGTGGCTTGTTCGCCAATCTGAATGCGAACATCAGCGTCACACTTATTTAATGCTTGTTTGTCGGTATTGATAACAATGAATTCGACATTGGCTGCGCCATCTTCAACCATGCTATTTACAGCATTACAGCCTCCGCCGCCGACACCGACAACCTTTATCTTGGCGCCGCCCTCTTCGTCCTCAATATCCTCAGCGAAACCACTGCCCTGAGCAGCCACATTCGCCCGAGGGTAAGAAGCGGAACCAATCAAAGAACCGGAATTATCGTCAAACTCTAAACCAGAACCGGCAGCTGCCTTTTTGGTTTTATCTCTTGTAGAATCCACTGCATAAACCTCTTGCATATAAAATAAACAGCCGAACGCTTTACAGAACGGTTAAAAAAAACAGATCATTCCCTTTTTTTCTGAAAAAGACGCTTTTTCCTCTAAAATCTGCAGATATTTTTCAGCCCACCCTCACCTGCCTTACCGGAGTATTCTTCCTGTGAGATGCAGAAAACGCTAATTGCTGACTTTACTCAGTAACTTAAATCAGTTAGCGGAAATTTTATTCCAAGTATCTAACACCTTCACCGCTATAGGAGCGGCTACCGCGCCGCCATAACCTCCGGACTTTTCCACAAAGACAGTAACTACCAAAGGTTCGGCCGTCCAGTTGCCGTTATATTCGTAAGGGGCATACCCTGTAAACCAGCAGTGATTTAACCCTCTAGGGTTATCGACCGTAGGCACATTTTCTACCGTACCCGTTTTACCGGCCATTCCTAAAGAATAACCTCCGCTGGAAGCGGCAGTTCCTTCTTGCATAGCAAAACGCATACCAGCCTTTATACATTCAAAATACTTGGATTTTACCTTTAATTGACGTGAATTTAAAGTATATTTTTCTAACCTGTCAGTTTTTCGAGAACCGCCTTTTCTTCGACGACACTCTACTAAGCGCGGCCGAAAAATCGTACCATCTGTTACTACAGCAGAAGTCGCGGTAGCCATTTGCAACGGAGAAACGGTAACAAATCCCTGTCCGATAGCTGAATTGGCGTCATCTCCGGGAAACCATTTTTCTTTTAATACAGTTTCCTTCCACTCTGCCGTAGGGATATTTCCCTTTGTTTCTCCCGGCAAATCGATACCAGTCTTTCGTCCCAAACCGAAATCGTGAGCGTAAGTACTCAAGCGTTTAATTCCCAACTCTACTCCCAACTTATAATAAACGACATCACAAGAATGGCCCAAACACTCTGTTAAATTTATAGAGCCGTGACCTGTACGCACAAAACAATTGAAAGGCAAACCGGCAACAACATAACTGCCCGTACAGTAAAAGCGCGACAAAGGAGAGATTAAACCTTCATTCAAAGCGGCAGCTGTAGTAATAAGTTTAAAAGTTGATCCAGGAGGATAATCTCCGTGTACAGCCCTATTAAGCAAGGGAGAACACGGATCATTCAGTAGGGTACTAAATTTTTTCTGGCTGATACCTTCAGCAAATTCGTTGGGATTATAATGCGGAAGGCTTACCAAAGCTCTGACATATCCTGTATAAGGTTCGATAGCAACAACGGCTCCTCCAGAGCGTTCACCATTTTTGACTGCCAACATATCAAGAACGTCGCTCAAAGCTTCCTGAGCTTTTTCCTGAAGTCGCAAATCTATGGAAGAATAGATATCGTCACCCGGAATAGCCGGTTCTTTTTCGACATCCCCAAGAAAACGACCCTCAGAATCCAACATTTCGGTTCTGAGACCAGAACGCCCGTGCAAGACGTCTTCATAGGTAAACTCTAAACCTTCTTTACCAATCCATTCTCCGGCTATATACCCCTTGTGTTTTAATTTAGTCAATTTTTCAGCATCTATTTCACCAACATATCCTAACACATGAGAAGCCAATTCTTGATTAGGGTAAACTCTCTTAAAATTGACTTCGGCTTTTAAACCGTCCATTTGATTTTCGACCTCGGCAAAGCGAGCCAACTTATTTTGGTCCAAACTCTCGGCAATAATTATGGCTTCCCCATCATTATTTTTAAGTTGTTCCAACAATCGGCCGCGTTCAGTTTCCGACAAATGGAGTACATATGCAGCCTTAAGCAATAATTTTTCAGCATTATCATGCATATAAGGCAGCATTTTTAAAGTAAAAACAGCTTCATTACGAGCCAAAATCCTGCCACAGCGATCATAAATAAGTCCTCGTCCGGTCATGATAGGCGAATTTAAACGAAGATTGTCAGCTGCACACTGGCGATAATAATCGACATTGACAATTTGCATATACACCAAACGGACAATCAAAGTTAAAGCGCAGCATAACGCAAAAGTGGCAAATATGTAAAAAGGACGACTACGCAAAACTACTCGCAATCTAATTCAAGCGGAATAAAAGCATAAGTTCCCAAAATTTTATTGGCGAACCAAAGCATAGGCCATAAAAATACAAAATTCCACAGTAAGGCATTCCATAGCCAAGATCGAGAAATTATTTGACTGGGCACATTAGCTCCGCAAATAGACAGTAAAGTAAGCTCAGTAGCAAAAACAACCGTAGCTGTAATAACTGTAAAAATATAAATAAAAGGCCGATCGCTATACGGCTTCAAGAAAGTACCTATCGCCCCACCCAAAAAGGCGTAGGCCATAGCCAACCAACCAGGAGAGCAATCACTGAAAAGCCCCACTATAGCTCCACACAAAAGTCCGAAGATAATGCCAGACTGACAACCATAACGCAAAGCCATTACAGACAGACAAATTGTAGTCAACTCCGGTCGAGGCCAACCTATAGGAAGTGCAGACTCAAGCAACAAACCTATTACCAACAAGGGTAGAGTTTTAATAAGAGCCGCATGAAAATTCTTAATCATTATTCAAACTCCAAAACATTGGGAGTAGGCTCACTCTCGGTAATAATATCTCCGGTGGAAGAAGCTTCCGGAGCACTTTCTTCAGTTTCCTCGACAGTAATATAATGACTTTCAGCTCCTTCAGCAGATGATTCTGCCTTGGGCTCTACTTCCGCTTCTACAGTCACTTCGTTCCTATTGTCGACAGACGTCGAAGAGGCAGTCTCGACTTTGTCGTCAGTAGCTCTCTTCACTGTCGCTTTGCTGCCCGTATTAAAATCTACTGACGGAGTCTGAACCTTGTCAGCAGCAATAGAAGAATCAGGAGCGGCAAAATTTTGTATGGGAGCAGAACTTTCCGCCTCCTTATCGTTCCTTGCAGAAGAACGATATTCTGAAGCAGAAAGTTTTTCCCTGACTTGCTTATCGACGTCATCCTTACTATTTTTGAGAGCCTCATCCTGATTACTGGCTCTTAGAGCAGCCTCGGCACTTTCTTTAGCAGCTTGCTTAGCCTCTTGTTCGGCTCTAATAATGGCATCTTTAAAAATATTAGGATCGGCCGAAATATCGCCTTTGGCTATCAAAATAACTTCACGCAAGCGAGGCAATTCAGCGCTCAGTTTAACCAAAACATCCTGATACATAGCTTCCTGACTGACATAGGCGCACTCGACACGACCTACAGCCAATCCGCCGGGATAAATATCGCCTAAACCAGAAGTAACAACCAATTGTCCCGGCTTAACGGGTATATCAAAGCGAATATACTTTATAACACTGCGCATCATTTTATTGGTGCGCATAATTCCATAGACTTCACTATCAGCTAAAGCTACAGGCACTGCCAAGCTTTCACTACCTATCAAAGACAGCGTACAAGCTCGACTGCTTACTTGACTGACCATTCCCACTAAGCCTTCCGGAGTGACAGCAACCATATTTTCCTTCACCCCATCGTTACGGCCGCGATCTAAAATTACTTTTTCTCCCCAATCGTTGGGATCGCGAGCAATAACTCGAGCGCTGATTTTGATTTTACCAGGTAATTGAGCCTTGAGAGCGAGCAGAGATTGTAAACGTAAGTTTTGCACTTTATAAGCTAGAAGGCGACTTTTTTCATCTTGTAAGGCTTTTACTTCAGCTTCAAGTTGAGCATTTTTTTCACTTAAGACTTTAAATTTCACAAAGCCGCGCAGCCAATCATCAATTTGGTAAGAAAGATCGGCCACAACACCTTGCAAGGGCGACAAAGCCAAAGCAGAAGTTTTCATCCAATCGGTATTGCCGATTATTTCTAAAGCTGCACAGATCAGCACTAGCAAAAAAAGCCTTTTTAGCCAATATTTGATCTGCCGCATTGTATATAAATCTCCAGACTGTTTGGTAATTTGCTTTGCTAATTTTCAGTCCCAATAACCCGAGACTTGATTCTTAATTTTTTATAGGATATTGCCCGTTTCTTTACCAGAAATTACGCGTTTCTGCTCCTTCTACGGCTCTCATTATGCGCGGATCGTGATAAAGTTGCTCCAAGCCAAGCAAAGTACAATCCTCCGGTTTTTCAGCTATTTGACAGAAAAATCCAGTTTCGGCAGCCAAATATTGAGCCAATCCACTCAAACGACTTCCCCCACCACATAACATCATACCTGAGTTTAATATGTCGCCGGTAAAGCCGGGAGGGGTAAGCTGAATAAGGCGCTGTAACATATTGGAGATTGGCTCTAATTTGGGCTTTAATATCTTTAATATTTGCGCTGAAGTTAATTTCATCTTTCTAGGAAAACCGGTTTTTAGATCGCGTCCCCTGATTTCAAAATTTAAAGAACCGTTTTCCGTATAGGCACAGCCGCCTTCTATTTTCAATTGTTCAGCGCTGCCCATACCTACAACTAAATTTTGACGGCGACAATAGTCGACAATCGCCTTATCCAACGCAGTTCCAGCTACAGATATAGAATCGGCCACTACAATAGCCCCCATACAAATTACAGCGGCTTGTGTTATATCGGCTCCAATATTGACAACCAGACAAGCTTGACTTTGAGTAACAGGCAAACCGCATCCCAAAGCTGAAGCTAAAGGAGCAGCCACTAGAGAGATGCCTCTGGCTCCGGCTGAACGACAGAGATCAGAGATTATACGAACGTCAGCTTCAGAGACTCCTACCGGAACCGATAATAGTATTCTGGGGCCAAACAATCCCAAATTAGAGCAGCGACTTAAGCAAAAACAAAGCAACTCCAAAGCCTTGTCATAATCGGAAATGCACCCCTCTCTTATGGGAGAAATAACAATCTTGTCCCTATTCAGACGCCCTTCCATAAGTTTAGCCTGAGATCCGACCGTCACAAGTTTATCAGTTTTAATTTCATAAACGAGACGAGCAGGTTCACGCCAGTAGTTCTTTCCGCACTCTGCCACTCCTATAACAGAGCTTCCCAGATCGACGCCCAGATCTGGAGAGAATTTGGAGACTAATTTATCGAAAAAATCTAACACGCCTACCCTACCCAACAACGCCTAGTCTCTCAAAGAGAACAAATTGAAGCCAAAATCAGCACTTAAAGCATTTAACACAGTTAAAGGCAATCCCACCACATTAAAATAACAGCCGTCTATTTTTTCCACCAAAAGTGAACCCAATTCTTGGATACCATAAGCCCCGGCCTTATCTAAAGGATGGCCAGTTTCGGTATAAACTTCAATCTCTTGCTCGAGAGAAGCACGAAATTTAACGGCTGTCACGGCACATGATTTAATAAATTCTCCATCAGGCAAAGCTTGTATAGCCACACCGGTGACAACATGATGCCAACGTCCAGCCAGACCTGACAACATTTCTTTAGCTTCAGCTTTAGAGCTAGGCTTACCTAAAACGGCCTTACCGCAAACAACTACCGTATCGGCTCCTATGACCAAGGCTTTCTCGTTTGGCTCTAAAGATACTTGAGATGCCGAAGACTTAGCTTTAGCGAAAGCCGAATTCTGAACATTTTGTATAACTTCGGCCAATGCTTCTGCTTCGCAAGCTTCATGTAAACGCAAACTCAAGTTGGCATAAGGGCCCACACGATTTAAGATCGACCGCACCTCAGACGGAAATTCAGTTGCCTTTTTTTCTTTTCCCAAAAAAACCGAATACTCGGCATACATAGAATTTTCGGTGCCCAGTGAATCGCCTTGGGTATTTTCTCTAAGTTCAGCTAAACCACAACCAGAATGTGAACAAGGAGGCTCAGCCCCAGGACTAGGCTTTAAAACAGTAAATTTTACTCCCAACATCTCAAGTAATTCGCGGCGACGCGGCGAAGCTGAAGCTAAAATTATTTTAGGCTTATTTTCTTTTAACATATGAGGCGAATTATAACACGAAACGCCTCAAGAACGATACACTGAGTCTAAAAAAGAGCACTTTATGAACCATATGAAGATAGTTACCAAAACAGGTGATCAGGGAGAAACCTCTTTAATCGGAGGTATACGTGTTACTAAGGATGATCAGCATTTAGCTGCTTGCGGCACAATAGACGAATTAAGTGCTATATTGGGCGTATGCTTAAGCCTCCAACCACCCTCACCTTGGAGGGAAGAATTAGAAGAAGTGCAGCGAACTTTATTTTTATTGGCTGCCGATTTAGCCTCACCTCAAGCATCAATCAATTTTAATTTGACCGCAGCCCATCTCAAGCAGTTGGAAGACAAGTTATATTCTCACCTACAAGCTTTGCCGCAGCAAAACTATTTTATATTAAATGGAGGCAGTCCATGTGGTTCTTCGCTCCATTGGGCTCGCACCGTCTGTCGTCGTGCTGAAAGAGAATGCGTAACTCTGAAGCGTGAAGTAGAATCCAGACGACACCCCTTTAATCCCTTGATTATCGTATACATAAACAGACTGTCAGATTATCTTTTTACAGCCGCCCGATCAGTTAATATTTTGCAAAGATGTGAAGAAAAAAAGGTATAATCCTTTTTTTCTCTCTTTCGCCCTTGCTTTCACATTTGGGGACGTGATATAATGCCCGAGGTTTAGGAGCGAAGAGATATTTTTGCCTAAGTATATTCACTAAAGTTTCTAAAGATTTAGTTTGGAGGATTTTCAAAGTGGCAAACATTAAGACTGCCAAAAAGATGATCTTGGTTCACGAGCGCCGCCGTAAGCGCAACGTCAGCGTCAGAACTCGTATCAAAAACGTTTTCAAAGCTGCTATAGCTACCGTAGAAGGAGAAGCCAGCGCCGAAGTACGCGCTCAATCCTTGAGCGTTGCTTCTTCCACTATTGACAAAGCCGTGGCCAAGGGTATTGTCCACAAGAATAAGGCTGCCCGCCGCAAATCCCGTTTGGCTCGCAAGATTAACGCCGCCAACGCTCAGGCTTAATATTCGCCGAAATTTTAGCCGGAAGAAACTCCGCCGCTTTTCGCAAAGCAGACGGAGTTTTTTTTTGAAAAAGACTTAAAGGATAGCTCAATAAATAAGATAGGCCGTGAACAAAAAGCTGAATTTACTTATAGCACAAATAAACAAACTTTTAAGCAAAAAGCCGTATATTGTTATAGCGATAGATGGACGCTGCGGATCGGGAAAAACTACTCTGGCCTCTCATTTACAAAAAGAATTTCAGGCCAATCTTTTCCATATGGACGATTTTTATTTGCCGCTCAATTTACGTACTCCCGAAACCCTCGGCCAAGTAGCTGGCAATATCGACCGTCGGCGTTTTATCAAAGAAGTGCTCTTGCCTTTACAAGAGCGACATCCTTTCACCTACCGCGTTTACAGTCACTTTCCCAAGCCTCATTTTAACAATCCTATTCAAGTTGAGCCTGCCAAAGTGGCCATAATTGAAGGTTCCTATTCATGCCATCCTGACTTTGCTACTTTTTATGATTACAAAATTTTTCTTTCTTTAGACAAAGAGAAACAATGGCAACGCTTAAATAGTAGGGAAACTCCTGAAGAGCTAACTAATTTTGCAAAAATTTGGATTCCTAAAGAAGAACAATATTTCCAAGCTTGTCACATTCGGAATAAATGCGATTTTTATTGGGAATCATAAAATTGTTTTTATAAGATATATCAGCCAGAGATCCCACTATCTCTAGACTGTGTGATAAATAGCGATATTTATCTCCTTAAAAAGCTCATTACCTTCAGGTGATGGATACAAAGTCAATTTTTGTTTCATATCGACATCATATTACTTAAAAAAGCTCCGCCTTTTCACAAAAAGAAATGACGGAGCTCTATATATGCTAGAAACTAAAAATTAGTAGCGATAATACTCAGGCTTATAAGGGCCTTCTACGGGTACGCCCAAATATTCGGCCTGTTCCGGAGTAAGCTTAGTTAAGTTGACGCCCAACTTAGGCAAGTGGAGGCGAGCGACTTCTTCGTCGAGTTTCTTAGGCAAACGATAAACGTTGATAGGATACTTATCGTGATTATTCCAAAGCTCAATCTGGCCCAATACCTGGTTGGTGAAGGAGCAAGACATCACAAAAGAAGGATGACCGGTAGCACAGCCTAAGTTGACCAAACGTCCGCGAGCCAACACAATAAGATCTCGACCACTGGGCAATTGGAAGACGTCTACCTGAGGCTTTAAGTTATACTCGGTGATACCGGGAGTATTCTCCAGCCAGTGCATATCAATTTCACAGTCAAAGTGACCGATATTGCATACAATAGCTTTATCTTTCATTTCCATCATATGGCGGCCCATAATGATGTCTTTACAACCGGTAGTGGTAACAAAAATATCACCAATGGGAGCAGCTTCTTCCATGGTCATAACTTGATAGCCTTCCATAGCCGCTTGCAAAGCACAAATAGGATCGATTTCGGTAATAATGACGCGAGCACCAAAGCCGCGCATACTCTGAGCACATCCCTTACCCACATCACCGAAACCGCAAACGACCACAACTTTACCGGCTACCATAACGTCGGTACCTCTCTTAATGCCGTCAGCCAAAGATTCGCGGCAACCATAAAGATTGTCAAATTTAGACTTAGTTACGGAATCATTGACATTAATGGCCGGAGCTAAAAGCTTACCTTCGGCAGCACGACGATAAAGATTATGTACTCCAGTGGTAGTCTCTTCGGTGATACCGCGGATATCTTTAAAAAGTTCGGGATATTCATCGTGAACTAAATTGGTCAGGTCGCCGCCATCATCCAAGATCATATTGGGGCCCAAGCCGCCTTCAAACTTCAAGCTTTGACGAATACACCAGTCATACTCTTCCAAAGTCTCGCCCTTCCAAGCGAAAACGGGCACACCAGCAGCGGCAATGGCAGCGGCAGCGTGATCTTGAGTGCTGTAAATATTGCAAGAACTCCAGCGAACCTGAGCGCCCAAAGCTACACAAGTTTCAATTAAAACGGCAGTCTGAACGGTCATATGCAGACAACCGGCGATACGAGCGCCTTTCAAAGGCTTCTCCTCGGCATAGCGCTCACGCAAAGCCATCAATCCCGGCATCTCGGCTTCGGAAAGAACTATATCACGCCTTCCCCACTCAGCCAAGCTCATATCTTTCACTTTGTAATCTACAGCAGATTCGCTCATATTAAAGGGTCCTCCATAAAATTGACGTCAAAACGCCTAACAAAAAAAATCCAAAAAGCTGGCAAAAACATCTAATTAGACCGGTGAAAGTTCTCTGCCATGCCTTTATTCCTGCTTTTTTTTGCAAAAAGCACAGAAAGAGCCGCCTATTTTTGAATAGCGGCTCTATATATCAACAACTTATTTTATAATCCGGTAGGGTTATCGAAAAAAGCTGTTTTCACACCAAATTGGGCTTCTACTTCGGCTTGCAAAGCTCTTACTCCGAACGTCTCCGAAGCATAGTGCCCCACACAGGCAATATTCAAACCGTACTCCACAGAATCGTGAGCCATAGAATAACTTGTTTCTCCAGTAACATACAAGTCCAAATGGTCTTTAATTCCCTGATACAAATATTCGCCTCCGCCACCGCCACTGCAAACACCGATACGCTTGATTTCCTGCGGCCCATGCCAAAAATCGACCAATCTCTGAGGGAATAAGTCGGCCAATTTCTGCTTAGCTTCTGCAAGCGAAATAGGCTTTTTCAAATCGCACAGCCAACCGACCTCGCCAAATTCTCCAGTTTTGTCCCAACCTAAACGGCTCAAAATTTGGGAATTGTTGCCCAGTTGAGGATGACGATCTAAAGGCAAATGGGAAACGAATAAGTTAATATTATGATCCAGAAGAAACTTAAGACGTTTCCTGTTCACTCCCTGCACTTTGTCCCAACTGGGCCACATCATACCGTGATGGACACAAATCATCTGACAATCACGCAAAGCCTCAAAAGTAGAAAGGCACGCATCTACGGCAAAACCGACCTTGCTGACTTCTTCAGCTCCCTCTACCTGAATGCCGTTGCTGGTAAAATCCTTAAACTCTTTTATTCTCAAAAGATCGCTGAGATAACGAACTAACTCGGAGGTTTTGACCATAATTTTTAAGCCACCTGTACTCCTTTTTTATAGACATTACGAATCCAATTGACTCCGTAACTATAAGGCCAGTCGCGCCAATTTAAAGTGTTTAATACCACAAAGTCAGCCTGTTTGCCAACGGACAAACTTCCAACTTTATCGGCCATTTTCAAAGAATGGGCAGCATTAACAGTGGCTGCTACTATAGCTTCTTCCGGAGTAAACTTTAAACGCAATACGGCCAGAGAAATAGTCATGGGCATAGAGAGGCAGAAGTTGGAACCGGGATTAAAACCGGTAGCAATGGCAACCGGCAATCCAAAATTGATCATCTCTCTGCCCTTAGGATATTTACCACCGCCCAAAAAGAAAGAAGTACCAGGAGTAAGGACGGGTATAATACCACTTTCTTTTAACAAAGGATAATCATCAGCCTGAAGACTTTGTAAATTATCACAAGAAGAAGCTCCTAATTGAGCAGCCATCTTGGCGCCTCCCAAATAGCACGACTCCTCAGCGTGAATTCTGGCCCCCAATCCGCAAGCCATACCCGTTTCCAAAATTTTCTTAGCTTGAGCGACATCAAAAATACCTCGCTCACAAACTACGTCAATCCAATCGGCCAAGCCATCTTCACAAACTTGAGGAATCATCTCCTGAACTAAGAGCTTCACATAATCGTGAGCATGACCGGCATATTCTTCAGGCACAGCATGACCGCCCAAAAAAGTTACCGTTAAATCGATGGGCAACTCACGGCCCAATTGACGCAGAATGCGCAATTCGCGCAATTCCTCCCTGGTAGACAAACCATAACCGCTTTTTGCTTCAATAGTAGTGGAGCCGTGAGAAAGCATCATTTCCAAATTGCGTCTGGTTCTATCTTCCAATTCGCTATCGCCGACTTCAGATGTGGCTCTCACTGTACTGGCAATACCTATGCCTTTGGCACGAATCTCTTCATCGGTCGCTCCCTGAGCTCGCAACAGGTAATCGTCTACTCTGGAACCTGCAAAAATCGGATGGGTATGAGCATCTACGAAACCGGGCAAAACCGTACAATTGCAATAATCTAGTACCTTGCCCTGCCAACGGCGCAACAAATCACGAGCGTAACCAACCTCGACTATCTTGCCGTCACAAATTACCAAAGCTCCTTCTTCTATCTCACCAGCGTCGTCCATATCTTCGCCGCAACGCGGCTGAGGGACATCATCATCGTCGGAACAAGTCAAAAGCTTCCCGGCTATGACTACGGCGTCAGCCTGATTCACAACTAAACCTCCAAGAAACACCCTTTAACCAAGAGCAAGTAAAAGCACGCTTTCTCAATTCGCTTGCCGCCGACCTTTTCTCTTTTTTTTCCTTAGATTTTACCTAAAATAAGTGTAATTTTATGCAAAAAACATCTCATATCCGAAAGCGATACTTTATTCTTCAAAACAACCGCCTAGAGCTGCGATTTATGTAAGTCTAAAAGCCCACTTTCTACAACACGCTGCCCATTAAAATCTGGCATTTGTAGATAGTAAGCAAAGCAATCGCTCATGACCTGAAGAGGCAAGCAACCAATCAACTCGCTCTTTAAAACACTCACTCCGAAACGTCGAGCTTCAATTTTTACCAATTCGAAAGCGGTATAAATGGCTGTAAATTGAGGATCGGTCAGATTCATGGAAACTTGCACGGCTTTTTGAGAAGGCAATTCCAGCCCCAGCGCCTTGACAAAACTTAAACCGCCAGAAGAAGCCCGCACTCTGGCAGCAATTTTTTTAGCTACAGTGACATCTTGCGTCTTAAGCCAAACATTAAAAGCTACTAAAGGCCCTCGAGCTCCAAAACAAGCTGCTCCCAATTTAGGATGTAACAAAGTCGGTCCCAAATCTGGACGGCGCTCTTCACTTTGCATACCCTCAGCCTGAAGCGCCTCCCACCCCCCACGCCGTAAATAGGCCAAAGAGACTCGTTGGGGACTACGAGCTGATTCTCCGTATAAATAAATAGGCAAATGAAAACGCTCAGCTGCCGCTGCCGCTACTCTTTCAGCCAGAGCAGAAGCTTCGACCATAGAGGACGACTCCAAAGGTACAAAAGGTACAACGTCAACCGCTCCAATCCGAGGGTGGACTCCTGTATGATTATGCATATCTATATGTTGTTCTGCCACAGTTAGCAAGTTTAAAACTGCAGTTTCCAAACCGTCACGATCGCCTACAAAAGTATAAACAGAGCGGTTATGGTCATAATCGGCAGAATAATCAAGCAAGCGCACAGAGGGCACAGAACGCACTGCTTCAGCCAAAAGCTCAATAATGTGCGAACGTCGTCCTTCAGAGACATTAGGTATGCACTCCAAAACGACTCCCATACAGTTTCCTTCTCCTTAAAAACGAAAAAGACGCCCCCAGCCTCGGTAATTTCCACTTATTCGAAATACCAAAACCAGAGAGACGCCTGAAACTAATCTTGGGACAACCTATCGGCAAACTTTTTGAGAACGCCCAATAAACGCAGACGCAATTTACCAATTACCTCCCGATCGGAATCGGGAGCATCTTCCAAAGAACAAGGATCTTCCGGCTCACTTGGCAGCACCAAAGAGCGATTTATGGTAAATTGAATCCAAGGAGTGCCATGACCACCACAATCGGCACAATGGTGCTTGAGAATGTAACCTCCCGCAGAAGGATTATTAAAAGCCACCAATTGCTGCCCTTCTTTAAGTTCACTATCGGCGAATTCTTCGCGCAAAACCTCAGCCAGTTTGTGAGCAGTCGCCGTCGAACAAGAGAGAGAATCTCCCTCGGCATTAGAATCCCCCATATTACCTATGCAAAAAAGAGGTCTCATTTGGCCGCAATCAGGATCACGGGGCGCACCCACAGGAGCCATAGAATGGCAATCTATACCCAAGCGCACACCGCCACGAGAAGCTACACGTTCCAATATCTCGTGATAATTGCGATGGTATCTGTCTATGAGGCGATTTACATCATCAATCGTAGGCTGACAGTCTTCACGCCAAACCGGCCTGTTATAACGAGTAACCAGACGAACCACCCCATCATCAACTTTAGGGGGTTTCAAACTCGGGTCTTGATCCATATCAATAACAGCCCGAGCGACTTCGGCCTCCAGACGTCCCTGTACCGACTCACCAAAAGCAAATATTTCCCGAGTCCAGGGATCGGAATCGAAAAATATATCAGCAGGGGTCAAGGCCAAGCGCGTAGTCAACTCACGAGGCAAAACTGTTCCGCCGTGAACTATCGTTAGTAAGAAAGGCAACCGAGCCACCATAACTACTCCTAACTATTTTTCATATGTTGGCATACAAGCCACAAGGAAACCGCCCCCCAAGGCCTCAAAAAAACTTTCTCTGCTTAACTACCAAACAGGCCATCACACTTGTATTCTTTTAAGCCCCGCAGCAACTGCAATACGTCTAACAGCAGACGGGTATACACAGAGAGAAAAGGTATGCGGCCACGTTCGGAGTTACTGAAAGCGGCGCAACGCCTCTCCCTTTTCATTCTCCGAAAAGTAACATTATCCCCCTTGGAATATATCCAAAAATAGATCGGTAAACCGCTATCCCGCCATGAGAGCAGGAGTTTGAAAAGCAATTTTCCAAGTTGATTCGGACTTTTCTGTTTTCAAAAGGGGCTCATATCATGTTGGATCCTCGCTATAAAAAATTAGCTCAAACTTTAGTCCACCACTCCTGTCGCGTCGAACAAGGAGATAATGTTCTTATAGAAGCGACCGAAATTCCCACTTCTATGCTGACCGTTTTGGCAGAAGAAATATGCCAAGCCGGTGGAGTACCGATTTTTAATCTTCAAAATCAGTCGCTTATGCGTCAATTACTCCTAGATCCCGATCCTGAGAAAGTAAAAACTCGCTGTCAGGCCATAGGTGCTATTGAATTGGAACGCATGAAAAAAGTTCAATGTTATATTTCAATGCGCGGTATGACTAACGCCGCAGCTTTGGCGGACACTCCTCCGCAAAATGTAGAAATATATCAAAAATACTGGCAAAAACCGGTCCATTTGGAGCAACGCGTCAAACATACCCGTTGGGTAGTTATGCGTTGGCCCAATCCAGCTATGGCACAATTGGCTCTAATGTCTACTGAAGCTTTTGAAGATTATTTCTTTGAAGTATGTTTGGCCAACTACCAAGCAATGGAAATTGCCGTTCAACCTCTGAAGGAGAGATTGCTGCGCACAGACAAAGTGCGTCTAACTGGCCCGGGCACCGATTTGCGTTTTTCTATTAAAGATATAGGAGCCGTTCCCGATTTTGGCCGTCGTAACATTCCAGACGGTGAATGTTATTCTGCTCCTCGCAAAACTTCTGTAGAAGGTACCATCGCTTTCAATACTCCTACCAATTTCCGCGGTGTCCGTATGGAAAATATTCGCTTGACTTTCCACGAAGGCAAAGTAGTCGAAGCCTCCTCTTCAGATACAGAAAATTTAAATCGCATTCTGGATATTGATGAAGGAGCTAGATATATAGGAGAATTTTCTCTCGGCTTTAATCCTTTTGTCGATAAGCCCATCGGCGACACCCTCTTTGACGAGAAAATCAGAGGCAGCCTCCACTTGGCTCTGGGCAATTGCTACGATTCTGCCAACAATGGCAATAAATCTTCCATTCACTGGGATTTGGTACTTTGTCAGGAGTCCGGGGGAGACGTTTATTTCGATGATCAGTTAATCCGCCATAATGGTATTTTTGTCGACAAAGAACTTAAAGGTTTAAATCCTGAGGAACTAAAGGCTTCATTAGCCTAAAATTGATAAGAACTAAACTGATAAAAAAAGCTCGATATTTCCTTTAGAGGAAATTTCGGGCTTTAATTTTAGACTTGTCCTGCTTCACTTTAGTGTTCGAGAAATTGATTGATAAGCGTTCCAACTTCATGGCCATGATCGATCTGGGGATTGTGTCCTCCGCAAGTAACTATTTTTATGCTGGCCTTAGGAATAAGTTCTTTTACGCGATAGCCTTGTTTTAAGCTAAAAAGAGGATCAAAAGTGCCAAAAATAATCAAAGAGGGTGCTTTTATTTTAGGGTAAACATCCCAACAATTCCACTGTGAAAAAACAACTTTAGACAAGCAACCAGCCATTTGCGAGCTTATATTAACCAACCAAGGAAAAAATTTATGCACCGCATCAGCACCGGCCCAACAAGTTTTCAAGAAAAAAAGTACTGCCCCTGGTTCAAAACTTCCACAAGTGCTTATCAAAACTAGGCGAGCTACTTTATCGGGATAATCAGCAGCATAACGCGCACTCAAATAACCGCCCAGCGAGTGGCCTACCAAAATGACCGGTTCAACAAAATCCATTTCTTTAAACCAAGCACAAATATCGTCATAGAACTCATCTATTTTTTCTGTTTCCTGCCAGGGAGTGCCGCCGTGGCCACGCAAATTGGGGGCAACTAGCCTGTATTTTGAAGCTAAAATCTGATATTGACTTTTAAAACTTAACCAAGAGCTAGCTGCACCATGCAGGAAAACTACAGTATGCCCGCTGCCAGTCTCGTAAGTCAAAAGGTAATGTCCCTTGCTGCAAGCTACTTTTCTTGCCTTAAATTGTTCTTGAATGTTGTTAACGTGGTTCAAATTGTTCTGCCACCAACCTTCACGCATTCGACCGTCTGCCATTCACGACTTTTTCACGTGCTCCTGCCCCATTCTTGCACATAGCAGGGGGCTAAGGAAGAAATGAGAAAAGAGCGCCCCTATGCGCCTGGAAATAAAGACATGGGCTTTGCTTCCTCTAGCTGCCGCCTTAAATATTACCGGAGGCTGGCTGGCTTCAGCCCTGAGAATTCCGCTCTATCTAGACTCGCTGGGAACAATTTGGGCAGCTTGTCTGGGTGGCCCGCTGGCCGGAGCGACAACAGCTCTCATCAGCGGGCTTATTAGTGCTGCAGCCAATAGTCCCGTGTGGTTATGTTTTCTGCCTCCGGCTTTGCTTGTAGGTTTAATGGCAGGCTATTTAAGCAATCGGGGCTTTATGCGCAACCTGAGCTTAGCGGCCTTTATGGGTTTAATTCTAGGTTTAACAGCGGCTCTCGCTTCAGCGCCGATAGCCGCTTATATACTACATGGAAGCAGTGGCGGCGGCACCGATCTGGTAGTAGCAGCTTTCCGTCTGGCCGGGTTAAGCACTTTGCACGCCTGTTTAGCTCAAAGTCTGACGGTAGATCCTGTGGACAAATTAATTAGCTGCCTGCTGATACAATCTTTAATTGCCGCTATGCCAACTCGTTTGCGAGGCAGTTTCCAAAACGGCTCTCATTTAAAGGAAATAGTTTCACCCGGCAACTGGTTCAAGTCGCAACAAATTACCTCAGGTGCTTCCAGCTCTTTACCCATACAGCCGTCTTCTTCTGTATCACGTGGATTTTATCGTCCAGGATATAGTTTTTTACACAAGCTGACAGCCGAAACCAAAGAACTACTTATTATTTTTTCAGCCGCCGCCGCTTTGGCTTTTCCTCTAACTCTCCCTTGGCAAGACGCCCAAGGAAATGTCCATTACGCACTTCTGGCTTACCTGCCGATGCTAGCCCTTGCCTTGGGAGCTTTAAGCTGTTTGGGAGATATTACCTTACCTTTTAGCCGTGCTTTGCTATTGACAGTAATTCCTCTGTCTATTTCTATGATTTTAATTAACGGTTTTTTGGGGCCTATCGATTTTGTATTACCTTTGAGCACCACCTATCATTTCAAATGGTCAATACAAGCCACTTATCAAGCTGCCCAAACGGCACTGCGCATAATGATCATTTGCGAAGCCGCCCTTCTGCTGCTTTTTACTACTGACCAAGAAGAACTTATGCGCAGCCTAGAATCGAAAGGCATACCTCCAAAATTGGCCTATGCTATTTTAGCAGCCATAAATTTAGCTCCACAAATGATAAACCGAGCTCGACGGTTACTAGAAATTCAAGCTTCCAGAGCTATGCCCTGGGGAGGTACGCTCAGACAAAAAATCAGTCGACTTTTACCTTTAGCCGCTCCTTTAGTACTAACCGCAGCTTATGAAGCGGAACAGACAGCTCTAGCCTTAACTTCACGCGGTTTCGGAGCGACCAAACGACGTACTTATCTTGACTACCCTCCGACTTCTTTACCGGAGCGACTCGTACAAGCGATCTTAATAATTACGATAATCTTACTTTCACTCAAATTATTCTTCTAAAAGTTCGTCAAGGCCATGCTGGAACTAAAAAATTTTACCTTTACACATAAATTTGCTACCGAGCCTACTCTGTATAATATGTCCTTTCAAGCTCAACCCGGAGAGTTCATTGCTCTAACAGGAGCTTCTGGGTCGGGTAAAAGCACATTGCTTCAAGCTATATCAGGTTTTATTCCCGATTTAATTAAAGGGGAAATACGGGGTGAATTACTGATTAACGATTGTCTTGTTAGTCAACTAAAAGCAAAAGAACGACTGCATCAAGTGGGCTATATATCTTCACAACCGCATTATCAGCTCTCGGGAATTTGTTCCACAGTCAGGGAAGAAGTGGCCTGGAGTTTAGGCAATTTGGGGGTAGATCCGGCCGACATGCACACCCGTACCGAGCATATTTTGCAAGAATTTAATTTGCAAAATTTAGCCGAACGCCACCCTCAGTCACTGTCCAGCGGCCAACAGCAACGTTTAATCATCGCCTCTGTACTCATTCTGAATCCCAATATTTTATTGCTTGATGAGCCCACAGCCTTTCTTGACACAGTTGCACGACAGATTCTTTTAGACTATGTACTTAAATCAGCTTCTTCTCAACGCCTCACTATTTGGGCTTCTTCAAGTTTAGAAGAAGTGGCTTCCTTTCCGCGCTGGCTGCAACTTGATAAAGGAAAAATCGTCAGCGACGGTCAACCTCGTCTGCTCCCATCTTCCGGCAGCCTTAAAGCTCCTTGGACAAGGGTGTTGCAAGACTTAAATTTAGAGAAAAAGCTTCCTATGACAAATTGGCCAATTACCGAAGCTGATTCTATAAACTTTTTACGTCAAACTCGGGCGCTCACAACTGACAAATCTAAAACGGAGTGTAAGCAAACAGAACCAAACCGGGATATTTTCCCCATAGAATCTAACACTAATAGTTTAACCCTGAGCTGGAGAAACGTCTCTTTCAGCTACGACAGAAAAATACCGACGCTCAAAAATATCAATTTAACTGTACAAGCTCCCGATTGCATAGCCTTCTGCGGAGCTAACGGAGCGGGAAAAACTACTCTGGCCAAAATGAGCAACGGTTTACTGCGCCCTCAGCAAGGCGCTCTGTTTATAAACGGTCAAGATACTAGTGACACCCCGTCTTGGCAACTGGCTGCTCAGGTGGGTTTTGTTTTTCACAATGCACGAGAACAAATCTTCGCAACCGATGTTTGGTCAGAAACAGCTTTTGGCCCACAAAACTTAGGCTTGACAGCTGAAGAAGTAGCGAAGCGCTGTCACGAGGCTCTAGAACAGACCCACTTATTGCACCTAAAAGACGTCCATCCTTACGAATTGAGCAACGCACAATTGCGCCGTCTCTCATGGGCAGGAGTTTTGGCTATGCATACACACGCCATAGTAATGGATGAACCTAACGCCGCTCTAGATGAAGAGAGTTGGCAAATATTTACTGATATTCTCAATTATTTGCGTCTACAAAGAAAAACGCTGGTGATTTTAATTACTCACAATATGGATTTAATCAGTCAATATTGTCAAAAAATCGCTTTATTGGATCAGGGAAAATTAGCTGACTTTGGTAGTACCGAAGAAGTGTGGCAACGTCACCCAGAATTGCCTCTTTCCAGCGCCGCCAGGTTTGCTCAAGCCTTAAACCTGAGCCATAACCCGATTAACAGCGCACAACTAAAGAGAGAGCTACTGACGGCCTCTTCCGACTATATTGCAGGATAAACGCCAATCTTTTCAAAAAACACAGAGACATTTTTATGCATTTTATGGAGGAATCCTCATGTGCTGGGCTTCAACCCTTCTGGCCGTTCCCGCTCTTACAGTTTTAGCTCTTGAATTTATTGCTTCATCCCGCGCTGACGCCGTCGTCAGAGCTGCCGCCGAACAAGTTGACAATATGCGTGTCGAATACCCTGACGCCAGCCATGCTCGCCTGCGCTTTTCTTTTCCTTTCCAAAATTCCGGCACTCAGCAGGGCTTAGTCATCGATGCTCATGCTTGCCTGCAGCCTATCGGACTGCGTTATTCCGATCTTCATCCTATCGTAAGTTTAATCAATCCCGAAGCTCCCAGAGAAGACGGTTACTGGGAAGCAGTTATCATTAAGCCAGGTAAAAAGCTGACTGCCGAAGTAGAAATTTGGCTTACCGCTCCCGACGTACGCAAAGCCGTCGCCGAATTGGGTGAATTCCGCGTAGATATCAACTTCAAATACTACTGCCGCACACCCATGAAATACAGACGTCAGGTTATTACTCTCAATACTGCTGAGTTTAAAGAAATTGCTCCTGAAAGACGTAAAGCAGTCAGTGTAAAACCTCCCAAGAAAGAAGTTGCTCCCGACGCTCCCGCCGTTCCAGTTCCCACTCGCTTACTTATGCCCGGCGATGACATTATCGATGTAGTCAAAGAATATACTGCTGATATTGCTAAACCCGGTGATATTATAGCCTTAGCCGAAAGCCCTGTAGCTATTATGCAAGGACGCGTTGCTTACTGTGAAGATATTCAACCTCGCTACTTAGCCCGCCGCCTCAACTTAGTTTTCGATATGAACTCTTCCCTCTCGTCGGTCTATTCCTTAGAGATGGCCTTCCGTGAGGTGGGTACTTGGAAAATTCTTTACGGTATGTTCTGCGGTTTAATAGGTAAACTTATCGGCCGCCCCGGCGAATTTTATCGTGTCACCGGTCGTATGGTAGCCGCTATAGACGATTGCACCGGTACCTTACCTCCCTTTGATAAACATGTAGTTTTGGCTCCGGCCTATCCTCAAAAAGTGTGCCAAGAGATTAAAGAAGCCACCGGTCTCGATGTAACTATCGTCGACGCCAACGATTTAGGCAAAGTTGATGTTTTGGCCATTACAGATCCTAACCGTAAAGACGAAGTAGTTGAAGCTTTGAAGCCAAATCCTCAAGGTAATGCTGGAGAGATGACTCCTTTAGTAGTTATCAGAGACCGCCGTCCGGCTCTTGTCAATGTGGTAAAAACCAAACCTATGCCTATGCCTGTTCCTGAAGTCCAGACTCCTCAGGCCTAACCTCTAATTTAACCGTAAATTGAGATAAAACTCTCGATATCAAAGAGAGCTCCGGGTTGGATAACCAACCTGAAGCTCTTCTTTTTATATCGGCATTAAATCTCTCCATTATTTAACAAAACGCAAGAAAAGCAAACTCAGCTCAAACAGAGCAATAATAGGGCCAGCCACTACAGCACAAGTAAAAGCATCCGGCGTGGGAGTAATAATGGCCGTCAGTACCAAAATAGTAAAATAAGATATACGCCTAGCTCCAGCCAACTTTTCATAGGAGATTAGCCCCAGTCTGGCAGCTCCGATTATAAATATAGGCAATTCAAAAACACAACCGCACACTAAAATCAATCCGGCAGCAAAACCAACCACTTCACCGATAGTCCAAAGAGCTGTAATGCCGTCAGCCTGAAAGCTGAGAAAAAAATGCCACATAATAGGCAAAGCCACAAACCACGCAAAAGCAGCTCCACCACCGAAAAGCAACAAACAGAGAGGAGCCAAAGTGAGCAACAAGCGGCGTTCTTTGCGTTTGAGAGCCGGATTGATAAAAACGCCGATATTATAAAGAATAACTGGCAAAGAGATTACCAAACCGACGATCATAGCCAATTTTATGAAAGCCATAAAAGCTTCGGTCGGACTAGTATAAACAAAGGTAAAACCTTGACCGGCCAGCGCCCTCACCGCTGCCAAAAACTTATCAACATAACAGTAAGCTACGCAACTTACTACCAACCAAGTACTTATGCAATAGAATATACGGCGACGCAACTCTTCCAAATGTTCTGTTAAACTTAACGCAACATCTTGATCGATTGCTTCCTCATTATTTTCAACAGTAAGAGGAGCTATTTTTGCTTCTTTAATTCTTACGACTGCCGAAAGGGCATTATTTACTTCTTCTCGAGTCTCACCCAAAGCTTAACGACTTTCCTTATTTTTAGAATCATCGGAAGCTGATAACGGAGTCAAGCTGCCGTCTTCATAACCTTCCTTAAACTCTTTGCCAATGGAACGCGCATTATTGATCAATTTTTTGCCCAAAGCGCCAATATATTTGGGGCCAAAAAGCAAAACGGCCACCCCCAAAATTAAAGCCCACTCTCCAAGTCCCAATCCAAACATAATTGCTTAAACTCCACTAAAAACAACTTTTATTCTACAACTCGAACCCTAACTGAGAAGCATCGCTTTTTGTTTTTCTATTTTGCTCCATACGTTTAAGCAAGGCTTCAGCTCGCTGTAACAAAGCCGAAGGCATACCGGCCAACTTAGCTACATAAATGCCATAGCTACGGTCGGCACCACCGGGAACAATCTTATGTAAGAAAACTACTTCATCAGGTAACTCTTTTACAGCTACTCTAAAATTACGACAACCTTTAAGAGTGCGACCCAGCTTCGTCAATTCATGGAAATGGGTAGCAAAAAGAGTCAGAGGCTTGGGGCCATCATGCAAATATTCCACTACTGCCTGGGCAATAGCCAAACCATCAAAGGTGCTGGTACCGCGGCCGATTTCATCCAAAATAACCAGCGATCTGGCAGTCGAATTATTGACGATATTGGCCGTTTCACTCATTTCCACCATAAAAGTAGATTGTCCTAAATGGAGATCGTCACTGGCTCCAACTCGGGTGAAAATTCTGTCGAAAATAGAAAGTTTGGCCTGCTTGGCGGGCACAAAAGAACCCATTTGCGTTAGAATGGCGATTTGAGCAACTTGTCTGAGCCAAGTAGACTTACCACTCATATTGGGGCCAGTCAAAATAATCATCGGCTTTTCGGCACTTAAATGACAATCATTGGGAACGAACTCTCCCAAAGTCTGTTCTACCACCGGATGACGCCCCTGAATGATTTCCGCGCAAGGCTCTTCAGTTAATTCAGGACGAACCCAACCGCGACTGACCGCCGTTTGCGCAAAGGAAGCGTAAATGTCCAACTCGGCTAAAAGTTTAGCTAAACGGCGCAAAGCCGGAGTATGACTGGCAGCAGCAGTACGCAATTCTTGGAAAAGCTCATACTCCAACTTTTTAATCTGTTCCTGAGCGCCTAAAACTTTAACTTCATGTTCTTTTAATTCGGGAATAATATAACGCTCACTGTTTACTAAAGTTTGCTTACGCGTATAGTGTATAGGCACCAGTTTAGAGTTGGCCTTAGTTACCTCTATGTAATAACCAAAAACGGAAGTATAGCCCACCTTTAAGTTCTTTATACCGGTACTCTCTCGCTCTCGCTCCTCCAAGCGGTTTAGCCACTCTTTGCCGTGAGAATGTAACTCGCGCAGCTCGTCCAGTTTGGCATTATACCCTTGGCGAATAATACCGCCCTCTTTCAAAGACAAGGGCGCTTCAGGACTAATAGCTCTCTCCAATAATTCACTAAGCTGCGCGAAACTTTGAGAATCTTGTTCTAACCCTTGCACTATAGTTTGCCAAGCCGACGACTTTAAGCTTTTGATTATTTGAACAAAAATTGGCACCTTAGCCAAAGAAGCTCCTATACCAAGCAATTCTCGAGCATTAAAAGTACCGTAAGAGACTCTAGCCAAGAGACGTTCTATATCAACGACCGTTTTTAATTCACGCCTTAAATCTGCTCTGGCAGCCTCATGGTTAACCAAAACCTGACAAAGCTCGTGGCGCAAGCATATTTCCTGTCTCTCACACAAAGGACGCACAATCCACTCTTTTAGCTTACGCGCTCCCATGGAAGTACAAGTAACATCAATAGCTCCCAAAAGGCTACCTTTGCGTTCTCGCCCCAAAAGAGTTTCTACTAACTCTAAATTGCGCCGCGTGGTAAGGTCTATAATTAAATTACTTTGATCTGCCAAAAGGCGAGGTGGCTCCAAAGTGATAGTATGATGCAAAGCTATATGCTTAATATAATCGAGCATACAAGCCAAAGCTGCTATGCCTTGCTTATATTCAGCTAAGCCTAAACCGGCCAAACTGCCCAGCTTAAATTCGCGCTTAAGCATGTCTTCACAAGCTTCATTCGAAACAGGAAAAACCCGAGGTACCAAACTTACAGTGCGCATTTGAGCTTTGATTAGTTCGATCAATCCGACAGCCTTCTCGCTTACAGAATGACCGACATAAACCAGCTCAGAAGGCTGGAAGCGCAATACTTCCTCACCTATTTGTTCGATATTGTCCGAAGAAAATTCACAACCGTAAAAATCGCCTGTACCCACATCAGCAGCAGAAAAACCTACGCGACCGTTTTTACCAAAAACCAAACAAACCAAATAGTTGTGATCTTTATCGTCAAGACTTTGCGTATCTAAAATAGTACCGGCGGTAACAATGCGCGTGACTTCACGAGGTACAATACCTTTGCATTCCGAAGGCAAAGCCATTTGATCAGCCACAGCCACACGGTGCCCTTTAGCAACCAAAACTCGCAAATAGGCTTCCAGAGTATGCAAAGGAATGCCGGCCATAGGTATCTTGCGACCACTTCCTCCATCCTTAGCCGTTAGAATAATTTCACCGTCTTTAGCAAAAGTCTCCGCTCCTTGACCGTAAGCTTCATAAAAATCGCCACATTGCATTAAAACTAAACAGTCGGGATGAGCTTCACATAAGCTGAAATACTGTTGGAATAAGGGAGTTAATTGTTCTTTATTGTTGTCAGCCATAAGTCTTAAAAAATATATTCTCTCTAAAAAATATGTATTTTTATATACGTTATCTAATTGATTTTCAAGCAAAAAAAAACCAACCCCTACTTTCTCGGGGTCAGTTTTGACGAAAAAAATCTCAGAAATTAGGGCTTTTAATCTTCGTCATCGTCCCAATCTTCGTCGTCATCGTCATCTTCGTCGTCCCAGTCTTCGTCGTCATCGTCTTCCCAGTTTATTTCATCCTCATCATCCCATTCACTGTCATCTTCTTCATCCCACTCTTCGTCGTCTTCTTCGTCCCAATCATCCTCTTCGTCTTCATCCATATCATCATACAAATCATCTTCTTCATCCCAACTGTCACGGTTGCGTCTGGCACCATATCTAGTCTCTGCATCGTTCCACCACATAACTTAGTTCTCCTTAGAACATTGAAAATAAAACAACTCGGCTGCAGAGCGTGCAGCTTCGTCAAAACTTTATGACTTCAGATTCTTTTTTTAAGTTAATTAACTGAGTATGTCAAGACATAAACAATATAATCGAGACTGTAAACTAGAGTTTAGCTATTTTTTTTATTTTTTTCCTGCCACAGCTGCCTAAGTTAGACAACTTTTAGGAACAGGAAGAGCAAATTGCTGCTAGAAAGACAGGCGCTACCATGAAAAAGCGTCCTGTACCCACCGAAGAATTAGTATTTTCTGCTGATCATCTGAATAATCGCGGCCAGTTTTTGGCTTGGCGTGCCCATGATACTCAAGCCAGGTGTTATTGCACCGCTCCTCAAGATCGAGCCCTTTGTATGATAGGCGGCAAAAAAAGAGGTGCCCGCCAAGCTTGGCTGTGTCAAGTTATAGAGCCGAGCCCAGATCGCCGCGAAGCAGTCTGTCCTCACTTTGGTTTTTGCGGCGGATGCGCTTTGCAACATATAGAGTACAGTCGGCAAACAATTATGAAAGCTGCTCCTATAGAGACAGCTCTGCGCAATTTAACCTCCCAAGTTAATATTTTGCCTGTACAGGAAGCCCCTACGCCTTGGTATTATCGCAGCAAAGTAGAGCTGAGTTTTATTGACGACCGCTTAGGATTTAATATTCGCGGCCTTTTCCAAAAAGTAACCGATGTTGACGAATGTTTTATAGGCCCACCTTGCAACAGAGAAGTAATAGGAACGGTACGCCAATGGCAGAAAAAACATGCTCTCCCCGGCTGGAATCCCAAAAGTAATAGTGGATTTTTGCGCTATTTAGTTATTCGTTATAGTTCTTATACGAAGCGATTCTTAGTAGCTTTAATTACAGCTACGCCAACTTTATTTGCCCTCGAAGAAGCCAATAATCCATTGCAACAGCTAGCCGACGAATTGATGCAAATAGAAGGGGCTGCCGGGGTTATCCACGTTATCCACGATGCTATCAGTCCCGTAGCTTCAGGCGAAAAAGAATATTTACTAGCTGGCCAAGCGGAAATTCAGGAAAAAGTAAATGATTTGGAATTTTCTTTGGGCTGGCGCTCCTTTTTCCAATCTAATCCGCCAGCTTATGCCCATATGCTGCGCACTGCTCGCCAATGGGTGGGCCATCAGGAAAAGATTCTCGATTTATATTGCGGTGTAGGTAGTATAGGCCTATCTTTGGAAGGCAACCTTGTCGGTGTGGAAGCCGTGCCGCAAGCAATTGAACATGCCAAGCGCAACGCTGCCCGACTGGGACGTTCAGCAGAATTCTACTGTGCCAATTCAGAAGATTGGCCCAGCTTAGAATGTAGTTTGCTCATTTTAGATCCTCCCCGCAGCGGCTGCCATCCCAAAATGATTGAGCGCGTAATCAACGAAGGGCCAGAAAAACTGCTCTATATTTCCTGTAATTGCAGTCGCTTTATCGAAGAATACGCAACTTTACAAAAAGCCTATCGCTTAGTGCAAGCTCAACTTTACGATTTCTTTCCCCATACTCCACATATTGAAACACTTATGCTGTTGGAAAAAACTAAATATTAGTCAAAAAAAAGACAAGGCGCGTCTTCCTTCACCGAAAGGTGCGCCTTATTTTATTGTTTATAGTGAACTTTAAGCCATTTTTAACTGTGAATTTTGAGATATAATTCCCTCATCTCTTCAGGTACTTCATCGGCGCTAAGATCGATGTAATGACCTTTTTCTACCGCTTGCTCATAATACCAGCACTTGTACTTCAGTACGTCCAGAACTTTGCGCATACGTTCAATTTCGGCTTCCACATTGGCTTTTTGTTTGCGAAAGAGCTCGCGTCTTTGTAAAAAAGTTTCGCTACCCTGGCTGCACCATTCAATAAATTGCTTTATATCTTTCACGCCTAAACCGGACTTTTTCAGACACTCTATAATTCTTAAAGTTTCAATTTCCCGATCAGTAAACTGACGAATGCCTGACGAGCGCTGTAAATGAGGGAAAAAGCCCTCTTTATCATAGAAGCGCAAAGTAGAAATAGGCAAATTAAATAACTCAGCAACTTGCCCAATAGTATAAGTTTGCAAAATAGTATCTTCCTAGCGAATTTTTTTAGTCCCAAACGCTTGACCTAAAGTTAGGTTTAGGTCTTACACTCCATCATACAGGGGGCCAACAATGAAGTCAACATTTTTTGTGAGGTTCACAATCGATGTCTAAAAAAGTTTTAGTAATAAGCACTAGTTTAAGAAAAAATAGCAATTCTGAAGTTCTAGCTGATTCCTTTATAGTCGGCGCTCAGGCGGCAGGCCATGAAGTGAAGAAAATCAGCTTGCGCGGCAAGAAAATTGCTTTTTGTCAAGGGTGCCTGGCTTGTCAGAAAACACAAAAATGCGTTATTAACGACGACGCTATAGAAATTGCCTCTCAAATGGGCCAAGCAGACGTTATCGCTTTTGCTACTCCCATTTATTACTACGAAATGAGCGGTCAAATGAAAACTATGCTCGACCGCGCTAATCCACTTTTCTCTTCAAATTATGCTTTCCGTGACATCTACATGCTCACAACTGCTGCCGAAGACGGCGAATATGTGCCGGAAAAGGCTATTAACGGTTTGCAAGGTTGGATAGATTGCTTTGAAAAGGCCCATCTAGCTGGCTCTGTATTTGCCGACGGAGTGACCGACAGCGGCGAGATTGAAGGCCATTCCGCTTTGCAAAGAGCTTACGATTTGGGTAAAGCTCTCTAAAGTCACTAAAGCGCCTTAAGTTTTTTTCAGCTTAGTGCGCTTTTTATTTTTTTTCGCATGTGCTGTATAATGGGGGGAGTGAGGCACGATAATATGCAAAATTATATCGAAGAGAAGAAAAGTTTCTTACAAAAATTACAGAAATTCGCTTTTAGCTTAACCAAAGTAATCAGTGAAAATGATGCTTGGACCATCAAAGGTTTTATAGATATATATCAAACGATATATCCTATTTCTTCAGATACAAAAGTAATATCAAAATTATTGGAAATCCATCTATTCCCCCATTTAGTATATTTTGCAAAAAGTATAGGTTACGAAATAGAACTGGCCGCTCATCAAAATTGGTATCCGGATTTTACTTTTACAAATATTAATAATCCTAATATAAAGTTTGCCGTAGATCTAAAAACAACATACCGTAATGAACAAACCCCCAATTTTTGCAACGGTTTTACGCTTGGTTCACATGGGGAATATTTTAGAGAAAGAAATAGCACAAAAAATATACAATACCCGTATAAATCCTACAGTGGCCATCTGTGCCTTGGAGTGATATATTCCAGAGCAAGTCAAGAAATAGTGAACGATCAGTTACGCTTCGTTCTTCACGATTTGTCAAAGATTCCCTCAGTTATTGGTAATTTTATATTTTTTGCAGAAGAAAAATGGCGTATAGCCAGCGATAAAAGCGGAAGCGGCAACACTGCTAATATAGGGAGCATACACAGTATCAGCGACATTATTAATGGAAATGGAGTTTTTGCCAAAGCTGGTGAAGAAATATTCGATGATTATTGGCGAAATTACGGACTAATAACAACTCTTGACAAAAGTGGATGTAATAAAAAGATAACAACTCTCGAAGAATACTTAAAATATAGAGGATTACCTGCCAAATTAAACAACAAGGCCTTCCTCAAAAAGGCACAAGGGAAGGAAAACTAATGAATAAGTTGATCGTTCCGCCTATAAAAATTCAAGGTATAAAAACCAAACTTGTGCCGTTCATCAAAAGTTTAATATCTTTACGTGAAGACGACGTGTGGATTGAACCATTTATGGGGTCAGGAGTAGTTGGTTTCAACATCAATCAACGCCGAGCTATTTTTGCAGATATAAATCCCCATATTATAAATTTTTATAACCAAATAAAATCAAAAGAGATCACCTCGAGTATTGTAAAGCAATTTCTTTACGAAGAAGGTAAGATTTTAGCAGTAAAAGATATTGAGCATTACTA
The DNA here is from genome assembly GCA_934621605.1 of uncultured bacterium. Classification (GTDB taxonomy): domain Bacteria; phylum Vulcanimicrobiota; class Xenobia; order Xenobiales; family Xenobiaceae; genus Bruticola. Next base: position 2,323 of record CAKTUZ010000006.1, on the reverse strand, counting down.
TTTTATTAGAGATAGATTTAACAAATATCATGATCCATTAGATTTTCTTTTCTTAAATCGCTCCTGTTTTAATGGCATGATTCGTTTCAACAAGAGTTTATCTTTTAACGTGCCTTATGGACACAAGCCGAATCGTTTCTCTAAGGCTTATATTACTAAAATAGTTAATCAGGTAGCCAACATTGAAAAGATGCTATCTATAAACGATTGGTATTTCATATGCCAGCCTTTCGAGAAAACGATAGCGATGGCCAACCGTAGAAGTTTTATATATTGCGATCCTCCTTACATAGGAAGGCATGTCGACTATTATGACAGCTGGAGCGAAAAAGACGAGGCGACTTTGTGTGCATCTTTATTAAGCTCGAAAGTTAATTTCATGCTATCGACTTGGGATCATAACCAATATAGAAGAAATAATTATATAGATAGCATATGGTACTTCTGCAATAAATTTACTCAGGAACATTTCTATCATTTGGGAGCTCAAGAACGGAACAGGCACTCTATAACCGAAGCCTTGTTGCTAAATTATAATGCACAAATGAAGAGATGTTTATCAGAACCTCTTAAAGAACAGATGTCATTGTTCTAGTTGGTCAAATTTACAGTATAGTAACTGAACGGTGTATTCTTTCGTATCTATCCAATTAAGTATATGAAATCGTACTTGATAGGTAAAAAGCATTTTTGGGTAGAAAGCGAGAACTGATAAAGAGAAAAAAACTTGACGAAAGGATCTAACTGACGTGACAAATGACTGTCCGCTTAAACGTTTGACCAACCATTGGAATCGCTGGTGGTCGATTCGTCCTCTGTTTAAGTCTTCGATTTTAGTGCGCAGATTAGTGGGCGAAGAAAACGCTCGCATTAACGCTGTCAACCTTTTAGAACTAAAGCCGGGGCAGCGCGTACTGGATCTAAGCTGCGGCTTGGGGGCCAACTTGCGTTATTTGCAAGCAACTGGAGCCGAAATTGTAGCTGTAGACGAAAACCCGGAGAATGTTGAAGCGGCTCGTACAGAGATCCGCGCCAATAATTTTTTAAATATAAGAGCCATGAGCTTGAAAGATGCCGAACAAGTTTTGGAGGAAGGTAGTTTCGATGCCATACTTTGCACCGGCACTTTTACCAGTAGCTCTAATCCTTACATGTGCTATTACAATGCCTGCCGTTGGCTCAAACCCAAAGGCCTTATTGCAGCTGTAGACTATATCAACAATGATTGTCTGGAAGATCAGCTACTCTTCGGTGCTTTCATTTTCTCTACATATATGCTGGCCGACAGTGCTCCTAACAATGCCTGGGAGTTTGGCTTAAGTTGCTTCTGCGATATTCTCTTCCACGAAGATATGCAAGGCGGTATTTCCAAACTGGTATTAGCTCGCAAACGACCCAATGGAGTTGTACCTCCTCCACCTAAACGAGTGGAAATTCCCGTTTGCAAACCACGCCAAGCCTCTAAGTATTCCTGCCCCAACTTGTCTCAAAGTTTATCCTCTCTGATAAATGACGCTAGAAACGCTTTGCAAGATTGGCAAACTAAGCAACAAGAAGCCAAGATCAGAGCTACTGCAGAAAAAAAAAGAACAGATGAGCTGATTGAAGCTCAAGCTGAAGCCAGAGCTAAAGCGGAAGCCGAGGCCAAAGCTAAAGCAGAAGCTGAAGCTAGAGAAAAAGCAGAAGCTGAAGCCAGAGAAAAAGCAGCAGCTGAAGCCAGAGCTAAGGAGGAAGCCGAGGCCAAAGCTAAAGCAGAAGCTGAAGCTAGAGAAAAAGCAGCAGCTGAGGCCAGAGCTAAAGCGGAAGCCGAGGCCAAAGCTAAAGCGGAAGCTGAAGCAAAGGCTAAAGCAGAAGCTGAAGCTAGAGCTAAAGCGGAAGCCGAGGCCAAAGCTAAAGCAGAAGCTGAAGCTAGAGAAAAAGCAGCAGCTGAAGCCAGAGCTAAAGCTAAAGCGGAAGCTGAAGCAAAGGCTAAAGCAGAAGCTGAAGCTAGAGAAAAAGCAGCAGCTGAAGCCAGAGCTAAAGCGGAAGCTGAAGCTAGAGAAAAAGCAGCAGCTGAGGCCAGAGCTAAGGAGGAAGCCGAGGCCAAAGCTAAAGCAGAAGCTGAAGCTAGAGAAAAAGCAGCAGCTGAGGCCAGAGCTAAGGAGGAAGCCGAGGCCAAAGCTAAAGCGGAAGCTGAAGCAAAGGCTAAAGCAGAAGCTGAAGCTAGAGAAAAAGCAGCAGCTGAGGCCAGAGCTAAGGAGGAAGCTGAGGCCAAAGCTAAAGCAGAAGCTGAAGCTAGAGAAAAAGCAGCAGCTGAGGCCAGAGCTAAGGAGGAAGCCGAGGC
>CAKTUZ010000005.1 GCA_934621605.1 uncultured bacterium | reverse complement strand
AACAACCGAAAAAAACTCAGGTAAAAGCAGGTCACGCGCTTATGAGGGCCCAGCATAGCTGCGCTCGCTGGGCAGCGTACGCTTGGCTACACTTACGGAACGGAACAGCTGACAGCGAGAGAGGAATTTTGGCGAGAGGATCGCGGGCAAAACGGAACAGCCAACAACCGAAAAAAACTCAGGTAAAAGCAGGTCACGCGCTTATGAGGGCCCAGCATAGCTGCGCTCGCTGGGCAGCGCTTACGAAACGTAATAACGGATAGAATAAATTAATAAAAAAATAGGCTCTCCTTGCGGAGAACCTACTATCATTCAGAAAAAAAGTCTACTACTTAGCAGCTTCGGGAGCGGCTTCAGCGGGAGCAGCTTCAGCGGGAGCAGCTTCGGCAGCAGCCTTGTCGCCTTCGGCGGGAGCGGCTTCAGCAGGGGCAGCCTTGTCAGCTTCGGGAGCGGCCTCAGTGGGGGCACCTTCAGCGGGAGCAGCTTCGGTAGCAGCGGGAGCGCCACCTTCGGGAGCAGCGGGAGCATCAGTCTTAGCAGCGCAAGCAGAAAGGGTGAAAGCAGCAGCACCGATTACTAACGCAGCAGCTAATTTTTTGAAAGTAGTCATGATTAGGAAAACCTCCTGAACCCCAACGATCCGATATACTAATTTGTTACGTTGCGAAGCAGCGCAGATGGATCGGGGTAATTGGATATAACTTTTCTTCGCGACTTACAGCCGCAAAACCTTGGCAAAAATTTACCACAGCAGCGACCGTTTTCACAATAGCCTCAACTGTTTTTTATTCAACCAAGTAGAATTTCCGTTTGCTATCGCGATATGAGCCGAGAAACCACTCAGACACAATACCGCTTATGGAATCAGCAAGACTTTCGCCACCTTTTGAACAACGTAGGCTGAATACCTGCCGACCAAGGTGCAATTATCGAACAATCGGAGCAAAAATTCAAGTACCTAACAAGCTAATTAACTTGATTAGGATCTAAAACCTTGTCAAAACCTGATTCTACAAGCCAATCGGAAGCTTCTTCCTCGTTTTTTTCTGCCCCTATGCCTTTTGCCAAACAGTAAGCCAGACAAGCTTGAGCTACCTTATCATCATGTTCAGCTGCTTGACGGAACAACTTTACGGCCTTAGTATGATCTACTTTGGTTCCAATTCCTTTATAGAAACACAATGCCATACAGCGCAAAGCTTTACCGGCTACCTCACCGCCTTGTGAGGCAGCTTCGCTATATAAGGCCAGGGCTTTACTCCCATCAACCTTTACCCCACGACCGTGTTGATAGCTTAAACCAAGCATAAATAAGGCGTCGGCGTTTTTTTGCTCGGCAGCTTTGCTGAGCCAATAGACACCGATTTCAAAATCGGGCTCCACTCCCTCAAGTCCAACATTGTAATGTATACCTAATTGTACCTGAGCGTCGACATTGCCGTCTTCGGCGGCTTTAGTAAGCCATTTGATAGCTTCAGGACCGTTTTTCTCTACTCCGAAACCGTCAACGTAACATTCACCCAAAGCTACCTGAGCTACAGGCAAACCATTTTCGGCAGCCATACGGTAATAAGCGACAGCTTTTGCTTCGCTCTTCTCTACTCCATCACCATTGAGGAAATGCATACCAGCCATAAACTGGGCTACAGCGTGTCCGTGAGCGGCACTGCGCTCGAGCCAATACATGGCAGTTTTAGGATCACGGGGCATAACTTCATTTAAATCATAAATGCGCCCCAGTTCATATTCAGCTTCTTTGTATCCTTGCTCGGCTGATTTATTAAACCAAATTAGAGCCTGATCAATGTTACGTTCAATACCAATGCCATTGTAATAACATTGAGCTAAAAACTCCTGAGTAATAGCATCTCCAGCTTGAGCGTATTTCTTCAAAAGGGGCAAAGCTTTGTCAAACTCTTTGGCTTCCAAATATTGTAAAATTTGCTGATATTCTGCAGAATCGCGATCTATTTTTACCGCAGCGGCAGTTTCCTGAGGGACAGTTGTGTTGGTTTTATTTTCACCAGCCATAGTTTCAGCCGGAAAGCAAAAACCAACAGTCAAAAGTAAACAAACGGTCCAATAATTTAATTTTAGAGATTTAAACAAAGTTGTAGCCCTCCGTTACTTTAGACTATTTTTCCAATCAAGCTTTATCTTTATTCAGGAAATAAAAAATCGGGCCACTGACAAGGTAAAGTCCGCAAAATAAGTATACGGAAAGTGGCAAACTAACTAAAGCGACCAGCACTGGCAAAACAAAAGTCCATTTTGGCAACCAAGTCATTTTGGTAAGTTTAGGATATGGCAATTTGCAAACCATCAAAAACGCGAAAATTACAGTCAGGCCAAGGATAAACCAACTGCAAGAGAAACGGCAGCAAGCCGGAGCCATAAAATCAGCTAGGCAAAACATAGCTAAAATGGCTGCCGCACCTGTAGTAGGCATACCTTCAAAAAAGCTAGGCGGACAGATAGAATCGGTGTTGGCATTGTATCTAGCTAAGCGCATACCACCTAAACAAATGTACACGAAAGCGATAAAAAGCGTAAAGTAATTGAAACAGCCAACTAGCGGAGCGAAACCGCCACCATATTGCCAACCGCCAGAAGCTAAAGCTTTAATAACGCCAGCCAAACTGCTGCTGTAGTTAGCACCAGTAGATGCCAAACTGTAAGTGCCAGCTACTGAAGCAGCATTCCAACTATAGGAAAGCACACCGCCAGCTAAACAGAAACTAGCGAAATCGGCCAAGGAATCGAGCTGAGCGCCAAATTCACTGGCAACATTCCAACGACGAGCTAAAAAGCCGTCGCAAGCGTCAAAGCAAACGGAAGCTAAAAGGGCCCAACAAGCCCAAAAAGGCTGACCAATGACAGCTAAATAAAGGGCCAAAAGGCCGAGAAACATATTGAAGCACGTGCAAGCAGTAACTATTGCAAAATACATAAGGCGGGCAAGTTCGCCCGAACTGAGCGCGGCCCTTTTATTGGCGCAGCGTTCCACTGGTACGGCAATTGGTTAGGGGTGGCGGTTAGGGGCGGCCTTTTAGCTATGGCCAGAAAGAAGCTAGCCGACTTCTTTTTTTTCCCAAAAGGCAAGGGCTCTTGAGCGAAAATGCGAATGGCGGAAAAGCCCTCAAATTGAAAACCTTAGGGATCTTTTAGCGCTGCATTTTATAGTAAATGCGGCCTTTTTGTAGAGCCGCATTTTATTTCTGTGAGGTGCTAAAGATGAGCGCTTATAAAAACTATGGTCAGTGGGTAACTCATTGGCTCGAGCGTAAAGAGCAACTGGTCAAAAAGTCGACATACTCGGCTTACGTTAACATTGTGGTCAATCACTTAATTCCTAAATTCGGCAATTGGCCCCTAAAGCGTTTTACTGAAGAGCGCATTCAAGAATATGCCCTACTCTTATTGCGCCATGGCCGACTCGATGGCAGTGGCGGTTTAAGTGAACGCAGCGCTAGAGATATTATCGTAGTCTTGAAAAATTCATTGCGCGAAGCCATGAAGCAAAAATTGCTACCCGCTGCCGAAATTAGCATTCGCTTTCCTAACCGTCAAGAGCGTTACAAAATAAACGTACTCTCAAAAATTGTCCAACAGCGCTTAATTCAAGCTATTTACTTAAACCTAAGTAATAAAAGTGCCGGCATTTTGTTAGCTTTGTATACGGGCTTGCGTATAGGTGAAATTTGCGGCCTCAAATGGGGCGATATCGATTTTGAAAATAAATTGCTACACGTGCGCCGCACTTTGCAGCGTGTTTATCGCAAAAATATGGATGGCAGCGGCCAATCGCAAATAATTATCTCCGAACCCAAAACGCATAGTTCTAAACGATCAGTGCCGCTATCTTCTTTGCTGATTCCGGTTTTGCGCAGACTGAGCAGCGACAATGCTGACATTTTTTTCCTCAGCGGCACGATTAAAAGCGTGGAAGTACGTACTTTTCGCACTTTCTTTGAAAATTTTCTGCGCAAAAACAATATCGACAAAGTAAATTTTCACGCTTTGCGCCATACTTTTGCCACTCGTTGCATAGAAGCTGGCGGCGATTGTAAAACTGTCAGCGAACTTTTAGGCCATGCAACCGTAAATATGACCTTAAATTTGTACGTTCATCCCCAAATTGAGCAGAAACGCAAGTGCGTAGAATTACTTAGCGATTTCTTCTAAAAAATAAAAGCTCTTCCACCTTTTTACCAACCAAAGCGGAAGAGCCCTTAGCAGCTTAGGCAAAAGCCTTAATACAAGTAGCTAAAGCTTGAGCGATTTTTTTAATATCCCGATTACTGGTATTTATCATTAAATCGTAATTTTCACGTGCTCCCCATTTATTGCCGCTGATAAACTCATAATATTTAGCACGATTGGCGTCAATTGAAGCGATTTTCTTTTTTATCTTTTTTTCGGTCAATACTTCATCCGGACTTTTACGCATTAAACAGCGCATAACTTTGCTATCTATATCAGCATAGACAAAAATGCGGAAAGGCTTTTTATCGCGCAGAATGTAGTCGGCGCCACGGCCTACAATTACACAATCTGACTTCTGAGCCAATTCGGCCAACAATTTGTGTTGTTCAGCATAAACAGAAAGATTTTGTTGCATCACAGGATCGACTATAGGATAGAAACTGCGTCCAATACTAATAGGCAAAAGAGCGGCCGGAGACGACTCGGTAAGGTGTTGCACGTAATCCTCGGTTAGAGCTGTCCTTTTTGCTATTTCAGAAACAATTTGTTGATCATAATAAGCTATGCCTAAGTTTTGTGCCAAACGGCGGCCCAATTCTCGACCTCCGCTTCCAAATTCACGTCCAACTGTAATAATTCGTCCCATAACTTTGCTCCTTTCCAGTCAGCGCCCCGACACAGCCTGTGCGATAAGTGTGAACCACAAAACACAGCCACATAAAAAGAGACTCTAGAAGTATATTACCCCATGAGTCTCTTTTCTTCAAAATCAACAGATATACTGCCGCATAATTAGTTTGTTAAAGGCACACCAGCCCACAGACGCATAATATCAACGTAGGTTACCAAAACAACTAAGCCTAACAACAAGTAAAGGCCAATTTGGTGTACCCAAGCTTCTTTGGCTGGATCGATTTCTTTGCCGCGAATACCACCGATAAGCAGTACTACACAGCGAGCTCCATCTAAAGCAGGAAAAGGAATGACGTTAAAAGCCCCTACGGCAGCATTGATTAGAGCTACAATATAGAGGAATTTACCCAAGCCATCATTGGAAAGCTCGAAAATCATTTGCATAATACCCAGAGGACCGGACATAGAAGACTTGACTAAATCGGGACTGAGCACTTTATCAACCATTTGCTTAACTATAATTACCGGAGCGATAATTAAACGGCCAATTAGAACAAATGATTGCTTGAAAGTAGTACCAAAGGTTATAGGCTGAAAAGCCAAGCCGAATTGAGAGACATCTGTCAATTTATCATTAACTTGTAAGCGCTCATGCGTATTGCCGCGCATAATGTCAAAGACCAAAGGTTCACTGCCTTGAGATAGCTTACCAACTAACTCATAAAAGGACTCTTGGTTATTGACTCTGGCTCCATTAACTAAAAAGACATAATCACCGGCCAGGAAACCTTCTTTAGCAGCTACACTCCCCTCAACGACACTTTTAACTTCGTTGGTGGTAGTATTGTTGAACTTAAATTCAGTAACTTGAGCCGGCATAATGCCGATTTTGCCGACAGGAGTAAACTCTTGAGCGAACATCTCCATAGAGATTTGATGCTTATCTTTAAGGGTAAACTCAACTTTTATTTTATCCAAGTTGCCGATATTGGCAGGATCTACTTTGCTTACTTCGGCTAAAACATTTTCCATAGCAGTTAAATTAGCTACTGGTTTACCATTAACTGCAGTAATAATATCGCCTTCTTTAAGCTGAGTAGTGGGATCGTCGGTACCGAAAGGAGTTAAAGAAACCACTTCAACAGCCCCATCCTTGGCAGCTTGGAAATTTACACCGGCCATAGTGAGGTTGGGCACAACATTGAGGACAACTTTTTCTTGACCGCGAGTAATTTCCATAGGTACAGACTTGGCCGGATATTTGCCTATTAAGCGCACCATATCTACGCCAGAGACCACCGGATGATTATCTATACTGTCAATCCTGTCACCATATTTTAAGCCTGCCATAGCAGCGGGAGAGTTATCAAACACTTTCATAACAATAGGTAAGCTACTGGGACTGAGCTCGGCCATACCGTAGCAGGCGCCAATAATCCAGAACATAATCAAAGCGGAGATAAAGTTCATGGTGACGCCACCCAAAACCACAGCTATGCGAGCCCAAACGCTCTTGTCATTAAAGTTGCCTTCTAATTCGCGCACAGTATTGTAGATGCGCTTGGGCAAATAGCGCACATGACCGACTACAGATTTGAAAGCGGCTTTTTCTTCTTCAGGAACCTTTTCCGGTTCATCTTGAGCGACCTTTTCCAAAGCAGCGGCCAATTCTTCCGGAGTACCGGGCAAAGCACTCTCCGGCAAATATTTGGAAACCATCTTAAACTCAGTCTGTTCTTCGTCATTTTCTGGGTCTTCGCCCAACATCATAACGTAACCACCTAAAGGCAACAGACAAATACTAAATTCGGTACCATGATAATCGAAAGAAAATAGGCGGGGACCAAAGCCCAAGCAAAAACGCGGACAACGTATGCCAACGCGACGCGCCATAATAAAATGTCCCAGCTCGTGAATAGTGATAATAAAGCCAAAAGCCACACACACAGCTATTAAGCTAGGTAAGTTGTGTATTATCCACTGGATAACAGCCATTTATAACCTCCACAAAAGTTTCACCGCCCTGTCAGGCAGCCGCCTATATAAAAACAATGGACTAATTTTTTCCGTACTTTTCGGCAATAAAATTTTGCGCATAAAGACGAGTTTCTTTATCAACACGATCCAATATATCCAAAGTCGGTTCAGCAATAACTTTATGAGCGTCCATACTGGCACGGATTGTTTCAGCAATAGCCGTAAAGAAGATCTGTCCTTGCAAGAAAGCCGCCACAGCCACTTCATTAGCGGCGTTGATTACACAAGGAAGGGTACCACCAACTTTACCAGCTTCAAAAGCGTACTTCAAACAAGGAAAATCATCTAAACGCGGCTCTTCAAAAGTTAAATTGCGACACTGACTGATTTGCAAACTTTCCCAAGCGTGTGGCAAGCGTTCAGGCCAACCTAAAGCATATTGAATAGGAGTGCGCATATCGGGCAAACCGACTTGGGCCAAGATAGAGCCGTCAATAAACTCCACCATAGAGTGAACTATACTCTGTGGATGTACCCAAACCTCAATTTGTTCCATTTCACATTGGAAAAGGTGCATAGCTTCCAAAACTTCGAAACCCTTATTCATCAAACTGGCCGAATCTATAGTAATTTTGGCGCCCATACTCCAGGTAGGGTGTTTCAAAGCTTCAGCTGCCGTCATAGAAGACAACTCTTCTTTGGGTTTGGTGCGAAATGGCCCACCAGAAGCGGTAAGCAAAATGCGCTTTAACGATTTTTCCGGCTGACCATGCAAACATTGAAAAATGGCCGAATGTTCAGAATCGACAGGCAACAAAGGCAAGCCCTTAGATTGGGCCAGTTTGGTAACAATGCTGCCTCCTACCACCAATGTTTCCTTATTGGCTAAAGCAATAGGTTTGCCGACTTCTAAAGCAGCTACGGTAGGTTTTAAACCAGCCACACCCACCAAAGCGGAAAGCACAATATCCGGCTCAGCTAAAGAGGCGGCTTCAATCACGCCTTCTTCTCCAGCCAAAATTTTAATATCTAAGTCATTGAGAGCGTCTTTCAGGTGGGGCAAAAATTTTTTATCGCCCAAAGCAATAACTTTGGGACGAAATTTTACAGCCTGTTCGGCCAATAACTTCCAAGAACGGTTAGCTACCAACACACCAGCTTTAAAACGCTCGGGGAAAGCTTCTATAACATCCAGAGTTTGGGTTCCTATTGAACCTGTGGAGCCCAAAATCGATACACTCTTAACCATAAGGTAACTCCTCTTGTCAAAACAATCTTGCTTATTTATCTAAAGATTAAAGGCTAAACAAAGAATCTAAAAATGGTATAGACAAACAAAAAGTCAACCACATATAGGCAAATAAAGAAGCAAATAAATAGGAATCAAACCGATCTAAAATACCGCCGTGGCCAGGAATAATATTGCCAGAATCTTTGTAACCGACATCGCGTTTCAGAGAAGATTCAAAAAGATCACCCAGCTGACCGATAAGGCTACAACCAACTCCCATAACAAGCCAGAAATACACATTATATTTCATAAAGAGACCGGCGCTGACATTCCAATAAAGCAAACCGTAAATACAGACGATAGAAAGAAGCAAACCTCCCCAAAAACCTGCCCAAGTTTTACCCGGACTCAAGGGAGAAAGCTTGGAACGTCCCAAAGTTTTGCCAAAGAAATATCCCCCCACATCGGTGGCGATACACATAACAACCAAGAAGACCACTAAAAATACGTGTACACTGCGCAAATAGCAAAGCAACGAAGGTAAAAAGCCGCAATAAATTACAGCAAAACAATTTACCGCACTGTCAAGAATATAAGATTTGCGCTCTTTATGGGCAAAAACATTACCTAAAGCTGAACAAAAAAAGCACCAAGCTATAATAGCCATATCCAACCAGCCAGCTGTAGCAGGCTTAAAATTGGAACTGCTGACCACAATCATCGCCAAAGAGCAAATCATGCAAAGCATAAAATTAGGATTGAGGTCTTTAGCCTTGGCGATAGAGCAATATTCATATACCATTCCCACACTTGCCATGGTTATTAAAAACTTAAAACTTATGCCATCTAACCAAATAGCCAATCCAGCGATAAAAATCATGACCAGGCTAGAAATAACTCTGATCCACAGATTAGTATTCCCCTTGGACTCGGCAAGTTGGGCTGCGGGTTCGACTGAAATTTCGGATTCGTTAGTCATATTTACTATTTTTATTTTAACTCCCTCAATAGAAGTTTCTGCGTTTCGCCATAAGGAGCAGAAACCTTTCACACTATTTTTTTGTTGTTAAATGCCGTTAAATTCTACTTAATTAAAAGGCACAAATATACACATGAAGGATAGCCCATAAGGCTATAGAACTCCCCGACGTTATGCGTGTTGCAATCTTTACCAATGCCTACCGTCCTATAGTTAGCGGCGTAGTCAATTCAGTTTATTTAATTCGAGAAGGGCTACTGAGGACACACAACACTCCTTTTGTATTTGCCCCCAAAGTGGCCGGATATAAAGAAGAACACAGTGGAGTGTGGCGCTTCAATTCACTGAACCTCACGCGTAAAGTAGAGTTTCCTATTGCCATTCCCTACTCTTCACAGCTTTTTGCTCTTATAGCTAATATGGGCTTAAATGTAATCCATACTCACCATCCTTTTTTGCTCGGTGAAGTAGGCGCTCACTTTGCTAAATTTTTGGGCATTCCCTTAGTTTATACTTTCCATACCCAACTGGAAAAATATGCTCATTACGTACCTTTGCCGCAAAAATTAGTATGTAAAGCAGCTCGCGAAGCTGTCGCCAAATATACCAGCCGCTGCGATTGCGTAATTTGTCCTTCTCCCAGCATTAGGGGATTATTGGATGAATACGGTGTGACTTGTCGAGTGGAAGTTTTGCAAAACGCTATCGACGTGCGCTCTTTCCAAAAGGCCGACGGACAAGCTGTTCGAGCTCGCTTCGGTTTAGAGCCTGACCATGTACTCTGTATCTTTACCGGACGTATGGGCCTAGAGAAAAATTTAAGTTTTATGCTGCGCTCTTTCCAAAAGGTACATACTCATTTGCCCCAAGCTCGCCTTATGCTTTTGGGCGACGGCCCCATTTGGGAGGATTTGAAGCAAGAGGCCGCCGATTTAGGTATTGCTCCTTACGTTATCTTCCCCGGCCGCGTGGGTTACACGGAGATTCCCCAGTATTATAAAGCAGCCGACTTATTCGTTATGACCAGCACCACAGAGGTAAAGCCTTTAGCTGTACTTGAAGGCATGGCGGCCGGTTTGCCGGTAATAGCTGTAGATGCTTGTGGTACCGGAGATACCGTAACTGACGGTAAAGACGGTTTACTCTGTCCCTGTGATGAAGGTGCTTATACTAATATTTTGGAAAAAGCCGTAGCCGAAAGTGAAAAGCGCCGAGCCATGGGATCTCAAGCAATCCAGACAGCCTCCACTTATTCGCTGGAAAATTACATGCAAAAATTGCTGAAAATTTACCGGGAAATAGGTGCTAAAGATACTCCGCGAGATAAAAATCAGAGTGCCTTCGGCTCCAGCGAGCTGATAAAGCGCTTTGAAAAGTTTAAGCAAACTTATTTCACAAGCTAAGTTCAACCCCAAACAGAAGCCTGACTCAAGTTCATTACCGCGAGCCAGGCTTTTATTATTGGGACAAAGCTTCAAAATGTCGGATAATTTTTCGTTGCATATGCTCAAAAGCCCAAGCCAAAGCGCTGTTACTCCAGACTAAAGTCAGCGAAATTAATATCATTAAATAAACCCAGAGACGTGAAACTTTTACGCGTCTGGAAAAAGTTGGCCAGGCGGGGTTTTGGGCCATTTCTAACAATGTACCTAAACCTATAGCCACCGGCCAAACAGTAGAAAGACGTAGAAACAAAGCCATTTTGGGAGTATTTTGAATATAGCGTAAAGCGTCTTGAAAATGACTTAGTGCCTTATCCATCCACGGCCTAAGCTTCGCTTTAAAGGCTTGAAGCTCAATATCATTGTGTTGTTGACCCGGCTCCAAAAATTTTTCTAATCCTGGGCAAGGAACATAAAGTCGACCACAACGTATATCGCGGGGCATATCGCGCAATACATTAACGTATTGCAAAGCTTTACCAAAACTGACACCCAGTTTTTCCATGGTCAGTAAATCCTCTGATTTAATAGCCTGCAAATAATGGGCAGTTAGATGACTCCAAAATTGTCCGACACAACCGGCCACCAAATAAGTATAGTTTTCCAACTGTTCATCAGTGCGGAAAGCGCCGGGAAAAGACCTAAGATCCAGTTTCATACCTTCAATCAGAGTGGAAACAACCTTCCCAGCTTCCCGTTGAGCAAAAAAATCTAACTTTAAATAAAGCCTGTAAACATCAGCCAGGCGCACCAACAAGCGACCTTCTCCTCTGGTGATATTGCCGGGAGACGTGCCTACAACTGCAGCTAAATGTCCGGATTCAGCACCTTCTTGCACATAAGCTTTTAAGTAGTCCCAAAAAGGCCGACTATCTTCGGGAGCACCCTTGGAAACTAAAATAGTTTGCCACTTTTCCAAGTCGTCCAAACGAACTTGAGGATCAATCTGCGGATTATCAGCCAAAGTATCAGCAGCGCGAGCCAACAGATAAGCCACAGCTATAGGCTCGCGTACCAAAGTGGGCAACACCCAAATGCTTAGATAAAAGGCGCGAGAGACGTCGGCCAACACATCTTTTAAAAGCAGATTTTTTTGCTCTTCAGCCTGATCCACGTTTTTTTGTCTTTTCCTATTATTGCTGCAACCAACTGAGCTTTACAGCTTGTTCGGTCAAAATTTGTCTGGTTGTTTCCACTAATTCCCACGCTTTTTCCGGCGAATCGGCTACACAAGTGGCCGACAAACGACCGTATTGAGACAGAGCACCCATCATATGGAAAATTACTCCGCAGCAAGTTGCCGAATTATAATGCAAACCGAACTCGGTAACAATGTCTATAATATCATTGGGACAAAATCCTTTAGCTTCGGACGGCGCAATATTGGAAAAAGAAACATAGAATATCTTGCGTCCGGAAGGCGTTTTAAAAGAGCCACTTTCCGGCACATAACGCCCACCAGTCAGAAAGCTGGTGGCACTTAAAGGATGAGTAGTGCCGCCGCGACGCAAGTTAATTTCCACAGCGTAAAGTTCATAATCACCATGGCCATAAACAACGCCGTCGATCAAACCTTCAGCACCCTTAGATCCTCTGGGAATAGCAATAAAGTCTATAGAAACCGGACCTATATAACCTAAACGCACCAATTCACGACCGATTTCCCTTCCTAAATGGTGCAAAGCTTGCACATAGTTAGCTTTAGCCGGTAGAGAGCAACCAATATATTCCAAACTGGAGCGCCCGCCCAACTCTTGTTCATGAGTGGAATCTATACAAATTTCACCCAAAGGATTGATAAAAATCTGGATAGTAGGCGACGTTTTGCCGGGAGAATCAATAAAAGCTTCCACTACTCCGCCCTGGTCGACTAACACCTCTTTAAAAGCTCGGCAAGACACTTCGCCACAACTATCGTCCGATAAATTCTCCAAATAATCGGCTATTTCAGCTTTTGTTTGCCTATTCCCTAAAGAGGTAAATTTAACCAATATATTGCCAATACCGGAAAATCCCTCATTTAATTTAATAACCGCACCTTCAAGATGAGGACATTCGCGACGTAAATCGACAATAGCTTGGGCTGCTTCTTCCATACTAAAAATGGAACCATACCCCTTAGGATGGGCAATGTCCAATTTTTTAAAAATATCTCTAGAACCAGATTTCCCGCTCCAATAATGTAAATCGACAGCTGAACCGAATATTGGAATACCTAACTTGACGGCCAATTCATGTTCCAACTCAGTATTGTAGTAAACTTCCATATAAGAAAGAGCCGGATTTTTGATAGCTCTTTTTATGCGCTCGATAACAGCTGGACGTTCCAGAATTTTTTGCGTTAAAGGCACATCACTGCGATCCATAAGGGAAATTAAGTGGAGCCGCTCTCGAGCATGTGAAAAGGTGACGCCCGGCAGAAACTGCAAATAATAAGAAATAACATCGTCGGGAATACGCAAAGCGCTGAGGTAAACGACATGAGTTTTGGGCATTCCCAATAAAGTTAGAAAAGAGAGCAACCGCTCTTCATAGTGAACAGAACCTTGCACATTTGATAATTCCAACGGCGACAAAGAAATAGAAGGCAGTATTACTACGGTACGTTCACAATTAGGATCGCTGCAAACACTTTGCCAGGCAGCGGGCAGCCTCTTTTGTAAAGACTCAAAATCTATTTGCCAACTTGTTTCAGCCATATAAAACATGCCCGCCTCTCTCTGAATTATGGCCTGTTTTTCCCCAAAGCTGGCAGCAGCCCTTTTTTGCCAAAGCCAAACAAAAACTGTTCTTCTCAGATGCCGATGGTTGCCAAGCAGGCTGAACTTTTCAAAGGGAGAAAGCACTTTTCATGTCTATTTTCTTTGACGGTCATAATGATTCTTTTGTAAAATGTTATCCTCCGCGCCATTTACGCAATTTGCCAATTGAGCCACATACTTTTGTACAAGGCTGCCCACAAGCTCATATAGACTTGCCTCGCGCCTTGAAAGCAGGTTATTTAGGTGCTCTCTGCGCTATTTTCATCGATCCTCCCTTAGGTGAAGACAGCACTTGCTTACAAGCTCATAGTCGCGAAGTACCGGAAGGTCGCCATCCTGATTTAGAGCCACCGTTAGATCACCAAGTAGCCTTATCCGCCACCCTAGAAGTAATGAGCCGTATCTTTCAAGACGAACGGATTACAGACAAATTCAAAGTTGTTCGCTCCTACCAAGAGTTAATCAATACTATGAAACTGAATAAATTGGCGGTAGTTATCCATCTGGAAGGCTGCGAAGCTATAGATGTGAATTTAGAAACTTTGGAAACCTTATATCAAGCAGGAGTGCGCTCCTTAGGCATTTGTTGGAGCCGCCCCAATATTTTCGGTACCGGCGTACCTTTTGCTTACAGAGTACATCCCAATACCGGCCCCGGCTTAACTTCTGCAGGTTTGGCTCTGGTAAAGCGTTGCGAAGAATTGGGTATAATGCTCGACGCCGCTCACCTTAATGCTCAAGGTTTCTTCGATTTGGCCACAGCTTCAGACCGTCCTCTGGTAGTATCACACAGCAGTGCTTTTACTCTATGCCCGGCTTCCAGAGCTCTTACCGACGAACAATTGGAAACTGTTGCTGAGCACCGAGGTTTAGTGGGCGTAACTATGCACGTGCCCGACTTAATTGGCCCGCTTGGCCAGGAAAGTGCCTATATTCCGGAGGCAGAAAAACTTTACAATAATTTTAAGCAATCTCGAAAAGAGCTTTTAAACCACAATTTACAAGCAGGCAGTTGCAGCGAATTAAATGCCGTAATAGCCCATATAGTCTACATAGGTAAACAAATAGGCTTCAATCACGTAGCTTTAGGTTCGGATTTTGACGGTTGCCTTATTCCTGACCAAATAAAAGATGTGACTGATCTGGACTTAATTGCCGACGGATTGCGCCAAGCCGGACTTAAAGAGCTTGAATTAGAAAAAGTTCTTTATAAAAATTGGTTGCGCGTCTTAAAAGAGAGCTGGTCCTAAATCGCAGACGAAAATATCATTTTGCCGTTTTTGTAACACTTTTGCCCTGATATGGAATAGTTCTATCCTTCCTTTCGGGGACAAATTCAGGTAATATATGCTTAAGTAATTTTAATGTGCAAGGGCAACTCATGAACAGTATAAGTTCTTCCCTACAAAATACTAGTATAGCCAATGCGTCTCGAGTGCCGTCTGGTAGCAGATCCATCTCAGAACCAGAGTCTGCGCCTGCCGTTACCGGCGATCAGGTTGAGATAAGCCAAACAGACAATGTCGCTGCGAGTGCCAATTTGGAAGCGGCTTCTTTGACCGAAGCCGAAGTCCAATCAGTAAATAACGAAGGTGAAGCGACCTCCCCTGCTCCCGCCCAGGAAGCCAGTGAAAGCGGGGAAAAACTTACTCCCAAAAAGCTGGTCAAGAAGGGTATATCTTTATACAAAGAAGCTCGTTATTCGCCCTTAACTTTTGTTAAAGACCACGCCAAAAAAGGCGTCCCCACTGTACTTATCTTAGGTTTGGGAGCGGCGGCTTTCTGCGGTGAAGCCCTCGACGACGAGCAAGTAGATGATATTAAGGATTTAGCCGAAGATGCTGTCAATAAGGGCGGCGGTATCAAGAAAAATATTGCCTTTTTCAATAAATTAGCCGATTTTTCCGGTACAAGTGCTGAAGTTTGCTGTGGGGTCGGCGGAGCTGTTTTGGCTGGCGAGGGCCTCTATAAAATAGGCGAAGGTACCCACAATACTATCAAAGGTATTAAGAAAAAAGACAGCCACAAAGTATTGAGCGGTTTGCGCACCTCCCTGGCAGGCGTACGCAGAACGCTTAACGGCGCCGTAGTTGCAACTTTAAGCCTGGACGGCAAAGCCGGTACAGCGGCAAAATTTGTCAAGAAGACGGTTTTGCCTCCTCTGCGCAAAGCGGCTGCGGCTTTAAATATAGGCGTCGGCCTCAAGAGCATTCAAAAAGGCATCAAAAATAAGAGCCGCACTAAGATTATCAACGGTGCCCTGGATTTAGCTTACGGCGGAGCAGTAGTAGCTTCTATTGCCGTGGGCGGCCCTATAGCGGCAGCTGCTTGTGCAGGTTTGTTGGCAGCTAAGACGGGATGGGCCTGGACTAAAAAGGTCAGCCGCTGCGTACGCCGTGATCAAGAAATTCAAGCAGAGCGCCAGGCTAAGCAAGCAGATAAGGCCAACAAGGCCAAGGAAAACGGTAAAACCTCCGGTTCAGGAGAAGTACCTACAAATCGTAGTCCGCTGCCTTCAGAGCAAGTAAAGCAAATTTCTAAAGCCAATAAAGCTAAGAAAGCTGTTCTGAACTTTGTAGCTAATATAACAGCTGACGAAAAGATTCCCCGCAATATTATTTAGGTATTTTTTTTCGTTTTGCATTGTAAAAATACATAAAGAGCCTTCTGTCCGAATAATTTTTATTTATTCGAGACAGAGGGCTCTTTTAGCAAAAGGCCGCTTCGAAAGAGGCACATTCTAAGAGGCGCACAAAGATTTCATTGGAAAGATCACGGCCACGGCCAGTTAAACGCAAGCGACCGTGCTCAAAACGAAATAATTCGCTAGGTATTTCACGCAAAAATTCTTTTAAAGCCAGATGCAATTTCGCCCGATATATTAACGGAAAATGATTTAACAATTGGGCAACCTTGACACCACAGCGACGGCGTAAGCCAAGCATTAAATATTCACGTATTCTAGATGCCGAGCCCAAGCGTTCGGCTTCGCTATACAATTTTAACCCTTGCGACACAGCCTGGGCATATTGCTTGGGATCAGCCAAACGACTGAAACGCCAACCGTTATAATAAGAAACAGCTCCGGCCCCCAACCCTAAATAAGCAGCATTATGCCAATAAGCTTTATTGTGAAAACACTGACGACCAGACAAAGCCCAATTTGATATTTCGTAATGTTCAAAGCCTGAACTTCTGAGCAAGCGACGCAAGATCTTTTCCATCTTCTCCACCTCAGCTTCACAAGGCAAAGTCATCAGACCACATTCTAACGCTCTCTCTAAAGGAGTTCCCTCCTCTATGGAAAGAGCGTAACAGGCGATATGTTCAGGCTTAAATAATAGCAACTGTTCCACAGTATCTTGCCAAATCGCCGCCGTTTGACCAGGCAAACCGTAGATAAGATCTAAATTTATATTATCAAAACCAGCTTCTCTGGCCCACGACAAACTGTTGGCAACATCCTGCGCACTATGAACCCGTCCCAGTTTATGTAAAAGCTCGGCATTTAGAGATTGTACTCCCATAGACAGACGATTAATACCACTCTGACGCAATTTAAGTAACTTTTCAAAAGTTAAAGTACCAGGATTAGCTTCAACAGTAATTTCTGCTTGCGAATTAAAGCCGTAATATTCTTTTACAGTACTTATCACTTCTATAAGCCAATCGGCAGGAGCCAAAGTAGGGGTGCCGCCACCTAAATAGAGACTACGCAAACCATCTTCAGCAATTCTTACATGCTGGGCAGTTGAGCGTATATCTTGCAATAAGGCTTGATGATAAACGAAACGCTCTCCCTGGTTAATACCCCCTAAAGTATTAAAATCACAGTATATACAACGCTGTTTGCAAAAAGGAAAGTGTATATAAAGAGAAAGGAGCCCGTCGGCTCCCTTATTAAATATATTAAGCATAGTTTTTAACTGTCAGCGAAAATCACGAGTTCCGTAATCGGCGAAACTGCCTCCCAACATTGGTTCAGGAGCGACATCATTCGACTCCAGAGCCCTAGCAACTCCCACGGTTTTTTCTGTTTCCTCAGGTATACGAGATAAGACAAAAGTAGGCGGAAAATACAAAACTGCACTAGACGAAATCTTAAAAGAATTGACGCCGCTAACAAAAACACTGCCGGATAAAAAATCCAAAATACGTGTGCGCACATTCTTGTCGGTCTTCTCATCGAAACTGACAAGTACGCATTTTTTCGCCTTAATCTCTCTGGCTATCTTACAACACCAGCCACTCTTCTCCGCTTCATCCGGACAATAGACATTGACTACGACTATTTCAATTTTATCTTTACTATTTTTGTTGGGAAGAGCTACCAAGTTGGCCCTACTTCCTACAGTTCTGTGTGCACCCGTTTTCTTAGAAGCTTCCATATCTTCTTCCGAATAATCTTCATATTCTTGTTCGCTGCCAACAAAAAAATCTCTCAGCTTATCCCAAAAACCGTTAGACACACCATACCCCTGCACAAATTTCTATTTTCCCGCAAACTAACTGCGACTGCCAAAAATGGCCCGACCTACCCTCACATAAGTAGCTCCTTCTTCTATCGCTACCTGATAATCTCCGCTCATTCCCATAGAAAGTTCACTGCCAAGCCAAAAACCATAATGGCGAGTCTTTATCTCTTCCAAAAGTTCACGCAAACGACGAAAGTGAGGACGATTATGCTCCGGAGAAGTGACAGGCGGAGGAATAGTCATCAATCCTACTAAACGCAAACAGCGCAAATCTGCTGTCTTCAACTCTTCCAAAAGAGAAAAAATATCTTCGGGATCTATACCGCTCTTAGTATCTTCATGCCCCAAACGTACCTGAATGAGCCCAGAAACCGTACGCCCTTTCTCGGCGCAGCCTCGGTCTATACGCCTAATCAACTCGGCAGAATCTAAGGAATGAATGACAGTAGCTATTTCAGCGGCTGCATTCACCTTATTCTTTTGAATATTGCCAATCAAATGCCAGTGAAGATGAGGGAAACATTTTGCTTTAAGTCTGGCCTCTTGCACATAATTTTCTCCGAAATCTTGCAAACCCAACTCGGCCGCCGCTTCTATAGCGCAAAGAGGCTTAGTTTTGGAGACCCCAACAAGTGTTACAGAGTTGGGGTCTCGACCGCAGTTCAGGCAAGCGCGAGCAATAGACTCGCGCACCTGCACTAAGCGAGCGTGCAGAAGTTCGGGCGAGAACTCATTATCGGCAAGGCCTGAATTCAAAGTTCCGAATCTGCTACTCATATTGTTACAGCCAATTCATGATAGTATCATTATCATTCATCTCAGTACCCGGCTGCTCCTGAAGATGAATTTCGGCCTCAACTCCGGGGAAGTCCTGGACAGGCTGTTCTTCGTGGAATTGTTCCTCATCTTTAGCAATTAAGCCGCGAGAATACAGAGCGCTCATAGATTGATTAAAGCTCTGCATTCCTTCCACACTGCCCTGCTGCAAGTAAGCAGCCAAACCTTCCAAGTTATCATTTAAGATAGAGTCAGAAACGGCCATATCGACAACTAAAACTTCCACAGCGGGAACTCGGCCTTTATCATCAGCTCTGGTAATCAATTTCTGAGAAATTACGCCACGCAAACAGCTGGCCAAAAGCAAGCGGAATTGTCTCTGTGTCTCGCCGGTAAAGGTAGAAAGCATACGACGAACGGCCTGAACGGTGTCGGGCATGTTCATGGCCGCAATAACCAAAAATCCCTTTTCGGCAGCAGTAGTAGCGGCCATCAAAGTATCAGCATCTTTAATATCGCTAATAACCAACACATCAGGATCCTGACGCATGGCTGTATTAATAGCGTCATTAAAGCTTTGCGTATCGGTTCCAACCTCACGCTGGGTAATTAAAGAATTAACCGTCTTGTGATAATATTCGATAGGATCTTCCACAGTCACGATATGACACTTGCGATTGTTGTTAATATAATCGACAATCGAAGCCATAGTAGTGGATTTACCCGAGCCGGTCGGGCCAGTCAGAATAATTAAGCCACTCTGATAAAGGGACAGCTTCTTAAGAATTGGAGGCAATCCCAAGATATCGAAGTCCAGAACTTCAGTACGCAACATATGGAAGTTGGCACTTAAATTTCCTCTTTCCAAGAAAGCATTGACAATAAAGCGAGTACCGTCAGAAGATACGTGAGCGAAGGAAACTTCATGTCCCTTCTTAACTTCTCTTCTTTGCTCACGGGTCATAGCCGGATAAATAAGAGCTTTTGTATCGTCTTGAGCTAATTTTGTATCACCAACAGGAACAAGATCGCCACTCAGACGCACAGTAGGAGTATTGCCTACTTGTAAGTGTAAATCGGAAGCACGATGGCTAATCACAACCTGAAGGATATCATCTAAATCGTAACCCAGATTTTCGGTGATAGCCGGAATAGGCTCATCCTCCTCAACTGCTTCACTGATTGTCGCAGCTTTAGGCGCAACACCTCCAACAGAGGCAGCAGCACTGGCAGCTTGAGCAACCGTAGCAGCGATTTGAGGAGCAGCTTCTACAGCGTTGGCCGCTGCGGCGGTAACGGCTTCAGCACTCTTACCAATATCACGTACACGTTCGTCAAGCTGTTCTACCAAACGCATGGCCATCTTAATGGCGCTTAAATGTTTGTCAATCTCGCTCTGAGACTCCTCGGCCTTAGCTATAGCATCCTCAAACTTGGGAGCATATCCGTCGAGTCTGGTTTGTAAAGCCTCTACATCAGCATAAACAGCCTTAAGTTTATCAGCAACCTGATCGGCGCCATCCAAAGATTTGCGCAAAAACTCCAGAGAAGACTTTACTTCTTCGACTTCGCTCTTAATGGCAGCAGATTTTGCTTCCAACCCTTCTTCTAAAGCTAAAGACTTTTTATCGGTTTCGCCGCTCAGTTCTTCTTTAAAAGACTCCAAACCGGAACGCAAATCTTCATTCTCGGCTTTGATACGCCCTTCCAAAGTTTCTAAAACGACGCTCTGCTCCGTTTTATAATTTTCAAAATCTTCACTTTTTGCGAAAGTAGAAGCTTGACTGACTTCCTCTTTTAAGGCGTCAAGACGTTCGCCCAGGGAAGTTCCTAAAGTTTCGATTTTTTCTACAGCAGCACCATTGGCGGCGCTCAAATTTTGCAATTCGATGCGAGTCTCTTCTCGACCGGCAGTAAATTCGGCACTTTTAGTTTCTAAAGCCTCTTCTACAGCTTTGAAACGCTCGCCCATTTCATCGAGGGAAGCCTGTACTTGAGCCAAATCTTCCGCAGAGGCGCCTTCGGCAATTTCATCAAAATCTTTAGAGAGACGCTCAAAGCGACCCTGTAGCTTTAAAATTTCTTTACTAGTGGTATCGCCTACTAAGGAGATATCTTCTAACTCCACCTCTATCCTAGAGAGGCGGCCTTCTACCGACATATCGGCATTGCTGTCTAACATATCGCTGTCTGATTTGGTACGAGGCTTTCTGGCCAAAGCTTGATCCCTTCCATTTCTTAGAATTATCGCTTTAACGTTCTTTGACGTACTCTCTCGCAGCTGAGCGAGAAGACTGCCGAGACGAATCTTTTTATATTATCCTCGGACTTCACAGCCGCTGTCTACAGAACGCGCCTGACAACTCCCATTTCTAAAGAAATGCGACTGCGCGGCACTTTCGGTGAAATCCTATTTTTTACCTGCACAACCCAGGCAAGTTCGCAGGCAGAAAGCGCTATAAGCGACCCGCTTTTGCCTCTAAACATCCTGCTCTTAAACCGCTTCCAAACCAATAAGGAATATTATATTTAGCCTAATTCCTTGACCATTTGCACACGTTCATCTTGATAGCCCATTTTTTTATAAAAATCAGCCGCTCTTCTATTAGCGCAAGTAACAGTTAAGCCAACATATTTAACGCCAACTCCCAAAGCAGCAGTTTCTACAGCTTCCATCAATTTTTGTCCTAAACCGCAACTCCAATATTCCGGCTTCACTGCCAAATCCAAAACCCACGCTTGCTTCTCACCGGTCAAAAAATCTACCATATCAAGTTTTGCCACAACATGACCGACAATTTTGTTTTCAGCATTTTTAGCAATAAAAACAGCCATATTGCCTTTGGAAATTTGCCAATACAAAGCTGCCATATCGTCACGGCGAATTTTTTCCGCTTTGACGAGATCATTTTGACGCTGTGGAGACATGGAGTAACTTACAATTTCTACAGATAAGTTGATTATATCAGACAGATCCTTCTTTTCGGCGCGGCATATTCTGACTTCGTTTAACTCTCTTTCTCTTGTTACAACTTTAGGCGAAATATCCACTGCCAAACCTCCACTCCATTCAACCACTTCATATTTTGAAAAAGCAAGAAAAATATAACCGCGCCAAGACACTCTCTTCGTAAAAGCAACGAAGAAAACGCTTGGCGCTAAAATAAATTTACAAATTGTTCTAACAGAACTAATCTCTCACGCCCTGTTCCCTTTTAATCGACTCGTAAGAATCAAATTCTAAACCGCGGTTCTTTAATTCATCTTCAAAGGCGTTGACTAAAAAATAAAGACTTCCCATCCAATCGCGAATATCGGTAACAGTCTTATCCTCAATCGTCGAACGACCGTTGCTCACTCGTTCCACTGTCTTGTTAAACTCTTTGTGAATCATGCACCACAAAACAGCGATATTACGGTGATTTCTCTTTAAGACCTCGCCGTCATAAGTGGAAAGATCGCGCTGACCTCCCCGAACCTCAGCCTCGACGGTCTTCCAAGCATCCATGGTATTTTGATAGCGGTCATAATACATTTTATCCTCAGGTTTTGCTCCGGATTTCTTCATACGCACAGCATCTTTCTGATGGTTTACGATAGCGGAGCTGTCGGCAGAATTTTGCACATCAGAAGATTGAGCGGGAGCAGCTTGAGGGGCCGATTTACCCGCAGCGCGGGGATAATTTCCAGCCTTAGGATAATACTGACCGGCTTTGGGATAATCTTGCGCTTGAGCGGAGTCTGACATAAAAGCCAAAGGAGCAGCGCATACTCCAGCCAGCAAAGTAAAAGCGATCAATTTACGGACATTATTCATAAATATAAAACTCCTTGCAAAAAAGAAAAAATAGACAAGCGACTTGCTAAATTAGATACTGCGCCCGAAGCTCTTTTCCCGCACCTTAAAGCAAAAGTCCGAGCAGCATATTTCCTAGTTTTCATTGACATACTCCCCACAGCTAAAGCCAAGGGATTCTGAGATATTAACGAGCTTTGCCTACTGAGAATCAAACAAGTCTTAGGAGCTCTCTCTACAACGGACAATGCCCTGCCCATACATATTTACTATTCTTGCATATTTAGCGCAGCAAAATTTTTACAGGAGTATATTTCAAAGAGCGACGACGCAATTCCGGCTCCAATTTTTTAGCTACACGATAATTGATGCGCTGACATTGCTGAGCTTTCAATTGAATTTCATGATTGGGGAACTCTTTTTTGTCATCGATAATGCCTTGACAATAATCGACTACTCTCGAACTAATAGAGTAAAGTTCCAGCAATTTCTGATTACTACTGCGTTGTATTTCTTCCGGAGTGAGAGAGTCAAAATGGAACTTGCTAGTTTGAATGGCTTCATCAAGATCTTGCAGCATTTTACTGTCATCAGCCCAAACTTGAGCGGAAAAAGAAAACCATACAGACAGCAATATCACAACTGCACTCAAAATAAAAAAATTTTTCTTTACGATATTTTTCAAGATCGACTCCTCAAGCAAAGATGGCCAGCCTCCGGCATTTTAAATTAGAGAAAAAGCTCCAAAATTATTTCATCCCTTTATTCAAATACCTCCGAAACAAGGTTTCGCCAACAGCCAAAACTATACTTCCAGCGCAGGAAAAATGATATTCCAAGTAAGAAGCTTCCAGTAGTACGTACAATTATAGATCTAACCTCAAAGCTTGCCAAAAAGGGCAAATATTAACAAATCTGTCACCAATTCTAGACATTTCTGATTTTTAATTAGGTAGATGCAGGAGGTTGTACTATGGGAATCGGTTCAGTATTTAATGTAGGCGTCTATCAAGTAAATCGCCAGGCAGTTAATCCTGCTCTTATACGCAACATGGCTAATAGCGCCGGGAATATAAAAATAGAGGGTAATGCCTCCCCGGAAGCTTGGAGCGAATTGGCCGACCGTGTGGAAATTAACGACTGCGTCTCCAAAGAGGACTTACGTCAAATTCAGGACTTAGGGCGGGCGTGTTTCAAATATCACAGAGCTCTACATAGCGATTTCAAAGCCAGCGGTTATAAGGATCAGACAATTAAAGCAGAACTGGCCGACGTACACGTTTTCCGTTCCGGCAGCGATCAAATTCGCGAATCTTTAGCCCTGACTCAAGCTCAGTTGGCTGTGGATGCCGCTGCCGGAGCCTCATTCGGGCCAACCTCCTTAGTAGCCAATTACGCAGCCTATTCTGACTTACAGAAGAGCGCTTTGGAGCCTTTGGTAGATAATATTCAAGACCTACGCGACGGCACCAGTCCCAACTTATATCAGGGTAACAGTATCGAATCTTTCCACGGAGCAGAAATTTGGAAAGAAATGAATACAATGCTTGACGAAGCCACTGCTCAGGCCAAAGCAGGCCATCCCCAAGAAGTTGACGCCCAATATTATGAACTGACCAGCCCCGAGATCGTGGGTAAGTTGGCTCAAGCTGCTGAAGCGGGCAATAAAGTACGCGTTAATGTCGATCCCGGACGCTTAGTTGCTTTTGCCGGTGACCACGTAGTTATCGATGAAGTACCCGATAAGTTAAAAACCTTGATTCAGCTTTCCCAAGTTCAAGGCGATGTAGCTGTTTCCACTTATCCTATTTCCAAGCAGCTTAACAACCCCAGCAACCTTATGCATCGCAAGGGCTTGCGTGTAGGCGAAAAATTCTTACTTTCCGGTATGAATGCCAACGCCGGTAGCGGTGAAAATATTGATGCCGGCTATACAATTGAAGGTCCCGCTGCCAAACGCTTAGTAGAAAACTTCAAACGCGATGTGGGCCATTCCATAGGCGCTTCCAATGAAGAAATCTATGGCGATAAACCATTGGCTGGATTTATGGAAGGCGACATTAATATGGGCACTCGCGGTCTAATTTCTATGTTCGACTGCGTCAGCGGCCCTTCTCCTGCCGGTACCGAAATGCCCAAAGCTACCAATGCTCAGCAATTGGCCGACATTGCTAAATCTATGGGACAAAACGTATCCGACTATACAGATTGCTCTTTGGAAGAGATAGATAGCTTGCTTAAACGCGGCCAAGATATTCCTCTCTCCACTAAAGGAAAAGAAGCTTTCCTAGGTATCGTGCAACGCGCTTTAGATATTACCCGTTCTCCTGAGAATGTAGCCAAATTGCAAGATATTGACATCCCCACCGGTGATCCTAAAGGCACTACTGCCATAGCTCTGGCAGATTTGCCCAACGACCGCCGTGCAGCCATGATTCAAGCTATTCAAGATGCCGAAGAATTCATTTATGTGCCGGCTTTCGTAATGACTAAGAGTGTAGCTTCAGTTCTGGTAGCCAAACGCGACGAGATGCAAGCTCAAGGCAAAGATATCGATATTCGTGTAGTGGCCGACTCTGGAATTTATCCCGATGGCGGCACTCCCAACGAAGGTGGCTTAAAGTTCTTAGAAGACCACGGCATCAATGTCCATTGGACTCTTTTACCGCGCAGCTCTGGCCATGATCGAAAAGTTCATGCCAAAGAAATACTCACAGATAAAGGGGAATTTTTTGGAAGCACAAACTTCTCTAATAAAGGTATGGGAGTGAACTGGGAACATTCTGGTTATGTTAAGTTTAATCCTGATGACGAAACCTCTATTTCTCAGCGCGAAAGTGCCAAGGCTCACTTCCTCAATTTATGGGATAACGAATCCTTCGGTCTCAATACCAAAGATGCGGCAACCAAACGCAAAAGTGGTGCTAAAGGCCAGCTGGATTACGATGTCCAGGTTGAAGAGGCTCGCAGTGGCGTAGTTCGCGAAACTATTCGCGGCATTCAGAATTTTGAGAAGGCCAGCGCCGATTTTGTCGGCAAGTTGGTAGATTCTGATCCTCAAGCTACTTCCCGTATCGAAGAGCTGGTTTTACAAGGCTACGATCAAGGCTCTGCCACTCTTATGGCCGCTAAAGAAAAGATGGGTGACAAAGCTTTTTATAACGCTTTGCATAGCCTGCCTGCGTATGAGCAATTACAGCAGATGAAATAAAAAAAATCTACTGTGCAGAATAGTTGAGTCGTGGTCTCTTAGGTGCTTTGATTGCCCCTGATCTTCGGATCTTGAAGTATCTTTGAGTATTGTGGATCAACATAGGAGCGCCTCTCCTTTCGTAAGAGGGAGGAGCGCTTCTATTTTTTTACAAATTTTTCTTAATATTAATTTTAGGAGCTACTACTTGTGAAAATTAAAAACGTTCAATTTGTTACCAGTGCTCCCACCATAAAAGAGACGCCTCCAGTAGGTATTAAGCCAGAAATAGTCGTAGTGGGACGTTCCAACGTGGGAAAATCTTCTTTTATATGCAAATTAACCAACCGCAAAATAGCTAAAGTCAGTTCCACTCCGGGAAAGACCAGATTGATCAATTATTTTCTAATTGATGATTCGTGGTATTTGGTAGACTTGCCGGGGTATGGTTTTGCTAAAGTATCTAAAGCAGAGAAAGAACGTTGGGGCCACGCTTTGGAAGAATATTTGGCTAAAAGAGAAGGTATACGCCTGGCAATTTTATTAGTAGATTGCCGCCACGAAATCAAAGATTCCGACTTACAAATGTATAGCTGGCTAGTAGAGAATAATTTACCCGTATGTATCGTTCTAACTAAAGGCGACAAGATAAATCGCAGCCAGACAACTGCGGCTAAAAGCAGAGCTGCCAAAGCTTTTCAGCTCGATATGCAAGATATTTTTATGATTTCTTCACAAACTGGCCAAGGCTTTGATATTTTGGGTAACTTCTTAGATGATGTTTTAAAGTAATCAATCAATTGTCAAAATAAATAAAGAAGCCGACCTTTTTTCTAAAAAGTCGGCTTCTTTATTGTCAAGCTGCCGCCAAGCCTAGACAACAAGTCGGCAGCTCATAATTTCAAGGAGCTAAGCTTCTTCGGGAAGAATTTCAGCCAATTCGACTTCAACTTCAAAGTGCTCACCATTTTCAATAGCAGCTTCAACTTTTACAACTTCTGCATCTTCGGCACTTCCGGCCAAAAGGACATCGGAAAGAGCTTGATCCAAAGCAGCCAGAGCAGCAGCCGAACCTTTGATAGTTAAGGTCTTGACAGGCCAACGCAACTTCTTCTGAGCCTTAGTCTTAGCCTGACGAATCTTAGAAAGCACTTCTACGGCACAGCCATAGATATCTTCGAACTGAGGTTCGGGCACATCAAGTTCTGCGACAGTAGGCCAAGGAGAGGTATGAATAGAGCATTCGCGACCGGTTTCAGCAGCAAAGAGCCACGACCAAACTTCCTCAGTTACGTAAGGTAAACAGGGAGCAAAGAGGCGTAAAATAGTACGCATAGCCAAATAGAGAGCAGCTATCGCGGAACGACGTCCGACGCTATCTTCAGCTTCATAAGAGCGGCGCTTGACTAATTCAACATAGTCGTCACAGAAATTCCAGAAATCGCCCTCGACAGCTTGGAGAGCAGCCGCATATTCAAACTTGTTAAAATCGTCGGTAGCTTCCTTAACTACAGAGCGCAAACGAGCCAACAAGGCCTGATCTAAAGGAACAGTGACATTCTCTTTAGTCCAGTGTTCTTTATAATCCAAGTTGGCGCTCAACTGACTGATCACAAAGCGGCTAGCATTAAAAAGTTTAGTAACTAACTTGCGCCCCAAATCGAAGAGCTGAGGATCGAAAACAGTATCTGTACCCAAACGAGCGCGAGCTGCCCAGTAACGAACCGCATCAGCCGAATACTCTTCCAAGAAAGGCTTGGGAGTAACTACATTGCCTTTGGATTTTTCCATTTTCTTGCGATCAGGATCCAAAATCCAACCGCTAATAACTACATGTTTCCAAGGAATGGTATTTTCATGCATCCAAGCTTTTACAATGGTGTAAAAAGCCCAAGTACGGATAATTTCATGGGACTGAGGACGAACGTCCATGGGGAATAACTTGGCATGACGATCTTCATCAACGCCCCAACCGCTGACAATTTGGGGAGTCAAAGAAGATGTTGCCCACGTGTCCATAACATCAGGGTCGCCGATAAAACCGCCGGGTACACCACGCTGTTCTTCTTTAAATCCCGGAGCAGGCTGGCTCAAAGGATCAACCGGAAGCATGGAAGTCTCAGCAAAAATAGGATTTTGGTAATCGACATTCCCTTGCTCGTCTAAGCGATACCATACCGGGAAAGGTACACCGAAGAAGCGCTGACGACTAATGCACCAATCGTACTGCAAGCCTTCAATCCAGTGTTCAATACGACTGCGCATAAATTCGGGGTGCCATTGAATCTTGCGAGCCTGCTCCAAGATCTGCTCTTTAGCATCCAAAACGCGAATAAACCACTGTCTGGTAGTAACAAACTCTAAGGGGAACTCCCCTTTTTCATAATATTTAACAAATTGCTTGGTAGGACGAGGTTCAGCCAATAAATCGCCGCTCTCACGCAAAAGCTCTACAATTTTGGCTCTAGCTTGCTTGACAAAAAGTCCTTCCAATTGAGCGTGGGCCGCATTGGCAGCCTCAGGCTCTAAGCTCTGGAAAGGCTCTTGAGAGTAATCGGCATGACCAATCTTACCATCACGACCAATCAATTGACGCAAAGGCAAGTCGGATTTGCGCCAATATTCTACGTCGGCAGTATCACCAAAAGTGCAAACCATCAAAATACCGGTACCTTTTTCAGGATCAGCATGTTCGGCAGGCAAAATAGGCACTACAGCTTTAAATATGGGAGTAATAGCTTTCTTGCCAAAGAGAGGCTTATAACGCTCATCATCAGGATGAGCCACCACAGCAATACAAGCACCCAATAATTCCGGACGAGTAGTAGAAATAGTAAACTCTCCGCCACCTTCTACACGGAAGCGCAAGTCATGAAAACGACCTTCACCTTCCTTGTCGACCATTTCGGCCTGAGCAACAGCCGTACCGAAGCCGGTATCCCAAGCAGTAGGCAATTCAGCATGATAGACGCGACCTTTTTTCACCAAATCGAGGAACGAATATTGGGAAGCGCGACGACAAGTATCATTAATAGTACTGTAAGCCAAATTCCAGTCAACAGAAAGGCCAAGATGGCGCCACAGGTCTTCGAAAGCTTTTTCATCCTCTTTAGTGAGAGTAGTACAAGCCTCGATAAAGTTGGGGCGAGAAACTTCCTTCTGGGGAACAGCGGCTTTCTTTTTGCCACTAGTTACTGGCTGACGCTCTAATTTATAATCGGCTTCATAAGGCAAGTTGGGATTGCACTTAATGCCAAAAACATTCTGTACACGTCTTTCGGTAGGCAAACCGTTATCGTCCCAGCCCATGGGATAGGCGATATTTTTACCCAACATACGCTGATAGCGTACAATCAAATCTTGGTGAGTATAAGAAAATACATGACCGATATGTAAAGAACCGGATACGGTGGGAGGCGGGCTGTCTACAACAAAAGTTTCTTCGCGGGGACGGGAAGAGTCCCAGTTATAAATTCCCCATTCTGCCCATTTTTTCGCCCATTCAGCTTCAGCTTCGGCAAACTGATATTTTTTGGGAATCGCTTTCATATCAACGAATAAGCCTCCAAAAGGTATTAACTATATGCTCAATTAAGAGCTGACAATCTCTCTGTCTTTGAGAAAGCAAACTTTTGAACTTCAGTCTACAGTTCTTCGGTGAACATACCCCCACCGATATTCCCCCCACCCACAGAGGTGGGAACTTCCTCACGATATTTCGATTGGGCCGGTTCGCCACCCCAGCCTTTATCCCCTACCCAAGAGTTAGAGGACTTCTAAAGGAAGCAGATTAAAAAGGGAAGATTTCGAAAATTGCGGAAGAGAATCGGTCACCATGAGTCAGCAAACAGAAAAAAAATACCATTCTATTACTATTAACAAAACAATTATAAAGGAGCAAGCCTATTCTATTGCCGGTGAAGCCGGTGTGGCTTGTTTGCGCTCAGCCCCCTTGGATCGTATTATGCAAGATTTTTTTGCTGTTTTAATTTTAAATTATCTCCACAGAGAATTGGGCGATTTAGATTGGAAAATAAAGACGCAGGATAATTTTTTTACCTTAACTTGGCCGGTTAAAGGTGTGAGAAAAGAATGGCTCCAATTGCGCTTTGCGCCCAATTGTAACCGCTGGCTGCTCATGCGCCGCGGTAACTTAAAAGTAAAACCTGATCTCAATGGTCATACTTGGTTTCCTCACCAGCCGGATCGGCCTTGCTTATCTTTAAGCGATTGGCTGGGCCAAATCCGCAAACTTATGACTAACAGATTTAATGAAAACAACTACTCAAAATTACCCTAAATTGGCTGAGAAAAAATGTCGCTTCAGCCTAAAGTAGCTAAAATATTTCATCATTTATGTAATCTCTTTAGAGTAAAAGATCATCAAGGCCGCCTTTTGGCCTCACGTTGGCTCAATAGACTTTTGATCTGTCCTTCCCCGTCGCCGACAGCTCTAGCTGTGCGTTTTATCCACAAGGAATTGGTTTTTTGTTTAGCAGCTTCGGCAGCGACCGTTTCGATTTTTTTTACCCACCCCAGCCTCAGCAACTATGTTGACTATATAGATTTACGCGTTTTGGAGTTACTCTTTTCGCTCATGGCTACAGCTGCCGGTTTGCAGAGAGTAGGTCTCTTTCAAAATTTAGCCATATACTTGCGCCACCAATGCCGCTCAGAAGTGCTGCTGGCCAACTTTTTAGTATTGCTCTGTTTTTTCTCAGCCATGTTTATTACTAACGACGTAGCTTTAATAGTATTTGTGCCTTTCACTTTGCAAGTAATGCGCGATACTAACAAACAGCGCCTTATTTTTATAGTCGTAATGGAAACCGTGGCAGCCAATTTGGGTAGTATGGTTACTCCTTTGGGAAATCCACAAAATATTTTTCTTTGCTCTTTTTATAATTTAAGCTTGAGTCAGTTTTTGACTTTAACGATACCTTGGGGAATAATTTCTTTAATCTTAATTGAAGCGGCTATTCTAATTGAAGCTAAAACAAATCCCCCAGTTACCATAAATACAAAGAATCATGAAAGTGAGCCACCAAAATTGGACAAGGCTCTACTTTTGCGTTATTTATTATGCTTTATACTGTGTCTAATGACCGTAGCCAAAATAGTTTCGGCTCACCTTTGCGCCGCCTTGATCTTTATCTGGCTTCTGCTCTCCGACCGAGAATTGCTAAAACGCCTAGATTACGTACTACTGCTAACTTTTGTTTGCTTTTTTATTTTTGTAGGCAATACTTCCCAAGTAGAGCAAGTAAAACTTTGGGCCGATAACTTATTAGCCGGGCGTGAACTTTTTATCAGCGCTTTGATTTCACAAATTATAAGTAATGTACCAGCTGCCATTATGTTGGCTCCTTTTACTAAACAGAGCGCTGCTTTACTTTTGGGCGTTAACTTAGGGGGACTAGGAACCTTGGTAGCTTCGCTGGCCAGTCTGATTTCTTATCGACTTTATATCAATAATGCCAATGCTGACAGCAAAACCTATCTATACACCTTCACTCTGATAAACTTCATCTTCTTGGCTATACTTCTGATCCTAGCCTCTTGCTTAATCTAAATCGCTTTAGATAAAAAAGCTTATTGTTCCACTTCTTGCAAAGTAAATCTATTCCAGTACCAACGCGGCAAATTACCCCCTTGCCTGATAAAGAGGCCTAAGACAAAAAGTCCCCATAAAATTGCCAAAATACCGCAAACCAATCCAATCCATGGGCACCAAAATATAGTCGCTAGAAGCATACATATGGCCAAATCTTCCACAAAGGATAACACCATAGTTCCCATAAAAGTGACACCTGGAGCTAAATCAACCAACCAGAGACGCACCAAAGGCTTAGCTAAATTAACTAAAAGTGCTGTCAAACCGCCTACACTGACACCTAAAATTACTAAACCTACCCAATGTGAACAAGTAATAATCGAGACAGCCAACCAAATAGCTATAGCAGTACGCAAAACTAAACCGCAGCTATCCAATACATGACTGGATATTCTAAATTTATCTACAATAATTTCTATAATCGCCGCCAGAACCACTAAAAAAATAAAACGCCAATCAGCCATAAAGTAAAAATTGGGATCGAGAAACAACCATCCTAAATGGGCCAGAATGGATACGCCAAGCAAACTTAGACCGGCTCTTACTCCGCAACAGGCTGAAATACCGAAGCTAAGAAAAAAGCTCCACAAAAAAGCAGCATCCACTTCCATTCCTCCCAAAAAAAAAATCTGCCAATGTTTCGATAGCAAGCGCCATTTTGGCACAAAAAAACATCAAACAAAAAAGAGCACTTTGATATATACACAAAGTGCCCTTTCATTTAAGCAAAAGTGGCCAAAAACTTTTTCTCTAATTGCAAAAAAATTACAAAGTTTTTGACTCTGAAATTATTAAAGGCTAGAAAGAGAACTCCATAGAGAGATCATCTAACTGGTAGCCCTCGAAATTTTGGATTTTGGCATTCATTTGTTCACGCATTTGCGCAATTTGTTCTTTCATCTGAGCATTATAGCTATCTACAGCAGCTTGCTCGGGACTGTTGGCCACAACATTGCGAGCGTGGACTAAATGTCCCCTGCAAGCGCTTTCATAATTATCGGCCAGATATTTGAGATCGGCAGGTAAAGTTGCTCTTATAAGATCAGCATCGGCAGCAATGCTAGAATTTTGAGATTCAATATTAGCTTGCTTCATCAGATCTTGTAATTTAGCCTGACCATCTTCAGAGTTCATATATTCACTCATCTTGCTGTAGTCAGAGTAAAGCTCGGTGAGCTGCTTGCTGGCTGGCATATTGGTATAATCTTCGCCCTTATCCAAAGCTGCCAATTGAGCCTGATATTTCAATTCCTTTTCATAGGCGCTGCGAGCAGCGGCGCTCTTAGAATCTTCGGGGACACCCTTGAGAACTTTAGGCTGTCCATTTTCAAAAATGAGATTACCATTACCGTCTACAGCATAACTATTTTTGGAAAAATACTCACTCTTGGCCATTTCAACCTTGTCAGATTCTCTTTCCATTTCAATCTGAGCTCTCTTGTTCTCTTTTTCCTCAAGTTTACTCAACTCCAAAATGGATTGCTGCATTTCGGCCTGATTGCCAAAAACGCTGAAAGAATTGGCGGAATTTTCGGGGATCTCTACGCCATAGGCTTCCAACTTTTCACGCAGATCGGCGACGGCAGAAGAGTAATCTGCAGCAGCTCCGGTACCGCATTCTTTATTGGTGCTGTCAAAGCCCTGAACTAAAGAAGTAAGAGAAGCAAAACCGCTTCCCATAATACTGGCTAAATTGCCGATTCCGTTCATAAAAAATCCTCCTTAAAAAGACAAACATATGCTTATCCTCATTATCACTGAAAGGCAAGGGCTTGTAAATGAATCCACAGATTTTTTATAAAAAAATTTGGATATTCAAATCACAAACGATTTTCCTATCGACTCTCAAGATAGGACGGAAGTTTGTAACAGCTGTTTTTTCTAATACCTAAGAGAATGTTGACTACTTGGACACTTTGTTCTGACTTAAAGCCAAACTTTTCTACCAAATCGGAAGCTAAATTATCCAAAGTCAAACAAATTTTGTATTTTTGTTCCGCAGGAATATTTTCCTTACTGTCAGCCGTAATCATGCCTTCAGATTGTTCGGAATTAACTTCAATATTGCAATCAGCCAATTTAGCCTTAACGACCTTAGAATAAACACAACCTAAAGTTTCGTATAAAATGCGATTTTCAGCATTTAAATGTAAAGCCATACAGAAACGGAAATCAACAAAAGAGACCCATTCTCCGTTATCAGCATTAAATACTTCGCAAGTACCCAAATCGATG
Source organism: uncultured bacterium (assembly GCA_934621605.1). GTDB lineage: Bacteria > Vulcanimicrobiota > Xenobia > Xenobiales > Xenobiaceae > Bruticola. Next base: position 81,211 of record CAKTUZ010000005.1, on the reverse strand, counting down.
GTATCGCCTTCTTCGGTACCATAAAGACAGCGACAAATAACCGGCAAAGAAGCAGCCTCAAATTCATGGTCGCGTGTGGGCGGAGGAATCAAAGAAGCCAACTTTATAAAGAAAGGATCAGAACCAGGTAGTAAACGACGGCCACCGCGCAATTGAAAAATATCTAATTCGTGTACTGCTATTTCATTCTTGGAACTATCCTCATAACCAGGCAAGTATTGGCAAAAACTTTCAAACAAGTTCATACCATATTCGCGACTGCCCAAAGGTAAATTACGTACTGCTAAAAAATTATGCCAAGCAGCTACCAGTTTTTGACGTTGAACATTAGCCACATTGGGAGGCAAAATTAAATAAGGACGTTCTTCAGCTGCATTCTCACGTTGAAAAGCGCCGTCCACTTTTATCATATAACGACCGAGCAGCTTTATTTTCGGCTCCTCACCGCGAATATTGGCTAAGGCCGGAGCCTCCAGAGTTTTTTCCTGTGCATTTTTATGAGGATCGTCAAGCCAATGGCGCACTCGTTTAGCTGCTTCCTCGGCTGCTTCCGCCTCCAAAGCATCTGCTATATCGGGACGTTCCCAACCTTCACAGACGACTTCTGCAGGCAAATGAACACCCAAAGTCAGGGAAAGTTCGGCCAAAGCTTCGGCGGCAGCCTTGCCTAAATGTTCATCATCTAAAAGCAACCGTAACTTAGCAGCCGACCTCTCACAACAATCCTTGATTGAAGCAAAAGCGGAGCAAGCCAACAAGCGACAAGCGACCGAAAGTTTCGACTCTTGACCATTATCGATCACCTCAAAAAGTAAATTTTGAATTTTTTGACGCAACCGAGACGGATTCCATAAAATTTGCTGAGAATTAAAAATTGTGCCCGGCTTATTGAAAACGCCATATATAACGATCATAGCTGCAGCCTGACTCAAGCTAGGTATTTTCAAAGCCTCAATAAGCTTGGGAGTCAGTTGCAAATCACCATGCAATTCGTGATTTTCCGGACCTAACATAATAGATAAGCGCCAACAGGCAAAACGTTCAACAACTCCGGACAGAGCAACCACAAACTCTTCAGAATTTAACAAGCGACGCAAAATATTCAAAACTGACTGCTCTTTGGCAACCGAGACCGGAGAAGCAACCTCAGTAAGTACAGTCTCTGTGCCCTTAAAGCAAGCCTCCAAACGGCTGTCGACGTCCGCTTCACTTCGGGACAAACCGGCCAACATTTCTTTATTGCTCTCGTACACGTGGCCCAGCAGACCTCTAAAACGCGGAAATTCTGCAATTTCTCCGGCAAAAGTCAAGTTGGTATCTGAAGGGCCGACCAAGCTATCCACACTATCAGCTCTAGCAATAAAGCGATAGGAACGATTGCCGTTATCGTCTGTATAGGCAGCAGCAATATTAGTTTTGCCCACTAACTTTTCCGCGCTACTTTTAATCACTCTACCCACAACCCGATTATGGAACCGATAAGCTTTATAGCCCTCTATAAAACCGTGGCGTCCTACTACCGAAAAAGGAACTTCACCTACTTGACGACCGCTAAAGACCGCCCAACGCAAATTTTTTTGCGCATCAGAAAAACAACCTAAAATAGGCAACCCCTTTTGTAAAAATACCGACATATCCAAAGTGGAAACTTTTTCCAAAACGGGCAAACCGATAAGGATACATCCGCTAAAAGAGTAATTTTCGGCACAAAACCTCTGTAATTCTTTGCCATCTTTTACGTAAAGAACTTTGGCTGCACCGCTCCGAGTATCTAAAAAGGACGCCAAAGCCCCTTTATCGGTAAGAGATAACAACTTGCTAAAATCATGCAAAGCATCTTCGTATTTCTTACCAGTTAAAGTTAAGCCTATTAAATTTAATCCAAAAGCCCGTCCCACAGACAACATAGAGTAAAGAGAATGTTCACTCAGGTAAGTTTCTGGCAAAAATTGTTCTATCAACTCTTCATCGATAATTTTAGCTTTTAAATCGGCATAAAGACAGAAAGCCGAAACTGTACCGGGAGTCACTTTTTTGCCATAAGCTTCAAATAGCGAATAGAGAGCGCACCGTTCAAAGGTAAATTCTTCCTTATCGGGCAATAATTCCAACAACTTATTTAAAACCGCAGCAGCTTCTTCACTGCCGCCGTCTTCGGCAATATCACAAATTGTCGAACGGAAGGTACGCCGCTTCATAATCTCGGTTAGGAAATTACAAATTTCCTTGAGATTGTCGTCTTTGGGCTCAGTTTCACCTTCAGTGAAAAATACTTCAGCAGCTTTATATCCCAAATTACTGATCTTTACAGTCTGTTTTTGCTCCAGACAACTTTTTAGCTCATTTGTAGTCAAATTTTCCGTAAAAATATCGGCCAATATACAAGTTGCGGCCAATACATTGGCATTGATAGTCAAACCTTTATTATTTAATGCAACCTTTACAGGAGAAATATCACAATTCAAAAGTTCTTGACTATTGGCAAAATTTTCTTTAACAAAGTTTACTACAGTTAAAAGTCGTTTATTTTCGGAATGGCGCATCAACCCCGATAAGTAGCTAAATACTGTGCGATTCTGTCTGATAACTGTACCAAGAAAGGCCACCATTTGTTCCACAGAAGGCAATTCAATATGCTTTTGTTCATGGGAACAGGTTTCATTCAAATCTGAGATATGGCAATCTTCATCCAATTCAATAAGATAACGTACTGATTCGGAACCGAAATGAACTTTAATGTCCAATCCTTGACGACCGCCATAGCCCTTGATAAGCTCAGCTTTTTTTAGTTCACAAGTTTTAGTAAAATCGATTTCTGCCGCTGACTTGATACAAGTAACCGAAAAATCGGCACTGAATTTGTATACAGAAGCCGATGATCCAGCCCGCTCCCGTTGCGAAATTTCCGGCTGACTTAAAATAAGATTATCAACTCTGAAAAGCGGTTTTTCTTCGCTATTCAAACAAAAAGCGGCTCCGTCACCTTCACGAAAGACAACAAAACCATTCCCTACAGCCTTATAAGCGGTGAATTCAGTATTTTCTGCCAGTGCAGTCTTCTTTTTGCGAAAAAGGTTTTTTATGACTCGAAACATTGCAGACCTTGCCTTTCGCTAAACTTGTTTAACCTGTCTCTTGCCACTAATTTGCGATTATCGGAGCCGACCGCTATACAAGAGACTCCGAATGAGAGCGAGCATGATAAGAAGAGCGGGCTAAAGGCGCAGATTCAACATATTTAAAGCCGCGCTTAAGACCTTCTTGACGATAGAAAGCGAACTCTTCCGGCGTACGGTAACGCATAACGGGAACATTTTTTAGTCCAGGCCGCAAATATTGACCGATAGTCAAAATATCTGTACCGACAGCACGAAGATCGTCCATTACTTGCAAAATTTCACGATGGCTTTCACCCAAACCAACCATAAGTCCGGATTTAGTCATCATTTTGAGAGAAGTACGTTCCTCAACATATTTCTTGGCATATTTGAGAATATCCAAGCAACGCTGATAATTGCCGCGAGAACGTAAACGTGGATAAAGTCTAGGTACGGTTTCTATATTGTGATTGAGTACCTGAGGCCCGGCTGCCAACACCGTATCTAATGCTGCAAAACTGCCACCGAAATCGGGGATAAGCACCTCTACTTTAGTTTGCGGTGAAGCAGCTTTGACTTTTCTAATTACCTCGGCAAAAACGATCGCTCCGCCGTCGGCTAGGTCATCGCGGGTAACAGAAGTTACCACTACGTACTTTATGTTAAGATCAGCGGCAGCTTGAGCCACACGCTCGGCTTCTTTTTCTTCCAATGGCAACGGCTTACCTTTAGCTACGGCACAGTAGGCGCAGCCTCGGGTACAAATGCTGCCCAAAATCATAAAAGTAGCCGTGCCGCAGCTCCAACATTCGGAGATATTGGGACAACGAGCCTCTTGGCACACAGTATGTAAGGTTTGCTTTTTTATAGTGCCTTTTACAGCACCATAAGCAGCAGTAGTGCGAGTCCGCACCTTAAGCCACTCCGGCTTAGCAATATTTTTCTTCCACTCAGCAGAGCCGATCTCAGGGATAATCAGCTCTTCTTCTGATAAAAATCGTTCTAAATCGACAGCTTTTGACTCGGGCATATTGATCAAGCAGAGAGTGCCTTTCTATTTTTTCTCTTTTATGATGCTAAGTACGTCGGGGACGACGAGTCGGAACGGGAGCAAAGTTAATAGGCGTCCCCAAAGCGTGATGCGCAGCTTCGGCTATAGATTCGGAAAGCGTGGGATGGGGATGAATAGTAGCAGCAATATCAGCCAACGACGCTCCTTTATGTAAAGCCAAAGCTCCTTCGGCAATTAAATCGCAAGCATGTTCGCCAATAATGTGCAAACCAAGCACTTTTTGGGTAGAAGCACAAGCAACAATTTTTACAAAACCGTCAGTATGACCGCTTATATTGGCTTTACCCAAAGCGGCCAAGGGAAATTTACCAATAGCCGTTTTGCACCCCCGAGCCTCAGCTTCTTCTTGAGTAAGTCCCACACTGGCCACCTCCGGCCAACAGTAAGTTGCCGAAGGGCATTGTTCGTAACGAAGTGGCTCCAACTCTAAACCGGCCATATGTTCGACAGCTAGAATAGCTTCGGCAGCAGCCATATGAGCCAATTGAGGCGTAGGTACAATATCACCTATGGCAAAAATAGTACCCACACTGGTGCGCATATACTGATCGACTTTTATAAAGCCGCGCTCTGTAAATTCCAGACCAACTCTTTCCAAACCGAGATCGGTTAAATTGGGACGGCGGCCGACGGCAGTCAAAAGATAAGCGCTCTCTAAGCAAGCTTGGCCGTTGCCATCTTCAGGCAAGCCTTGCCCCCAAACACGCACAATTTCCCCCTCACGCTCTACTCTTTCAATTTTAGCACCGGTATAAATTTTCCAACCGGCCTTGCGACATAGGCGCTGCATCTCTGCTGAAACTTCCTTATCTTCCAACGGCAGCAAACGCTCGGCCAGTTCAACAACAGTAATTTGCGAGCCTAAAGAGGCAAAAATAGAAGCGAATTCCATACCTACGGCTCCAGCTCCAACCACAATCAAAGATGACGGAACTTCGGTCAAATTCAAGACATGATCTGAAGTTAAGATACGCTCACCATCAATAGGAAATACCTTAGGCACAGCCACCGAAGAACCGACCGCCAAAATTAAATGATCGAAATCAATTTGTTTCCCATTCACTTCGACAGCTGTATCGCTGAGTAAACAACCGCGACCACGCACAACTTTCACATTATAACGCTTTAAAAGAGAATCTATGCCCATAGCCAAACGACGCACTGTCGCATTTTTACGTTCTTGCACTTTGGCCATATCGATAAGAGGCGCACCTTCAAAACTGATCCCAAAAGAAGTAGCTTCTTTTATGGCTCGGAAACGCCCAGAAGCCTCCACCAAAGCTTTCGTGGGGATGCAACCGCGATTTAAGCAAGTACCACCCAAATTTTTATCTTGCTCGATTAAGGTAACTTCAAAACCAAGCTGTGCACCTCTTATAGCCGCAGTATAGCCACCAGGGCCTCCGCCTAAAATACCAAGCCGCATAGTCTGCCTCCCTGTAAAAGTACAAATGAAAACTAAATATTGATTTCCTGACGATCTAAAGGAGAATCAGGACGAACTACCGGGGCTCCGCACTGGGGACAACGCAATACTCCCAATTCTATGGAACAATCTTCTGACCAAAAAGGCAAAGCACATTCTTTGTAAATATAAGCGTCGCAAAACTCATTGCTGCAAAAAACCACAAAAGGATTTCCTTGACAGTTTAACTTTTGCGTAAGGTAACGACCACTATTAATACGCTTAACTTTCTTTTCGTAACTGCGCAATACTAAATGGGGTTTGCCATCTCCAGAAGGCATAATATTTTTCCTTTCTCTGCAGCCAAATAGCGCAGAAGACCTTTAATCTTGGGCCAGATACTCTTCTATTTCGGTTGTTTCAGTAGGCATACCGGGAGTAAGCAACTCACTGCCAACTTCAGTCACCATATAATCGCGTTCGATACGAATACCGTGTACTTCTTCCAGGCAGGGAGTCAATTTTTCTGGGTTTATATACCTACGAACTAAATCTACATAATCACTATGTTGCAATAATTCGGCGATAAAGTACAAGCCGGGCTCGATAGTACAAACTAAACCGACTTCTAAATTCCTATTGAGACGTAAACTCTTCCAGCCCAACAGCGAACTGCGCTCGCGTCCCGAAGCATAACCGGCCAAATCGCCTAAATCTTCCATATCATGCACATCTAGTCCCATTAAATGACCAATGCCATGAGGCATAAATAAAGAGAGTACATTTTTATCAAGATATTCCTGAACGGTTCCACCTTGCAAAAGACCATAATCGGACAGTCCCTCAGCAAAAGTTTCCAAAGCCAAACGATGAATATCAGCATAATCAACTCCGACTTGGAGAGCTCCGACACAGCGACGGTGAGCAGCCAGAACAATATTGTAAATTTGCGCCTGTACGGGAGTATAACGACCGCTGACCGGCCAGGTATTGGTAATATCGCCTGCCCAGCCGTTTTTATTTTCAGCGCCGAAATCGACTAAAAGTAAACGATTGGCCGCCAAATCGTTCCCCAGTTTAACTTGGTGCAATCGCTCACCGGAAGTGCTAATAATAGGATTAAAAGAGAGCGCACCTCCAGCTTGATTGACTACTTGCAACATAGCAGCAGCAATATCATATTCATTTTTGGCTTTAGGTAAGGCACGTAAACCGGCCAAATGAGCCTGCACAGTCAGCTGACAGGCGTCACGCAGTTCTTGTTGAGCGGCCGTATCGGCTTGTAAGCGCAAATTAATCACAGCTTTAGCCAATTTACGATCCAACTCATGATCTAAACTGGGGATGCGCCCTAAAAGCGACTCAAAAGCTAAATTCTGTCCTTCGGCAGGCAGAGGCAAAGCAGCCAACTTATCATTATCGATATTAGCTAAAAAAGCTTCCAGTTCATCAGTACAGTGGACCTGGCAACCGCTGCGAACTGCAGCTTCCCGAGGATTTTGGCCGGGACCGCTCCAAATAATATCGTCTAGAGTGTAGGGAGGCAAAAATAGATGGGCTTGACCTTCGTGAAGCAGAAAATAGCTGCCCGGCGCGGCCCAACCAGCAAAATAAAGAAAATGACTAGCCGGTCGGAAGGGATAGGTGTTGTCAGGATAATTGCGACACTGTTCGAAGCCGCTGCTCAAAAGGGCACTATAAGGCGCGAATGCTTTAGCTAAAGCTTGATGACGCGAATGAAAAAGGCTCACTATGTATATTCTTCCTTTTTTTCTAAAAATGTTAACACTACAACAATTTTTATATACCCACCGTTTGTTTTTTTCTAGAGAACAAGAAGATTTTCCCGCCCCAGTAATTCCCAAGTCGGTTAAGTAACTGTACATTCAGTACCAAGAATCAACATTTTGCTAAAAGGGAACCAACATAAAAAAGAAAAGCTTTAATAGTTAGTATCAAGAAAAAGATGATATAAGCAAAAAAAATTGTCTACATCGCAACTTTACCAAAAATGCTGTTATTTTTTTGAGCTTAAAGTTGCATAAAAGATCCAAAGAGGAGAGCGTTGTAAAAACGTGACAAACAAAAATCCAAGCACAAAAATTGAGGATAAAGAAGCCCTCGACGCAACAGAGTCGCAGGTTTCTGCCCAACAGCCTCAAGAAAAAACCTCTTTGCCTGAGCTAAACAGTCAAGAGGAAGAAGAAGTTCCGATTGAGTCCCCTATTGAGTATACCACTGAAAACGCTCAAGCAAAGGGCCACGAAGAAGGGGTACAAACTCCTCCCCCGCTTCAAGAAGGCGAAGATCCGGAGCACTACTGGTTCCATCATGTCTATCAAGGGCCAGGCGTGCCCCAGCTGACAGTTCGAGCCGTAGTTATGGGCGCTTTAATCGGCGGTATAATGTCCTTATCCAACTTATATGTAGGCTTAAAAACCGGCTGGGGCTTAGGTGTAGCCATTACAGCCTGTATTTTGTCTTATTCAATTTGGACAACTTTGCATTCGCTATTTCCTAAAATTTTCAAAACGCAGATGAGCATTCTGGAAAATAATTGTATGCAATCCTGCGCCTCTTCAGCTGGTTACTCTACTGGCGGCACTATGGTTTCAGCTATCGCCGCCTACTTAATCCTAACCGGCACCCATATGAGCTGGGGAGTTTTAACTATCTGGACTTTCTTCCTAGCCGCTCTGGGCGTTTGTATGGCAATACCTATGAAACGCCAAATGATCAATATCGAGCAATTGAAGTTTCCCTCCGGCATTGCCTGTGCCGAAACTTTGCGTAGCTTACACTCCCACGGTGCCGAAGCTATGCGCAAAGCCAAAGCTTTGGGTATAGCGGGCTTAGGTGGTGGTTTGCTAGCCTTCTTACGCGACGGTTGGGAAAAAATTCCCGGCCAGATACATTTTCCTGGCTCTATTGGCGGCTACTCCATGAAGAGTCTAACCTTTAGCTTCGACATTAGCGGCGTTATGATTGCCGCCGGCGCTTTGGTAGGTTGGCGCGTCTCTTGGTCCATGCTCTTGGGCGGTATTATTTGCTACGGAGTATTGGCTCCCTGGATGACCAGTATAGGAGCCATCGACAGCACCGCTTTGGCAGAAAGCGGCTATCGTACTATTGTAGGTTGGAGCACCTGGACCGGCGCCGCTATTATGGTCGCTTCCGGTTTGACAATGTTCTTTATGGAATGGAAGACCATGGCCCGTGCTTTCAGCGGCTTGGCCAACATCTTCGGTAAGAAGAAAGAAAAAGTTCACGATCCTTTGGAAGATATCGAAGTACCTACCTCTTGGTTTATGCTAGGTACGCTCGTTTCCGGTATTGGTTGTATTTTAGTGCTTCACTTCATCTTCCATACCACTTGGTGGATGGGCTTAATAGCCGTGGTGGCTACTTTCTTCCTGGCCTTGGTCGCTTGCCGTGCTACCGGTGAATCTGATATTACTCCCGTCGGCGCTATGGGCAAAATTACTCAGCTAACTTTCGGTTTGTTAGCTCCCTCCAATGTAACTACCAACTTAATGACCGCCGGTCTAACTGCCGGTGCGGCCGGTTCTTCCGCCGACTTGCTAACCGACCTCAAAAGCGGTTACGTTTTGGGTGCCAACCCCAGACAACAGTTTTTAGCTCAATTTAGCGGTATCTTCGCCGGTACTTTGGTAGCTGTTCCCGCTTTTTATTTAATCGTTCCCGACGCCTCCGTATTAGGTGGCGACCAGTGGCCCGCTCCCAGTGCTCAAGTGTGGGCTAAGGTAGCTGAACTTTTGAAAGATGGTTTCAGTGCTTTACATCCCACAGCTCAATTGGGTATGCTTATAGGCTGCTTAATCGGTATTGCCATTCCTTTGCTGGAGAAATATTTGCCGGAAAAATTCCGCAAGTTCATCCCTTCGGCTACCGGTTTGGGCTTGGCTATGGTAATCCCCTTTTATAATTCACTGTCGATGTTCATCGGCGCCTGCATTGCCACTTATTTAGAGAAGAAGCACAAGCAAATGTCCGACGACTACGTAGTACCGGTGGCTTCCGGTATTATTGCCGGCGAATCTCTAGTCGGTGTAGCTATAGCCTTAAAGATGGCACTGCCCGGTTTGCTCAAAAGCTTGATGCCAAGCAAAGTTTAGGCTTCAAGCCTAAACTGAATTGAGCCGACCCCCCCAAACTTTAATCGGCAAAAGCTGCTCCTATAATAATGGACAGTATGATACCGAAGATTATGAGCAAAGTCACACCGCCACAACAGCCCAAAGCCATACCGGAGTAGAAGCTATTATTGAGTTTTTTCTTTTGCTCTTCTTTGGCTACATCTACCGGCTGCGACGTACTAGTCGGGCGGAATTGAGCTTTTCGATTAGTATGTTCAACAACAGCTTTGCGAGGAGCGGCAACCGTTTCCGGCGCGGAAGGGGGCGGAGCAACCGGAGCCACGGCGGCAGCAACTGATGCGCTAAAAGGAGCAGCTGCCGCTGCGATAGCTCCGTCCCGCCTTTGCTCAGGGCTCGGTTCCGGCTTGGCATCAAGCAAGCGAGGGGCAGATGACGCGGGATCAGATTTACTTTCATCAGACCCGTTGGCCCCCCACTGAGCCACAGAATTTTCCACCCAGCGATGCAATTCGCCGGTATCCTTAAGCACCTTGCCACCGGCAGCAGCAGTCGTAACAGCTGAGGAAAGAGGTGGAGCATCGGAAGTATCAACACTCCCAACAGATTCAGATTTTATCGAAAATGGACGTTTAACTTCGCTATTTTCGGTAAATTCTAACAAAGGGCGAGTAAGCTGCGCCTGTTGATTGGCAGATTGTTGATGTGTAGAGCCTTTCCTTTTGCTTACATCTACCTTCAAAAGCTTTGAAGTAGTTGGAGCGGCAGGAAGCGATCCAGTAGTCACAGTTGGCGCAATGTCGGCAATTTTCCGGGTAGAAGGCGCAGCCATTGTCGGAGCGACCAAGGGAGAGTTTTCCTTGGCTGCCATAGCTGATTGCACCACCCCAAAACTAGAAACAGAGCGAGCAGGAGCAGGTTCTTCAGCTTCTTCAGCTTTTACCGGCAACAGAGAAGCGCCGCATTCCATACAAAAACGATTGTCGGAAGCACATTCCGCTTGACAAGCGGGACATTTTCTCATAAAAAACTTCTTTCTTAATAAAAAACAGGAATAGCTGACTGCCCCTTGTTATCGGAAGCTATCAGCGAAAGACACCTAACAGACTGCCGCCCCCCACATTTAAGCCAAACTTGGCCAAGCGCAGAGGGCGGGAGCATTTCGCAAAAGATTTCTAAATAAGCGAACTAACGGCCGCTGGTACCATGAATTTTATTTTTGTTATTCTTATACCAAGCGCCAAAACCATAATCGTCGATATATTTGCGCATTTCCATAGGAGGCACAGTCTGATCCTTAAGCCAGCTGCCATAAATAGGATTAGGCAAAAGGAAGAAAGTATTGCCCAATTTGGTAATATTGCTCTTTACTTGTTCGTTGCGAGCTTGCAAAATTTCTTTATTGTCAGTCATTTCATTATCAACAAAGACGGGCATATCGTATAAATTGTCGCCGAACCAACCGATTACCTCATACTGAGTACGTACCTCTACGCGACGACCAGCCTTATCACTGTAATTTTGAGCAATATCCTTACCCAAAATGCTGGCAGCAGAAATTTTCATATCTTCTACGATCTTTTTAGCCCCAGCTTTATCGCGCTTTTTGTCGCGCAGAATTAAGCGTTCATTTAAGTCGGGAGTATTTAAGCCTAAATTGACCAAAGCTTTCAAAGTTGCTTCACGCAAAGATTCATCACGGTTAGTAAGATAAATGGGAGTAATACCCAATTCTTGGCAATATAGCAAGAAACTGACAGCGCCGGGCACTTCACGACACATAGCAGGCTCGGCGCCTTGGCCTTGACACCAAGCGCTCCATAATTGCTCATTGTAAGGAATATTGTTAATCAAACACCAAGCTTCAATACCGCTATTATCGATTACGGTTTCGTCAATATCCAATACGATAGCCAAAGGCTGATAAAGGTGCAAAATTGAGCCGTCGGGCTGGCGATGGTACACTTCTTTGCAAAGCTTGCCGTTGACGCACACGTAACTATTAAGGCGAAGTTTGTCGTCAATAGCCTGAGTGGCCATATTATAAGTTTGGTAGCAGAGGCCTTTATATTCGGCAGAAGTTTGTAACCAAGTAATGGAAGCGGTTAAAGGAGTGAGACGAGCAGTAGGATCTTTGGATTCTTCAGCAGCTTGAACTCCAAAAGGCATTACACAGGCAGCGCAAAGAGCCAGAGAAAGGAAAAATTTTCCAGCGAATTTATACATATCGGTTTAGTTTATACCTCCAAGTGCCCGAAAAAATACTTATTTATTCACAAGCAAATTTTCGCGGACTTTTTTCATATCCGCAGTACTGACGCCGCAGCTGTGCAAGAAAGGCTCAATACCGCCAGCTTTATCAACATTTTTAAATACGCCTCTCAGCCAATCGGCATTTACTTTCAGCCCCTTACTATTGCGTTGAGAGGCCAAATAATCGTCCATAATGATAGGACGCGGTACGCGCAAAAGTTCCAAAACTAAAGCAGCCATAATACCGGTGCGATCTTTACCAGCCGAGCAATGGAAAAGAAGCGGATAGCTGTTATTGTTGGCCAACACTTTGAAAAATTGACTAATGGTAGAATAATTTTGCTTTTTGATATAAGAAGCATAAGCTTCTTGACCGGTACCGCTGGTACAGACCATGGGCAAATTGTAAATTTTATTGAGACTGCCAGCAAAGGCGGGTTTATCACGCCCTTCGGAAGCTATTTCTTTAGTAGTACGCAATTCGATAACTGAAACGATACCTTTATCTTTTAATATTTCGATATCGGAATCGTTGATGTAGCACAACGCACCGGAGCGATAAAGTACGCCTTCTTTGATAAATTTGCCGTCAGAAGTGGGCAAACCGCCAAGTTGTCTGGTGTTGCGCGTACCACGCAATTTAACTTTGCGCTCTTGCTCGGTAAGCTTAGGCTTCAACTTTTTGGCGGCAACCGAAGCTTTTTGGGCAGCAGTCTTCTTTTGGCCGTTGGCTGCGCTCTGTTTTTGATTATCACCGACCTTGGCTTCTTTCTTTTTAGTAGGCGCAACTTTAGCTTTAGAAGCTGGTTCGGCGGCTATAAATTGGCTGTTATTATCGACACAAACGGCTACAGATTCGACAAGACTCCGAGAGGGCTCGGAATCAGCCTCGGCAAATGCTGCGCCATTTTTAGGTTCGAGTCCGGAAGCCAACGCCTGAGCAGAAACAGCTACTCCCAATATAAAAGTCAAAAGCCAACGTCTGTTCATTAGATAAATCCTTATTCGCCTAAAATTGATCTTAAATTCGCCTCCGAGTGCCTTTCTCCCCTTTATTGGATTTTTCTCCACAAATGGCTGCGTTATTTAAGCAAATACATAACAAATTGAGAGGAACTTTTTTTGCTAATTAGAAATTTTGCTAACCATGAGTACCCTCTTGATTAAGAACGCCGCTATGGTTGCCACTTTCGATGACAACATGAGGCGCATTGAAAATTGTGACATTTTAGTTAAAGGCAATCGTATTGCCGAAATAGGCCCCAAGTTAGAGGCCCCCAACGTCGATAAGGTGATCGACGCCACCGGCATGTTGGTGATGCCCGGTATGATCAATTGCCACCATCACCTTTATCAGACTTTGACGCGCAATATTCCTCGCGTCCAGGAAGCCGAACTCTTCCCTTGGCTGGTGAACTTATATGAGCTTTGGCGCGAACTTACTCCCGAAGCTCTCTATTGGTCTACTCTGACCGGCTTGGGCGAATTGCTCTTAACCGGTTGTACTACTAGTACCGACCACTTCTATGTATTTCCTGAGCATTGCCCCGATCATCTCTTCGATCAGCAAATTAAAGCCGCTCAGAAGATCGGTATCCGCTTCCAGCCTACCCGCGGTTCTATGTCCCGTGGTAAAGATAAGGGCGGCTTGCCTCCCAACGATGTAGTGCAAAGCGAAAATAAAATTCTGGCTGATTGCGAGCGCGTCATTAAAGCCTATCACGATCCCGATCCTTTAGCCATGATTAAGATCGCTTTGGCTCCTTGCTCTCCTTTCTCCGTTACTCCCGAACTTTTGTCGGAAACGGTCAAATTAGCCAGAAAGTACAAAGTACGCTGCCACACTCACGTAGCCGAAACCAAAGACGAAGACGCTTATTGCTTAGAAATGTATGGCAAGCGCCCCTACGACTTCATGGAGAGCGTAGGCTGGACTGGCGATGATATTTGGTTCGCTCACTGCTGCTACTTAAATGACGAAGAAATTAAGAGAGCGGCCGAAAGCGGCACCGGCGTATCTCACTGCCCCGCTTCCAATATGCGCTTAGCCTCCGGCGTGGCTCGCGTACCTTCTATGGTTGAGCACAATGTGGCCGTAGGTTTAGGCGTCGATGGCAGCGCTTCCAACGACTCTTCCGATATGTTGGGTGAAGTGCGCAATTGTATGTTAGTACAGCGCCTCCACTTCGGCGTAGACGCTATGCCTGCCGAAAGAGCTCTCACTTTAGCTACTCGCGGCGGTGCTCGCGTTTTGGGTTACAAAGAGCTGGGCAAACTGGAAGTAGGAGCCGGAGCCGACATTATCGGTATTTCCTTAAATAGACTCGGCTATGCCGGCGCTCTTTCCGATCCGGTCGCTGCTATAGTATTCTGCGGTGACAGCCACATTGTGGACTTCTCCGTAGTCAACGGTCGCCAGGTTGTCAAAGACGGCAAGCTTTGCTTAGTCGACGAAATGGAAATCTTCCACGAAGCCAACCGCTGGTCGAATTACATGATTGAAAAAGCCGAAAAGAATACCGGCATCAACATGCGCTCCAAAGAAGGCCCCGGCATGGAAGCTCCCCGCCCTTCACTTGAGCAAAAGTAGTTAGCCTATAAAGCTAAAACAAAAGCGGTCGTCCCTAAAAGGTTCGGCCGCTTTTTTATACGATCTATTAAATTATCCACTTATAGAAACTCCTCATTTCTATTGTAGACTTGCAACATTTTATGCAATTCTTGATCGTCCATATTGGTTTCAACGACGCTTCCATCGTGTTCTATTACCGCAGCGCATTCAGGGGTATATAAATTTAGAACTCTGATAAAACGACCTTTAACAGTAAAAGCATAGCCCAAAGAGACCATAGCGGCTTGATCAATAACCCTTTCCAAATTAAGCATAACGAAGGCTCACTTTCTTTATGGGTTTTAAGAACGTCTCAGCATCCATGTACAAGTTTTTTTTAATAGGTACAAGATCTATGTAATCCTCAACTTCACCAACTCCACGATATTTAGCCACCACTTCAATATATCCATTATCCCAATTAATAATATCTGTATACCATTCCAATTTTGCTGAAGTCTTAAAACGTATAACCTTTTTCCCATAAGAAAAGGTCGTATATCCACCTTTATTGCTTAAAAAAGCCTCACCATTCATCGGAATTTAACCTCGTTCAGCATAAAATAAAGAAAAATGCGCAGCTTCCAAAAATTGGGAGTTGCGCATTTTTTTACTTAGTCGAGCTGACTCACTTTAGCGGTGAACTAACTCGCGACAATTTTATCTATTAGTCTTTTACGGTATAGTCGGCGTCGACAACTTCTTCGTCGCCTTCAGCTTTACCGCTCTTAGGAGCTTCCTGGCTGGCTCCAGCCTGTCCGGCCCCGGCTTGCTGCTGGGCTTGGTAGAGGCTCTCACCAATCTTCTGAGCGGTCTGAGCCAACTCGTCGGTAGCCTTCTTGAGCTCGTCGCGATCCAAAGGTTCGGCAGCGGAAGCTTTCTTCACTCTCTCGATAGCGTTTTCGATAGGAGCCTTGACGGTAGCGGAGACCTTGTCACCAGCATCGCGCAGAGCTTTCTCGATTTGATAGACTAAGCTGTCAGCTTTGTGGCGAAGCTCAATCTCTTCACGTCTCTTCTTATCTTCGCTGGCATGACTGTCGGCGTCTTTGACCATACGATCCACTTCTTCTTTGGAGAGGTTGGTGGAAGCGGTGATCTTGATGTTCTGGCTCTTACCAGTACCCTTATCGACGGCGCTTACATTGATGATACCGTTAGCATCGATCTCGAAGGAGACTTCAATCTGAGGTACCCCACGGGGTGCCGGCGGGATATCGGTAAGTACAAACTTGCCCAGAGTCTTATTGTCACGAGCGAACTCACGCTCACCTTGTAATACGTGAATCTCTACCTGAGTTTGCATATCAGCAGCGGTGGAGAAGACTTCACTCTTCTTACAAGGAATGGAAGTGTTACGATCAATAAGCTTGGTCATTACGCCGCCCAAGGTCTCGATACCTAAGGACAGAGGAGTTACATCGACCAAGACTACGTCTTTGACTTCACCGGTAATTACAGCGCCCTGAATGGCGGCACCCAAAGCAACACACTCATCGGGGTTGATATCCTTGGAAGGATCTTTGCCGAAGAATTTGCGGACAAATTCCACTACCTGAGGCATACGAGTGGAACCACCGACTAACAAGACACGATCGATCTCATTTTTCTTCAAACCGGAATCTTCCAAAGCCTTACGGCAGGGGCCCTCACAGCGCTCCAACAAATCAGCAGTCAAAGCTTCGAACTGAGCGCGGGAGAGGTTCATGTCCAAGTGCTTAGGGCCGGTAGCGTCGGCAGTAATGAAGGGCAAGTTAATATTGACGTTCAGCATCTGAGAGAGTTCAATCTTAGCTTTCTCGGCAGCATCTTTGATACGCTGAGCGGCCATCTTATCTTGACGCAAATCTACGCCGTTTTCTTTCTTGAAGTCTTCAGCAATCTTGTCGACAATGCGCATATCCCAGTCATCGCCGCCCAAGTGAGTATCACCGTTGGTAGCCTTTACTTCGAACACGCCATCACCAATTTCCAAAATGGAGACATCGAAAGTACCACCACCTAAGTCGAAGACCACGACCTTCATGTCGCCTTCGCCTTTATCAAGACCATAAGCCAAAGCAGCAGCCGTAGGCTCGTTGATGATTCTCTTAACATCTAAACCAGCAATAATACCGGCATTTTTAGTAGCCTGACGCTGGGAGTCATTAAAGTAGGCAGGCACAGTAATAACGGCTTCTTTGACGGGCTCGCCCAAATAAGCTTCAGCATCGGTCTTCAATTTCTGAAGAATCATAGCGGAAATCTCTTCGGGAGAGTATTTCTTGCCATCAATCTCGACACGATGATCAGTACCCATATAACGCTTAATGGAAGCTACAGTGCCGTGAGGGTTGCTTACGGCCTGACGCTTGGCCAATTCACCGACCAAACGCTCGCCAGTCTTAGAGAAACCTACCACAGAAGGCGTAGTGCGATTGCCTTCGGCATTGGCAATTACGGTAGGTTTGCCATTTTCCATAAAGGCGATTACTGAGTTAGTAGTTCCTAAGTCAATACCAACAACTTTCGACATAAATTTTATCCTCCTCGTTCGCTTTCCCCGAGCTCCCCCGGCGAACGTAAACTTCTTTTTCTTCGCAGATAATGTACTACTTCAGACGTAAGAAATATGCTTGTTGAGTATTAGAGTAGTGTTAGAATTTTGAACAGAAATCAGTTTAATTTTACCAACGCAGCAAAGCCGTTTCGACAGAGGCTCCGGGGCCCATGGTTATTAAAGTAGCATAATCTCCGGGTACAGCCACATTTTCAGCGCTTAAACGGCCTAAAGAGTAAAGTACCGAACAAGAAGAGATGTTGCCATAGTCAGCCAATATATCGACAGTATGGCGTAAATCATAATCGGAAAGTCCTAAATTCATCTTCAAACTGTCGATCACTTTCTTACCGCCGGAATGAACTAGCCACCAAGAAATGTCGCGTTTCTTCAAATGATTGCGTTCCCAGAGACGTCGCACTGGCTTATGAGCATTTTGCCCCAAAAAATAAGGGATATCCTTATCCAGAAAAAAAGCCAAGCGTCCTTGCTTATGTTCAAAGCGCATAGTCTCTTGGGCTTCGACAACTATCTGACTTTCAAAATCTACAATTTGCGGTAAATCAGGATTGACTTCTGTTTTGGAACATTGACTACCAGCCACAATTAAAGCCGCACAAGCATCTCCAAAAAGTGAATTAACTACCGCCGTTACCATTTTTTCGTCAACGACATAAGCTGAAGAGCAATTTTCCACACAGACCAAAGCGCCCACTTTTTGCGGATTGAGGCGCAAAAAATTGACCAAAGGCTGCAAACCATTCATAGCTGCGTTGCAGCCCATGCCCACTACATCCAAACGATAAATAGTCTCAGCCAAGCCCAATTCTTTAGTTAGCAAAGCGCTAGCGCCAGGACAGAGAAAACCTGTGGAGGTTACACAAACGATATAATCAAGATCTTGAACGGCCAATTGGGCTTTTTGCAAAGCTTCGCGCAAAGCAGACGAACCTAAGGAAATCACCCCTTGGCGATGGCGAGAAGCCAAAATATCGGGATCTTCACTGAGCATGGGCTCTTCGGCTCGGTCATTTTGTAATGCCTCTTGCAAACGCGGCAAATTCAGACAGCGCTTTTTAATGTGACTGTTAGCGAAAAGAGCCTGAATCTTGCGATTACCGATGCCAAAATATTGAGCCAGTTGGGCTTGCGTGTAAGAAGTCGTCGGCCTGGCTGTACCGATAGAGATAACTCGCGGATTATCCATGAAAATGCTGCTCTTTTCTTAATATTTGGCTGCGCCGCTCATACAAAAAAGCTTGCGCTGCCCCCTCGAAAGCCGCCTGCGCTTCTCTTCCCCAAGCTCCGCAGGCGGCCGCGTTACATTGCTGCTTTGCTAAAAGCAAAGCTGCCCTATCTAAGCTGGCCGCTCGCCGGGCCAGGCGCTCAGCCAAGTCGACAGCTGCAGCTCCATCCTGGCAAAAATAAGCGGCCAGCCCCACAGCGTGCGCTTCCGCTCCCCCTAACACTTGGCCTGCTAACACCATACTTTTAGTCAGGCCGGGACCTGCCAATTGGGTTAAACGGCCGATCCCCCCGGCGGCGGGCATAAGACTTAGGCTAAGTTCGGGAAAAGCGAAGCTAGCCTGCGCCGTAACCAAACGCACATCGCAAGCTAGAGCCAACTCCACACCGCCACCTCGAGCCGCACCTTCAATTACAGCTATAGTAAGTCCCGGCCAAGCGTACAGTTCAGCAAAGACCTCGCGAGCTAAAAGGTTAAAGGCATCTAAACCGGAACGCGCCTCTAATTCGTCTTTGTCAGCTCCGGCACAGAAAAAACGCGGCTGAGCCGACTTGATAATAAGAGCTTGCTTTCCCTCTTGTTGCCATTGGCTCAAAGCAGAACGCAAACTTTCCAACATGGGCGCGTTGTAAGCGTTGGCTTTACGAGGTCTTTGCAAAGTAATACAACCCCAGCCTTCGTGTAGGAAGGCTTCCAAAGGGGGAGCGGAAGCGCACGCATCATGTGTGACAGCCATTTTCTACTTCTCCAGCATATCTAAAAATGGCTGCCACACTCGGCCAGCGGGCCAATAAGTAAAAGCAAGGTCAGCTTTTTTCCAAGGGAAGCTGACCTTGTAAGACCATAAGGCTATACCTCCTTGGCGCAAAGCGCTACCAGCTCCATATTTAATATCGCCAGCTACTGGGCAGCCCAAATTGGCAAACTGGGCTCTAATTTGATGGTGACGACCAGTCTCCAACTGCACTTCCACCAAAGTACGCGTCCGCCCCCGGGCCAAAACTTTATAATTCAACCGAGCTAATTTGGCACCGGGCTCTGCAGCACTGACTGCGCGAGAAAGATTGGCCCGCCCGTCTTTAAGCAAATAATCTTCTAAAGAGGCAGCGCTATCAGACAGACGACTGCCGTTTTCTATAAGCACCAGATATGACTTATCAACCCGATCAGTTTGCAACAGCTTATTGAGAGCAGCAGCTCCAGCGGAAGTTTTGGCCATAAGCATCAGACCGCCTGCGGGCCTATCTAAGCGGTTGACTACATAGGCTTTTCCCCATTGTTGCTGAGCCCAATCTAAAAGAGAAAACGCCCGGCCAGGATCGGGCTGAGCAGGCATACCCACAGGCTTAACGATCACGGCCCAAGCGTTATTTTCAAAGACTATCGAAGGTTGAAGAAGCAAAAAAAGCCTATTCCTCTCGCAACGAACGCACGGAAGTTACACCTTGACGCACTTCTTCAATCAAAGCTTGACGTCTGGCGATGGGAATATCCAAGTGAGAAGCCAAAACTTCGAACAAATTTTTCTCGCTGCCGACCAAAACGCCATCAACCATAGCCATAGCTGCAGCCGCTTGCAAAATTTCTTCGCGCTTGCTGGGCTCAATGCTATCCACGTCAAAGTCAAGTTCTTCAGTGGGAGGAACGACCATCATTTTAGAGATTTCTTCCATTTCTTCTTTGGTACAGCCGAGCTCAGAAATTACGCTGCCTAAGAATTCACGTTCGTGCTCTTCAATCACACCGTCAACCCACATCATGTGGATTAAACTTTTTATCAAAGCATTGGTCTGCGCATCCATAATGATAAACCTCCCGCCGGTTAAGCGCCCAAGAATAAGTGATACACCGTATACACGGGAAAATTCGCCACAATCGTTTCATCCCCTACCCGCGCGATAGAGGGCTTCCAGCAAAACTAAATTCAAAACAAACAACTGTCGACGATCTTTATACAAAAATATAGGCAATTAACCGAAAAAGCAAAAATCGTGTACAATTGAAAAAAGAGATGAAGGAGTTTGAGCAAATTGATATGACGCAAGTTGTTTTTTTACATAAATTATTGAAGCAAACCGCTGCTCTATTTTTGATCGCCATTTTTTTCTATCCGGCTTTGGCTTGGGCCGGTAAACCGACCATTTCTGGTCTTATCAAAAGTTACAATCCTGGCGGTCGCCGTATGCAAATCCAGCGTGATGATGGTGTAGTAAAAACTATTATTATGCGCCCGGGATGTCAGTTTATGCTCAATGGCCAAAAAGCTTCCAGCAACGCCTTCCGCCCGCAAATGAGAGTTTGTGTGCGCATTTGCGGCTCGGTAGTAGGCGATCCTTTGGAATGCGACTTAATTGCCGATTTTATGTCCTCAAAAAATGTAGTTGCCCGCCACGCCGGTACGCCCAACCCCACTACTGTAGGAGGATTTGCCGGTACCGCAGGCCCAGCAGCCACTTTAACCAGCGTCTTTTCCAATGCAACAGGAGCAGCTCCCAATGTAATGGGCCCCTTGGGCATAGGTGGCAATTTCCCTGGTTCCAATACCAACTCCGGAACTAACGGCATCCCCAGCAACAGCGCTTTCCCTAATGCCGGCAATCCGGCCACTATCGCTCAGGGCGCAACTCCGGCTACCCAAACTTCTCCCCAAGCCAATATGAGCCAAAATGGCCAGACCAATTTAGGCGGAGCCAATCCTTACGCTCAAAATCCTTACAGTTTGGGCAACGAAGCCCAATTTAACAGCACCGCTTCTTTAATTTATGGTGGCGACGACAAAGATAAAGAAGAACAGGGCAACTTTATGC
Source organism: uncultured bacterium (assembly GCA_934621605.1). Classification (GTDB taxonomy): domain Bacteria; phylum Vulcanimicrobiota; class Xenobia; order Xenobiales; family Xenobiaceae; genus Bruticola. The sequence continues at coordinate 60,065 of CAKTUZ010000005.1, read as the reverse complement.
CAGCTCCCAACGGTCCCTTTTCCATGCAATTAGTCACTTTCAGCGGCCGCGTTATAAGCTCCGACGCTCGCACCCGCAGCTTAACAATTATGCCCGACGGCCAAAATCAACCCACTCAGGTAATACTGCACCAAATGGTCAGTCCCACCAATACTTCCGGACAGACTGTCGACTTAGCCAATATTCAACCGGGCATGGCCATTTCCGTGCAGGGCATGGCAAACGCTGCAGGTATAATAGAAGCCAGAAAGGTTATTGTCGCCTTCTAGAAACAATAAAGCAAAAATTTAACAAGGACTTTTTACCATCTCAAATATGGATTCTAATAATAAAAATAAGTTCCATATAATTTTCTATTTATTGGGACTTTTAATCTTAATCGGAGCCTTTTGCTGGTTCTTAGGCCAAATTCACATGATCGTCAATATTTTGATCGTGTCTGTCTTGGTCACTTATTTAATCGCTCCCGGCGTCCATTTCTTGCATGAAAAGGGAGTACCAAAAACTACAGCCATAGTGATCATATATTTGGTTCTGTTGGCTTTAATAAGCTTTTTTGTGGCTTATTTGTTACCCATTGTCAAACTTGAATTTCATCGTTTACTCAGTAATATGAGCACAATGTCGGCCAACTTAAATCACATTACCTCACAATGGGCCCTCACTATTCAGAGCTGGTTGCCGACTACACTTAAGCCTATGGTAGATCCGGAAAAGCTCAGCACTCAGCATATAATGCAATTTATGCAAAGCAACAGTCCCAGTTTAGTCAAAAATTCTATGCCCGGCTTCCTCTCCGGAGTGCGCAGCATGGCCAGTATTATGGGCGGCGCCATACTCGTCCCCCTCTTGGTCTTCTATATTCTAATGGACGCCGGAGTTTATAAAGAAAGTTTTGTCGGCTGTTTACCCAAAGCTTGGCGCAGCGGAGCCGTCGATTTATTACGCCGTATAGACTATGTCTTGGGCAAATTTATTCGCGGCCAACTTATTGTCTGTGTCACTATCGGTTTTTTTGTTGGAATCTCTCTCTGGATTATGGGCATCGATTATGCCGTCTTAATCGGAGTATTTTCCGGCCTTATCGATATTATTCCCTACGTGGGCGTAGCCATAAGCTACATACCAGCCTTTATTATTGCCCTACTCAATAAAGGGCCGCTCTTTGCCGTCTTTACCATCATTGTTTTGCAAGCCGTACACTGGCTAGAAGGCCATATTATTGTGCCGGCTGTAATTGGACGCTCTGTCAAATTGCCTCCCCTTACAGTAATGGTAGCTTTAATTGCCGGAGCCGAAATCGGCGGCATTATGGGTATGCTTATAGCTATTCCTTTGGCGGCCATTACCAGAGTATGTATAGAATTTTACGTAGAGAAGAACCCAGCTTTCGGCCCACTTACCGAAGAAGATATGCGCTTGCCGGAAACGCCTTACCCTCCCGAAGCCAATGCCACCGTACCAGCTCGCGAATCGGTAAAGCAAATAGTCAGCAAAGTACATGGCAAAGTTAAAGACAGCAAACAATTAGTTCATAAGTTGCGTCAATACGGCTTAAAAAGCTCCGAACTTGCCGCAATCAACGCTGCCGAAACTCAAAATACTGCCGAGGGACAGACTCAAGAGCCCACTTCTAAAGAGGTTACTGTTAAGGAGACACAACCTCAAGTCGACCAACAAGATAAAAAATAGAGGCCGAGTCTTCCCTTGCTTAAGGCCCTAAATCAAAGCAGGAGCGCATTCCTCAGGAAGCGAAGGCGGCCATTCGTCTTTTTGGCTGAGCCGCCTATAACGACTAGCCAAAGACAAAATACACGAGGTTGCTTTCATTTCAACCCCGCCGCCTACAATATAAGGAGAAATCAAAATGGCAGAGACCAAAGAAGTTAATGCTGTAATCGCTGCAGCTATCAATGCTGATCCCGAAGAAAAAGACTGCGTTTGCTGGGTTAAGGCGTGATTTCCGGCCAATTAAGGCCAGTCTTTAAATTAACCGAGTCCTGCAACCTCGCCTGCAAGTATTGCTGTCAGGATGGGAAGCTGGGCTCCGGTTATTTTATGGACCGGGCGACGTTAGAAAAATCCCTCGAAGCGGTAGCCCAAAATACTCAAGGCTCTATCCATCTTTTGTGGTTCGGCGGCGAACCTACCCTCTATGGCGTCAAGCGCTTCGCTCAAGCGATGGAATTAGTGGATCAGTATTTTGCCGGACGTACCGTCTACCACGGCTTACAAACTAACGGTACGCTCATTAACGATGAGTGGGCTGACCTTTTAGCTAAAAGAGGCTTTGCCGTCACTGTCAGTTTGGACGGCCCTCCTTGGTTACACGATCAACAGCGCGTATACAGAGCCGGAACCCAAGCCGGTAAAGGCACTTTTGAAGCCGTATGGAAGGGCATTACCCATTTGCGCAAAATGGGAATAAATCCCCGCGTATCGGCCGTACTTACTCCTCGAGGCTTGGAACATCCTGAAGAATTGGTCGATTGGTTCGAAAGCCAAGGCGTCCGAGAAATGGACTTTGTTCCCTCAACCCGTTTCCATGAAGGCCATTTCGAAGTAGAAATCAGCGGCAAGCAATATAAAGATTTTATTATGCGCGTTTTGGATCGCTGGTTGGCTATAGGCAATCCCAACTTCCGAGTACGTATCCTTTCTGAAATTTCCCGCAAATTGGCCGGTCATACACCGCATTATTGCAAATTGCAAGGCAAATGTTCCCACTTTGTGGGCTTTGCTCACAACGGTGACGTCTACCCTTGCGACGAATTTTCCGGCATGAAAGAATTCTGCTTAGGCAATATTCATCAGCATACCTTAAAAGAGCTGATGACTTCTCCCAAAGCTATAGAATTTTTCCGACGTTGGGCGCAAATCCCCGTCAATTGCCGCAATTGCAAGTGGTTCCATTTCTGTCGCGGAGGTTGCGCCTGGGAGCGCCAACTCAGCGGCGATCCGGATCGACAAACCATTATGTGCGAAGCTATGCAAGCTATTTTGGAGCGACTCAGTTCAGAAATTCCCGGCAGCTTAGAGCGCTGGCAAGTTGAAGAAAAGTAAAAAAAATTGAGCCCTTCCGCTAAAAGCAGAGGGCTCATTTTTTATGACTTATTGAAGTTTGGTAAGCAAATTACAGGCCACCGATGTCGATGTCGCCGCCATCTTCCCCTTCGCCGCTGCCGTCGCCTTCAGAATCTCCGGTCCCATCGCCATCTTCATTACCACCATCTTCGTCGGTGTCAACATCAGTACCGGAAGCAGAACGCTCAATAACAGGAACTGTAACAGTGATGTCTCCCTTAATTTCTCCACTATCAAACTTTACAGTCAGCTCTGTAGTACCTACGGATAAACCTTCCAACGAAATACCGTAAAGGCTGACAGAAGCTACTTTAGGATCGGAGGAAGTTACTGTATAGGAACTGGAATCATCTATTTCGTAACTCTTCTCTGCTCCATTAACGGTAAAAGTGGCAAAAACTTCAATAATACTACTTTCACCCACATAGACAGGCTCGGGATCGATATTGACACTTACACCTTTGAAAGTACCATTAACTACGGTAACTTGACACTGAGCTTGATAACTGTTGCCATTGGAAGTGCAAGTAGCGGTAATAGTAGTAGGCTGTTCTTCAGTTTCGTGGCAAGATTTGGGGAAGATAGCGCCATAGCTAGCTAAAACGCGATCGATATTGCTAGAACTCCAGTTGCTCTGGTAACTTACATCGGTAGTTTCGCCGTCAGACCAAGTAGCTATTAAGGGACACTCGTAAGAAGGCAAGCCTAAAGGCAAAGTGACTTCAGTTTCAGCAAATTTTACTCCCGTAATATCAGCATCTGTAACATTTAAGGTTACGGTATCAGTATATTTTTGGAAAGTAGCACTTATGTCAGCACTGCCGGCAGCTAAAGTGTAGAACTTGCCGTTGCCCAAAGTGTTTTCGCCATCGTCAGTTTGCTTAGTTAAAGAAGCAACTTTAGTATTGCTGCTCTTCCAATCGCACATACCGGTGAAAAGCTGAGGATAAACCTTACCGCTAGTGGCATCTTTAAATAAAGCCAAAGCATAGAAAATGGCGTCGTCGCCGGTATGCAAACGCATCTCGTCTTGAGCGATTTCTAAGCCGACCATATTGTCGATTTCGTCAAGATATTTCCACTCGGGATTGGTTACTTCATAGACCTGGCCCACTTTTAAGCTGACAGGTTGGCTGTAGTAAGCCAAAGCTTTACCGTCGCTATTGTAGTAGGTCATGCCAATAGAAGTAGATTCAACTGGAACGGCTTGCAAAAGCACTTGGTGAGCTTTTACCAACTGGGCCGGGCCAAAAGTGCGTACGCCTTGGCTATTGTAGCAATAGTAAATCACACTGTGAATATCGGAACCTAAAGCACGAGCCGAAGCTCCTATTTTAGCGGAAGAAATTTCGTGAGTTACCAGAATAGAAGCGCGAGAGGGATTAGCCAACTCGTCATCGTCGGAGCATGCACTCAAAACGGTGCACAAGCCCAACACTATAAGAAAAGTAACTAAAACTTTCCAAGAGCGCTTATTAAGAAAAATTTTACTCATAGATATTCCTTTCAAATAAAAATTGATACTAAAACCCCAAATACTTTTGTCGAGGCTGAAAATTTTCCGCCTGCCCTAAAAGTAAGATTTATCTAAAAAAAAGGGGCAGCCCCAGAGAGCTGAGACAGCCACCTTTTACGCTAAAAAAGCATTAATCTTCAATATCACAATATTGTTACGGTTCTACATCTTCTATTACTTTTACCGTATTAGAAACAGTTTTATTTATCTTCTTACCGTCTTTGTAAACGATATCGAAGGAAACGCTGTTTCCGACCTCTTCTTGATCAAGGCTAAGATAAAAACCGTTATTGTTCTCATTTACGGCCACTTTAGGTTTACTGTCGGCTCGATCGGATTCAATGTTCCTAATTTTAACTTTCTTATAATCGGGAACGTTGAAAGAAGAAGTATCGACTTTGCCACCGGAGGTTTGAACAGCAAAGTAACCATCAACCGTACCATCCGCGACCGTACCAAAAACGATTTCTTTGGCGATATTAACCTTAATATCAGCAGCAGCGGGCAGAGAGTGTAAAGTTACTTTGTCGGAAGTACCGTTAGCCTGAGCAATTACGGCAATATCTTTCAAAGAAGCAACTTTAGAGGTAACTACATAGTGACCTAAAGCATCTTTGGCAGCAACGACGTCTTGACTATCATCCACGCTCCAGCTGACAAACTGGCTAGCGTCGGTAGTGAAGCTAGGGCCGTTAGTACCCACATAGTTACCTACAGCTTTGAAAGAAACTGTATTAAAAGGAATTTCCCCAAGGCTAAGGCCAGAAACAATTGCGGATTTTTGACCAAAGTCATAATCCGGAACTACAACATATACATCATCTTCACCATCTATAGTTACGCCGGAAAGCTTGGCATCACTAATATAGACAGTGACAGGATCGAGCTCACCCAACACTTCCAAACCAGTTAAAGAGACGGTCACTTCTTGCTGACCGTACTCGACAGCTTCGTAATAACCGGGAGTAGCATCGGAAGCGGCCGATTTAGCAGTAGCTTCAGTTCCTTCACTGGTAGTTTCACCTTCAGTAGTTTCCACCAAAGATGCAGCTTTGTTACCAGCATAATAAGCATACTTGGCCTCTTTTAAATAAGTAGGCTGACCGTCATATTTCTTATTCAAAGAATAAGTAGCAAAACTGCTGAGATCGAAAGTGACCGACTGCCCCAAACTGTTATTATAAGCCAAAACAGGTTTAACCCAAACATAATTGCCCTTATCTACACAAGGAGCGGAAGTGACTAACTGGGGAACGATTTGTTTAGAGACAATTTGGGCAGCAATAGTGGTGCTATCTACCAAGTCGGGCTGATCTACAACAGCAGCTTTACCTGTGGTAGTAGAAGTCCAATCGAGCCTGTCTACGCCTAAGCCTACAGGGGTGCCATTAGCGTCGAAATACATAACAGAAACCTTGTCGGCATCGGCAGGCACTTGCTCTATAACAACTGTACGGGACACCGCTTCACCGACAGTAGCTTCCTCATCTGTAATTTTATCGATAGAAGCATCGACAGCATAGAGCAAAGCATCACCGGCACTAAAAGTATAGGTAGCTTTGACAGCGCTGGCGGGGAGCTCGGCTGCTTTGGCTACGGCTTTAGTATAATTGTAGGTGACAGTACCGCGATTGGCCTCAAAAGGATTGGGATTAGAAGTATCGTCGCTGCACCCGGTGGCAGTTAAACATAAAGCCAAACCGGCAACAGCCGCAAAAGCAGTAAAGCCATATAGATTCTTACAGGCGGACTTAGCCATATTTTCTGTTCCTCTCAGATATAAAAAGAGTTGAACCGCGCCCAAAAACGCGAAAATTTCTCAAATCATTTCTCCGCTTTGCAGCTGGAGAATTGCTTACAAGAGACAAGCGCCGCCGACTTGGCACGAAAAAAGAGCCAGCCCAGCGCAGGCAAAAATAAAGATAACTTGTCTATTTTCAAACAAGGCGCCCTCCCTCCTGCCAAGCCTGCCAACAAAAAAAAGCGGCTGCACTTGTCAAAAAGTACAACCGCTTATAGTTAGTTTACAAAACTATCACTCTAATAAGTGGTAATAGATATGAAAGAATACTGCGGAGCGCCTTCCACGTCTTCAATAAAAAGCTTAACTATTTTATTGGCTTCCAGCTCGCCTTCAGCTTTTAAGGTGTAAGCATTGAGTCCAGGTTCATCCTGCTTATAAATTAAGTTGGAAAACTCAGTTTGCTTAACAACATCAGGATATTTATCAGCAGCAATTACATCAGCGGGAATTTCCAAAGGATCGGTATAGAAAGATACCGGTTCTTCTCCATCAAAGGTAACAAGCACACTAGAAAGGCCCATAAGTTTCAACTTAAAGTCGATCTTAGTTTTCTTAGCTTCAATGTTATAAGGAACAAAGAAAGTAGGTTCTTGACCTTCCTCTACGGAGGCAAACTGAATAACTTCATTCCTTACGCCTTCGGCTTCTATAATTAACCTTATGGGATCGCTCTTTATAGCTTGGTCGCCTTGGCCATATTGGGCAGTTATTTTGTAATCGTCGCCATAATTATAAGAGTTTACGCTATTGGCATGAACTTTAGTTCTATCGACTATACTAGCCTGAATTTTGTAGCCAAGATGCTTCATAAACTCAGGATCGGAAAATTCGATATCTAAAAGCTTAACGTTAGGATCATCGGTAATATTGATACCAATTTGTCCATCTTTAATAGTGGGAGTAGGCCCTTTGGTAGGATCTTCGGAAGTATAAGCGGTGGCATAAACGATAAAAGGCTGCTCGTTTATATAGTAATATATGGGATCGTATTGTTTCTTAGAAGAATTAGCGTGATACTTTATGTAGGGGAAATGGCTAAGTAAACACTTCTCGTCAACGTATTGCATATAATACTTTTGGCCATTGACATCACTACCGGCAAAAATATCATGGCCTTCAACTGAAGCAGGCTTTAAGCTAATAGCAGCAGGAGTTTGATCGGTAACATAAATAGAATTGCCTACTAAGCACTTAGTATTACCAACAGTAGCGCTAATGGTGCCACCTTCAATAGTGCCATACTTGACACCCTTATAGGTGAAGCCTTCTAAGTTGCCTTCTTGCAAAGCGAGTATATTTTCATCTAAGCCGCTAATTTCAGCAAAAGCGCTCAAATCGTACTCTTTGTTGGCAGCTATAGCTTTAAGAGACATTACGACGGTGTCTTGTAAAGGTATAACGTATTTGCTAGCGGTAAAAGTTATGCTGTCGTCAGCTACTTCGTCTAATTCGGGCTCAGCCACAGTAGCGATACGATCTTCATTAAAAGAAATATCATTTTGACCGACGGCTATCAAGTTGCCCTTAGCGTCGTAATAAGCAGCTACCACCGAAGTAGCTCTCGGATCAACTTTATTGACAGTAACTACATCTTCAGCAGCTTCGGCTCCATGACTAAAGCTATGAATATAAGAAGGATCGGTTTCAGGGCCTTCTACAAAGTCGGCGCCATCAATTTTGCCATAAAAAGCGTATTTTACCGTAACAATATCAGCTTTTATATCGGTAGCTTTAGCTGCAGCTTGGGCTAACACATTGTAATTAAAGACAACTTGATAAGATTTTCCTTCCGGTTGCAAAGGATTAGGTGTGGTAGAGCCGCTGTCACCGCAAGCGGAAAGGAATAAGCCCAAAGCCACACTGACTACAGCGGCGCAGACAGCAAAACGAAAAGTATTTTTATGGCTCATATTATTTAACATAGTTCCTTTCATTTGGAGCAAAAAAAGCCAATATATATATTAAAGAAGACAGCCCCCAACTTGACAACAAGTTGGGGGCTGCTACCTAACTTCAACCAGGCGTAATGTTATATAACTCAGCCTAGATGAAGCATAATCCTACGCCATCAATCTTAGGGTTTAATCTGGATGGAGGCGAAGGCGGGCTTGAGACTGGCCGCATCTTTAACAGTTACGGGAACAGCAGCTGCGGGAGCGGTAGTATCAACATGAAGTTTATACTCATTCTTGTCAACGGTCTTTTCATAAGTACTACCAGTTAAACTGGCATCGAGGGCCTCGACATCGGGATAAGTTTCGGCGGTGTACTCGATAGGAGCGGCGACATAGTCCTTAGCATCAAAGGTCATGCCAACTTTACCATAGATAGCCATAGTGAAGTTCTGAGGTTTGGTGGTATCTACAGTAATGTCTTCCATGAATTTCGGGCCAGCTTCAATATTAGCGAAAGTGAGGTTCTCAGTGGTAGACAAGACTTCGACATTAATATCCTTGCTGCTGTCGCTCTTAATAGTAGTGGTCTCGTCAATCTTAAGCTCAGCGGAAATAGCGGTGGAACCGGCTTTCTTAGCGGTGACGCCCAAACCGGCAACTTCGACTGTGTCGGGTAAAGAAGAGACGAGTTTAAGACCGGTTAAATCGGAAATATCAAAAGCAGTAGAGCCAGTAGGAAGTACAGGCGTCTCACCCTTACCAGGATCTTTGCTATAAGCAGCAGCATGAACTTTGAAAGGCAACTTGTTGACAGCTACATGCTCAACGGTAGTAGTACCGGCTTCAGTCATATTGATAATATTCTTACCGGCAACCAAGCTTTCCTTATCGGCGAAGATAAGGGGTACCTTTGTGGCACCAACGAAGGGAGCCACACCGTCAATATCATCAACGACAACTTGGATGTCGACAGGATGCTGATCGGTAACATAAATAGCCTCGTCTACATAGTAGTCGGCGCCATTGATGGTAGCTTTAATGGTCTTGCCGGGAACGATACCCTTATTGGCGCCGTCATAGCCCACACCTTCGTAAGTTAAGCCCTGATAGCTGGCATAATTGAAAGCCAAAACATCGGTATATTTATCGAGACCTTCAATGGTCACGAAAGGAGTAAGCTTATAAGTCTTAACGCCACCGGCAGCAGTCTTACCATCAGCAATAATGCTGATTTCGGTCTCACCCTTGGGAGAAAGCACATGCGTACTAGCATCCATCTTGATAGTAGTAGCATCAATAGTAGCTAAGTCGGGCTCTTCGATAGCGCACTTACGATCGGTGAAAGCGATGGTATCTTCTCCCATAGCCACAATATTACCGGCTTTGTCATAGTAAGTAGCGATTACGCCGCGGGCATCGAGATCGACATTATCAATCGTAACAGTTTTTTCCTGATCCTTATCGCCATGGACGAAATCGCGAGTATAGGCAGCGCTAGGACCATCGATAAAGCGAGCGCCACCGGTCTTCAAACCGAAGAAAGCATACTTTACAGTAACGATTTCTTTGGCAACGGGGGTAGCGACCTTAGCGGCTAATACGTTGTAGTTAAAAGTAACTTGGCCATATTTGGCATTTAAAGGGTTGGGGGTAGTGGAACCGCTGTCACCACAGCCGGAGATCATCAAGCCCAAACCTAAGCTGGCTACAGCAGCGAAAGTAGCAAAACGAAACGTGTTCTTGTTAGTCATGTTTTGTAACAAATCCCTTTCGAGAAAAACCTGTGAAAGTTTGTAGGAATTACTTCAAGGAGATGCCTTGCGAGAGCACCAACCTTCTTTCCGGCGGTTTTTCCATATAAGATAGCAAGTTCCTCCACATAGTTATTTTTTTTCTATAACCACGAAAAGAAACCTGAAGTTGGTCATAAAAAAATCAAATGATATGACGCACAGGCTTTACCCTACTCCTGCACAAGTTCTCCTCACCGTTTTTGCGTTCCTGCCTGAATTTAAATCAAATTTAACTCAATACAACACAAAGAAGTCTCCTTCACCGGACTTCCCAGCGCAAAATTTTTATAGCGCCGCTCTCGCGGCTGACTACACTGTGTAATTTAATGCGCCCCGGAGTAGAAAGTACCGTTACATCCACACTAAAAGTATAGCTCTTCACACATAAATAATCCTGAATACGAAAGAGCAAATCGGCGTCCATACCAGTGACATTATGCAAGTCGTCCACCTTTTTAAAAGCTTCAGAGCGGCGCTTAGAATCAATTTCATTAACCAAAACTTGACTCATGCTCTCGTCTAAAGCTAATAGTACTTCTTTGGGAGCAGTATTAATATTTATTTTTCCGTTAGAATCGACGCTGACCCACTCTTCCCAAGGAGTGGTAGTCGTACCGCCTTGAGTTTGAGCCGAAGGTACATCCAATTTGTAGCCATCGTCTTCCGAATTGGCAGCAGTTTGGCTTGAATTGCCAGATCCGAACTTACTAAATTGGCCATTGTTGGCAGAAGTATTGTTCGTAGTAGTATTTTGGCTTTCGGTTGAAGATTGAGCGGCTGTCTGGCTTAAAGTGGTGGAGCTGCTAGCAGAGACTGAGCCCATAACGCTTTGCAAGCTATTCTGGGCGCGAGAAGAAATGTAAGAAGGACCTTTTTCCCAACCGGGCAATCCCAAAATTTCTTGCAGCGAATCAACAGGCGCATCTTTAATAGTCAATTCATCATAGTCGCTAACTTCGCCGCCTTGGTTACGCCTTTGTGAATCGGGATCGACCCAATCGAGAAAGCGATCTTTGGCTTCTTCACCGCAGCCCAAACCGCCGTTTTCGAAAAGGCGAACTAAGCCTTTTTCCAAATATTCGCAGTTATCGGGAGCTTTTTGCATAGCGCTCAAAGGGAACTTGCTCTCTTCGTCAACTATGCTAATAATTACATTTTTGCCTTCCCATTCCATAGTGACAGAACCGGCAGCCCACATATCATTTAAGCTGTCAGTGTCGCCATTATCGGCCTTAAGAAGTTCAAAGCCCATTTCGGCAGCCGAACGCGCTATTTGATAATTGTTTTCTCGAGCCGAAGTGTAATTTATTAAATTTTGGGCGTCGACGCCTACTTCGCTCATTTTGGCCGCAATAACCAAAGCAACCAAAATAGCTCCCAAAACAGCCATTAAAACCATAATTATTTCCCCCTACCAGCGATCAGCCGCTACTACAGGGCCGGTCATAAAAACTAAGGGTTCCCCGCGTTTAAATTCAAAAGTAACTTCCACCCACTTAGGCACTCCCTCGCCGGTCCAATCTTGCTGCCAAATTTCCAGATCGTCGGAAAAACGCACTTCCATACCGATAATTTCCGAGCTTATTTTTTCCCAAGGCACCTGGCTATCGTCGCCGACATCGTGTAACCCCAAAGGATCGGCCCAAGGGTACTGTCTGTAAGCTAAATAGTTTTTACTTTCAGCAGCTTGGCTAGAGCCAATAAAATCGGCCGCTTCCAGAGAGCGCAGCTTATCGTCATCTGTTTTTACCGGCTCGGTAAGAGAAAAGCTACTAGAGCTATCGGTCATAATTTTATAACCGACTTCAGCAGTACCGCTATTTTTAACTCGCAAAGGGAAATAGGTAGTTTTGAAAAGGAGCACGTCTTTGCCTTTTTCCCCCAAACTCTTCCCATATATGGCCGATTTTAGCAAGGTAGGAGGATTGGTATGGCTGGCTGGAGCTTCGGAAGAAGCACTTTCAGGCACACGGTCGTAAAGGCAACGCAATTGCCAGCGCAAACGCTCGGCAGTTTCGATAGTTAATTCTTGGCGTTTGAAGGCTACTTGCGAATGGCGCACCGTATTATTCATCTGAATTGTCATGTAAGAAATCAGAGAATAAACTAAAGTGGCTAGTCCCATGACCAGCATAAGTTCAAGTAAAGTGAAACCACCGGAGCGTCCGGAAAGCGAAGTTATATTTTTACCGCTGAAGCTGCCTTTAAACATGAACAAAAAAAACTTCTAACTAAGTGCCGGAAGAATTGCTTGAGGAAGATGAGGAAGAGGAACTGACTTGGCGCAAACGATAGGCTTTTACTACAGCACTATATCCGGGGCGATTGCTGCTGACTTTACTTTCTATTCTGTCGATACGAGGATCGGAAGGCATGGCCCCGACAGTGACTTTATACTCAATATCGTTTAGGGAATCGGTCTCGCCGTCATTTCTTTTGGCCATGCTTTTTTCCAGGCCCACCGAAGCGACAATTAAGTTGCGATAAAATGGCCCCAAGCGGGCGACACGTTGCACGTGTTGACAAAAGCCGCCAATTAAACTGCCAAAGACCATAGAGACCAAACCTAAAGATATGAGCACTTCCAAGAGCGAAAAGCCACACTTGCCTCCCCGCTCATATTTTTTTCGGCATACCAATAAGTTCACTTGATCGCCTAATTAAAACGCTTGCTGCGTACAGACTTAGAATCTGGTGAAGGTGTTTCGGGGAAGCGAGCTTGGTCACGGCTGATGGCAGCAGCCATAACTACATCTTGACCAGTCATATCCAGTTTGTAGTAATCGATTAAGTATTGCCAATTGGCTCCGTGGCGAATGCGATTAGCTATTTCACTAACGTCAACAAAGGCCATACGGGCCACAGCCAAAGCCAAAGCTTGATCGGCAAAAGAAAGGCCATAAGAATTGAGTAAAGCTCTTTCTTCTTCAGTTTCTTTGTAGTAGAGGCTCATAAGCCAGCCTAAAGCTTGTAACTCGGCGCCCTCTACATTATTTAAAGCATAAATATTATTGAGCGTATCGGGATAAGAAGAGCGGCGCAAACTGGATAAAGTGGCATAATTTTCGCCTTCAACCAAGGCGCCGTAAATGGGAGCCAAGGGGCCTTCCACAAAAATACTCGGATCGACGCTAAACATAGCAGCCACATCGCCCCACTCTACCACTTCGCCAGTGCGAACCGAGAGAATAGTGTCTATAGGGAACGGCTTATATTTGGAAAGGACTCCAGCTATTACCCAATCGCCAACTTTTAAAGAACGACCAGCCGGTAAACGCAAAGTAGCCTCATCCAAATCATTGACATTTTCCAAAGCTTTCCTGATATTGGCTATATCTTTCTTGGATAAACGAAAACGTTCGACAGCTACCGGATCAGGCACAGTAGGAGAAAAAGAAGGCAAACGAAGACGACTGGCCAAACCGGAGCGCACATCGGGGGTAAAATGCACATATTCCAAAGCTTTGTTGCCATTTTGGGTATTCATTACTTTAAGAACCGGCTTAGGCAACGAAGAAGGCTCAATACCGACCAAAGCAGCTACCTCATTCCAACGATGGTTGCGTCTTTTTTCCAATACTTCATTTAATGAAGCTCCGGCATCCATAAGCGAAAGAGCCACAATAGCGTCGCTATAGGTGTAGCCAGCCAAAAACATTTCTTCGGGCACGCGAGCCGGAATATCATAGGCGGAGGCAAACCAACGCGAAACTAAACGCATTTCGTTCAGAGCTTGCACAGACTGATCTTGAGCCACATTTTTCTTGGCCGAAGTCGGTGCTTTTTTAGCTTTGGAAGCGCGGTCATATTTTTTTACGCCGTAAGAAGCGGCCACAAGGCGCCCTTCAGCCGAAATGCAAGGCTCGGCCAAGCTAGGAGCGCAAAGAGATAAACCAATGCCGGCTACAGCAGCCAGGCTGAGAGCTGTCTTATAAAACGTACCCATAGGGCGTAGGTAATTTGTCTTTCAAAGGGCGGCTCCTGCTAAAAAGCCCGTCCATTTTAGCCCAGCCCCCAAGAGAAGCTACACTGGAAGGCGCCCTCGCCACAAGGCCGACCGCTTAAAGGCGCGGCCCGAACTTATAAATCATAAATTAAAGTGCCAGTTTGACCTTGGCGTTTGTATTCGATATTAACAAAAGGCATTTCACTAATATTGAGCACAGAATTAAACAATTCTTCACTATTTAAGATAGTTTTGTTATTTACTCTGGTAATAACGTCGCCATCTTTTATGCCCAAGCGATGCAAGACATTATCTTCTTGCACAAATTTAACTTTAACGCCCAGACCGCTAGAATCGGGTTGCACTTTAATTTCGGAAATGATAGCTGCGCCACGCTGTAGGTACTTTTCAATTTCTTCGCGAGTGGGACGCACAGGCGTAGGGTCAGCCTTAGGTAATTTTACCTTGGCTTGAGCCGAACTCTTGGAGGAATACAAGCTTTCGTTTTTTTTCTCTTCTTCGGCCCGACGCTCTTGGGTTAAATCGTAAACATCAATTTTACTGGGCACCGGAGCTGAAGAAGAGCTTGAGAGGCCGATTTCCGAATCATCATCGCCGTAATCTTGCCGTACCGCCGCACCGAACTTGTCGCTTTTAAAAGAGGTCTTAGCCGTTACACCAGGAGCAGGCGGAGGCGGAACAAGCCCAGGATCTGGCAAAATGGGGTGGCCGCTTTTTAAGCTTCTCCCCCCAACCGAAGCGACCGAGTCGGAAGAAGAAGAACTTAATCCCAAAGTAAAACTGTTGAGGCCATCTTCCACAACCACGCGATCAGACATAATTTTGGCGACAGTGTAACGCCCTACTTTTTGCCCTTCCGATTTGGTATAAGAAGTGCCATTGTAATCGATAACGGCAATACCAGCGCCGCTGCCCAGCATAATGCCAGAAAGTTTCAAACCGTCCGGAGCGACCGGACTTACTGCCGAAACACTGCCGCTGCTCTCCCCCCAACCGGAAATTGTTTCGGAAGGCTGAACAGACTTTACCAACTCGTCGCCGGATAGAGCGCCTCGCTGTTCTAACCTACCTTCTGCCCTATCTTCTCTATCTCGCTCTTTAGCGCGATCTTCTTCCTCCAAAAGAGCCTTCTCTTCGGAGGAAATCTCCGTTTCGTCACCTTGACGACGCAAAAAGAAATTGGCTCTCCTTTTGGCTCGTCCGGGACTATAAAAATTTTCTTCGGTACTACCTGAAGCCATCAAATTTACCGGATCCGGCTTGGGCTGAGTACCATAATCGGTAAGATTATCAAAGAAAGAAGCTCCCAACCAGACCAAGCCTCCGATAAGCACAGTGAGCATAACGGCCGTCAAGGGAGAAACGTTATTTTCGTTATAGTTATCTTCTAAAGCCATGCTTTTGACAAATTGCGGCTAATTTTTCTCTTCCGCTTTTTCTAATTTTTTCGCCAAGCGAAGAATATTACACCCCTCCGTATAGCGATAAGTCATTTGATCAGTCAGTTTTTTTACTAAGAATATACCCAAACCGCCACAGCAACGCTCTTGGAAATCCAAGTTGACATTGGGATCGGAAACAGCAGTGGGATCGTAAGGATGGCCGTTATCTATAAAGTGAACCACCAATTGATAAGGATAGGCTTGAATTTCCGCCCGCACTGTAACGGTCACAGTCTCTTGGCGACCTTGGCCAGCATAATTCACAATATTCGTAAAGATATCATCGGCGGCAGTAGCCATAGAACTTTTAACTTGCTTCAAAACATCAGGATCAACTTCGGCGCCGTCCAGCAAATTACCGATAAAATTGAGTATTTCGTCCAATTTTTCGCTTACGGCCGGTACTCGCATAAATTTGGCCCGAGAATGATCGCCATAATATTCCAAGGCCACCATAGTAACGTCATCTTCCAAAGTGGAATTTTGGGCGAATTTGTCCAGCTCATCATGCACTAAATTTATTAAAGAAGCGGGATCATAATCGTCGCAAGTCTGGCGATTGAGTACCACTTCCAAACCGCCCAAGCCAAACATATCGCCTTTTTCGTCAATAGCTTCAGTAACGCCGTCAGTATATAAAAAGACACGGTCGCCTTCTTTCAAGAACCAACTTTCGGCACTGTAGCTCAAATTATCAATACCGCCCAAGACCATGCCGGAACCGATTTTTACCGAATGCCAAATACCGTCACGACGGCGCAAAAGCGGACGACAGTGGCCAGCATTAACAAAACGGAATTCACCCGTCTCGGTATTAACTGTGGCGGCAAAAGCGGTGACAAACATACCGGTACTGTTATTTTCACATAGCGAAAAATTGACACTTTCCATACAGTGCTCCAGTGTGTCGCCGGACAAAATAGCATCGTGCAAAGCGGTTTTGGCCGTCATCATCATCAGAGCTGCCGGAATACCATGTTCGGAAACGTCAGCAATGATTACGCAATAGAGGTTGTCTTTAATGCGGAAATAATCATAAAAATCGCCGCCCACTTCCTGAGCTGGAGAAGTGCGGGCACAAAGATCGAGTTGCTTAAGTTCCGGATAAGTGGGAAAAAATTTAGGTAAACAAGAGAGCTGAATGGTGCGAGCCAAATTCATCTGCTCGGCGTCATAGGCCGACTGGCTCTCCATTAGCTGTTTCAAAGCCTCTACCGTAGAATTTATACCTTGGCTGAGCACACAGAACTCAGGATAACTCCTCTCGTTGACCTTTTCTTCCAAATCGCCAGCTTCGATTTTGGCCAAAGAAGCGTTAATGCGCTCCAAACCGTCCAAAATTACCTTTTTAACAATGCGGGAAGTGCTAAAAAAGATAGCGGCCAAAATGATCAGAAAACCAGTCAGCATAACTTTCAAGATAGTCGTACGCGTGGCGTAAACTTCAGCCGCAGGCATAAATGGCACCATTATGTAGCCGTATTGAGTAGTGTAAAAGGTGCAATAGCTGACCGTCCCGCGACGGCTGACTTTTATAAGCTGACCAGCTTTGAAGCGGTCAAAATCCAAACCGGGGTAAACTTCGCCAAAAGGAGTGCCGATAAACTCTTTATTGATACTGTTGACAATAACTCCATTTTGCGAAAGCACGTCAACACCACCATGTTCCCCCAAAGGCAAACTGCCCGTCACTAACTCATGCTCGGCCACATTGTAGGTATTTTTGAAACTTACAGCATTAAACCCCAAACGCAAGACACGCCCTTTGCGTTTAAGTTCACTATAAAAAAGCAATAAATCGCGATTATGTCTGTCAGTAACGTAGTCGACAGGATGGTAACTACCCATACTGCTGACAAAAGCGCTAAAATCCGGATTACTATCCTGCAGTGGCGCAGGCCTGTCCACTTGCACAGGCGCTCCGTCCAATTGTTTATCGGAACTAACTATAATTTTCCACTGCGTGGCCTCGATAATATCTATGCGACTGATCCCCAAACTACTGCGCAATCCGTCCAAGGCGGCATGATTTTTTTCTATACCGGGAAAAGAATTGACAACTTCAGTGACAGTTTCCAAAGAAGTTAAAACGGTATGCATCATACTCGAACGCGTATCGTAAGCCCGTTTGTCGCTAGTAGCCAAAGCGCGGGCAGTATCTTTGCCTGCCTCATTAAACAACTTGCTGACATGCAAACGACAGTTGCGATCGACTAAATCTAAAGCCAACCAAGAAACAATTAGAGCAGCTATAGAAACTACTATTAGGAGCTTTTTGCGGATAGCGGTACGCATATTTTTCAGTTTAAAAAAAGGAAACTATTTATCTATTGAACTCGCAATATTTTGGAAAAGCCGGAAATATCAAAAATTTCTTTAACAACGTCATTGGCGTTAATTACACTTACCTCAACGGCCGAGCCCAACTTTTTTTTGGCCATAAGTAAAACGCGCAAACCGGCGCTGGAAATATAATCGACGCCCGCAAAATCGAAAACAAGTTTGCGACAGGAGCCGATAACTTCCTGAACTGCGCTTTCTACTTCGGAAGCGGAATTGTTACCGAAGCGCCCATTTAATACCAGAGTGACGTCATTGCCTCCGGCTTCAGATATAGGGACGATTTTAGTAGTAATCTCCATAAATTTAAGTCTTCTCCGAATGCGAAAAAATTGGCCGATTTAAGCCGATAAAGCCGATAAACTCCTCCAGGCCGCCCGACCAAGCGCGAGGCCGACTTTCTATTTTTTTAACGGCAAAACCTTTACAGCCTTTCCTACCAGATTTTAACAAAACGGCCCATTATGTTCGTTGACTTTAAGAGTCCCTATTTTTAATATATCCTTGCGAACCAAAAAAGAACAGAATTTTCCTTGTGGCTGTGCCCCAAAAAGTTCTCATTTAGAAATTTTAGTAGGTATTTTTTAAGTGCGGATTTTCCGGCAGGGCTGAAGTTTTGAAAGGCCGAGCAGCGTTTTTGGTTTGTCGGCCGAACATTTTCGGATATTTTTAAGCACAGAATTAAGTTGGCAGTAGGACTGCGCTTTTTATGGTTGTAGTCTCGAAGAATCGGGCTCAACCTTTGGAGGGTTATTATTATGAACGAGATCAATTTGACTGGAATGCACACCGTCCGTGCCACGGGCGCTTTAAGCTACGGTCAAGCGGCTTCTGCTCAGCGCGAGCGTCCCTCCGTCAATCCCGAACCCGAACAGCAACTCGATCAGGTAAATATCGGCTCGGCTCTCACTTACTCCGAGTCACTGGAGTCGGTTACTTTTGCCTCCGAACAAGTCGATTCACCCCCCTCTGCAATTGACAGTTTCACTTCCGCCGCTACCTCTGCCAAACACGGTTTAACCAGCAGCGAATTTGACGGCTTCTTAATTGCCGATGCTTCTTCGGCAACAGTCAGTTCTCAAGGTCAAGTCAAAGAGTTAGCCGTTTCCAGTTTGGGCACCATTGCTCTTATCGATGATATACAGCAACCTTCTGACTTACAGTCTTCTTCAGTAAACAGCGCCGCATCTATAAACGATACCAAGACGGAATCAGTTTCCGGTATCGAGATTTTCCTTAACGGCCCCTCGACTGTCAGCCAAGGTTTTTACAATACTGACGGTGTACGCATCGCTTAATTGAGATAAAGGTTTTCAGTTTATTTTTCCTCCGCAGGAAAATATATTAAGGTGAATAGAGACGGAGTGTCGATTTTTTTTGACTCTGCGTCTCTTTTTTTCGTTCTAATCAGTACCGCCCTCAGTGCGGTAGTTTTGCAGAAAGGCTGCTCTATGGACAAGCAAGAAATTATCAAACTTATAAAAGAACAGACCCAATTTCGTACTGGTTTAGGCTTTGATGTGCATCAGCTTACTGAAGGGCGCCCCTTAATTGTCGGCGGCGTCAATATTCCTTACCATCTTGGCCTTTTGGGCCACTCCGATGCCGATGTTTTGGTACATGCCGTTATGGATGCTCTTTTGGGAGCTGCCAAATTGGCCGATATAGGCGTTCATTTTCCCGACAGTGACGAGAAATGGAAAGGGGCTAATTCTTTAAAATTAGCTGCGGCCGTAGCCGATTTGGTAAAAAAAGCAGGCTATGAGATTATCAATATTGACGCCATTTTAGTAGCCCAAAAGCCAAAGATTTCTCCTTACTTTACCCAAATGGCTCACAATATAGCCGCTGCTTTGGGAATCTCCGATGAAGCTGTCAGTGTAAAAGCCACTACTACAGAAAAGATGGGCTTCTGTGGCAAAGGCGAAGGTATGGCCGCCTCTGCTTCCGTCTTATTGCGCCGTCTGACTGATTAAAAAAAAAGGAAAGCGGCTAAACTTAAGCAATTGAAATAGGTGGAGTGTTTGCAAAAATTGGCAGCACCGCATTTTTTAGGAGGGAAAAGCAAAAATGGCTATAGATCATGCCAAACTTATCGAAGCTTTAAATGAAAGTGATCCCGGCGTGCAATGGTTTGCCGATATAAAATTGCAAACTGTACGCAAAGTCAGCTTACAGGATCCGCAAGGCATTGAAAGATTTAAGCGCGATATGGCCGCCGACGCCAAGCGTTTTGTGCAAATTCCCAAAAAGACCGGCACCGACCGCTATGCCGAATTACAAGGTTTTATTAAGATTGTGGCCGACAAAGCTTTGGCTGCCAAATTGACCGACGCTCTGTCTAGTCCGGCTCCCTACCGCGAGTTTAGGCTCCTTTTAGAACGCAAAGCCAAAGAGAAACGTCAATTCGACAATTACTTAAAGAGCTGCTCACAAAAGCGCTTGGAAAATTTTCTTAAAGTCACCCATCTAGGCTAAGCTTTTCTGTTGGCCAATTATTTTTTTGGCAACGAAGTTATTAAGGAGGAACATATGAAACTTCATTACTTCGGTCACTCCGCTTTTGCTTTAGAAACTCAAGACCAACAAGCTATCATTATCGATCCTTTTATTACGGGCAATCCTCATATGCAAGGCAAAAGCTTGCCCAAAGGCTTGATATTTTCCCATATTTTACTGACTCACGGCCACGGCGATCACAGCGGCGACGCAGAATCTTTGGCTAAATTACACGGCGCTACTGTAGTAGCTCCCTTCGAATTGGCCAACCTTTTAGCAGCTAAAGGAGTAAAAACTTTTTCCTGTGCCTTGGGCGGCAAATTAACTTTCCCCTGGGGATGGATGCGTTTAGTTCCGGCTACGCATAGTTCTTCTTTTGAAGGCAAATACGCCGGTGCTTCTGTAGGTATCGTACTCAATATTGAGGGTGTAACGATCTATCACTCTGGTGACACCGGACTTTTCGGCGACATGGAACTAATTGGCAAACGTTACGATTTAGATTTGGCCCTTTTACCTATCGGCGGTACCTTCACTATGGATATCGAAGAAGCTGCAGAAGCAGTCAAAATGCTTAAGCCTCGCGAAATTGTCCCTATGCACTTTAATACATTCCCAGTAGTGCAAGCCGATCCGCAAGAGTTTAAGCGCATAGTAGAGGCAGATACCGGTAAAAAAGTGCAGGTAATGGCTGCCGGAGATGTTTACACCTTTAACAAATAGCCGTCTCAATTCCCGATTCAGCCTCCTTCGCTTAAGCTGAGGGGGCTTTTCTTTCTTTTTAGCGACTTAAATATACAAAATTATGAACAGCAATCGTTTTTCTTATCTATTCATTTTGACTGCTACTCTGGGGTTAAGCTTGTGGCTGCCGACCATATTTGAAAATGCTCAAGCGGCCGCTAAAGCCGAGAGCGTAAAAGTACGTCCAGCTGTTGCAACTGCGCCCTCTGCCGCCGATAGCCTTGTTGAGGAGCCGCTCAATTCCGATTCAGGCCAATTTAACAGTTTAGAAGCCATACGCCATTCTGTATCCGGCTCCAAAATACGCTTAGTGCTGAATATGTGCGCCGAGCCTGTCTTTGATTACAGTTTTGGCAATCGAGGCCAAAGCCTCACTATCGACTTAATAAATACCCGTCAAAATAGGGCAAAACCGGAAAGCGCTCCCAAAAGTAAAGCTATCAAAAATTGGCAAATAAGCTGGCCCGATTTCAACCGCAGCCGCTTTACCATCAATTTTACTGCCGCCATTCAGCCCGATAAGGTATCATTTTTTAAATTGAAAGAGCCACACCGCCTGGTAGTAGATATGGACACTACCCCCAAGCCGCTGCCTTCAACTTATAAAATATCTCCAGGTATTACTTGGAGCCGCCAGCTTATTAAAGATCCGACTTTCGGCACTTTACTCTGGAACCAACTTATTTTTGATCGCGCCGATCCTCACATTAGTGTAGATGTGGCTTTGGCCAACAACAGCAATCCCCATACTGTGGCTGTGCTTAGCAAAATCGTACCCCAAGAGGAAGGAGCCATTGCTGGTATTAACGGCGGATTCTTCAATATGCCCAATGGCGGCTTGCTCGGCTTAGTGGTAAAAGACGGCCAGCTTATCTCACCACATGTAGGCCGCCGCCCCGCCCGCAGCGTAATCGCTTTTACCAAAGACGGGCAGCCTTTTATTGAACGCCTTAAAGCCATAAACGGCCAAGTGGTGCGCCTGAACGGCCAGCCTACCCCTCCTCTGCGCATGGCCCTAGGAGCCGGCCCCACTCTGCTCAAAAATGGTCAACTTCATATTACCGCCGACGCCGAAGAATTAGGCCCCAAAGGTAACGATATTACCCGAGCCTGCGGCCGCAGCCTTATTGCCTATAATAAAGACAAAATGATGCTGGCCACTTTATCCGGCTCCCGCGACAGCCACAGTCAAGGTTGGAAGCTGCCCGTCTTAGCCAAGTATTTGCAGAAAAAAGGCATGACCGAAGCTTTAAACCTCGATGGCGGCGGCTCGGTGGGCATGGCTATCGGCCCCAATATTGTGGGCAACGGCCCCCAAGCAGGCACCTATCAACGTCCTATCGGCGATGCTTTGGTGCTCAAAGACAGCCGCGGCACCACCTATCCCAGCCTTATCAAAATCGACTTGCCCAAAACGCTCAAAAGCGACGGACGCGACAAAGGCCAAGCTTCTGTTCTGGCTCTCAACTCTAAAGGTAACCCAGTGCCTGACGGTACGGTACTCGACCTTTACGGATCGGGCCTGAGCTGCCCTTGCAAGGTGATAACTAAAAACGGGCGGGCCGACTTTGAGGTACAATCTCTGCGCTCTCCAGGAATGGGCAGCCTCTCCGCCTGCGGCCTATTTTCCAAAGGTACGGCTGCTATGCGCTTGGAGAGCGGCGCCCCACATAAGCTTATAGCCCAACTGTCCGCTTGCACTTTGGTAGCCGCCAGTTCGGGCCGCAAGAGCTTGGTACCCTCAAGCGGACAACCTGTGAATAGTCCGCCCCCTGTTCAGGCCCAGCCCGACGAAGACGACCTGGAAATTCCCATTCCGGAACAGCCTCTCAAAGGCTTAATAGAATTGGGCGAAGCCGAATATCCCGATCCCCCACAAGTTGCGCCAACAGAGACAACTTCGCCCCTGACAATAGAAGAAGCTGCTCCGGAGATCGCTTCCAAGTTGAAGTTAGCTTTAAAAGTGTTGGTTGAGGACGAGTGGCACAACGCTTTGCCTTTGTCGCCTTTTAGTGTAGAAGACGCACAAGGGCAAGTGCTCTACAAAGGCCAAACCGACCGTTGCGGCACAGCCTGCCTCAACTTGGAGACGGCAGCCAACAACTCACGCATCTTTATAAAAAGTCCTAAATTAAAGACGCTCACTTTAGAACTAGGTCAGAGACCTTATTTTAGCCAATAAGCCGCCAACCGCCGTCTTTTATAGACAGATAAGTTTAGGAGCGCCTCAAACCTTGTATAAGTGTGGCTTTTTTGCCTAAAAAGCACGTTTTAAGGCCATTTTGAGAAGGTGAAAAGCTATAGCTTCGGCAAAATGCTGCAAAGCGGGCGCAAGCGCCGCTTTTAGGAGAGAAAAAGATGGACATAAGTATTATAGGCTGCGGCTATGTCGGTTTAGTTACCGGCGCTTGCCTGGCCGAGCTGGGGCACAACATTATAGCGGTAGATAACGATTTAAAGAAATTGGCCCAGTTGCAGCGTCAAGAGTGTCCTATCTACGAGCCCGGCCTCGAGCAACTGATCAAGATTTACACCTCTGAAGGGAAGCTGCGCTTCTCCTCCAGCATTGCCGAAGCTGTGCATTGCAGCCAAATCATTTTTATTTGCGTCAACACGCCGCCGCTGCCAGACGGTCGGGCCGATCTTTCTTTTGTAGAATCCGTTTCTAAAGAAATAGCCGTCAATATGGACAGCTATCGTCTCATTGTGGAAAAAAGTACCGTGCCAGTACGCACCGGCGAATGGGT
Source organism: uncultured bacterium (assembly GCA_934621605.1). Lineage (GTDB taxonomy): Bacteria > Vulcanimicrobiota > Xenobia > Xenobiales > Xenobiaceae > Bruticola. The sequence continues at coordinate 36,234 of CAKTUZ010000005.1, read as the reverse complement.
AAAACGTACTATAAGTACCTATGCTAGCCAAGGTGTAGAATTTGACGTGGCTTCCAACCCCGAATTTCTGCGCGAAGGCACAGCTATTCACGATTTTTTACACCCCGACCGTGTGGTAATTGGCGTCTCTTCGCAAAAGGCTTCCTCGCTATTGGTCGAGCTTTACGAACCCTTAAATGCGCCTTTGCTTATTACCGACATCAATTCAGCCGAACTTATCAAACATTCGGCTAACGCCTTTCTGGCCTTAAAAATATCTTTTATCAACTCGGTAGCGCAAGTTTGCCAGCGCTCAGGCGCAGACATAAAAAAAGTGGCCAAAGGTATCGGCCTCGATCATCGCATAGGCATGGCCTCTATGGAAGCGGGCATAGGCTATGGCGGCATGTGTTTGCCTAAAGATGTGGCCGCCTATATCAGAATAGCCAAAGATTTGGGTTACAATTTTGAGTTGCTCGAAGCGGTCGAAAAAGTAAATAACAGTCAGCGCCGCTGGGCTCTTGAACAACTAAAAAAGATTTATCCCGATTTGCGCGGTCTCCGCCTAGCCGTATGGGGCTTGTCCTTTAAGCCACATACCGACGACTTGCGCTTTGCCCCAGCAGTAGAAATAATAGAAGAACTGCTCTTGGCCGGCGCTCAAGTACAATGCTATGATCCAGCAGCTATGAGCAAAGCCGCCGCACTCTTACCCCACGCGATCATGTGTCAGAGCGCTTTGGAAGCGTGCTGCCAAGCTCAAGCCTTGATTATATGCACTGAATGGCCTCAATTTAAAAGCATCGACCTGCTGGCCCTGCGCTCACTTATGGCCTCTCCGCTGATACTGGATGGACGCAACCTCTTTGAGCCCAAGCGCATGACCGAGCACAACTTCAGCTACTACGGCGTAGGTCGATCTTGCTAAACCAGCTCATGGCAATGAGCTTTCGAAACTGATATGCGCCCGCTCCTTAAGTTGCACTTACCGCATTGGAGCAGCGTACTTCGCTTTTATGAAGCTACGGGAACCCAACTACAGACTGTCATTACCAAGCCCTAAATCTTCCAAACAACTGACAACGTGAGCAGGTAAAGCCTCGGTAAAATCGGTATATTCTTCCTGACGAGCTTGCAACCCACTGCGCAAATCGAGAAAATCACTGTCATCATAATGCTTGCGACGCAGCTCATAGCGACATTGACAAATATAAGCAGCCAGTTCGCGTTCGAAAGAAAGTATTTCCTGCATATCAGACGATTCGCGTTCCCAAGCCGCTTCCTGATGACACAGTTCTTCTAATTCATTGAGCCCCTCTTCGGCCACAGCTCGAATATCTTCTTCAGGCGGCACTTCCAAAAGCCAGCGTTCTCTGTCTTGGCGCAAAACAATTTCCACGGCGGCCGAGCGCATTTCCATAAGCATGTCGAATAATTCGTTATAAACTCGCTCAACGATAAAACGCCTTTTGTTGTCTTGCAAAAACTCTAACAATTTAATTTTCCATTGAGCTATAAATTCATCGCGTTCTTGGTCTTGCTTTTCAATAAGCTGACGACGCTGCTCAGTTTCCCATTTGGTGCGCAAGATCTTCAATTCCGGCGTTTCATAACCATCTACCAATTGAGGCTGACCGTTTTCGTCGAGAATAAGTTCGACGGCGCCATCGGGTAATTGGCGATTTTTTAGGCAATATTTATCGTAAAAGTCGGCTTTCAAATCAGCCAAACGAGCACTTAAAGCCGAGCTAAGTCTATGTTTTTCGGTATAATAATCGCTTTGCATTTGAGCTACGACTTCATTACTTTCTTCCGGAGAAGTAAACTGATTTAAAGCCTCGACCAGTTGAGCTTTGGCTTCCAAAGAGCCATCTTCTTCAAAATTGGCCTCTATCTCACTCTGACCAGAAGCCAAAAGCTTGTTAAGTTCATCACGCAAAGAAACTAAACTTTGCTGCTGAATCAAGCTGACATCGCGCTTTTGGTTATTAGTTCCAACCAAATTGATAAGAGAACCTACGCCCAACGATTGCCAAAACATAAAGATCACCCACCTAAAGAACTTTAGCCCCAAATTAGCAAAAAATCAGGCTTTTTTCAACTTTATGCCCATATTAGCAATTTCCTAAGTGAACACCCATCACCTTTAGATGGCGGCTAGTTCACAAATAAGCTAAAAAATATAAAAAAAAAATCTCCCCAAGAAGGAATTATTTTTAGCTCGGCGCATAAGGTGGGACTGTGAGAACTCCCAACCTTTTGAAAGATTTTGGCCTGCCCCGGATTTTCAGATGTGCAGACGCGAAAATATTCCTGGGTTCGGGCAGGGTAAGAAAGATTTTAGGCGAACTTGCCAGCATAATCTTAGGTCTCGGAACAGAGATCGCCCCGCCGCAGTTGGCTGCCGTAGCCGTTGCGGTTGAGTTCTTAATCAAGGAGGTGAAAAACGAAATGAAGGCTCTCCGTAATTTAGCTTGCACCGCGTTCATGGCGGCCGTAATCTGCGCTTCAGCTGGTGTCGCAACAGCAGAAACAGACGTCCAGTCTAATCATCAGATGGCTCCTGGCGTATGGTACACTACTTGGATGGGTCCCGAGAACTTGGAGTTCGGTACTCCTGACGCCGGCGTAACCTGGCAGAAGGATTTCACCGGCGAAGTCGTGTACGTCGACGGTAAGTACATGAGCGTCGATATCGACGGTTCTGAAGATGACATTGCCAACTTCTATCTGTACGAAAACTTGACTCAGTACACTCCTTCCTTCGACGCTATCCGCGTTGGTTCCAAGATCGAAGTCCGCGCTGACAACCGCAACCGCGTACGTTCAGCTCGCACGATCCCGTTCTACCAGTGGTTGGAGAACCAGTCTGAGAAGTAATCTGCTTCTTATTTCTGGCTTTTAGAACAGCAGCCTCGTGGGAATTATTTCCTTGGGGCTGTTTTTTTGCATTCAGAGAGAAATATAGATATGATCAAACCTACTCCTTTAAGCGGTTTTCCCGAATGGCTTCCCGGCCAACAAATTGCCGAACAGCGCGTTATAGACATTATTCGCAGCGTATACGAACTGCACGGTTTTTCCCGCCTCGAAACTAGCGCCGTAGAACGCGTCTCTATATTGGCTGCCAAAGGTGAGATAAATAAAGAGATTTACGGTTTGGGCCGTTTGCAGGGTGCTCCCGGCCGCTGGGAGATGGCTTTGCATTTCGACTTAACCGTGCCTTTAGCTCGCTATGTAGCCCAAAACAGCGGGGCGGTCAACTTCCCCTTCAAGCGCTGGCAAATTCAAAAAGTTTGGCGCGGCGAACGACCTCAGGAAGGGCGCTTCCGCGAGTTTTACCAGGCTGATATAGACGTTATCGGCGACGGCGAATTGCCCTTAAGTTTCGACGCCGAACTGCCCGCTGTAATCCACGAAATTTTTCAAAAGCTGGGCATTCGCGCTCAGATAAATATCAATAATCGCAAAGTACTTTTGGGTTACTACCAAAGCTTAGGTTTAGATGAAGCTAAGAGCGCCGAAGTATTGCGCGAAGTTGACAAAATTGACAAAATCGGTGCTGGCAAAGTCAGAGAAACTTTAACCAACCTGGGAATAGACAGTAAAACAGCCGATAAGTGCCTAGCCTTATGCTCACTCAAAGGCGCTCCCCAAGAAGTTTTGGCCAAAGCTCAAAAATTAGGCACCAGTAACGAAATTTTCCAAAAAGGTTTGGAAGAGCTGGCCTTCGTAGCTGAAGAGCTCTCCCATATTGGCAGCGAAAATTTAATCTTTAACTTGGGAATTGTACGCGGTTTGGATTATTATACTGGCACTATTTACGAAACGATGTTGCCCGATTATCCCAGCTTAGGCAGTATTTGCTCCGGCGGACGCTATGAAAATTTAGCTTCCCAATTTATCAATCGCAAGTTGCCCGGCGTCGGTATCAGCATCGGCTTGAGTCGCCTCATTTCTCACTTATTTGCTCAAAATGTTTTGGATTGTTCTCGCCAAACTCCCACCCAAGTACTGATCAGTTGGCCCAGCGAAGAATTACGTCCGGTTTGCCGCACCGTAGCCGCTGCTCTGCGCAACCAAGGTGTTCCTACCGAAATTTTCCATGAAGTAGCCGCCTTAAAAAAGCAAATTCGCTACGCCGACCGCAAAGGTATTCCCTTTATGCTCTTCCCTCACCAATACACAGAGGAGGCTCAATTGGTTGAAGTTAAAGACTTAAAAACCGGTGAGCAAGTACAATTGCCTTTGCAAGATTGGATTAAGAGCCAACAAAAATAGGCGCTGGCTGATTGGTAAATAAAGAAGCCCGACCAGTTTTTTTCTCTAAAGGAAAAGAAGCTGATTGGGCTTTTAGTTCTCGACACAGAATATCAATTCTTGATAAATGATATAGTCCTTTGTCCATTGGCGTCAGTCATAATATCAAATGGACATTTAGTCGATAATTCAAGACTCATTTGTTTATATTCATCTTGTTTCGTAACATAATCTCCATAAATATCAAGGCCAACTGTAAACCGTTTTAATATGGCTTTCATACTCTCGGGACTATTGTCAACCCCAATCCATTTTCTATCTGACTCAAAGGCAGCAGCTAATGTCGTTCCGCTACCAGCAAAACAATCAAGCACAATATCACCAGGATCAGATGAAGCTTTTACTATAAGCTTTAACATTTCAAGATTCTTCTCGGTAGGGTAGCCGGTAGTCTTTTGGGCTTGATTGACTGAATCTCGATAGTCAAGCCAAATATCTTGAATCGGTATTCCTTGATCAGGATTGCAAAATACCATCCGACGTGGGTTTCCTGTTGGACTCCAGTATATTTCACCCGCCGCATCAAATTGATCAAGTTTTTCAGGTGTATATTGCCAATGTTTACCCTTGGGTGGTAGTTTTTCGCGCCATTCTTTGCCTGTCTCTCCCTTCCTTACTCCTGGTGCATGAACAGGCACCTTCTTATAACGTTTTCCTGTCTTTTCATCTATACAGGGATATTCTTTAATCATCCGATCATATTCCCAAGGGGAAAATGGTCTATTCCATATATAAGTAGAAGATTTTGAATAAAAAATAATATAATCAGAGATATTGCCGTATGTATTTTTCGTGTAATTCTTAGTGCTACATTTTTTGCGCGTAATGAAAGCTCTAAAATTCTTCTCTCCAAAGACTTCATCCATAATCAATTTCATGGTAAATGCCATATTGCCATCAAGATGCAAATATATAGAGCCATCATCAGCAAGCAATTCACGCATTACAATCAAGCGTTCGCGTAAAAATTCGACATATTCCCCTCCACATAAAGAATCGCTATAAGCATGTTCTTGACTACGATTGACAAAGTTTGAGGCAGTCGCAAAGGGAGGATCGATGTATATTAGCCTAATTTTTTTCTTATAACCATTGCCAAGCATATAAAGTAAAGCATTTAAGTTGTCACCAAAAAAAAAGCGATTATCGCCGCCACCGTTAATATGGCAAAACAGGGAAAAATCGGTATACTCAGCGGCTAAGATCTCTCCACTAGATAGTTTACCGTCATAAACTATGCTAACTGGCCTCTTTCGCTTAATTTTACCTTCTCTAGGTGGGATTCCCGTTGCCATTATGAGCTATTCTCCTTTTAGCCAGCTTTCAGTCAGGCGTTCTTCGATCATACGCAAAGTTATAACTTTAATTTCATTAGGATAGCGTTCTTCAATGTGACAGTAATCTTCCCACATAGAGCCTAACAACAAGCCTGGACCATCGTTCAAAAAGATAATCTTTGTTTTTAAATTGTGGGAATGAACATAGTTCAATATTTCATCAGCGCAATTTTTATATCCGCCAATTCTATCATCTTCTTGGGCACCACCTCTGTCTCCATCATAGCGTACTAACCCCACAGCATAGATAATGCTTCTGTCGGGCGAGGAAATAACAAAATCCAGCGGGCGACTTGGATTTATGTAATCTTGCCAAATAGAAATCGCCTGTATATCTGAACCAGAACGCTTGGGCCCCCATATTTTCATACCAGGAAAACGTTCTTGGAACATATCGAAGAATTTTTCTGTTAAGTCGTACCCCTTTCTTCCCCTATCCTTGTATTCCCACAATATGGCACAAAGTGCTTCGTCAGGAAAAGGACGAGAATCAAATTTTTCTTGTACCGCATAAATAGGTCTGAAATTATTGCCAAATTCTGCACATATTTGATGAGCTTTTGACTTTTTTTTAAGCATTTCAACAGGCGTTTCGGGAGAAACATATTTTCTGAACACGCGACAAAGCTGGATTCTCATCCACTGATTAGAAATCTGAGCTAGATTCATAAAAAGAGCTGTCGAACTTGCGGAACGATGTAATATTTCAGAAAAGATTTCTAAAACGGGAGTATATAGCCTGCGAGCATCAGAAAGAATGTCGGGATAATACTCGCCCGTCGAAAGTGTAATGTAGTTTCGCCTTTCCTTAGGTAGATAATCTCTAAATGCCCTCATTCTTTTTCTATTAAACCTCGATCCCTTATATTTAAGCGAGCGGCTCTACTTTAACAAAATGCTTAGCACTAAGTATGGCGGCAGCCAAAGTTACCAAAGCGGCCCCGAAAAGTAAGGCGTGAGCATTTACCAAAACTTCCGAATAGATAAAAACTATGCCCAAGCAAATAACCAAAACGCCGTACCAGCGCACAAAACTGACCTTTTCACCAAAAACCAGCCAACCGATAAGCAAAACCAAAACGTACCCGAAGCTCAACAAAGGATACAAAAAGCTAATAGGTACTTTAGTTAGCAAAACCAACCAAAGGACCGTAGACAACACATAAATACCTAAGCCGCAAAAAACTCTAGGACTTAAGCATAAAGTACAAGCGTTAAATAAGGCTTGCCAAGTGGAAGGGAGCCAACTTTCTTTTATTTGCCCACAAGCCTGACCGATTTTTTGGACACGCCCTTTATTTATGTCTAAATTCATACCGGCCTTAAGTAATATTTGGCCAATTACTCCCAAAGGTATAGTGCAAACGATCAATAGTACAGGTTTATCAAAGTCGACAACCTCAACTTTTTGGCCACCAGACAAAATAAAAACGGCTGCCGCCAACGCCAAAAGAAAAGCCGCTGCCCAGGAGCTGCGACTCAAAAAAGCTTTTTCCGAATAAATAGCCAAAATTCCCAGAGAGATAAGAAAAACCCCCATCCAACGTAACCAGGAGACCTCTTCGCCAAAGCCCAACCAACCCATAAGCAAAACGGCCACATAGCCTATGCTAATCATAGGATAAGCAAAGCTGAGATCTACTTTACTAAGGATAGAAAGCCAGCAAACAGCCGACAATCCATAAGCAATCATGCCAACAAAGACCATGGGTTGTAAGAAAAGAGCTGCACAATGGAAAATGAGCTTAACACCTTCAAAAAAGTCTCCATGCATGAGAGCTCCAGCCTCATAGCCTAAAAAAGCAACAAGTTGCTTAGCCCACTCGCTATCCATGCCCAATTTAAAAAAATATTGGCCCAGCAGACTCAATACGCTGAAAGCCAAAATTAGCCCCAAAGGCTTACTCCCCTGTTCAGCCCGGGCTCGGGTGTGTTCTTGTCCTGACATCGTTATATTCTACCAAATCGAAGACTCGGCCGGAGGCAGATAAAAGTTAAGCTTATCATCTTGCTCAGCCAATTCTTTAACCTTATTTTTAAGAACAACTCCGCGGCAGCAGCGTCCATTGACGCGCACATGCAAGGGCTGTTCCAAACGTATATGTCTGACTCCGTCGGCTTCAGCCAAAGCCGGTAAAGCCTTGAGCCAGTCTAAATCTATATAGTCTTGCGCAATCTTATCGGCACATTTTACCGAAGTATCATCGCGACAAATTCCGTTGCGAATTCCCTGATTAAAAGCTCGTTCTTGCCCTTCGAAACATAAATTCATATAAAAAATATGCATAGCGGCCAATTCATGAAAAAAATGGGAGCCCATGGAAGGCTCAACAAAGCGATCTCCGTAAGGAAGTTCCACTATAGTCTTAGCTCCCATTACTTGGCTAATTTGTACGGGAATACCCAAATTGGGATCCAGCGAACCCCAACGCCCAGGGCCGATAAGCAAATAGGGGCGTTTTTCTCTAACCAAAGCACTGTTGAAGCGACCGATTCTGGCTGCGGCCACCCGCGCTTCACGTGCACTTAAGTTGGAACCGGATACAAAAATGATGTCGCAAATATCATCTACGGCTCCATGGCCCAAAGAATCGCAAGTACAGACAATATCTTGCTGTCGATAGCCACAAGCATGAATTTCTTCACCGACACTCAAACTGGTCAGAGGACGGAGTTGCAAAATATAAAGGGTGGGCACATTTTGAGTGGCTTCATCAGGCTCGGGATCGCTCTGAACTGCATAGAGAAAGTCACTACGTTTAATAAAAGAAGGCCCCAACTCGACGGCAAATTCAACTTCTACAGGACAGCCGATAGCCACTTTAAAACGCTCCAAAAGTTCTTCCAAACATTGAGCCAGCGGCACCTCGCCATTTTGTAAAATGCTACTGAAAGTAACGGCTCTCGGCCCCCGATATTCCAAAGAATCGCGCCAAGTATTGCTTTCGGGAGAAAAAACGGAACAGATTGGAGCCAAAGTACCGTCCTCTTCGGCTTGACTCAATTTAAGCTTAACCAAGCCGCTGGGGTTTTCTTTGGTAGAAGCATCCAATTCGATAGCATAAAATTCGCGCTGAGAATAATTTAAGTAACGCTCTTGATAATACTGATGAGGCAAAACTTTGGGCCATTTGGGAGAAAAGCGCATACAACTGCCACCATCAGCCACAGTATTGCCCAAGCCCAAAGCCATAGCGGCAATACCGTCGTCTACATGCTGTGGCCCTACGGGATAGTAATTGACCGACATAGCTACACCGGAAAAATTGGGATAGAAATAGCGACCGTAGGTAGAGCCAACTGTTTCTTGCAAAATAACAGCCATTTTTTCTTCGGTTCCCAAATATTGGGCGCTGGCCAAATAAGCTTGAGCTCGCGAGGAAACGGCTGACATATAAACACGTTTAATAGCTTGGCAAATAAGCTCAAAGCGGCGCGGTGAATCTTCATGATTGTCGGGAATCATGTAAGTAGCGTAAATACCAGCGCAAGATTGATTTTGCGAATCTTCCAATAAACTGGAAGAGCGCACCGCCAAGGGACCGTGCAAGAGAGCAAAAGCCGCCCTCAATTCCTCAAGCATTTCCGGAGGCAATTTGGCTTTTAAATAGAGTTCGGTCAATTCTTCGTCGGTATAACCACGCTGCGCTGTGAGGCTAAAATTATTAAGTTCCATAAAGCGGTCGTATACATCAACGCCCAAAACCAAGGTACGCGGAATAGCTATTTTCAACCCCGGCCGCTCCGTAATAAAATCATCTTTAGCCAATAATGAATTTATAAAAGCGATACCGCGCCCCTTACCACCGATAGAGCCCCGACCTACTCGGAAAAAATTGTGACCATAATTGCCGCTGCGGTGTACAGAAAAATCGGCCACCACACCTTGACGCTCTTCGCGGGCCGAATCTTGCAAAATGTGAATAAGATGTTGGCGCATCTCCTCCGAATTGGAGAAATCACCCATTTTCAGACTTTCGACAGTATTGGCCAAATTAAAATAGTTGCGGGCCCGTAGCCAAACGCTAAAATTATTATTGGCCGCGTGATAATAAAAAGAGCGCAAATCAACCGTATGCAGCAAGCGTTCCAGTTCGTAAGTATCGCGAGCTCTAGCAACTTCAGTACGATCAGGCATACGGAAGACAAAATTGCCAAAGCCCAAGCTCTCCTCTAAAAAAAGGTGCAAAGCAGGACGAAAAAACTCCGGCTTTTTATTGGCGAAATGCCAACCTTTGGCGGACGCGCTTTGAGAATTAGACGAATCTGAAGACTGAAGTAAAATGGGCAACTTGGGCTTGCGCTCCGAACAATAGGCTGCTAGCTTAAAGCCGGCCTTAGCATCCTGTCGCCCTTTCACTCTGAAACTGACATCACTAATCAAAGCCAAAACGTAACGCTGATACTTATCAAAAAGAGCTTGGGCCGACTCATAATCGGAAGCCAACAAAATTTTGGGGCGGGCCAACATACGCAAAGTGCGCTGAGTAAAATTTACACCTTCGCCGGAAAGGGAGCGGCTCTGTTCAAAAAGTTCATCATAAAGGTGGGGCAAAAAGACAGAATAATCAGCCACCGTGTCTTCCACTGTAATAATAACCTGAACACCAGTCGAAGCAGTATCGCGTTCCGCATTAAGACGATCCTCAATTTGGTTGAACATAGCCGTAATCAAACTTAAATCGCCCGTCCAGAGATACACTCCGGCTAGCCATTTAGGTAAGCGCCCCCAGCCTAAACCGTACAAACAAGCAGGATCCAAAATCAGCAAAATTACGGGAACAGAGGAAGCGCTTTTATGAATACGAGAGAGAAAACCGTTATTAAGCCAAGAAGCGTCGCGCACGGCTATCACTATAAGATCAACACGGTGGCTGGCCAAGATTTCCAGAGCGCGATCCGCTGAACAAGCATGGCTTACACTGGGCACTCCAACCATAAAAAATTCAGAGTAGCGATAAAAGAGACGCTCAGCCAGTTGATTTTCTGTTTCTAAAATAAAAGCATCGTATTCGGAAGAGATAAACAGAACTTCACGCACTCTGTACGAGGCCAACTCGTAAAATTTTCCCAGCGATCTCATTTAACTTGGCCACTCCCTTTTTGCCGAAGTCCGGCCTCTCGACCAATAAGCTAATTTTGCGCTCAGACGATCCCCTGATCGACCATAGCATCGGCCACTTTGACAAAGCCAGCCACATTAGCGCCGCGCACATAATTAACAAAGCCGTCATCACTGCGACCATAACGCACGCAAGCTTCATGTATAGAATACATAATGCGACGTAAACGCTGTTCTATTTCCTCACTGCTCCAACTTTCATGCGAAGCATTTTGCGACATTTCCAAACCGGATGTGGCCACACCGCCGGCATTGACGGCTTTGCTGGGCCCAAAGAGCACTTTATTGCGCAGAAATTCAGAAATAGCTTCCGGCATACAAGGCATATCGGCCGCTTCAGCCACTACGGCCACGCCATTGGCAATTAAGGCTTGCGCATCTTCCAAGAAAATTTCATTTTGTGTGGCAGCTGGGATAGCTACATCACAAGGAATATTCCAGGGAGCGCCTCCTTCTATATACTCAGCGCCATCAAATTCATCGACATATTCTCTTATGCGACCGCGACGCAAATTTTTAAGCTCCATAATCCAATCCAGCTTATCTTCATCAATACCGTCGGGATCGTAAATCATGCCGGAAGAATCCGACATTGTGAGCACTTTAGCTCCCATAGCGATAGCCTTTTTGGCGGTAAACTGAGCCACATTGCCGGAGCCGGAAATAACGACGCGCTTATCTTCTAAAGTTTCGCTGCGACGTTTCAACATATTTTCGATAAAGTAGATAACGCCGAAACCGGTAGCTTCGGGACGCAACATAGAGCCACCCCAGCCCAAACCTTTATTGGTCAGAGCGCCGGAAAACTGGCCGGAGAGCTTTTTATACATGCCGAAGAGATAGCCTATTTCGCGTCCGCTTACGCCCAAACCGCTAGTAGCCACATCTACGGTAGGGCCAAGATGGCGAAAAAGCTCGGCCATAAACGATTGGCAAAAACGCATAACTTCCATATCGGATTTGCCCTTAGGATCGAAATCGGCCCCACCCTTGGCACCACCTAAAGGCAAACAGGTAAGAGAATTGCGAAAGACCTGTTCAAAGGCCAAAAATTTAATGATACTTAAATCAACACTGGGGTGGAAACGTAAACCGCCTTGGAAAGGGCCGATAGCTCCGCACATTTCTACGCGATATCCGCGATTGATTTGCACATTGCCCAGATCGTCTACCCAAGGAACGCGAAAGATAATAACCCTTTCAGGTTCGACCAAACGCTCTAAAACTTTCATGCGCCTATAGACAGGATTAGCTTCTACCACAGGCACTACCGAAGAGAAAACTTCTCGTACCGCCTGAAGGAACTCCGGTTCGCCAGGATTGCGTACTGCAACTTGGCCCATAATCAAATCTAGAGTAGTCGTTCGCATACCCATATAATATTAGCTCTCCGTTCACACCGTAAAAAAGCTGATTAATTTGGCGGCTTTCGCCTTTTTCTAGCCGCCTCCCTCTTAACTGCAGCTGCAGCAAAGTAGCAAAGGGAGGCGGCTTGAAACGTCGAATTTTCGCAGGCTTTTTGATATTTTTTTGGAGTGTGCTGTTTCACGTGAGCAATCATGCTGTCGCTTTATATGCTCCCCTTTCGGGACAGACTGTAGAGCTCGAACGCGTACCCGATCCGGTTTTTGCCGGTAAGATGGTAGGCGACGGCGTAGCTATAGATCCAACTTCAGAAGTCTTGCTGGCCCCTTGTCCAGGAGTCGTCAAGCAAATTCACCCTTCCTGTCACGCTCTGACTTTGGAAACTTCCTCCGGTTTAGAAGTACTTATGCACATAGGTTTAGATACGGTAGCTTTAAAGAGCGAAGGTTTTACCCCTAAAGTCAAAGTGGGCGATTCCGTGGAAAAAGGACAGGAACTTATCGCCTTTGATGCGGCTCTTATCGCCGAAAAAGCCCGCAGTCTAATTACTTTGGTCTTAATTACCAATACCGAGACTGTCAGCAATCTGGAAATCAGCCAAGGTCGCAAAAAAGCCGGTCAAGATTTGCTTATAAAAGCCACCTTAGCCCAAAAAGAAGAAGACAAAGAGACCACCTCAGGTTTGAGCCTGATGTCTGAGCCTATCGTAGTACCAAATCCTCAAGGATTACACGCCCGCCCGGCTGCTGTCTTGGCCAATCTAGCCAAAAAATTTAAAGCCAATTTGCAAATCGTGCGCGGTGAGCAATTTGCTAATTGCAAAAGCGTCGTCGCCTTAATGAGTTTACAAGTGCTGCACAATGAAGTAGTACGCTTCCGAGCCAGCGGCGAAGAAGCCAAAGAAGCTTTAGAGGCTTTAAGTGAAGCTTTGGCCAGCGGTTTAGGTGAAAAACCAGAAGCAGGAGGCACTTCCGGCGTAGCAGCCCGACCAGATATAAATGTCCAGGCTCAACCGATGATTACGCCCGGCCCCTTAACGCCAGCTTTACCCAATCCACAAAGACCGGACACCGACAATTTGCTGTATGCAGTTTCTGCTTCCCCGGGCTTAGCTGTGGGGCGCATTTATCAAATGCAGCGGGCCGAATACCAGGTGGAAGAGGAAGGCCAAGGCCAGGAACAAGAGTTGCAGAAATTGCGCGAAGCTCTGAAAAAAGGCCAAAACGAGCTGGAATTTTTAGAAATAAGCATGAAGGCCAAAGCCGATCCCAATAAAGCCGGTATCTTCGCTGCCCATCGCGAGCTTTTAGAAGATCCCGATTTACTTGAGCAAGCCGAAGCTAGCATTGCAAAAGGCAAAAGCGCCGCTTACAGTTGGAAACAAGCTTATACCAGCCAATCCGAGCGTTTAGCTCAACTGAGCCATCAACTTATGGCTGCCCGAGCCGTCGACTTAAAAGACGTAGGCGAAAGAGTGTTGCGTTTACTTATGGGTGAAGCGCCCACTATTCACAATTTCCCCGAAAACACTATTCTCATCGCCGAAGATTTAACTCCCTCCGATACGGCCGCTTTAGACCGCTCCAAAGTTGTCGGCTTTGCCACAGTATTGGGAGGCTCCACTTCACACGTTGCCATCTTGGCTCGCTCGTTGGATCTGCCAGCTTTAGCCGGTATTTCTGCCCGAGCGCTGACTATTCCCAACGGTACCAAAGCTATTTTAAGCGGCACTAAAGGCACTTTAGAGCTCAATCCCGACGATGGGCACTATCAAGACGCCAAAGAAAAACTCAAAATCCGCCAAGAGCGCCGTCGTCTACTGCTTGAAAAAGCCAAAGACCTTGCCCAAACTACCGACGGTCGCCTAATTAAAGTGGCAGCCAATGTCGGTTCGATTGCCGACACCGAGCAAGCAGTCACTTTAGGGGCAGACGGCGTAGGGTTGTTGCGTAGCGAGTTCCTTTTCTTAGCTCGCACCACGCCCCCTACCGAAGACGAGCAAGCCGATATTTACGGCCAAATTGCCCGCACTTTGGGGCCCAAGGCCACACTGATTATCCGCACTCTCGATGTAGGTGGCGACAAGCCTTTGCCCTATTTACCTATTCCGCAAGAGGCCAACCCCTTCTTGGGCGAGCGCGGTTTGCGTATTTCTTTGCTACGCCCCGATTTGTTACGTACTCAGTTTAGAGCCATTCTGAGAGCGGCAGGCTTTGCCAAATTGAAAATTATGCTACCTATGGTGACAACTATCGGCGAATATCGTCAAGCCAAAGCTATTTTTACCGAAGAGTGTAAAAATTTAGGCGTTAAAGTGCCTTTAGGAATTATGGTCGAGGTGCCTGCCGCCGCCTTAATGGCTGAAACTTTAGCTCAAGAAGTAGAATTTTTCTCCATTGGCACCAATGATTTAACCCAATATACCACAGCTATCGACCGAGGCCATCCTCAGTTGGCCGGTTTGGTAGACAGCCTCCATCCTTCGATCTTGCGCTTGATTAAGTTAACAGTCGACGGAGCTCATAAACACAAACGCAAAGTAGGTATATGCGGAGGTATTGGCGGCGACTTACAAGCCACAGCTATTTTGGTGGGCTTGGGAGTGGACGAACTAAGCGTAGCGGCCCCGGCCATTCCTGCCGTAAAAGACAGAATCCGCCAAGTAAGCCTGGAAGAATGCCGTCAGTTGGCCGATCAGGCTTTAGCTTGCGAAAGCTCCGAAGCGGTGCGCAAATTACAGGAGGATATTGAGCGGTGAACTTTTTCAAAAAAGCTTTCGGCATTCTGCAGCAAATAGGCAAAGCCCTAATGTTGCCGGTAGCCGTCCTGCCTGTGGCAGGTATTTTGTTGGGCGTGGGCGCTTCCAAATACGGCTGGATGCCTGCTAATTTAGACGCTGTCCTCAAGAGCGGCGTCAATATATTTACCCAAGGTTGGCCTACTATTATGGCCTTGGGCGTAGCTATTTTGAAAATTATGGGCGACTCAGGTCAAGTAATTTTCAGCAACTTGCCCTTAATTTTTGCTATCGGCGTAGCCTTAGGTTTAACTAAAAATGATGGTGTTTCCGCCTTAGCGGCCGTAGTCGGCTATATGGTCATGAATGCTACTATGGGAGTTATGGCCACTATCCGAGGATTGGATATACTAAAATATTGTCCGGATTGTGGCGGTTTGCTAAGTGCCCAATCGACTCTTTCCACTACAACGATAATGGGTATAAAAAGTGTCGACACCGGCGTTTTCGGCGGCATCGTTATAGGTATCATTACAGCCTATCTGTTTAATAAATACTATCGTATTTCGCTGCCACCCTACTTAGGCTTCTTTGCCGGTAAGCGCTTCGTGCCTATTGTGACAGCCTTTGCCGCTATCCTGACCGGTATTGTGCTCAGCTTTGTCTGGCCGCCTATCGGTGCTCTCATTACCTTAGCCGGCAACTGGGCTGCCAACGAAAACCCTTCCCTGGCTGCCACCGTATACGGCGTAGTAGAAAGAGCTTTATTGCCTTTCGGCTTGCACCATGCTTGGAATGCTCCCTTCTTCTTCCAAATGGGCAGCTTTACCACTCCCGACGGCAGCATTGTACAAGGCGATATTACCCGCTTCTTTAACGGCGATCCCACAGCCGGAATTTTAGGCGGCGGCTTCCTCTTTAAGATGTGGGGCTTACCAGCAGCGGCCATTGCTATTTGGCACAGCGCCAAGCCGGAAAACAGAGTCCAGGTAGGCGGAATAATGATGTCGGCGGCTCTCACTTCCTTCCTGACCGGTATCACTGAGCCTATCGAATTTTCCTTCCTTTTCGTAGCTCCGGCCCTTTACGCTATTCATGCTATTTTGGTAGGCAGCGCCTTCTACGTAATGAACTTAGTGGGAGCTCATATGGGCTTCACTTTTTCCCAAGGTTGTATCGACTATTTACTCTATTTCCACAACGATACCAATCCCAGCTGCGTACTCTGGCTCGGCCCGATTTACGCAGTGATTTACTACGTAGTTTTCCGCAAAGCTATCGAAATATTCGATTTCAAAACTCCCGGCCGCGAAGAAGCTATGGCCGGTAGCGAAGCCGGAGGCAGCGGCAGTGAATTGGCCGGTAAAGTACTCCAAGCTTTGGGCGGCCGAACCAACTTAGTCAGCTTGGACGCTTGCATTACTCGTTTGCGCGTCGGCTTAAAAGATATTGCCAAAGCCAGTCCCGACACTCTCAAAGCTTTAGGCGCTGCCGGAGTAGTTACTGTAGGCAATAACTTACAAGCTATTTTCGGAACCCTTTCCGAAAATCTCAAATCCGACATTGAAGAATATATTAACGCTCACGGCGACGCCGCTCCCTTGCCCACCGCCACACCGGTCAGCTCTACCACAAGCGAGCCTGTGTCAGTCAACGCAGCCACACGCCATAAAGCAACTGAATTTGCCTCTTTGGTTGGCGGTATCGGCAACTTGGAAAATATTCATTTGGCTTCCTTAACTCGTGTAGTTTTCCAAGTGAAAGACGCCGCCCAAGTTAAAGCCGAAGAATTAGGAGCCCAAGGCTTTAACCTTATGGCTTTAGGTAAAGGCAAATTCCATTTGGTCTGCGCTTTAGATGAAGCCGCAGCCATGAATCAGGCTTTGCTTGACCTAAAACAGTAAAGTCGCTTCTCACAAACGGCCGCTTTAGCCTCGGCGTCTCCAAGATGCCCCAAGACTAAAGCGGCCTTATATAAAGAAAGCCCCTGCCTTCAGGCACGGGGCACGGGAAGTATATCAAAAAGTAGGCGTAGGTGCGACGTCTGGCTGCGCTTCCCGGAAGGAGCCGTCCGGCGCGGCGGACATAGGCTCGACAGGTACATGTATGCTTGGTGGAGCGGCGTTATCGTCACCCGAGCTGCTGCCGGGCACAAATCTTTCAATTTTACGCACTAATTTGTCAATTTGCTCAGATTGCAGGCGATATTTATGAGCGGCCTCTTTGAGAGCTTGCTGAGTGGCCGGTTCTTGGGTCATGTAATGTAAATCTTCGGCAATCTGAGCAAAATTTTTAAGTTTACGCGAAGCTTTGTGCAAACGTTCCAACAGCTCGGGCGAACATTTGGCGGTCATTTTTGTTTCGACATTATCGGTTAAAGCTTTAAAGCGTTCGGTTTCGCTCACCGCCAAAGCGCTCATTTGCCCCAGCTTAACTTCATAGCCGGAAGCGGTATCAGCCAGATTGGCCGTCTGTTCTTTTAAAGCTGTCGAAGTTTTTTGCAAATTTGCTCCGGCTTGGCTGAGCTGAGTATCTAAACGATCAAGTTGCATGGCGATAGCTTTTTCTTCTTCGTCAAGCTTGGAATATATTTGTTTCAGTTGGCGGTGAGAATCTTTGCTGGCAATGCGCAATTCATTGCTATAAAAGCGCAAGTTAGAAGCCGTATCCAAAATGCTGCGAGAAAATCCCTCAGCAGTCATTAAAGTGCGCACAGCCAAAGTCTGTTTATTTAGATCTTTAAAAGGAGAACCTAATAAAGCCGACTCGTAAGAAGCCGAAGAAGCAAGCGGAGTACGCAAGCGCACACAAGAGCCGCTTTGTAAAAACTTATCGGAGATTCCGGGAGTAATTTCCAACCACAATAAAGTACTGGAAACTTCCAAAACGCTAGCCGAACTGTCTTCGGGAATGGAAGTGGAAAAATCGGTAGCAATAGTGACGGCGATGTTGGCATCTCGGCCAAAACGCTCTTTGTCTTCGGCTGTGCAAAAATCAATTTCTTTAACATAGCCAATGTCGACGCCGGCCATTTTGACATCGTAATTTTCTTCCAGACCGGGAGTCTCCTTAAAAATCAACCTATATTGATTGGCAAAGATACGACTGTCCCGCGTTTCGCTGCTGGGAGCGAAAATAAACAAAAGAACAACCATCAGAACCAACAAGGCTCCTATCTTCGATTCTTTGCTCAAGCTGATTTCTCCTTAGTCTGTATTGCTCGGAGCCGACTACTTCTATTTAGCCTCTTGCCAAGCTTGAGAAACTAACTCTTTAATATCCCAAGCATATTCGCCGTTTTCAGAATTGCAACTGCGCTCTTCCCTATCAGCAATCGTTAGACAAGCCAAAAATTCAATATTGCCGGCAGGCCCTTTAATAGGCGAAAACGTCAATTTTTCTACTAGTAAACCAATACTTTGACAAAAAGCTATAAAATTAGTCAGAACTTGCTCATGTACTTCAGGGCGACGTACCACACCGCCTTTAATATTTTTGGGGCCAGCTTCAAATTGAGGCTTAATCAAACAGACGATCCGCCCCTCGGCAGCCAAAAGCTCTTTGGCGGCAGGCAAAATAAGCTCCAAAGAGATAAAAGACAAATCCATAGTGACCAAATCCAAAGGTTCGGCAAACATCTCGCGAGTTAAATAGCGAGCATTGGTGCGATCCATAACCACTACGCGACTGTCTTGGGTAAGTTTATAATCCAAAAGCCCCTTACCTACATCTACAGCGTAAACTTTAGCTGCTCCGCCTTTAAGCAAGCAATCAGTAAAACCACCGGTAGAAGCGCCCAAATCAGCCACAATCTTGTCTTGAGGAGATATTTCGAAAGAATGTAAAGCTTTCTCCAATTTAAAACCGCCGCGACTGGAAAAAGGTATACCCCTCCCCTGGATCGTTATTTCCGATTCCTCATCGACCAAAAAACCAGCTTTGTCGCGACAGACACCATTGACAAAAATTTGACCGGTCATCAACAGAGATTTAGCTTTTTCTCGAGTGGGAGCCAAGGCTCGCTCTACCAAAAGCAAATCGAGACGCACTTTGGTTTTTTTCATAAGAGTAGCTTTCTTTTATTTCAACAAAAAAGGCCGGGCTCAAACCTTGGCCTTAGTGCAGTAAATACAAATATTAATTTAGTTTTTGGCTTCTTCACTACCAGAAGCAATAGGAGCGACAGGATTAGCAGAAGCTTCAGTTCCGGCTCCAGGCGCAGCCTCGGCAATAGAATTGACTACGGAAGCAGGTTTAGCGATGGCGTTATCTGAGGCAGCCTGGTTTTGAGTTTGGCGCGACTTTGCTTCTAAAGAAGCTAAATGGGCTGAACCGGCTTGTAAGTGGACTCTGGCAAAGCGCAAACAGAGCGGACTCAAGAAATAGACTAACACACTTTGTATAATCAGAGTGACAGCCAAACATATACCTAAAACCCATACATGTTGGCTCACTTCTTGATCTAAATTCATAGGATCAGCCAAGAAGACTACATAGGCCACTGCTTCGCGTTTTTTGCTGCTATCCAGCTCGGCTACAGCCGCTTTCCAAGTTTTGCCTGCCAACTTGACGTCGGAACTGGTAATCTTAAACTGAGAGCTGCCTTTGCCAGATTCGGCAAGATTTTGGCGCGGGCTCCAATATTTGAGCATTTTATCCAACTCGGCAGCCATAGTGGGAGTAGGACGCGAATCAGAGCGTTTATCGTAAGCTGAAACCAACTTGCCCTGAGAGACCAAGACCAAAAGGCCAGGAGGCATATTCTGACTCCATTTAACTAACGTTTTATCGTCAATCCGCTCAGCTAAAAGCAAAGCCCCCCTCTTCTTTTCATCTTTACTTCCCTTATTCAAAGGTACAGCCACTACATTATAGAGAGGCGCAGAAGAGGAAGAGCTAAAGCGCAAGCATCCTTTGCCGGCTTCGCCAAACTTAAAGACGGAATCCAAGAAATCAGCCTCAAGTTTATCCAAATTTTTATCGGTCTCACTTTTAGCGGCCGTCTCGCTTTGCTTATCATGGTTTTCCGCCTTGCCAAAATCGATTTCGGCAGGAGCGCCGCCACCTTTTTCTTTGGGTGCAGTACGCTCTGTAAAGAAACATACCTCGCCCTCAGAATCGACAACAGCAACTGCGTCCTTAGAAATATTGGCCAAGGCGGTAAGCATATCGCCGCTAAGTTGTTTTTTGTCGGCTTCGGAAAGCGAAGCGAAACTTTGCTTGAGATTGGGACTGTGCCTGTAGGCGTCAAGGCAAGAATCGGCAGCCAAAAACTCGGCTTGCGTAACGGCAGTGTCAAATTCACGCGTACCGGCATAACCAAAAGCTTTCACACTTTGCACCAAAGCGAAAGAAAGTTCTTCTTTACCTCGGGTGCGAGCCAAACAAATTACAGAACCGGCTACAATACTGAAAGAGAATAGATAAATGACAGCCACCATAACCACAGCGCGCCAACGAAAACCGCCGATTAAACGGCTCAATCTGTTTTTGATCTCGGCGCTCGTAAATGAATTCATGGGGACAGCCTAACCTTCCGGTGGGCGCGACAGTACGCCAGCTAAAATATGTCTCTGCCGAGCCGTATTCGGTCGCGCATTCTTGTTTATTGCGTCTATTCCTGCCGCCACCTTTAGGCCTTCGCAAGGGGCCGAAGCAAAGCGCCCATAAGTCAAAAGCGATAGCCCAGAAGGGGAAAGGCTGTTGAACTTGAAAGGCCGTCAGGACAGCCCAAAAGTTTCGAGAGTTAAAGGAAAAGTGAGTCTTACTACTCCTCCGCGCTTTGAAGAAAAAGATCTCCAATATTATTTGAGCGCTCTGCGCAGCGGCCGTCCCTTCGCCGAATATTCCCAGTTGGCCGACGCCGATTCTCACAAATTATACGGCGCCGTTCTTCTTTGCCAAACTTACATCGGCGCTCCCGATACTTTGGGCGAAGAGCTTTTGCATGACGTTATTGTAGGCCTAAACAACTTACCGGAACTGCCCAGATTTATGATTTTTATGCATGAGGCGGTACGCCTATGTACCGAAAGTTCTCGGTTGTTGCCTACCTTACAACTTTTGCAAAAGCGCGGCTGCTCTCTGCGTATTTGCGAGCATTCGGCTCAAAAATTATCCTTGAGCGACAAAATAAAGGTCGGCCATTTAGTATCGCCCCATCTAATTGCAGAGATTTGCCTTAAATCGGAAAAGGTTATACGTTTCTAGTCATGATTCAACTTTCGCTGATCGTACCCACTTACAATGAAAAAGAGACTCTGCCGGTTTTAGCAGAGAAAGTCTTCGGCGCTTTGAACAGAGCTTCTATTAGCGGAGAACTGGTCGTAGTCGATGACAATTCGCCCGACGGTACAGCCGCTTTGGCCGAATCGCTCAGCGATAAATATCAAGGACGAATAAAAGTCGTTAAAAGGAGCGGCAAACTCGGCCTCTCCTCTGCGGTTGTAGCCGGTTGGCAAGCCGGAGAAGGTGAGATATTAGGAGTAATCGATGCCGACTTATCCCACGATCCTAATATTTTGCCCGATATGGTTTATTCCATTACCGACGGCGGAGCCGATATAGCTATGGGCAGCCGCTACATAAAAGGAGGTGGAGTGCGCAATTGGCCCTGGTACAGACGCATTACTTCCTTAACGGCTGTAGCCCTAGGCTGGCCGATTTGTCCAGTTAACGACGTAACCAGCGGTTATATGCTTATGCGCCGCCAAGTAATTGAGGGAGCCGAACTCAACCCCATAGGTTTTAAGATCAACTTGGAAGTTTTAATCAAGGGCCACTATAAAACCGTCACCGAAGTACCCTTTATTTTTGAAGATCGCCTGGCAGGCAAAAGCAAATTCGGAGGCGGTGAAATTATCAACTACCTGAAGCACTTATGGGCCCTTACTCTCTATTGGCTGAAAAATCATCCTCAGCATACTAAAGTGCCCTATACTCCTTTTCCCGGAAATAAATAAGGAGCCACCGTTATGGAAGAAAATTGGTTAAACGATGAATATGTAGCTTATTACAACAAAAACTACGCTACAGAGGCCGATTATTTTCGGCAATGTTTAAACTGGTTGGAGGTCGGCGCCGAGGATATATTGATCGACTTTGGTTGCGGCAACGGCGAATTTTTGGGCTTAGCTGCTGCCAGAGCTCAAAAAGTATACGGCTTGGATATCTCCCGACTACAAATCGAACTTACCGGTAAAAATTTGAGCCATTGCCCCAATGCCGAACTTATCTGTAGTTCTTTTGCTGCCTACAAGCCTCAGCCTAATATTTTCACTAAAGGCTTTTCTCGAAAAGCTCTGCATCACTTGACCGACGCAGAGAAAGCTATCTTTGCTAAAAATATCGGCCCGGCCTTTAAAAGCGGCGCCCTGCTGTATATAGAAGACGGCATTTTCTTCGAATTTGAGCGTCCGCAACTAATGGACAATTGGGAAAAATTAAAAGAAGAAGCTGCTCGCTATTATGGTGCAGCCTGGAAAGCTAAAGAGCATGACGTTATGAACAGCTTCCTCAACGAATTCCCCTGCGGAGTGAGATATTGGCAGAACTGCTTAGAAAACGCCGGTTTCAAATTAATCAAGCTTATGCCTAAATGTTCCTTCTATGGCGGTATAATGCTGAAAAAAATCTAAAGACGTTCTTTATTTTTCCTTATAATCAATTCTTAAGCCGCTCTTTTTGCTTGCGGCTTATTTATTTGTGTGAGACAATGGAGGGAATAACCTCTGTTGTTTTAGGTTGCGCGGCTTTATTTTTGTACAGAAAGCCGCTTCTGCACTGTCTTTCCCGATAGGTTCGACATATTTTGCTTATAAGCAAAGAATATCTTTTGAATAAACGAGAACATGTACAGATGGAAGAAAAAGTAACTTTATTTGCTCCCGGTTCCTTAGGAACATGCTGGTATGGAAAATATCATTATCTGGAGCCTTGGGTAGGCTGTCAGCATAACTGTCCTTATTGCTATGCTCGCTCCCGTGTGGCCGTCAACAATACTTTAGGCGAATTGCAAGCCAAGTTTGACGATCCGGCTCTACTTTTCCCTGCAGAAGAATTGCTGCGTCGCATTCACGAAGAAGTGAATTCTGGCAATATTAACATTTTAAAACTTTCCCGCTACACTGATATTTTTACGCCCAAGTTCGTAGAAAACGGCCTGAGCTTGGAAATATTAAAAATACTCAGTACTTCTAAAGTTAATCGTATTATTATTACCACCAAAGGACTTCCCAATCGCGAAATTATCGATTTAATTATCAATTGCCGCGAAAAGTTCTCCTATAATGCCGCTTTCAGTCCTTCGGTTATGCTCAATCCCAACCCCTTGGCCAAGTTTGTGAAAAACTTAAAGCCTTTAAAACCTCGTTTGGAAGCTGCTGAAGAAATTTGCCAAGCTGGCTGTCAAACAACTATTCACCTCGATCCTTTTATTGCTCAAATTGACGACCGTGACGACGCTCTGTTGCCTTTCCTCGACTTATTAGAGCAGCACCATTTGAAGCGAGTAATGTGGTCTTATTTGCTCTTCTCGCCCGGCATTATGGATGCTGTACGTCAAGCTTTAGATCCGGCTGAATTAGATAAAATCTTGTCCCGCTACGATTTTGATGCCAGCCGTAAAATTTTGCCCGGCCAAGACGATACTATTTCCTTTGCTCAAAAGAACGAGGTAGCCTTAGCTTCCGTAGATAAAGTAGCCACCGCTCTTATGCAACGCAATTTCCAGTTCGTGCTTTGCTCTTTAAAGAGCATTCGTGGCTTGAATTTACAAAAATATCCTCGCAATATGCTTTGCGACGGCAAATTCTATGCCTAAACTTTTTTTACCCAACGCTGAAAATGTAATTCCCAGCTCTGAAGGCGGCTTTACCGATTTTTTTCAGCATAAAACTTTAAAGGTATTTCCGCGTTTTCTTTGCTCACTTAATCCCGGAGACGTTTTGGTAACGCCTACTCAAATAGAACCCTCTTTTCAGAGATATATTTGTTCTTTGTTAAACTTGGGCTCACCAGAGCAAACGGTTATCAATGTTAAAATGGCCGAGAGCTGTCTTTTAACCGACGCTATTAGAGCTGACAATATAGCCAGACAAGCCATAAAAGAGCGCTGTCAGGGCGAAGGTTGGTTTGTCGAGCCTTACATTCAGACAGAGCCCATTATGGAATTGAGTCGACAGCTGGAACTTCCGGTTAAGGGCACCGATCCCAAATATTTAGCTTTGGGCTTAATAGATAATCTAAATAGCAAAGACTTTTGCAAAGCCTTGGCTATAGGTGCGGGCTGCCAAGTACCGCCCGGTATGTGTGCCGACAGTTTAACCGCTTTGGAAAATACCATAGACACCGTCTCAGCCCAGCTGAGCGAGCAAAACGGTCAGAATCAGCCTCGGCTTATGTTGCGTAAAATTCAGTCGGCTGGTGGTGCCGGCAACTTGGCGGGCACGGCTGCCGAGCTCAAAGCTGCCATATCCGATTGGTATGGCGGTAGCCGAGTCTTGGTAGAGCATTTTATTAACTTCGAAACGGTCTGCGGTTCACTGAACTTAATCGACGATCAAGGTTGCCATTTTGTGGGTCTAGATAGTCAAGTTTTCGACAACCGCGGCGGTTGGTGCGGCTTTGACTATCCGGCCAATGTGGTAGGCCCAGAAGCCGACGAAGCTCTGTCTAAGTTGTTGGCCGACATCGACCGCTTAGGCCGTTCGGTCTATTTGGCCGGCGCTCGCGGCTATTTAAATATGGACTGGGGTTTAACCAGAAATGCCCAAGGCAGACTTGAACCCGTCTTCTTGGAGTGCAACTTCCGCCATAACGGCTTTGGCTACGTAATTGACGTCGCCAGACACTTCTTCGGAGCCCATTGGTCAAGCTTGCATATAAGTTCCAGAGAGTCGCTACCTACTACAGCCGCCAATACAGACGAATTGCTAACCAAATTGAGCTCACTCACCTATGAAGGGGAACCGCTCCTTTTGCACAAAACGAAAGGCAGACGCGGACTGGTAATAACTTCGCCGCCGACCCATGGCACCGTGGCCCTGGCCGCTTTAGGCGAAAGCGAAGAATATGTTGAGTCTGCTCTGGCCCTAGCTGCTCGAGCCTTAAAAGAGTTGCACTAATTTCGCACATCAGAGGTTCGCAACTATGGAGAGAGTCGTTGTCGTTTTAGCTTTTATTTTAATTTTTGCTTTCAATTCAATCGACAATGCCATCTCTCCCATGGCTGACGTTATTGGCCAAAGCTTCGCCATTCCGGCCCATACGGCTCTGCTGTTCATTTCTTTTTGTACCGGCGGCACCGTAGCTGGCCTTATTTTTGGCCCTTCGCTAGTTTCGGCTTTTAAATCAAGCAAATTGCTCTTTTGGTGCACGCTCCTTTTAGCGCTCACTCAAGCAGCCTTTGCTTTTTCTTCTTCCTTTGAGCTGGGCTTAGTCTGGCGAGCCTTGTCCGGCTTGGGAGCAGGCTTCGTAGCTTCCATTATGTGGAGCCTAACTTTCCATGGCGTTTCCAAAGCCTATTTCCCGGCTATGATCGCCGTCTTAATGTCGGCTCGCCCTTTAGCAACAGCTGTGGGCGTACCGCTGGCCGGTTGGCTTACAGTCGATTTCAATTGGCGTGTACCGATTCTAATTATTGCTTTGCTTACGGCGGCCAGCGGTTTGGCTTTAGCTTGGTTTTACCCAACCGAACACAAAAACGAAGGCGAGCAGCCCAGCGACCAACCTCAAGAAGAAAAAGCTTCACCTTTATGCCAAAATTTAACTTTTAAAAGCCTTTTTTCTGTATGCAAAGCTATTGTCGAACCGTACAAAAAAGCTTTGGCCGTACCTCACGCCATCACTTATTATGTGGGTTCAACCATCAATCGCATGGCCTACTTTGGCTTTTACTCTTTGTGCGGCCTTTGGTTCCCCTACCACTACAAGCTCGACCTTAAAGAAGTGAGCTTAGCCTTACTTATTATCGGTTTGGCCGATTGCCTTATCAACTTCTTTACCAACAGCATTATGAAGCGCTTCGGCCACCGCCCCACTTTTTTGGTTAGCATTATTCTTTCGCTGGTACTTTTGCCCATTTTTATTTATGGCAAACTAAATATAACCGCCGCCGTGGCAGCTATTGCCATCTTTATGACTTTAGATCGTATTTACTCTATGGCTTTAGTTATTAGCGTACCTGACATGTTCCCTAGTGTTGGTGACAAAACAGCCTTTGGCTCTTTAAATACTTTTACCGCCTGGGGAGCTATGAGCATTATCGCCGCTTTACAAGGCGTTTTTACCGAGCGCTTGGGCATGACGGCTATGGAAACTCTGTTAATTATTTGCTTTATAATTGGCGGCGCCATGATTACTTATATACAATGGAAAACGGTCTTCTATAAAGATGTATTGGAATGCAATCGCCAAGAATAAATATTGAGTGCAAACACAACGCATATGCAAGGCAGACAGAAAACAAATAGGAAAAGCGAAGGAAGCAAGCGTTCATAATAGAAACCACCTAAGCTGTCGTTGGGCAACTTTTGGGAACGCGCTTTCTCATCCGCCGCCTTGCGCTCGTCCGTTTTCCCCACAAAACAGCCTGCGAAAGACAGTTTGTTCAATTTTTTACAAGAAAATTTGATTTAGTTTGTTTACAAATATCGGAGTGCGATAACATGGGATTCATTGAATGGCTTTTCGACCCCAACGAGCGGGAAATTAGAAAGATCCGCAAGGTCGTCAAGAAGATCAACGACTTTGAAGAGAGTATGAAGAGTCGTTCTGACGAAGAGCTGCGCGCTCTTACAGATAGTTTCCGTCAGCGCTTAAAAGGCAAAGAAACTTTAGATGATATTTTGCCTGAAGCTTTTGCGGCTGTGCGCGAGGCTTCCAAACGCACTTTGGGTTTGCGCCATTACGATGTGCAAATGATCGGCGGCATCGTACTCCATCAAGGACGTATCGCCGAAATGAAAACCGGTGAAGGTAAAACATTGGTAGCTACCAGCCCCGTTTACCTTAACGCTTTAACTGGACGCGGCGTCCACGTTGTCACCGTCAACGACTACTTAGCCAAACGCGACGGCCGCTGGATGGCCCCTGTTTACCATTTCTTGGGCTTGTCCGTAGGTATTATCAATCACGACACCGCCTACTTATACGATCCCGAAGTTGAAACTGGCGATGATAGCAACAACCACTTGCGTCCCGTGCCTCGCCGCCAAGCTTACGAAGCCGACATTACTTACGGTACCAATAACGAATACGGTTTCGATTATTTGCGCGACAATATGGTTATGGACTTAGACCAGCGCGTGCAACGTGAACTCAACTTTGCCATTGTTGACGAAGTCGACTCTATTTTGATCGACGAAGCCCGCACCCCGTTGATTATTTCCGGTCGCGGTACCGGCTCTACCAATATGTACGGCCGCTACGCTCAAGTAGCCCGCGAGTTGAAAAAAGACGTCCACTATACTGTGGAAGAGAAATCAAAGACCGCTCCTTTAACTGAAGAAGGTGTAGCCAAAGTTGAGCAACTTTTAGGCTTGCGCAACCTTTTCGATCCCAACAATATGGAGACGGCCCATTTTATTGACAACGCTTTACGCGCCAAAGAATGCTACCGCAACGATATTGAATATGTCGTTAAAAATGGTGAAATCGTTATCGTCGACGAATTTACCGGCCGCCTCATGTTCGGACGCCGCTATTCCGACGGTTTGCACCAAGCTATCGAAGCCAAAGAGGGCGTCAAAGTCCGCCAAGAAGACCAAACTTTGGCCACGATTACTTTCCAGAATTACTTCAAGCTCTACCACAAGTTGGCCGGTATGACTGGTACAGCTTTAACCGAAGAGCGCGAATTCCGCGAAATTTATGATTTGGACGTAGTAGTAATTCCTACCAACGTAAAAGTAGCCCGTATCGATTTGCACGACCAAGTTTACAAAAACGAGAAGTACAAATTTAAGGCTGTTTGTGCCGATATCGCCGAGCGCCACGCCAAGGGTCAGCCTATTTTGGTAGGTACTCGCTCTATTGAAAAATCGGAAGAGCTCAGCCAGCTTCTTACCAAAATGGGCATTAAGCACAACGTGCTCAACGCCAAATACCACGAAAAAGAAGCTCACATTATTGCTCAAGCCGGACGTTTAGGCGCTGTAACTATCGCCACTAATATGGCCGGTCGAGGCGTTGACATTAAATTGGGCGGCGATCCTGCCGATCCCGAAGAAGAAAAGAAAGTACGTGAAGCTGGCGGACTCTATATTTTAGGCACTGAGCGTCACGAGTCGCGTCGTATCGACAACCAGTTGCGCGGTCGTGCTGGACGTCAGGGCGATCCTGGTGCTTCACGCTTCTACGTAGCTTTAGACGACGAACTTATGCGCCTCTTTGCTAGCGATAGAATCCGCAACTTAATGGATACTTTAGGCTTAAAAGATGAAGTCATCGAGAATCCTTTAATTTCTCGCGGTATCGAAAATGCCCAAATGAAGGTAGAAAGTCACCACTTCGAGATTCGTAAAAACGTTCTCAAGTACGACGATACCATGAACGAGCAGCGCCGCGTTATCTATGCCGACCGCGACAAGATCTTGGAAGGCAAAGACTTGCGCGAAACTATTTACAGCTTCATTGAAGATGCGGTTAGCGATTTGGTCGATATGCATATGCACGAACAAGCCCCGCCCGAAACTTGGGACTTCGATGGCTTAATGGTAGCTTTGCACGATCAGTTAGTTTTGCCTGAAGGCGTAAGCAAGGCCGATTTAGGCGGCAAATTACCTGCTGAAATTAAAGAAACTGTAGTTGGTTGGTTACGCGAAGTTTACGACAAAAAAATCGAAATTTTGGGTGATCAGCTCATGTCCGATTTGGAGCGTTTCACTTTATTGCGCGTCACTGACGAAAAGTGGATTGAGCACTTGAGCAATATCGAATTATTGCGCGAAGGTATCCACTTACGCGGTTATGGTCAGAAAGATCCTCAGGTCGAATTTATTCGCGAAGCTGCCGAAGAGTTCGATGGTTTGAAACGCCGTTTGCGCGACGATACCTTGCACTATCTCTTCCGCGTCGAAGTACAAGCTACCGAACAAATTGAAGAGCACCTTGAGCAAAAAGAGACTATGCACGCCACGTCTACCAACCGTGACAACGAAATGCCCGTCGAGCCCATTAAGCGCACTGGAGCCAAATTGGGTCGTAACGATCCTTGCTGGTGCGGCAGTGGCAAAAAGTGGAAAAAGTGCCACTATCCCGAAGAGCGCTAGCATTTAGCGCCATTTAATGATGGGCCCGTTTGCCTTAACTTTTCAGCTTAGGCGCGGGCCCAATCTTTTTCGCGACTTATTTTTGGAAAGGAAAACACTTCGTTATGCTCTCCCAATTTGCCGAGCCTTTAAGCGAAGCCCGCGCCCGCGTCGAACGCATGCGCGACTATCTTTGACCTAGATACTATAGAACGCAAAATTCAAGAAATTGAAGCCCAATTTGGCTCTGGCCAAGTATGGGAAGATAACGAGGCTGTCCAACGCCTCACCCAAGAGCTGGCCCAATATAAAACTATTTTTCAGCAGTGGCATGAATTAAATTCTGCGCTGGAAGAAGCTGAAGTGGCTGCCGAGTTAGGCACTCCCGATAACCAAGAGGAAATAGACGAAGCCCAGCGCTATTATGATGAACTGACTCACCGCCTGGAGCGGGCCGAAACTATTTCTTTATTGAACGGCCCTTACGATAAGGCTGCCGCTATTGTTACTCTTCATGCCGGAGCTGGCGGAGTAGACGCCCAAGACTGGACAGAAATGTTGTTGCGTATGTATATGCGCTGGGCCGAAAATGAAGGTTATAAAGTAAGCTTAGTAGAGTATTCACCAGCTGAAGAAGACGGTATCCATTCGGCCAGCCTCATTATCGAAGGCTTCTACCCCTTCGGTATGCTCAGTTCCGAGCACGGCGTCCACCGTTTGGTGCGTATTTCTCCTTACGACGCCGCTCACCGCCGCCATACTTCTTTTGCAAAAGTAGAAGTAGTGCCAGAATTAGCCGAAGAGCTCAATATTGAATTGCGCCCTGAAGACTTAAAAATAGATACTTATCGCTCTCAAGGTGCTGGCGGACAGCACGTCAACAAAACCGAATCGGCGGTGCGTATTACTCACATTCCCACTGGCACTGTGGCTGCTTGTCAAAACGAGCGTTCCCAGCATTCCAACAAAGAAACGGCTTTGCGTATGCTTAAAGCTAAGCTTTTAGAGCTTAAACGCGAGCAACGCCAAGATACTTTAGACAACGTAAAAGGCGAAAATCGCGAAGCAGCCTGGGCCAACCAGATCCGCAACTACGTAATGCAACCTTACACTATGGTAAAAGATAGACGCACTGGTTTTGAAAATGCCAACGTAAGTGCAGTGCTGGGAGGCGATCTTAATGGCTTCATGCGCAGTTGGTTACAAGCTAGAGCCCGTTTAGGCCGCGAGCCTCAAGCAAGTGACGCCGTCTAGTTATACTACTTAGGAAAAATATTTATGAAACTTACTATTCTAGGTACTGGCAATGCCAGCGTAACCGAATGTTATAATACTTGTTTTGTACTTAGCAACGCGCAAGGCAGCTTTTTAGTCGACGGCGGCGGAGGCAATGGCCTTTTTTGCCAATTGAAACAAGCGGGCTTAAAATGGCAAGATATGCGCACCATCTTTGTAACTCACAAACATGTCGATCATATTTTGGGCATTGTCTGGATGATTCGCTTTATTTGCCAGGGCATGGCTCGCGACCAATATGAAGGCGAAGCAACTATTTATGGACACGATGAAGTAATAAAGTGTTTGCGCACTTTGGCTGAGCAACTTTTTACGCCCAAAGAGACAAAATATATAGATACACGCCTCCATTTAGTGGAAGTAAAAGACGGGCAAACCATTGATATTTTAGGTTGCCAAACCGTATTTTTCGACATTTTGTCTACTAAAGCCAAGCAATTCGGTTTTACTATGGATCTTGGTAACGGCGACAAATTGACTTGCTGCGGAGACGAGCCTTTAAATGAAAGCACCAGAAAGTACGCTCAAGGTAGCAAGTGGCTTTTACATGAAGCTTTTTGCTTAGATAGCCAAGCTGATATTTTTAAGCCTCATCAGAAGCACCACTCTACTATGAAAGAGGCTTGCCAGCTGGCGGAAAATCTTCAGGTAAAAAATTTAATTATTTATCACACTGAAGATAGAAACATAAAGCAAAGAAAGAGCTTATATATTGAGGAAGGCGGCCCCTACTTCAACGGCAACCTTTTTGTACCCGACGATTTGGAAGTTTTTGGATTGAAAGCCAAAGCTTCCAAAGAGTGGAAGGCTAAGCGCACTTTGCAAGCAGATAATACTGTCTTAGCGGGCTGAGCTTAAAAATAGCCAATATTTTTTGGAGAAAAAACTTCAATTTTGAAGGGGAACAAAAACAAGAGAAGAAGATCCGCTCTGTTAATTGATAAGAACACAATTTTTTTGCAGATTTTTTATCCGTCCTTTATGACCTTTGGCAGGAGAAAAGATCTTTTGCCGAAGCTGACACCGATCCGGTAGAAAAAGATACACATTTTTCTGATAGTTGGCGGTCAACTAGCTTGAGGAAACTTCGAACAGCTCATTTTGGAGCCGCGGACTGACAGGAAAAGGTATTACAACTCCGGAGTTTTTACTATCACTAATATATATAAAAATACAAGGAGATCATGCAATGAATTTACGCATGAAAACTACGGTTGCTGCCGCAGTATTTACACTCGGACTAGCCGCCCCTGCATTCGCCGCTCCTTTGTTCCCGGATGTTCCCGAGAATCATTGGGCTCGTGATGCTGTGGCCACTTTGGCTGCTAAAGGTATTGTCGAAGGTTATCCCGATGGCACCTTCAAGGGTGACAGAAATGCCACTCGTTGGGAAGTTGCTATGATGGTTGCTCGTCTGCTCGGTCAAATGGAGCAGGAGCACGCCACTTTCGCCACCAAGGCCGAGCTCGCTGAGCTCCAGAAATTGGTGGACGCTCTCCGCAGCGAATTAGACGCCCTCGGCGCCCGTGTCGGCACCTTGGAAGACAAGGTTGACAAACTCGACCTCCGCGTCTCTGAGCTCGAGAGAATCACTTTCTACGGATCCTTGGAAGCCCGCGTTACCGCTCAGTCTTTCCACAATGACAGCGATGGTATCCAAGACACCAACACCGGTGGTCTCTT
This sequence comes from uncultured bacterium, assembly GCA_934621605.1. Lineage (GTDB taxonomy): Bacteria > Vulcanimicrobiota > Xenobia > Xenobiales > Xenobiaceae > Bruticola. Next base: position 4,146 of record CAKTUZ010000005.1, on the reverse strand, counting down.
TGGTTTCGATTACAACGCTGCTGTCGGCACCGTCGCTGGCACTCAGCTTGAGCCCCAGAATGGTGGCGTACTTCCCGTAGCCGACCTTCGCAATGGCGTAGGCCTCACTAACGGTACCGGCTTCACCATGAAGGGTATCCTCGGTATGCGCATCCGCGTTTCCGACGATATCGACGCCGGCGCTGAGTTCGCTGCTTACACTTCCGCTGGTAACAGCATGGTAGACTCCCTCTGGGGTGTCTCCGCTCCTTACCTTTGCAACCAGTTCGGTGGCTCCAGCTCCGTCAATAGCTTAAACAATTCCCCTTACACCCGCATGGTGTTGGATAACTTCTGGGTAATCCACAATCCTTCCGGCATTAAACTCACCTTGGGTGCTTACAGCGAAGACAACATGGACAATATCCTCTTCGCCGGTCAGAAGAACCTCTCCGCTTTCGGTCCCGATTACTTGGATCGCTTCGGTTTCAACCTGAGCGGCAGCCACGCTTTCGAAGCTGGCGTCCTCCGTTGGGAAGTTTTGGGTTCTCGTATTTCTACCTTCAGCGACCAGCTTCCTGGTGTCCTTGAAGCTTATGATACCGATGTTATCGGTGGCGACATTGCTTTCGAGTTCAACGGTGGCCAAGTTAAAGTCAACTTTATGCGCGCTGCTAACGAAGCTGCTAATGGAGATTCCTTAGGCATCGGCGTAATCAACGACGCTAACTTAGCCTACGGTTCCCCTCTAGTTGATGTTACCAACTTACAGTGGGTCAACCCCTCTGGTTACTACAAGAGTGCTGCTCTCGAAGGCGGCAACAAGCGCCCCATCCCCGGCTGGGACACTACACTTGACGAGGGACGCGGTGCCTTCGGTCCTCAGAGCATGTTCGGCTATGGCATCAGTGCCAACTATAAGTGGGATATCGGCGAATCCGGCAACGAGATTTACGCCGCTGGTGAGTATGCTCGCACCGAGTACAAAGCTAACAAGGATTCCGACTACTCCTCCGAAGGCAACGCCTTCCGCGTAGAAGTCGGTACCAACCTCTTGGAAGGCGACCTCGACCTCAGCTTGGCTTACGTATCCGTAGATCCTAACTACGATCCTTTCGTAAACATGAACCCCTACGTGAACGGCCTTGATACTTACGGTCGCTACAACGCCTTCAACTTGATGAATACCAATTACTACTCCAACATGTGGTCCTTGCACGATACCGAGGTATATCCTCACAACCGCGAAGGTATCCGCTTCAATGGTCAGTGGCGCTTCGATGATCGTCACGGTTTAGTATGGGCCAAAGCTTCCTTCTTGAACCAGAAGAAGTCCAGCTTATACGACGTACGTGAACAGGCCGGTACTGTTGCTGGTGCTCCTACCCGCGATATTCTCGGCTTCGCCCCTGGTTTCATGGATCCCGTTTTCTACGGTTACGCTGATCCCGCTGTCTACGGTGCTCAGAGTGCTAGCTCCTTCGACGCTAACCTCAACGCTCTCGAAGATCACAAAGGTAAGCAGACCCAGTACGGCATTGGCGCCAGCTACAAGTGGGACAATCCTCGTTTGAAACTCGACCTCGGTTACAACCGCAACGAGTTCAAGCGTGACAGCGACCTGGCTGTTGCCCAAGGTGGAAGCCAGAACTACGTCAAGCTAAATAATGACAACTTCCACATTGGTTTAGGCTGGGAAGCCAACGATCAGTGGACCTTGCGCGCCGGTTGCGACATGGTTAACATGAACGGTCACTGGGATCCTTCCGGTGCTTACAACCAGTTCGCCGCTTCCGTCAATTCCATTGACTTCAAGAATATTGACGTTCAGCAGACCATTCCTTTCATCGGTTTCGACTGCGACTTGAGTGCCAATACTCAGTGGAATATGGACTTCCGTTACTACGATACCAAGGATAAGGTTGACGCTGCTACCTTCGCTAACTTCCGCGAGGACGGTTCTGCCCAGACCATCGGTGACACCTCTCACGGTTACACCAACCATCCTTTCAGCTGGTACGGCTGGCAGGTTACCACTCAGTTCAAAGTTAAGTTCTAATCTTTCATTAGTTAGAACAGCTTAGGCTGAATGAATGGAGCCCCCGCTCTTAACCGAGCGGGGGCTTTTTTTGTTTGTTACTATGCAAGTTTAGATATTGATCCGAGCATCAATTGGGACATCGATGCGAACATGAAAACCAGACAAACAAAAATCCCATCAAACCTTACAGAAATGATGGGATTCACAGGTTATGTTTTTTAAGCAGCCACTTTTACAACGCAGCTGCAGACAATGTTTCGCCTAACGCTTTAGAAAGTAAATAAACACAATATTGATTCAAACTTATTCCTTCCTCACGTGAATGTTCACTCAAAAGTTTATGTAAACTGCGAGGAATGCGCAATTTAAACTGCCCAGAATAACTCTTTAAACTATCAGGTTCATTTATTTTTATGCCCTCTTCTAAAGCCGCTTCAAGCCACACTTTTTTAGCATCAGCCGCATTAGCTAAGGCCTGTTCTATAGTTTCTCCACAAGTCAAACACCCAGGCAATTCAGGAAAAGAAACTACAAACCCACCTTCATAAGGATCTTCAACTATTTCCATTCTGTAAGGCTTAGCTAAATACTCATCCAATTGGCTCATCATTGCTTACCTCACTTTCTACAACTTGCTTAACAATTTCAACATAAACCCTTTTAATCGGTTCATGTTTGGGTATCGTGATGGGCTGCTTACCAGGTTTACGAAAGGTATAATGACTACTTCCAATAGTCCTCCCACTTATCGTATATCCGCAACTTTCCAATACTTTACGAATTTCTTCAAACCGAAGCCCTCTCGACAAAGAACAAATACGGGCTAACAGCTTCTCCCATTTTGACATATAATCACCCCCACCGCCACAATACAATGCAACCACATATGGTGTCAAGATGCTAAAATTAAGAAATCCAGTAAATTCACCGTCACACTCCTTTCTAACATGCTATATTATACGTTCCCTTTTCTTGTAAAATTTATTCCGCGTTTTACCGTAGCTTAGCAACAAGCCAATATTTTCCGCTTTAAGTAAAAGTCTGGCGGCAGTTTTCATATGTACACCTAATAGTTCGGCGGCTACTGTGCTGCTGATACCATCGTGCTCAGCTAAATATGCCGCTAAAATCTTCCAACGCTGCTCTTCTAATTCGGACATTGATTCGGACACTAATTCTGACATTAAAATTCTCGCTGGTTTCTCCACTAGCAAGTTACATACTTTGGAATTAGCCGGAAGTTCAATATGGGAAAAGCCTTTTCTTATAAAAATAGTAGTTTGCAAATAGGTTCTATCTTCATCCATTTCAAATTCTGGCTTAGGAGAACCATTTTTGCGCAGCTCTTTAAGAATTTTAGTTATGCCTGTACCTTGTTTTTCTGAAAGATCGAGTTCTTTAAAAAGCTCACCTATGCGACGATTGCGATATTTGCGAGCTTTAGCTTGGCCGGAAGCGAATTTATCCAAGTTAATCCATTTAGCTAAGCCAGGATAATTGATAATAATTATCTTATCTATATAAACTCGAATTTCTACAGGCTCCGGCTCGCGATACGACTTATGAAAAACAGCATTTACTATAGCTTCTTCTAAAGCGTTATAAGGGTAATTGAAATAGCGTTCAGCTTCGGCTTGGCCTTGCACCTTAACTACTTTTTCTTCAATTACATTTACATAAAGATAATCGAGTACATCGCGCACTTGCTTCCAAATAGGACCATAAAAAGTTTTTTCTGTAAAATCATCTGAGCCTTCAGCTTCCTCAGTATGAAACTTAACTAAATCGATCTGGGCGCCAGGAATAAATTTATCTGGCCTTTCGGTAAACATTAAAACACCAATATTACGTATATCAAGCTCAGTATCTGTTTCGTTAGCAACTTCTAAAGCCAGCAAAAGTTCTTCTAAACTACTCTTATTTATGTCTTCAGTTAAACTGCTGCGACTGTCTCTGAGAAAATCTTCTAAAAAAACCACGCCTAATATCTTTTATAGAAGCTTTCCTATTGACGCGATCATCATAGGGCACCGAATTAAATTTATCAAAACGTAAATTGCAATATTAAGTTGAACACTTTTCCATAGCCTGACATGAGCCGAGTATAATGCCCAATTCATAATCAA
>CAKTUZ010000004.1 GCA_934621605.1 uncultured bacterium | reverse complement strand
AAACAACGGACACAGACCGGGAAGACCAGATTTTGACAAAAACAACGGACACAGACCGGGAAGACCAGATTTTGACAGAAACAACGGACACAGACCGGGAAGACCAGATTTTGACAGAAACAACGGACACAGACCGGGAAGGCCAGATTTTGACAGAAACAACGGACACAGACCGGGAAGACCAGATTTTGACAAAAACAACGGACACAGGCCAAGTCGACCCAGTTTCGACAGAAACAACAGCAACAGGCCAAGTCGACCCAGTTTCGACAGAAACAACAGCAACAGGCCAAGTCGACCTAGCTTTAACCAGAGCAGACCTAGCCAACAGCACAGCAGGCCCAGCTTTAACCAGAGCAGACCTAGCCAACAGCCCAGCAGGCCCAGCTTTAACCAGAGCAGACCTAGCCAACAACCAAGCAGGCCTAGCTTTAACCAGAGCAGACCTAGCCATTCTTCCGACAACCGTTCTGAAAGCGGTAGAAAAAGATCTAGGTACAGATAGCGAACTAGTTCTAACTTAAGTAAAAGAGTAAGGATCGATATGTACCCTTTTGACTGGATCGCCCAGTAAAGAGGGTACATGTCGCTTTTACCCTTTTTTTAATATTTCTTTAAAAACATGAGGAAACTCGATCACTCACACCAAATTTAAACAAATACGCATAGATAAGGAAGGAGAAATCTTAGCCTATGGCTTGTGATAGATTATACAGTAAGAGAATAGTTTTTGTTTTTTTCTTACTTTTTACGCTAATGACCCCTTTTACAGCTCGAGCTTCCAATTATTCAAGTTCAACCCTTGATAGTATTTTAGCTCCTATAGCTCTCTATCCCGATAGTCTGCTTGGCGACGTTTTAGCTGCTGCGACCTATCCGGATCAACTTATAGAAGCTGATGCTTGGGCTGCCCAACACGGATATAAAGATGCAACTTCAACTTTAGATAGCGTAAAAAGCAAAAGTTGGGACGACAGCGTTAAGGCCCTGCTTTTAACCCCAGACGTTATTGCTATGATGGTCAATGACTTAACTTGGACAGATAAATTAGCCCAAGCTTTTACCACTCAGCAAAGTGCTCTGTGCGATTCTGTGCAACGTCTGCGTCGTCAGGCTAAAGAGAATGGGGCCTTAGAAAGTACATCCCAAGTCAAAATAATAGATCAAGACGGTGTTATCTCCATAGGTTCAGCCCAAAGCGATATTATCGTAGTGCCACAATATTCCACTACCGTATGTACTCAAAAGTTAGATCCAGCTACAACAGTTTTGAATACCGCTTTAGTTTGGGGCACAGTACGCACCCTGGACGCTATCTTTTTTGGAAGTTATTGGGATTGGCATTCTCATGATGTTTATATAGGCCCTGGATACAACCATTATTACTGGCACGGAGCTCCCCGCCCCTGGTACCCTGCTCCTCCGCCTCCTCCACCAGGAAGACCTGATCCACGCCATCCGGCTCACCCTTACAAACCGGCTTTTCATCCTAGTCATAACCCGCCTCCCCCAGGATATATAACTCATCAAAAACATTTTCAAAATCGCCGCCCCGGCCATATTTCTACACCGATTACCGATAAATACCATCACTCTCCGCACGATAAAGGCCCGGCCGTAACTCCTCCTCCCAATGGTAGCCCCCATAAGGTCAAGGGAAATCAGCATTATCAAACTCCAGAACGCCACGCTCAAGAGGTTCACAGTCAGCAAAATATAAAACGGCCAGATAGTAAAAGACCAGCATTGGAAAAAAGACCTCAAACCGAGCCTTACGTTCAGCCTCGCCAATCACAACATAGCAACAGAGAACGTATCGTACGCTCACAGCCTGACAACTCCAAACACCTCAATCCGAAACCGCACAACAACAAAGAACGCAAAAATCGCTCTTCCAGACGGCGCAGATAGCCTTTACCTTTCGTATTGACATACTCCCTATGCCTGAAGGCAGGGGCTTTACGGCACTTGCGGTAAGAAAAGGCTCTCAGCTATTCCCAAAGTTTCGGAAGGAAAAAAAGCTGCATATTCTAAAATTAGAAGCGCTTTTCAGCACAGATATTTAGTTAAGCCCGCGCTCATGTTGCACTTATCGGCGCGGACTTTGGATTGCGAAACTAGCCAACATGAATATTGCTAAACTTAGGCGCTTTTTGGGCGTCGTTTTTTGTCTGGGCGCTCTGACTTTAGGAGCTATCACTTCCACATCTCACGTTATGGCCACAGACGATCAAACTCCCATATTAAAACGCGAACTTCTCAGTATTGTTCAAAATGCCAAAATAGATGAAAAAACTAAAGTCGGCGTTTATGTAAAAGTTCTTGAAAATGGTAAGGTCGTCTTTTCCTCCGACGGCAATACTCCGCTGGTACCAGCTTCAAATCTAAAGGTTCTTACCACAGCCACTTCTCTAAGTATGCTAGGCCCTAATTATCGTTTAAAAACTGAACTGTGCGGCCCTCTTCCCAATGGCAATGGACAAATAGAAGGCAACTTATATCTGCGTGGTAGCGGCGATCCCACAACCACTCCGCCTTACGATCAACCTTGTACCGCTCCCTATGCCGAATTTATAAAAAATCTCAAAGCAGCCAATGTCAAGGAGATTACCGGCGACCTGGTAGCCGATGATTCAGTTTTCGATCGTCAACATCTTCCCCAGGGCTGGCTTGATCATTATCGCCTCGATTCATTTTCTGCCCCGGTAGGCGGACTTTCTCTCAACGGCAATCTCATTGAAGCTATAGTTTCTCCCTTAGGATGCACTCTGAATCCTGAATGCTCTACCATGTCCATCGAAACAAAATACGAAGGCGGCTACGACACAGCAGTAGAACGTCCCAAAGGGAGCAATGTAGTGCAAGTATTAGGTTCTGCTCCTGGCAGCGAATTACGGCGCCAAATTTGTGTCGAAGATCCGCCCCTCTTTAGTATCGGTGTATTTAAAAAACTCCTCGATAAAGAAAATATTATCGTCAGAGGAAAAGTGCGTCTAATCAATCCGGCCGGCGAAGCAGCTTTTGCCGACAGTCTACCTCGCTACGGTATTCACTTTTCTTTACCTATTGCCACTATTATTCAAGAAATAAATCACGAAAGCGATAATCTTTTTGCCGAACATCTTTACCGCTATGTTGGTCAAATGACTTCCGGCCAGGGCAGTGCCGATAGCGGTATGCAAGCTTGCAAAAACTTTTTGCAATACAACCGCATCAATACCACTAATTTAAAAATGGTTGACGGTTGCGGCCTTTCTCCCCAGAACAGAATTTCTCCCAACCAACTGGCTAACGTTTTAGACGCTATGGATCGCAGCTACTACAGAAGCTGGTATAAGGAAAGCTTGCCTCACAGCGGTCGAGGCACTTTGCGCGGACGCTTAGGAGGGGTGGAAGTCAGAGCCAAAACCGGAACTTTAGCTCATGATTCTTCTTTAACTGGATATGTAATTACAGCCACCGGACAAGAACTGATCTTCTCGATTATAGTCAACGATGCTCCAATTTGGACAGCCGTAGATACTCAAAATAATATAGTACAAACTTTAGGTAATTGGGGTACTATCTTATAGTTCCAAAAGAACCGACTATAACAATGGCCCGGCTTAAAATAAGCCGGGCCACTTGTTTAGATCAAAGCTAAGCTTTTAACACAGCAACTTTTCTACCGTAGTTTTGTTTAAACTGACCGATTCAGTACGACCACACCTAAAAGTACTAATTATTTCCGCCACAATAGCCACGGCTATTTCCTCAGGTGTTTCACCGCCTAAGTCCAAACCGATAGGAGCATGTACTTTTGCCAGCCAAGATACCGATACACCATCAGAAAGCAAATGTTCCATAATAATAGCAGTGCGTCGACGGCTACCAATCATACCTATATAGCCCAGTTCTTTACCGATTAAACAACGTAAGCACTCTTCATCGTGCTTATGGCCTCGAGTTACTAAAACAACAGCACAATCTTTATCTAAATTGGAATCCAAATCAGCAAAAAACTTTTCAAAAGGCTTAGAAGTTACTTTTATACCCTCGACAAAAAGACTCGGATCGGCATAAAGTTGGCGATCATCATTGACAGTAACATCAAAACCGCACATTTTGCCTATAGCCGCCACTGGACGCGATACATGACCGGCTCCAGCAATATAAAGGCGCTTGGAAGGAGCTATCTTCTCAGCAAAAATTTCCACCTCCCTACCGTCATAATACAAAACTTTGCACAAAGCGCCATCACCAACCATAACTTCTTCAGCTAAAGAGCACAGAGCAGCCGAGAATTCTTCATTTTTACAGGAATTATCTTCACTCTGTAGTCCGTCGTGGCGACTATAAAGCCAATGTTTGCCCAAAAGTGGTTCTTCTTGCGAAGTTATCGGAGACGCCGAACAAGCCGTACGCTTTTGAGAACCTAAGCAAATCAAATTGACAAGTGTTTGCCCTCTATCCAACAAACGATCCAATAAATCTTCCATCAACTTAACTTTTAAGGGCTGCTCCTTAAAAGTTTCTACCAAAACCAACAGACGACCACCGCAAATCATCGCTTCGCCGCCATCTTTTTGCAAATCGCCGGTGTGAGCCAAATTTACATTAAGTAAAGCATTACCTCCCCGACGAGCTGCCGCCTTAGCCTCTTGCCAAGCTTCAGCTTCCGGACAACCACCACCAATAGTCCCCACCACCTTGCCTACACTGTCGACTAACATTTTGGCTCCGGCACCACGCGGAGTTGATCCATAAGCACGGACTACCGTCACCAAAGAGAAAGGTTCTTCGCTACGTAGATATTGACGCCAACGTCTGTAAAGTATACCGCTCATCACCGACTCCTAAAAATTGTCAACCACCAAATCTTTTTTATAAATGGACAATGCCTTGCCCATACATTTATCTACTAACTGTGCGAAGAGAACAACGATTCCCTTCACGTTCCATATCCAGTAAAAAAGCTCAACTTCAGAAAAACCAACTGTCACTGAAGATGAGCCCCAAAAACCTAAAAAAATCTCCCGAAATATATAACATTCCGAGCCAAAAAATAAACTTAACCGCCGGAACTACCCTCAGAGCCTTCAGTTTTGACCTCGGCCTCAGATTCGACAGCTTTCTCTGCTTCCGGTTCCTGAGGAGGGACTAAAGGCCACACTTTGCACAAATCGGCAGCCAAAAGGTTAGCATTGTCGTAATAGTTGTCAATTAAAAATTCTGTCGTTGAAACATAGACAGAACGCACCTTTAATTCGGACTTTTCAGCAACCTTAGTACAAAATTCATCACAAACTAAGCCGGTAAGTCCGGCAGCCTGAGGGGCCAGTTCATCGACTCCCTTTAGATAATTCCAAGTAAGATCTGCTCCTAAAGCTACCCAAACTCTCGCGGCCAAACCTGGATCAATAGAGCGTAAAAAGAGCCAAACTTTCTGAGCAGAACTTAAGCTCTCAAACTTAGGGGCATTGGCATTCTTTTCGTACCAATAAAGAAAGAGCAAAATGGCTATAATCGGCAACACTGCCAATAATACTGTGCTCGACTCATCAAATTTTGAACTTATAGCTAATATTTCCATTATTTTACACCGGGACGTTCTTTGAGTTGCATACGCGGATGTTCAAGGTGTTTTGGATTATCAGGATTGACGCCTCTGGACATAGCAATATAGAACATCATAAACTGAACAACAGGCAGCATAAGCAATACGCGAGCAATCTCACTGACCCCGGACTTAAGTTCCAAAAGCTCATCACAGCGAGTCATAAGATCGTTAGCTCCATCTTCAGACAACATAATTCGACGAGCTCTGGTAATAGCCAAATCGGCCATAACTCTCTCTTCAACGACTCTGAAAGTATTGGAAACCATACCCACAATCAAAGTTTGGTTGGTAGCGTAACCATAATATCCGTGGCGATATTCAATAAAATAGTTGCTTGTACTAGGCAAACCGACAACTCTAGACACCAAATAAGCAGCTTCTTTAGCCACTCCTTCAAAAGGCCCCGAACCTAAAAAGGCAATATTACTCAATTTATCCATCATCACAATCTGTTGAGCTCTTATTTGCCAATCTTTTAAGTGAGCACCCAAAATTTCCGGAAGTGTATTCAACTCATTTAAAAGTACTTGTTTGCCACAAATCCATCCCACCAAATTCATACATGCCAGAAGCATACCATTGGCGCTCAAAACGGGAATTTTCATACTGCCTTTCAACTCAGGAAAAACAATTGAAGTAATGGCCAATCCTTGCTCTAAAGAGGAATTTTCACCAACTTCAAAAGCGATAATCTGGGCTTTGGGATCGAGTTGCTTAAGCCTTTCCATGCCCCAACCGATTTCTTGGGCAATTTCTGGAGCAGAAAGAACTACGACTAAAGTACGAATACGGGCGTCATAAGGAGGACGACGTCCAAACATAATCTCACTAGCTGTCACCGCCAAAGAATTTAAGCCGGAAACTAAATGGGTAATTTTAGCTGCTGAAAGACCGATATTATAAAAATCGGAAGTGGAAACGTAAACAACCTGACCGAAATTTTGCTTGCGTATCCACTCAACCATAGAAGCGCTCTTGGAGGCCATAGTTTCTAAAACTTTGCGCCAAATTTTAGGCTGTTCTTGCATTTCATTAAAGAAAATGGAACCTTTTCTATAAAGCATTGTACCCTCTCATTTCCAACCGGCTCTTATTCCAACTTATAAATTGCAAAAAGAGCGATTTTTAGCATCAACTTTTGCTGTTTTTATATGGCCAAAATATAAATTTTCCAGAGAATCGATCTGAGTATTTACGAAATACCTAGCCAAAATTTGGACATAGCCCTCTCCTCGTTTGGCCATTCCCATAGCTCCCCACTGACACATACCAACACCATGTCCCCATCCTTGTCCCGATAATACAACAGACTCAGACTCTTTCTCGACTCTGCAATTTTCGGCTGTTTCCTCTTCCGAAGCCTCTTCCGCTCTCAAAAGATTCAGAACCTGACCTAACACAGGTTCCGACGATTCGGAATGTGTCAAATTAAGTTTCGGATCCTCGAAGCGACCTTCTGTTATAGTAAACTTCGCCGAAGGTAAGGAACGCCTATGACCAATCTCGTCCTTAAATTGCAGAGCAGAACGGACAGCTCCGTACTCTAAAAGTACCGCCGAACCGTTTTCGAAATGGACTTTTAACTTAGAAACCCGTCCCGAAGGCCCTTGCTCAACAATTTCCAAACCGGCCACAGCCCCAAATTTTTTCCCGAAATATTGACTAAGCTCCTTCCCTAGTTCATCCTTGCTCCAACTAGCCCGCCAAGAAGAATGAGGAGAAGCGGCACAATCGGCTTCACCTTGTGCATTAACACACTTCACACTTACCAAGTAAGGTTCGGAAACCGAACCATAAACATACAAAGGACTCTCAGTTCTGCCCCCACAAGCAGAATGGTACAAAGTTTGTCCAGCTAATTTTCCTTGATAAGTAAGTATTAATCCAGCCGTTTCGGCTACAGCTTGATCAGAAACAGTCGCTTCAGCAGACGCTCCTCCATAAACCTGGGAGCCAATTCCACAATCTATATCATAAATTTTATTGGCATAAAGACGAGCCAAAGCATAAGTACGCGCTACCACCGCCTGAGCTTTTACCGCCTCAGGAGAATTACATAAAAGTTCTTTGGGAACTACGCCGCGCAAATAATCCTCCAAAGACACATAATTGATTAAACGCAAACATTTTCCGTCACGTACAATCTTTATGCAGCCTCGGTAAAGCGTATTCTCTACCTGCAATACATATCCAGAAGCACAACTGAATATTTCTTCTTCACCATTAAGTTTGACTTCATGTTCGGACGCTTCGCTCAATCTGCCGTCAATGACCAAATTTGAACTGTCAATTCGACAGGAAGCAGGATACAAAGCAGGTGACGGCTCAACAGCGCTACGCAATCTTATAGGGCCGCCCCCCTGATAAATAAGTACACGAATAGGATAGCGCAGATCTTGCAGTTGCACTATCGAATCAGTACAACCGTTTTGTTCAACAGTCGCTTGCTTCTTTTCGCTATCAAATAATAAAGTTGGCGTAGGATCGGGTTGCGGGCTCAATCTATGGGGGCGCCCCCAAGCTATGTCAGAATTTTCCCACAAAAGAATCGCCGCTAATATCGCTATAGTTAAACAGAAGTTAATAGTAATTAACTTGGTCTTCATCTATATAACCACTGCTGCTGCCTTTGCTGAAGTCTGGAATTACAGGTGATGATTTTTGTGAAGGATCGACGGGAGCTGTAGGAATAATTTCCCCGCTTTCCGTGCGATTGATAAATTCCGGTTCTTCCTTATTGGCCTTTTTATCGACCGCTTGAGGATAACCACTGTCAGTGGAAGAGTCTTCAGAGGGCGAACCGTCTGTTCCGCTATAAACAGAATCTCCGTAAATTTCATCATCTTGCCCCTGACTATATTCATTTGCATAGTCATAAGCGTTATCAAAAGCCGGATTATAATCTCCTTCATCACTCCCATATTCAAAAGGAACTTCAGTAATCTGTTCTTCGGCAGTTTTAGCCTTTTTAGGCTTGGGAGTAAGCTGTTCCAAAGAGCGCAACTTCTTGGCCGAAGGAGTCGCCTTATCATTCTTGTGCTCAGATTTGGTTGCCGAAACTTTAGTACCTGGCAAAGGATCAAATACGCAGCGGAATCCAGAATTGGCCAAACGCCCTTGCTCAGGAAGTACGCCATGCTCTTGAATGAGCATACAATCGACTGCACTGTCACTGCGCGAACCGCCCTTAATTACTTTAGTTAAAGGTGTATAGTCTTCTGTAGCTCCATAAGGTATAAACCAAGTATCAACCCACTCCCACACATTGCCAGCCATATCCTCAACCCCATAGGGGGAGGCTCCTTTGGGGAAAGAGCCAACTGGAGACGTATTACTTAAGCCGCTTTCGACGCAATTAAATTTTGTGTAATCAGGCTCAGTGCCACCCCAAGGATACAAGCGCAAGTCTCCTCCGCGAGCTGCCTTTTCCCATTCATTGGCAGTAGGCAACCGTTTTCCGGCCCAACGCGCATAAGCTTCACAATCATAGAAAGATACCCTGATCACAGGATGGTCTAGGCGATCATCGGTAGCAGCTTCTTTCCAATTTCCTTGCGCTTTATAACCAGTCGCCTCTACAAATTTTTTGAACTGTCGATTGGTTACTTCATACCTATCTATATAAAAAGCAGGCAACTCAACAGCCAAAGGACGAGCAGCTTTACCGGCAGCAGGCACAGGCCCGCTATAATAAGCACCGGCTGGAATTAAAATCATAGGAGCATTATCCTTAGGAGAAGCCCAAGACTGAGGCAAATTATCCAAAGTCGGTATAGGACGGGCAACCATTACAGACACACTACGATCACTCTTATCATCTCCGATAATGCCACTATAAAAAAGCAAACCGCCTATACACAACGTACCTACCAAAGGTAAAGCCACCATAGCCACGATAGACCAGTCTACAGACTTCATAATATCTTTTAGGGAACCGGCCCTTTTGGCCAAAGCAGCTCCTATAGGATCAGCGTCATCGGCATATTCACTTTCAATAGCCAACTCCACGGTAGTTTTAGTAGTTTGTGGCTTTACTTCACTAACTACAGCTTTATGTTCAGAAGAAGGCCAACGCCGTTTTTTCTGTTTTTTCTTAAGCTGTTTTTCCTCTTGCTTCACTCGATTGGCCCAATCGCGGAAATCAGGTAACAAATCAGAGGGGAAAGGACGCTCCATAGGATCAGGATCGAAAAGCTTGCTAATATGCCTGTTCAGTTTTTTCGACAAATCGGCCAAAGGTTCCAATTCGACGTCGGGAATAAGCAAAGTCTGAGCATCAGGAGGCGGGCTGCCACTAAGTAAATGATATAAAGTAGCTCCCAATTGATAATCCACTACACTTGGACTTATCTCTCCCCTGTTTACTTGTTCGGGGGCACAGTAAGGCGAATGGCCACGCTCCTCAAATCCGGGATCGCAAAGCACGATCCTATTGCCTTGCTGAATAAGATGTTCGGGACGCAAATCGCAAATAATAAATTCCGAAGGGACAGAAACCAATAATTCTAAAATTTGACAAACGGTCTCAGCCTTAATAACCGGCTCCAAAGGGGTGCCTTCAACCCAAGGACGCACCACAAAAATACGCCCCTCGTCTTCACAAACCGTATAAGGTACGACCGACCCCTTCATCTCACACGAGCTCAGTTCATGTAGGCGTTCCTGGGCATCTTCCAAACTGACATGACGCAGTTCTCTCACTACCGAAAAGCCAAATTTTTCAACTTCTCCACACCAAGTACGTGAGCCCAATTTTTTTAACCTAGAGAGTGTAGACAGAATTTTCACTCTTTGTCTCCTCCTTCAGTTTTGTCAGGATATTCTCGAGCTTCTTCAGAAGCAGGCTGCTCTTCTTCGTCCCTAAAAACACTGTTGAACAACTCAGCTAATTCAGAGTTTTCAATTTGCAACAAATTTTCTGCTTCAGGCAACCCCAAAAAGCGTTTTTCGGAGCCTAAACAATCCTTACTCCAGGGCTCCCAATACGGACATACATTCGAGCGAGTATCTTCCACCTTATCAGTAACCGGAGCCATTAAATATGCTTCCTGACGAAAAATATTCAACCGACTACAATGGAAAAGAGTATATTCAGTATCCAAAATTTCCTCTATTTCCAAACCGTTGTCTACCGTCTCTAAGTAGCGACATAAAGCGCAAACTTTCCATTTATCTTCAGTCATGACTACATCAGCTCCAATATAATAACGCTTCAAAAAAAAAGCTCCCTTATCTTTAAAACAAAAGATGGGAGCGCCAATGCGAATACGATTCACTCACCAGAAGGCAGAACAGCTTTATCCGCAGACTCAGCTTTCACCGCAGGTTCAGCGCCACTAACCGTCACCGCTAATTTATCTTCGATAAGAGTTAAAGCTTCGGCGTGCTTGATAAAGCCAGAGCGGAAACGACCGAAACTAAATGTTTTAGCAATATCATGGAATTTATTCAAGGTCGCTTCTAAAGTAGTATCGCTCAGAGAAGGATTAGTCTGAAGTTCCTCCCGAGTAGGCTGATAATCGACAGCCGAGCCCAAAAGGACGTAACCGGCTCTTTCCTTTTGCTCGTCTTTAATAGGCTCAATGAAAAACCAAGCTTTACTGTAAACCTTCAAACCATCTTTTACTTGGGTAAAGCTCACCCAAGGAGCTGTATCATCAACCCCCTCTTCAATATCGCCGACTTCTTTTAGCTCATCTTTCATGTGCTTGGTCTGAACCTTGGCAAATTCGACAGCATCTACTCGAGGGTTTTCGATATTGATCCTAGTCAAAGCCACATTACTCCTAAAATGGGGGGCGTTAGGCTGAACATTGAGGGGAGCCAGAGCGATTACAACCGTATTACCTATACCTCGACGCAACTCCCAAAATTGATCTTCCCCTGAAACTTCTTTGGAACGCTCAATTATAGGTACGGTAAAAGAAATGCCATCCTCACAAAAACGGCCGATCTGACCGCTAAAGTGAGTAGACTGAGCAGCCGGACCGCAAGCAGACAATCCGGAAAGTAATAATAAAGATGCAGAGACAGCAAAAAAGCGTTTAAAATTTAATAACATACCAGATATTCCCGTTCTTTAAGGTAACTATTCTTCCTCTAAACAGATTCTGTGCCAAAGCTGCAAAAAAAAGAAGCGAACCGCATAGGCCCGCCTCTTTTTAAGGCACAAAGTACCCTAAGAAAGACTCACTTATATTACAAGCGGCGTAAATACTCTCCAGAACGAGTATCGACCTGCACTTTAGTGCCGTTCTCTACAAACAGAGGAACGTTAATAACAGCACCAGTCTCCAAGGTAGCGGGCTTGGTAGCACCGGTAGCGGTGTCACCTTTGAAACCGGGCTCAGTGTGAGTAATGACCAACTCAACAAAGTTGGGAACTTCAACACCGATGGGAATATCGTTATGCAAAGCAACATCAACTTCCATACCGTCTTTGAGCCACTGTTTTTGATCGCCAAGCAAGGATACGTCGATACCTAAATCTTCATAGGTTTCCAAATCCATAAAGTGATACATATCGCCGTCAGAGTAAGTGAATTGCATCTTGCGACGGTCGATGTGAGCGCGCATAATCTTTTCACCGCCGCGGAACGTTTTCTCGATAACGTAACCGGTTTTGATATTTTTGATTTTAGAACGGACAAAAGCGGCGCCTTTGCCAGGTTTTACATGCAAGAATTCGACTATCTGATAGAGGTCGCCGTCAATTTCAACCGTCAAGCCGGTACGAAAATCGTTAACCGAGATCATAAAGTTCCTCCGCTAGGTAAGTATATTTGCAAAAATTAACTTCGAACCATTCGAACGAGCGAGCCCAATACCTGCCATAGGGCTACTCAATCAAAAAAAATTAAAACAATAAAATCACGAGATGCCAAAGCGGCTTCAAACACTCAACGCCCTTCCCAATTTAATTCTACTTCCAAATAATAAGAAATTCTGGGAATACTACTACGCAAAGGATGACGCCCTTTACCCGTAATAGTTTTATTCTCTCCAGCTCTTACAGTGCCCAACTCTTCACTCTTGGTAATAACTTTCGTGCCATTACTGTCAACTACAGACAATATGACACTTGCCTTTTTAGCATCTGCCTTAGAGCGATTGAAAATACATACCGAATATTCGATACTGCCGTCACCATAATTAGCACTAACTTGAGGGCTACTATAAGAAATAAAAGGAACAGCTTGAACAGCTTTATCCTGAGAAGGCTCTTGTTTCTGAGCAACATCTTTAGCCACGGAACCGGACTCCACCGTCTTGGGAGCCGGAACAGCTTTAACTGGTGCCTTCTTTTTGGGACGCGGCTTGGCTTTAGGATAAGAGCCTTCAGAAGCGTCTTTTGTTGTAGTCTTTACCGCTTCAGCTGAAAGATGAGTGCGACTGTTTCTCCTAGGAGCGACTCCAGCCAAAGCGGCATCATTATCAAACTCGCTGGGAAAATCGCCCTCAGCCGAATAAGTAACCCGCTTGCGCCTAATATTATTGGTAATCTCAGAAGCCGCTTTCTTTTTTTGAGCCGCAGCCTTTTTAGCTTGCTCAGCCTCTTCTTTTTGACGTTTAATCTTTTCAGCCCGACGAGCAGCCAGAATTTGTTCGGCCCTTTCAACTTGAGCAGATTTCTCGGCCTTGAGAGTTTCAGCAGCTAAACGATCTTCCCAACTGATAGGACGCGGCGCTATTATATCGATAATGCCGGTAGACTTGTTTTCCTTAACCGTAAATCCCAGGCGTTCTGCCAACAAGCGAATAGGTACCCAAATCTCATTATCATGCCAAATATACGTTATGGGAAAGACCACGCCGCCATATTCAGCCTCCAAAAATTTGACTTCCTGCACTGCCCAGTTTTGTTCTCTACTCACGAACATCTTCTCTGTATTCACTACAGGTTCAGAGTCAAACAACAAACGTCCGTTTTCGGAAACAGACATTCCCATATGCAGAGCTTGCACAAATTGTTTTAAAGGAGCATATAAGCTGGAGTCTACATAAACTACACGTTTAAATGGCCTGTTGCGTACGTAAATTTCATCGGCCGAAACAGGAAGACCGCCTCCCAACAGACATGCAGCCACAGTTAAGCCTACGCACCATCTGCGAACAGAATAAAAACCCCAAAGCATTGTTTTCCACCGCCGCTAAAATAATAACCGCACCGCCGCAGAGTACCCTGCCTTCTACACGATAAGAGCATCCCCCCACAACACAAAAACCGTTTATTTTTATTTAAAGAAGATAGGGCGCTTCGAATTTGCTTCTAAGATGACTTCACGCATTTCAGCAAATTTGCGCATCTGCTGAATCTGACTTTGCAACTGCTTTACTTCGCCTTGCAATTCAGAAATTTTATCTTCAATTTCTTTATCTTCTTCAGCATTGACCTTATTTTTCTTCTGGCCTACAGCCTGAGCAACTTTACCAGCCCAAGCTTCAATTACTTGAGGAGCTACACCAATCTCTCTGGCTAACTTGCCTTCATCCTCACCTGCCAGGTAGCGCACAACGATGGCAGCACGATCTTCATCAGTAAAGTTTGAATAATTGATATTTTTATTTTGTTCCACGACAGACCTCAAAATATGCGGAAAAGAAAGATTCCAATAGTAAAAACTTTGCTCTCTTCGATCCTATGCAGCTGCATTCCCGCTCATTTCTTGACAGAAGAGTAAACGCTATAGTTTTTACCTTCGTAAGCTAAAAGGGCAAAAAAAATGAGCCTCTGCACGAGGCTCATCTTGGTGGGTTGTACAGGACTCGAACCTGTGGCCACCTGATTAAAAGTCAGATGCTCTACCACTGAGCTAACAACCCATACTCACCCTCAACACCTTACGTTGTCTAGGTGGGGTGGATAGTGGGACTCGAACCCACGACCTCCGGTTCCACAGACCGGCGCTCTAACCGACTGAGCTATATCCACCATATTTTACTGGCACGCCCAGGAGGAATCGAACCTCCGACCCACTGCTTAGAAGGCAGTTGCTCTATCCCCTGAGCTATGGGCGCATATACCCTATGCTTATCACCTAGCGCGACTTACTGGTCGGAGCGGCCGGATTCGAACCGGCGACCCCTTGCTCCCAAAGCAAGTGCGCTATCCAGGCTGCGCTACGCTCCGTTCACAACCCTCCGGGCGAGAAGTATAATAACTCAGGCCATATCCTAAGTCAAGACCTTTACAATAAAAAAAATAGTTTTTTTTTGGTCATCTACAAGCAGTCCCAAATATCCACCTATCCGAATCTTTATCCTCCCTCTCCGGCCCCCCCCTGCGGATGCCCTCCGACAAGACCTTCAACCACGAAAATCAGCTTTTAATCATTTTCCCCTGGTTCCATAACGACTAAACGAATAGCATCCAATCTTGGAGTGGAATCAGCTATAGCCGAATAAACAACTTCGTTTAAGTCGTCCTGAGCTTCTACATCAACTTGAGTTACCGAAGGATTGATCTTGCTGAGTTCCTGTAAGCGCAACTTTTCGCCTTCCAAAATAAGTTTAGCTTTATTCATAGCTTTAGTGCGCATAGGTTTCACCATATTCTGAATGGCTTTAACTACTTTTTCAGTCAGAAGTTCTACGCGTTCACCACATCTTTCCCAAAGTTTAACCACACTGTTAGGCTTAATACGCTTCATGCCTTTATGTGATGGTATCTCTTCACGGTAAATAGTACCGTCTAAATTAACATTTATCAAAATCGGAACGGGAGAAAGGTAGCGTCCCAACTCTAAATTATCCTGACCGATAGCCTCAAATATAAACAAGAACTGTACAATCAATCCTGCCTTGGGAGCGGATTTCCAATGCACAGCCGAAGCGCTGCCGTCAGTACCATCCAAAGCAAAGGATAACAACTCTTTAACCAAAGGGTGAGCACCGTTTAAATATTCAACTTCTTCGCGAGCCAAAGCTAACTCTCGATCAAAAGTAGCCAACATGCCGCCTTCATGCAAACGCGACAGAGCCTCTATTTGCATATGTTTACTGGGGGTAAGATGATACAGCCCCGGAGTACTGAGCTCTTCAGCATTAACACCAAAACGATCTAAGAGCTTAGTTACTACCCCTTCAACATCAAAATGCTTAGTTTCAGCCTCAATTACAGCAGCCAGCTTCTGCCCCCGTTCTTCATCAAAGGAGTTTAAGTCGACCAGATAATCTACATTATCTTCAGCTTTTTGTTTATATTGCTTAGCTAACTCTAAAGAATGAGCCAAAACAGGCCTAAAGTCACCCGGTTGCATCAGAACCTGATCGAGACGAACTGCAGTGGCGATCTCCTCTCCGCCTTCAACCGGCCCCTCAAAAGAGCCCATAATCTTATGCCAAGCGAATAGACGCTCTTCGGGAGTACCTCCTTTGAAGTACATCACATAAACATCGACAAGATGGGTTTGACCAATACGATCTAAACGTCCTATACGCTGTTCTACAGTATCCGGGCTTAGAGGAATATCCCAAAAAATTAAAGTATGGGCTGCTTGGAAGTTGCGCCCTTCACTGCCGATTTCACTACAAAGCAAAATATCGGCGCCTTCGGGATCGGTAAACCAAACAGCTTGCTTATCGCGTTCAAAAACAGTTAAACCTTCGTGGAATACAGCCGAATAGATACCAAAATTATCGCGCAGTCGTTCATGCAAAGCGGCTACCAATTGCATACGTTTAGCAATTAAAACAATTTTTTCACCGGGATGAGATTTGACATACGAAGCGATCCACAAAACACGCTGGTCTTGATGCAACTGAGTTTGGGTAAGTTCTCCCAAACCAGGAAAAACATTTTCGGCCACATTGCGAGAAAGCGGTACCGGATGAATTAGGCGGCCGGAAAACAAACCTGACAAACGGGCACGTCGATTACGAAACAACACACGACCAGGACCATGACGATCTATCAAAGCGCTAAGCAAAGCCCGACTGTGCTCTTCGGAACTGTCGGTTTCCAAATGTTCTTGCAAAGCTTGACTCAAATGGCTGATTTGTCCATCGTTGACAAATTCCGCTTCGATATTTTTTAGAGCTGACAAGACAGCCTCGTGATTGGAGCCAGGCTTATCTTGGCTCAAAGCCAAATGTAATTCCTTAGCTAAATCAGAACCATGTTTCCAATTTTCCCGCTCTTTGCAATAAGTATCGAAATCTGTAAAACGCTTAGGATCGACCAAACGCAACAAGCCGAATTCAGTTTCCAAACCACTCCGAGAAGGCGTAGCGGTCAAAAGCAAAACACTGCGAGAGCGCTTAGCTAGGCGACTGACAGCTTCGTAAGCTTCCTGACCTTCATGTAAATGGTGAGCCTCATCAACTATAAGCAAATCCCAATCATACTTGAGAGCTTCATCCAGCAAGCCACCCTTCAAAGCCGTCCAAGGAGTAATTGCTCTTCGGGCAGCCATGTAAGGATCGCTTTCTTCCAGAGCCTCACTGTTAACCAAGCTGAACACTTCGTTAAAACGGCGAGCCATTTCAGCCAACCACTGATTGGTAAGACTGTCAGGCAATACTATCAATACTCTAGAAGCGCGGCCACATTCACGCAAAACACTAAAAATACGTCCAGCCTCAATGGTCTTACCTAAGCCAACTTCGTCGGAAAGCAAAACTCGCGGATTAAGCATAGAACACACACGTTCGGTAACAAAAAGCTGATGCGGCAACAAACTGGCCCGCGAAGCGCCGATAAAATAAGATTCGGAGCTGAGCATTTTAGAGCGCAATTGATGAGCGGCCAAACGCAAATGTAAATCTTCTGGATATCCCACGTTGCCATAGTGCATACGTCCCAAAGAACTGGATAAAGGCACTTTGTCTTCCAAATCGGCTTCAGACATAAATTGATCACCATTCCAATAAGTAACCAACCCATGTTCTTGTGTAAGCTTCTCAATGCGGAAATGACGGCCGTCGCGAGCCACAGCCATCTGCCCGACATGCAAAATTATACGACGCAAGGGAGCTGTCTTTATTCTATAGAGACACTCTTCCGATTTAGCTGGGAAAAAAACTTTTAACAAACGCTCATCAACAACTTCTTCGACACACCCCAACCCCATCTGCGGGTCAGACTCGTTGATAATTCTTTGACCCCTAACAAAATTTTCCAATAGATCCGACATAGCAATCCATCCAATAAAGCACTATTCTTCTGCAAATTGCGCAGCAAAAAAATCAAACAACTTTTCCCCCTATGTTCCCCTCTTAATGTACGAGCAAACAGCCGCTGACTATACCACTTTTACAAGCTAATATCCTTTAGATATAAGCCAACGAGCCGTATCCGCTACAACAAAAGCCCAAACTAAAAGACAGAAAAAAGCAGTGAAACATCCCTCGATTTCGGAGACATTCCACCGCTCTTATTAACCCAAACTTCTCACACTCTCACCAGACACTTCTACTTGTTGTCATCCAATTGGTCCAGTTCTTTTTCTTCTTCAGCTACAATATCTTCAGCCACTTCTAAAGGAGTTTGACTGCTAGAATCGTCAGCCACAGCCCAACGATATAAGACCACCCCTAAACATATAAAGCAGAGCAGTCCCAATACATTGTAACCGACAGTACCGAAAATAGCGGTTAAAGTATTCTCCAAACTAATATCGGCCATAAACTTAGCAGCTGTATTATTGACAGTCAGCAAAGCTACCATTACGCCCGAAAGAGCACCTCCAGCTACTAAACCGGTAGCGAACAAATTGCCACTGCCCAATTCAGCATCGGCCTCACTCTTGTTATATCCCTGGCGCCAATCGGCCAAACCACGCACCAAACCGCCCATAAAAATGGGCAAAGTAGTCGAAATGGGTAAATAAGCGCCAACGGCAAAAGATAGAGCATTAACTCCGCACAACTCAAAAGCCAAGGCCAGAAAAGCACCGGCTATTACAAATTGCCAATCGAGATTAAAAGAGAGCAAACCGCGAATCAAAGTAGCCATAAGCGTACCTTGAGGAGCAGGATACTGCGCAGTACCTATAGCGTGGGTTATACCCTGAGCTTGCATAGCTAAAGTGGGAGCATCCAAAATATGTATAGTCCAACCGACTACTAGTGAAGAAACGGCAGCGCCGATAAACAGGGAAATTTGCTGATACTTGGGTGTAGCTCCAACCAAAAAACCGGTCTTTAAATCCTGACTAGTAGCACCAGAAGTAGCCGCAGCAATACAAACAATGCCGCCTACAACCAAAGCCATAGGTTCGTACATATGACCAGTCCAACCAAAGGCAATAAAAACTAAGCAAGTACCCATAATAGTAGCAATAGTCATACCGGAAATAGGGCTAGAACTGCTACCTATCAAACCGACAATTCGACTCGACACAGTTACGAAGAAAAAGCCGAATACCACTATTAAAATAGCTAAAATGCACTTCCCGAACACACTATGAGCTGGCAGAATAGGCAATACGGAAAGGATCATTACCAACACGGCACAACCAATTAAAACGGTCAGCATGGAAAGATCGCGCTCAGTGCGCAATTTATGGGAACTTTCTTCTTTGTTTTTCAACGATTTAAAACTAGAAACAAAGGAAGAAACAATAGTGGGAAAAGTTTTTAATAAAGTAATAAATCCACCGCAAGCTACAGCACCGGCGCCAATTTGACGTACATAAGCGCGATAAATGGCTCCCGGCACATCAGCAAAAGTAGCAGTAGTCGGATCCCAACCGCAGGGACCGCCAGGAGTAAGAACATCAGCCATTTCACCTAAATTTACCAGCTGTTGAGCGATTATTTCCATCGGCAACAAAGTAGCCAGAAGCGGAATAAGAACCAACCAAGAAAGTACGCCGCCAGCGACCATAACTCCGGCCAGACGAGGCCCTATAATGTAGCCGACGCCCAAATATTCCGGAGTAACCTCTCCTCCAACATAAGCCGAGGGCCAAAACTTATTCTTTAAGGAAGTTACGTAACAGGGAGTCTGAGCGATAAAATTTATACCTTTTTGAAGGAAAGCATAAATAAAAGCCACTGCTACGCCCCAGTAAGCATTTTTGGCAAATTCACCGCCCTGATCGCCAGCAATAAGCACCTGAGCACACGCTGTACCCTCAGGATAGGGCAATTTACCGTGTTCGTGAACGATCAAATTAGGGCGTAACGGTACCATCATAAAAGTACCCAATAAACCGCCACACAAGGCCAAAATAAAGATCACCCAATAGTTAAAAAAAGAAGGTCCATCCGCCCCGGCACTCAGAAAAAGAAAGCCGGGCAGAGTAAAGATTACGCCAGAAGCGATAGATTCGCTGGCCGAACCCGTAGTCTGAATAATATTATTTTCCAGGATAGTAGTATTAAAAAGCTTACGACCACAAGATATAGCCAGAACAGCAATGGGAATAGAAGCAGAAACTGTCATACCAGCTTTTAAAGCCAAGTAGACCGAAGCAGCCCCAAAGAGAGCTCCAAACAGAACTCCCATAACAACAGCCCGCACTGTAAGTTCGGGCATCTCTTTCTGCGGAGCTACATAGGGGGTAAACTCCGCTTGCGTGTTGTCGGAAATCAAAATTTTATAAACCTGTCTTTGAATATTGCATTTATGCAGCAAAAATATTCGACGGAATCAGCTTTGGCAGCAAAGCACTTCCTGGAATATTGCCGCCGCAAGAAAAAAATAAAGCTCCGAAATTACAAAAGGCTGGAGCTATTTCCTCTGTTATGTTCGTGAAGGTCATATTCTTCACGCAATCCTTCCACTCGCCCTTGAATATCATCTATACGATCTTTAGTCAACGGGTGGGTACTCAGCAACGAATTCATAAATTGACTGTCTCCCTTGCCGTTATCGTTCTTTTTCAAAATTTGTAAAGCCTCAACTCCGTACCCTGGATCATATCCAGCTTTGCACATAAGTACCACTCCTCCGTCGTCGGCTTCTTTTTCTTGGGATTGGCTGTAGCGGTTGCCAATAACGAAATTGGTCATACCCAGCAAACTTGAAAGTTGATCGCGATTACCGCCTTTTATAAGACTAGTCAGCAAAACGCCACCAATTTGCCCCATCATAGAGCGCTCCAAAGCTTTTACCGAATGACGCCTCTCCACGTGAGTAATCTCGTGACCAAGTACAAAACTTAGCTGGTTTATACTCATAACTTTGCATATACCTTTGGTTACGTAGACATAACCACCCGGAAAAGCAAAAGCATTAATTATATCTTGATTAAGTACTTTAAAACTGTAAGGAATGCCCCGTTCTCCATGCTTAACCAAACTCTGTCCCAAATCATTAATTTGCTCGGCCAAGCGTTCATTTTTAACCAAACCATATTTTTTTTCAATTTGCTGTGATGAAGATTTGCCTATCTGAATTTCCTGTTTGGTGGAAATCATGGCTGCCAAAGCCGGTAACGTCAGAGCCAAGATCATTATAAGCAGGCAAATACCAAAACGCCCGTTTTTCATCTTCTTATTCATAATTAACCTCCGCTTATCTGCTATTCTCTTAAAGCTGACTTTAGCAAGGTAAATTGGAGCGTACGAAAATTTTCGGACGCTTTAAACCGGTTACTTCCGCGTCTACCTTGAAGATACGTTTAATAAGCTCCTTGGTAAGTACTTTAGTAGGTTCACCATCAGCGGCGACAGTGCCACGCTCTAATACTACCAAACGCGAACAATACTGAGAGGCCAAGTTCAAGTCGTGCAATACAGCCACTATAGTTAAATGACGTTCTCTATTTAGAGTTAAAAGCAAATCCATAATTTCAATCTGAAAACAGATGTCCAAATGATTGGTCGGCTCATCTAAAAGCAGTACGGTTGTATTTTGAGCCAGAGCTTGAGCAATACGTACCCGCTGAAATTCTCCGCCGGAAAGTTCAACTATAGACCTGTCCGCCAAAGCCAAAGTATCTGTATCTCGCATAGCCTTCATCACCGCAGCCATATTTTGACTGTAACTTTTTCTACCGTCACAGTGAGCATAACATCCCATTTCCACTATTTCCCGACAAGTAAAGTCCTGCCAAACAGAAGCATTCTGGGGAACGAAAGCCATTTTTTGAGCAATTTGTCTCCTGGATAAAGCATAACAATCTTTCCCGTAAAGCAAAATACAGCCGTTTTGAGGAGGCAATAGTCCGGCTATAACTCGCAAAAGTGTTGACTTACCGGTACCATTAGCACCAAGTACAGCCACAAAGTCACCTTCATATACAGACAAAGACAAATCATTAAGTACCGGAGATTCATCATTTTTGTAGCCGCAAATAATATTTTTAGCTTGTATAACCGCTGAGCTCATAATTTTCCTCCGGTCAATTGTTACCAAGTTTGCTTATTTCTCTTAGATACGCAAATCAGCGGCAACCTTTCTTTCTGAGAATAAAGAAGAAAAAAGGTGCTCCTACTAAAGCGGTAAGGACTCCTACCGGAAGTTCTTGCGGAGCAACTATAGTTCTGGCTATGGTATCGGCCACAACGAGAAAAGAAGCTCCATTGAGAGCAGCGACAGGAAGCAGCAAACGATGATCTGGGCCAATCAAAGTCCGCGTAATATGAGGTATAACCAACCCCAAAAAACCGATCATACCGGCTACAGCTACAGAGGCAGCTGTCATTAAAGAACAAGCGACTACCACAACAATTTTTAAAGTTTCAACATTTACACCCAAAGCCTGAGCATGTTCTTCCCCCATACAGAGCATATTCAAAGGTACAGCGTACAGATATAAAACAACAGCTCCTACCAATAAGTAAGGAACAATTGCTAGCAAAGATTTACTGTCGGCTTGATCCAAAGTTCCCATCATCCAGATAAGCACCCGCTGCAAATCCTGCCCAGCCAAACTCATAAGCAAACTGACCATAGCGCCAGCAAAAGAGCCCACGATAACTCCAGCCAATAAAAATGTACCAACCGGTAAAACGCTGCCGACTTTAGCCAAACGATAAACAGCCAACATGGCCAAAACAGCTCCAATAAAAGCCATCAAAGGCACAGAGGGCAAATTTGAGCTCAAATTAGGTATATGCAATACTATAGCCAGAGTAGCTCCCAGTGAAGCTCCTGAAGAAGTACCAACGATATATGGATCAGCCAGAGAATTGCGCAATATAGCCTGAAATCCGCAACCAGATAAAGCTAAAGCTGCACCAACAACTATAGCCAACAAAATGCGCGGCCCACGCAACTCACAAATTATAATGCGGCTGGCTTCCGGTGTTGAAGGAGAACAGCTCAGCAAATTTACAAAATCTGACCAAGGCAAGTTGACCGAACCATACAGCGAAGCAAGTATCACAGATACAGCCAATATTATGACAGACAAAACCACAATTGTTAAACGTTGCCGCAATCGCCCCCAATCCCGTTCTAAATAAATAGCTTCGCCATTATCAGCCTTCACAATCAACCTCACAATACTGACGCAACATTTTTACACCTTGCAACGAACGCATAGTTGGACGGTGCAACAAACTGGAAGGGATATAGTGCACTCGCCCCTTTTGCACAGCTTGCAAAGAAGACCACCCCGGCAATTCGGATATGTCGAGCCAACCTTCGCAATTCATAATAATTATATCCGGATCTTGCCGTAGCAAGTCTTCCAAGGAAACGGTCGGGTAGGCCGCAGCTAAATTAGCGTAACAATTTTGGCCGCCAGCCAAATCTATTAAAGTATTTATATAGGAACTGCGGCCTACTGTCATAATGGGATTAGGCCAAATGACCAAAAAAACTGTAGGTCTGACCTTGAGCCCCCGATTACGCTCCCGACAATCAGCAATGAAATCAGCTAGTAGATGACTCAAAGCATTCGCTTCTTCTTGTTTATCTAGAGCTTGGCCTAAAACAGGCAGAATTTCGGCTAAATCTTGTAAACTATCCAAACGTAAAGGAAGATGTCGCCCCTTCAGTTTAGCTAAACGCTTGGCAACTCCGGAAGGAAGCAAGCGTTCATCATAAACGATTAAATCAGGAGCTGCTGCAGCAATAAGCTCCAAATTAGGATACATATCACCGACACTTGGCAATTGACTTACCGAAGGAGGATAATCATCATTATCGGTTACTCCCACTAAAGATTCTTCTGCACCCAAGGCGCAGATTGTCTCTGTAAGACTGGGGGTAAGCGACACCACCCGTTGGCGGCGTTGCTTACCTTCCGGCTTAAAGTTGTCATCCCAAAGTGAAGCTCGCCCAGAAGCGGCGGAATACGGAGATAAAACCGATATGCTAAATCGACCGTAAGCAAATATTAGGCATAAAATAACCGCAGCAGTCACAGCGCACACAGTTTTCAAATTCAATTGTAAAATTTTACTCCACCGGCCCATATGAGGGCGCTATTTTTTTAATTTTTACTTTTCTTCCTCCCTCGAACTTATGAGTGCACAAGGAAGAGCTCATACCTTGTCGAAGGCGGACGAACTCTTGGGGGAGTTTGTAAGCTGGGGATTAGGCAACTTTTTAAAGAAGAAAAATCGACAGCGAGCCCGCACACATAAAGCCTGGCCACGGCCATGCCAATAGGAAATTCAAGCGGGTTTGCCCTCTACGCGATAGGAGCGATTTGCTGAAAAGTATGGTGATTAAAGAATGACAGAAGAATTGACCTCAAAAGATGTAGCCCGCATGTATAAGGACTATATAAATCCGGATTTAGCCAGAGTAATGCGTATTACCGGTCTGGGTACCGTCGAAGATCACGCTCAAGGAACGTATGTTTGGGACATCACCGGCAAAAAATACTTAGATATGGCCGGCGGCTACGGCGTATTTTGTGTAGGCCATTCCCATCCCCACGTTATCGCCGCTGTCGAAAAGCAATTACACAAGATGTCTCTTTCGGCCAAAGTATTTTTCACCGAAGCCCAGGCTAAATTAGCGAAAAAATTGGCCGAAATTACCCCCGGCGATTTGCAATACACGTTCTTCTGCAACAGCGGCACCGAAGCCGTTGAAGGTGCTTTAAAAATTGCCCGTTTAGCCACTGGTCGCACTACTTTTGTAGCCATGAACAACGCTTTTCACGGCAAATCTACTGGCGGCTTGGCCGTTTCCGGCCGTCCCAACTATCGCGATCCTTTTGAACCGCTCATGCCTGAAGTACGCCATATTCCTTTTGGCGACATAAAATCTTTGGAAGACGCCGTAGACGAAACTGTCTCTGCTGTAATCGTGGAGCCGGTGCAAGGTGAAGGCGGTATCCACGTTGCCCCTGACGGCTATATGCAAAAAATACGCGAAGTCTGTGACCGACACGGCGCACTTTTAATTGCCGATGAAGTACAGACCGGTTTCGGACGTACCGGTAAGATGTTTGCTGTCAATCACTGGAATGTAACCCCCGACATTTTAGTGTTGGCCAAAGCCTTAAGCGGCGGCATACTTCCCATAGGCGCTTTCGTCGGCACACCCAAAGTATGGTCGGCTTTTAAAGGGCGTCCCACTATTCACACTTCCACTTTCGGCGGCAGTCCCTTAGCTTGCACAGCTGGTTTAGCCACCCTGGAAGTTTACGAGAAGGAAGATTTATGCCGCAAGTCCGCCGAAAGCGGTCTCTATTTTAAAACCGAACTTGAAAAGTTAGCCGCCCAATATTCCGATTTAATAAAGGAAGTGCGTGGTCTCGGTTTGCTCCTTGGCATTGAATCTGTAAAAGAAGAATATGCCGGCTCCATTATTTCTGAAATGTCTCACCGCAATATCATAGCCGTTTATACCTTAAATCAGCCCAAGGTCATCCGCTTTGAGCCTGCTTTAGCTATTGCTCGCGAAGATATCGATCTGTGTTTAAAAGCCTTAGCCGAATCTTTGGCCAAGACAAGAGAACTTTTCGCCGAGCGCACCTAAATTTTATCGTATATAGGTAGGTGTTGATCTAAGCCTTTTAGTTAAAAAAATTAACCGCAACACTTATGTACGATCAAAACGGTATCTTGACTTAACGAAGTCCTACCCACAGAACATGGGAATGTTAGGTCTGCTGATTTGCGACCGCTTTACTTGCATCAAGTTTAGCAATCGAAGACACAGCAGAAAAAAATAAGGAGAGCGGCGTCTCTCCCAGCCGACCAGCTTCTTTAGCTTGACGGCAGTTCGCTTTCGTCTCAGTCTCAATAGTAACCGGAGGAATTATGACCTACGTAGCCCGCAGCATTATTGCAAAAGGCGACCCTAGAGCCGCTTATGAACTTGCCAAAGACATGGAAAGCTTCCCTAAATTCATGCCCGACGTTCAAAGCGTGGAAGTTGTCAAACGCGGCGAAAATATGACCGTTACCGATTGGAGCACAGAGATCGACGGCACCGAAATTATTTGGACCGAAGAAGATCACTTCGATGACGAACATTTGATAGTAAGCTACAAACTTATCGAAGGCGACTTGGACAAATTTGAAGGGCAGTGGATTTTTGAACCTTGCGCTGAGGGATGCAAAATTACCTTAACTGTAGATTTTGATTTCGGTATTCCGGAGTTGATTAACTTGATCGGTGGAGTTTTAAAAGTTAAAGTTACCGAAAACTCCGATATGATGCTTCAAAGCATGAAATCACGTATCGAAGGACAGGCCTGAACAGTGAACCGCTTTGGCTTCTTAATTCACCCTCTAGGAATGCGCGACATTATTCGCCATCTCCCTAACGTAGCCGGTAAACGCGAGCCTCTGGTAAAAAAAGTTCTCGAGTGGACACCTTCCTACCACGCTTCTCACATAACCGGAGTGACTTCTGCCTATGATGGTAGCGAGATTGAAGGCGACTTTTACACTGTTCCTCTGTTTCCTCAACAGATAACCGGTTTGGACCGTCAATTGGTATTAGGACGTATCATAGACGCCTGTAAATTAGCTGAAGCTGACGGAGCACAAATTGTAGGCTTAGGTGGTTACACCTCAGTTGTAGGTTCAGCCGGTTTAACAGTAGCCAGAGAAATGGATATTGCAGTCACCAGCGGCAACAGCTATACCGTGGCGACAGCCGTAGAGGGGGCAACCAAGGCTTGCGAACTTTTGGGACTCGATCCGACTCAAGCCACGGTAGCGGTAGTTGGAGCCACAGGTTCAATAGGTAGCGTCTGTGCCAAAATATTGGCTAAGCGCGGCGTAGGTACGCTCATTTTACTCGGTCGCTCAGAACAGCGTTTGGCCAACGTAGCCGAAGATATTCACTCTCTATACCCTCATACCAATATAGAAATCTCTATTGATATGAGTACTAACATTAAGCGCTCTGACTTAGTAGTAAGTTGCACTTCCTCCGGAGGGGATATCCTACAGCCCAATATTTTTAAACCCGGTTCAGTAATTTGTGACGTAGCCGTTCCCCATGATGTTTGTCGTGAAGTGGCTCAGTTGCGTCCCGATGTTTTGGTAATTGAAGGTGGTGTCTGTGTCGCTCCGGGTAAAAATCCCAAATTCAATTTCGACTTTGGTTTTCCTGAAGGCATTTGCTTAGCCTGTATGGCTGAAACAATGATACTCACATTGGAAGGACGCTTCGAAGACTTCTCTATCGGCAGGGGACTCCAAATAGAGAAAGTGGAAGAAATAAGCCGTCTGGCTAAAAAGCATGGCTTTAAATTGGCCGGTTTCCGCGCCTTTGACGAACCGATTACCAATGAGCGCATTGAGCAAGTCAGAACTTTATCGAAGGAGCGTAACAAAAGTTCGCGCACATTCTAATTATGACAGATCAAGCAAATAATAAGACAATGAAGCATGTGGTGAGTGTCAGTATCGGCTCCTCCACTCGTGATCACAGCGTAACCACTGAGCTTTTGGGTATTCCCTTTGAAATTTCTCGTCGCGGCACCGATGGTGATTTACGCAGAGCCAAAGAAGTATTAAAAGAGCTAGACGGAAAGGTCGATGCCATAGGTTTGGGAGGTCTCGACGTCTATTTATATAGCAAGACTAAACGTTACGCTTTACGCGATGGCCTGAAGTTACTTAAACTTGTGCAACAGACTCCCGTAGTAGACGGCAGTGGTCTCAAAAACACTTTAGAGCGTGAAATTATCCGCATGCTGACTAACGACGAACGCATTCCTCTCAAAGGCAAGAAAGTATTGATGGTCTGCGCTTTAGATCGCTTCGGTATGGCCGGAGCTTTAGAAGAAGCCGGAGCCAAAGTTACTTATGGAGATCTGATTTTCTCTTTAAATTTAGATCAGCCCATATTAAGTTTGGACGAACTGGCCGAAAGAGCCGACAAGTTGCTGCCAGATTTTTGCAAATTGCCTATAAGTATGCTTTATCCAACAGGCAAAAAACAAGCAGATATTGAGCCGACTCCACTAACAGACAAATATTACCAAGATGCCGAAATCATAGCTGGCGACTTCCTCTTTATCCGTCGCCATCTCCCCGACCGCTTGGAAGGCAAAACAATTATAACCAATACGGTCACTAGCAAAGATCTTGACGAATTGCGCAAGCGCGGTGTAACATACTTGGTCACTACTACGCCCGAATTTAACGGACGCTCCTTCGGCACAAACGTTATGGAGGCCGTAATGCTGGCGATTTTAGGTAAAAAATGGGAAGAAGTCGAACCGCAAGATTATTTAAACTTAATCAAGCGTCTCGAGTTCAAACCGCGTGTTGTCAAGCTTCAGGACTAATCTTCCATTCTCTTATACATCAACGCATTTAACGCTATGCGTCGGAGGCAAATATGGCTAACGAAAAAACCAATTATTTAACCAGGCAAGGTCTGATTGATGCTCAACAGAAGCTCAACTATTTAAAAACTACCAAACGTGAGCAAATTGCTGAGCGTATCCGCATAGCCCGTGAATTCGGTGATATTTCCGAAAACGCCGAATACGAAAGCGCCAAAGCCGAGCAAGGTTTCGTCGAGGGTACCATTAGCGAACTCGAGCGCGTTTTACAAAACTACACCATTATTGGTGAAGATGCCGAAGGTAATGTCGGCGGCCAGCTCAGAGAAGTCAACCTCGGCGTACTCGTTACTATCGTTAATACCGAAAAAGACGAAAATGGCAACGAAGAGCGTTACTCCTTAGAGATCGTCGGTACCCGCGAGACCAATCCTCAAAACGGTCGTATTTCCAACGATTGTCCTTTAGGTGCTGCCTTACTCGGTCACGGTTTGGGTGACATTGTCGACGTAAAGACTCCCAGCGGAATCATCTCCTGGAAGATTGAGAGTATTCAACCGGTCAGTGTAAAAATCGCTTAATTTTTTCAGACGTTTTTCGTCAAATCTGAAGGTTCCGCCTAAAACAGACCGATAAGGTAAGACGGGGCCTTTTTTGTGCAGACAGATACAGAAAGGTCAGCAATGAGTCAAGAACAGAAAAAGGCTAAGCGCCAAGCTGCTCCCGAGCTCAGCTTAAGCGAGCAGCAAGCCATTCGCATTCAGCACTTGAGAGCCTTAGAAGAGCAAGGCCTCAACCCTTACGGTAAAAAATTTATCCGCACCAAAAATGCCGCCTTCATTAAAGATAAATATAAAGATTTAGCTCCTGAAGAAGAGTCAGAAGAAGAAGTCAGCTTAGCTGGCCGTATCACCGCTTGGCGCGGTCACGGTAAAGCTTCCTTTATCGATTTAACTGATCTTTCCGACCGTATTCAGCTTTACTTTAAATACGATGTATTGGGTGAGGAATCTTATAAACGTTTAAGTTTGGCCGATTTGGGCGATCTTATCACAGTCAAAGGTGTGGTTTTCCGCACCAGTCGTGGCGAACTTTCCGTACGAGTAAAAGAATGGAGCATTGCCGCCAAGAGTTTAATTCCTCCGCCTGAGAAATTCCACGGTTTAACCGATGTTGAAGTACGTTACAGACAGCGCTATGCCGACCTTATCGCCAATAAAGACGTACGCGAAGTCTTCATTAAACGCAGCCATATTATCGCTGCCATTCGTCGCCATCTCGACAGCATGGGTTTCTTGGAAGTGGAAACTCCTTGTATGTCTACCGTAGCCGGCGGCGCTGCTGCTCGTCCTTTCGTCACTCACCACAACGCGCTCAATGTTGATATGTACTTGCGCATTGCTACCGAACTTCACTTGAAGCGCTGCATTGTCGGCGGTTTGGAAAAAGTATACGAAATCGGTCGACTCTTCCGCAATGAAGGTATCGACACTAAACACAATCCTGAGTTTACCACCATCGAGCTTTACGAAGCTTGGAGCGACTGTGAAGGCATGATGAAGATTACCGAAGGTATTATCGACACTTGCTGCAACGAAGTTCTCCATACCCACAACGTCACTTTTATGGGTCACGAACTCGACTTACGTCCTCCTTATCCGCGTATTACCATGGATTCTTTGTTCCAAAAATATGCCGGTATTTCCATCAAAGAACTCAGAGAGCCCGGACGCGCTAAAGAAAAAGCTTTGGAACTTGGTATCAACTTAGGGAACAAAGAGCATACTTTAGCTCAATTGTTTGATAAGATCTTTGAAGCTACTTGCGAAGAGCATCTCATTCAGCCCACCTTTGTTACCGAGCAGCCCGTAGAGCTTTCTCCTTTAGCCAAGCGCAAAGATGACGATCCTACTTTGACCGACCGCTTCGAGCTTTTCGTTTGCGGCAGCGAGTTAGCCAACGCTTTCAGTGAAGTGAACGATCCTTTCGATCAGCGCAAACGCTTTGAAGAGCAGCAAGCTCTTAAAGGTATTGATGATGAAGCTCATCCTTTAGATGAAGACTTCCTCAATGCTCTTATGTACGGTATGCCTCCTACGGGCGGCTTAGGTATCGGCATCGACCGTTTAGTCATGCTTTTAACTGGCCAAAATTGCATCCGCGACGTCTTGCTCTTCCCCACTATGAAACCTTTGGATAATGATAAGTAAGAGCAAAAGCTTCGCCAGAATCAAGTAATTGAAAGTCCTTGTCCTGCACCAACTGAATGCAGACAGGGCTTTTTTCATTATCTATACATTCTCTGTATAGGAAACAACTTCACTTTGTGGTATTCCAGGCGATGATTTCTTTTTCTTCAGCGGAGCTGCCTTACATTTATGAAAAAAAGCCCATACATAGTGATGCTATGGATATTACTTGGTCTCATAGCAATTTTCGAATTTGCTCCACTAGTTGGTTGGCTAAATCAACCTTGCTTTCATGAGATTTTATTCAATCAAACTTTTAATACAAATCTTATACCTACTTCTTGCTTAGGTGGAGTATTAGCTTACCTACTAATTTTACCTATAAAAAAGCGAGAACTCATAGGCGCCGCTGTTTTAGGTATAATTTTTGAACTCACTTTGAGATATTATAGGCCGTCAATTATCGCCTCCATGATAAACTATCGACCAAACATTTCCCTTTTTGAGCAATTTTTATTCTTAGGCCCCGGCTTACTTATTGGTTGTTTGTTGGCGATATTGTGGAGAGCTGGACACGCGTACAGATTAGACCATCGCGAAGAGCTAAATCAATGCTTGGAGACCTTGTTCTTCTCCATAGTTATGCCATCTCTTCTTTGTTTGAATATCTTTATTTCCGGATATTATGTTTATGATCCTCATCTGTATGCTTTAGACTCCCTGTGGGGAGTACAAGTGAGTTTTATTATAGCCAAATTTTTACGCAACCACGTAATATATTCCAAATTCATGGAAATTATATATTACTATTTACCGATATGGATGATATTAGCCCAAATTATCGTTTATAAGGAGAACATTCAGCAAAAGAGAAGTCATATCCACAGCTTAATTCCAGCCGTATTTTTTATCGTGATAGCTATAGGAGGCGAACTATCTTACCATTTTCTACCTGCTGTAGGAACAAAACTCTATTGCTATACAAACGCTTTTCCTAATGGCCCTTGGTCTGCTGCCACTATGAACCCTGTACCCATAGAAGCTCCTTACTATTTGTATCGCAATTGTATGCCAAGTTTACATTTATCTTGGATCTTGGCTGTTTACTATTCACTTTATAGAGCTAAGCCTATCTACCGTCATTTAGCTATCGTTTTGGTAATCCTAACTGCTCTGTCTACTTTCAGCGTAGGTTGCCATTATCTTATCGATTTAATAATGGCTGTACCCTTCACTGTGGCCCTTCTGGCTATGGCTACACCGGATGCGAGCAACAAAATACGCCTTATGGGAGCAGTCTTCGGCATAGTATCTTTTATAGGCTGGCTGTGTGCTTTTAAATACGCAATTACTTACGTTTTGCACGCTCCGACCTTGACCTTATTATTACTTATAATTACAGATTTAATTTCTTTTTATTTGGCCCACATTATATGCTACCAAACTAAAGACGCTTCAAGCGTTCAACAGAGTCTACAAACTTAAGACAGTGTTATAATATCAGTCTATGAATGATCAGAGTGGAGGTTTACTTACTTGGCCTTTCTAACTTATTATACAGATCCCAAAAAGAAAAAACTACAAATTATTGAAATTGTAGCAATAGTTATACTATTTATAGTGGGGATAATTTTTATTCCTCCTGTTGTTAAAGAACACCAACAATTTCAAACAGCCGTTGCTTTTCATAATATGGGGCACGAGCATCTTCACAACAACAATGATGACGCAGCTTTGGAGTGTTTCCAAGCTGCGACAAGAACCTATCCCATGGAAGAAAGCTTCTTAGAAATAGCCAGTGTTCATCACTTTAAAGGCAATCATGAAAAAGAAATAGAAGTTTATCGCGACGGAATTAAGGCCATAAAAGACAGTGTAAAACTGCGCTACTCTTTAGCTACTGAATATTACTTACAAGAAAAATATGATGAAGCTATTACAGAATTGGAAATCGCTCTCGAAATAGATCCCAATGATTCAGAGGCCCAAAATCTTCTGAAGCATTGTCAAAAATATAAAGCTCATCCGGAAAAGCGCGGTCAACACAAGCTTAGTCAAGAAGAACTCAACAAACGCTATAATCTGCACGATCATGACGGATGTCATAGTCACACTCATTAGAGAAGGAATACTAAAAGACGGACCACACTGAGTCTCGTAAAAGGTGCCGGGGCTAAAGTGTGGAACTTGTCAACCCGTTATCATGTTTTTTAGCTGCGGAGCTGCCCTCGGCTGTAGCAAAAAATCAGCGCAGCTCCAAAGCGCGGCTGTCGTTTTTTAGTGGCCGTTTAGTATCATTGCGAAAGGATCCTTTCAATTTTATTATGGCGAAGAAGAACACATTCGGTTTCATTGCTTTTAC
This sequence comes from uncultured bacterium, assembly GCA_934621605.1. Taxonomy (GTDB): domain Bacteria; phylum Vulcanimicrobiota; class Xenobia; order Xenobiales; family Xenobiaceae; genus Bruticola. Next base: position 90,462 of record CAKTUZ010000004.1, on the reverse strand, counting down.
AGCTGCCGCCGGTTTAGGTTTAGCCCTTACGACAGTCGGTTGTGGTACTCACAACGGCTCCACTACTCCCGGAACTTTAAGCGGCAACAATAACGTAATTTTTAAATACTCTTTAGCTGCTTCTGGAAGAACTTTTATACACAAAGATATTACTCAGGTCTGCTATAGCTTCACCGATTCCAAAGGTAATGTAGTCAAAGTAACCAATCCTTATGATCTTAAACACTCCGACATCGTCACCGATCGCGATGTGTCCGTACCCAGCGTTCCCAGTACAGCAAAATTTGCTACTGCCGCCTATTATGATTCATTCGGTTCCATTGTGGCTGTAGGTATAAATGGTATTGCCTGGGATTACGATAATGCTGAAGCCATTGTATTAGCTCCCCAGGTTTCAGGTTTTGCAGCGCCTTCTAAAGTCGACCTCCAAGCTAATCGTTACGTATTAAGTCCTGAAGAGACCACCACTCTAAGCTTACCAGTACAAACTACCGACGGTAGCAAGAACGTGATCAATCTTATTTCTTTCGCTGATGTCACTGGTATCGATGAGTACGCCGATGTTTTAAGCAAGAGCGACAAAGGCCACACCTACACCGGCGTAAGTTTTACCGGTATTCACGAAGGTAAAGTCCCTGCCAACGCCGTTAAAGCTGTCGTTCCTGTAGCTAGTGCTAGTGGCAATATTACCGCTCTGTTGCAACAGCCTATTTACGTGACGGCCCAAACGCTCGCTTCTATCGAAATCGCTCCATCCCAAATAGATAAACAAGAAGTGACTATTTACGATGCCACTTCCGCAGAGCCCTACAGTAAAGTGCTGATATGCAAGCAAGACGTGGCTAATGCCAACTTAGGCCAAAAAGTGATAGCTTTACAGGGCATCACCGCAACCACCAGCGAAAAGAAAACCGAAGTAGTCGCAGTTGGCTCTCAGTCTTTTACAGCTACGGCTATCTATACCCAGAATAAAGACCGGGGCCCCGTTCCGGAAAATGTCGACGTCACCGGCGACACCAATTTTACTGTCGAGCAGAGCGACAAAGTAGTTTCTATCGTTGACAACAACGTCACTGTAAACAGCGTCCCCAGCTCAGCACAAGCCTATGTTGCCAAAGTGACAGCCTCTTATAACGACAATGGCAAGCTTGACAAGTCTCTTACTGATACTCACGCTCTGCACGTCCATGCCGCCGATAGCTCTGTCTTCTTTGCTGGCAAAGATACGCCGTCTACAGAGATTTTAAGTTCCATTAAGGCTTCAGAGATCCCGAGTAAAGATCTCTATATCGATGTTTTCGGTAAAATTACTTACGCTCCGGATGATATTGACGATGTAACCACCATGGGAGCTGAGAACTTCATTCTGCCCAAGACAATCATTGACAAGTACCCTCAAGCCAACGCTTGGAGTAAAAGTCAGGGCGGAGCCATAAGTACAATTAATATTGTTGACAACCAGTACAGAGTAAGTATTGATCAACCTTTAACTGATGACTGGTTTGTAGAGCTGGATCAAACAGCCTACGGTAAACTCGGCTTGCCTAAATTTATCCCTTTAACAATCGAAAATAAGTAATAACTGATTTATGCAATAAAATTGCATAATACAAATTAGCCCGGGAAGCTAAATTTCTCGGGCTAATTTTGATATTATGGGCCTTATCGACATACTCCTCATAGCTAAAAGCCAGAGAATTCTAAGATATTAACGAGCCTTGCCTCCTGAGAATCAACAGGTCTTACGCTCTCTCTACAATGGACAATGCCCTGCTCATATATTTATACATCACGCGAAGAAAATGCGATTCCTTCACATTCTATATTTAGTAAACTAACTACCTAAAGGCCAGCCCAATTGCGCCTTTCCACAAAGGTACTAGGCTCTACGGTGAAGCCGTTTTTCAAACGCATAGCCTCACGACGTATAGAAGCCAAAATAACCGGGCCGCTAATCATACCGATCATTTTAGTTAAAGAACCAAAATCATGGGCAAATTGTTCACGCAAAGTATGAATGCGCTCTTGAACACTGCGATTTGACTCTTTCAAATATTGCTCCATAGCCCACAAAGCGCCATAAGCGTAACGACGTATCGTAGAAGAATCTTGTTCTAAGCGACGCAAGACTCTTTTATTATCATATTTATGGAAATTTTTCCAACCTTTCCATACGGTATTGATCACTCTAAAAACGCTGGGGCCATTGACGTCATAATCAGCTTGGAAGGCTCTAAGCAAGAATTCCTCACTTTGCTCGGGCGTAATATAAGGATGCTTAAAGTTAAAGCGATACTGACCGTGAATATCGGCCAAATCGACATCCTCAAGCATGGTTCCCTTAGCAGCTTGTTCTTGGAAAAGCGGCGTACCAGGCAAAGGAGTATAAAGCATAAATTGATGAAAATCTGTATTATGTTTTATAGCACGAGCGATGACTTGGTCGATATTTTCTGGGGTATGGTTTTCCAGACCTATAATACTGGAACCTAAAATTTTAATACCCAGTTCCTGAAGCCGTCCCACAAATTCTACAGAATCGCACCCCTTAAGTTTGGCATATTGACTATCTTCCCCCTCGAGTCCCATCCAAAGCCAAGAGAGCCCCAAACGCAAAAGTTCATCCATGGAATATTGACGCAAAGCATTAGCTGAAGAGAAGCAATAAAGAGACCAAGCTTTACCGTCTCGTTCCATCAAATCCAACAATTCCATAGCTCTAGGACGGTTAAGCAAGAAATTTTCATCCATAATAAAGAAAGAACTGGTACCCAAACGACGCTCAAAGCCGCACATTAAATTGTAAAGTTCTTCCCCACTATCGAAAAAAGTGACCGAATGTCCCTTACCACCAAACAGAGCGGAAGTGGCGCAAAAATTACATCCCATCGGACAACCTACGGAAGTAATTACCGTAGCTGCAGTATCTTGACTGCTGCTTTTTACATCAAAACCGAAAAGGCGGGTCCCAAATCCAGAAACTATATCAGGATGAACGATCTTAGCTGTTTCATCTTCACCAAGGAAATGACGGAACCAACTTACACCTTCCCCTTTGGCCACGTAATCGGCATCAATCATATTCTCCAAGCCAGGTATAGAAGCCACATGACCGCCCACCACAATAACACTGCGTGGAGAGTAACGACGTATCAATTGGCACATGCGATGCACCTTATGTACGTTGGCTACGATACCGCTTATACCTACGATATCATAATCACCGGCTTGTAATTCGTGAATAAATCTCTCCTGAGTAGGAAAATCCAACACAGTAGACGGAGAATGAATATTTTGTTGAATAAACATCAACCCCCAAGAGCGATGGAACATACGCAAAGAAAAAGGCCCCTGCACTCTTGTTACCTGGTTATGATAAAGTTCCATAGGGTTGATGGCACGACTGCCAAAAGCATCATTCTGGGCATAAGGGCCGAATACCGACGAGAATAAAATAGTCGGCTTGCCTTGGCCTTTTCCCTTATACACAGGACGCTCAACATTGATAATTTCTGAGCTCATCTTGTAAACTAACCTACCTTTTTTAGCCAACAAGCAGTAAATCCACTCCAAAAATTAGCGTTACTGCCAACGGTGAAGGTCATATGCCACAATTTTTGTTTGGCAGCTAAGTTTAAGAGTACATTTTCTGTGCCGACCGGTCATAAAACGGACAACCGAACTTTGCAAAAAAAATTCGCAAAACTTCAGCAGCAAACCTTCTTAAAAAAGCATTAGCTAACTATAAAAGGGCTTATTTTTCGCCAATTTTTTGTTCTAAAAGGTCAATGAGCTAAACGTTCCTCAGCTAGAAATTCGGCAATTACAGATAACATAGAAACGCCATATTTTTGTAATTTAACCATACCAAAGCCTGAAATTTGCGACAATTCTTCCAAAGTACGCGGTCTCTGTTGAGCCATAGCCAGCAGTGAAGCATCATGTAATACCAAGTAGGGAGCAATTCCCTCTCGACGAGCCAATTCCATACGCTTGCGCCGCAGAACTTCAAAGAGCTCGCTGACAGATCGAGCCGTTTGGTTGCTATCCGATCGTTCAGTTAAAGTATTTAATACAGATCGTTTTAACTGTTTAGCTTCTTTTTTAAGCTGAGTAGCTTTAAACTCTTCATCTATGCGCAAAGGTAATTTAACTTTACCTTCCAACACATCCCGACTGCGTTTAGTAAGTTTTATACTGCCGTAACCGGCTAAATCTACCTTCAGATATCCAGCTGCCATAAGTTGACGAAAAACAGACGTCCATTGTTTAACACTCAATTCTTTACCTATAGAGTAAGTGCTCAGCTTATCATGTCCTTGAGCCAATAAACGCTCTGTTTTAGCACCGCGCAACACATCGATTAAATAGGCTGCCCCATAGAGCTGACCAGTTCTATAGACACAAGAAAGAGCTTTCTGAGCATAAATTAATCCGTCTACAGCATGAGGCGGATTCGTACAATTATCACAATATCCGCAATTATCTTGAGCTTCCTCGCCAAAATATTCCAAGAGAGCGCGGCGACGACAAGTAACCGTTTCACAAAAGCCCAAAAGAGCCCGTAATTTTCGCCTTTCAATATTTTTATGCAGTTCATCGGCCGAAGAATTTTCGATAAAACTTTGACGCATAACAATATCGGACATATTGTAAGAAAGCCAGGCCGAAGAAGGCAAACCGTCCCTACCAGCACGCCCCGTTTCCTGATAGTAAGCTTCCACACTGCTGGGAAGACAGAAGTGAGCCACAAAGCGCACATTGGGCTTATCTATACCCATACCAAAAGCAACCGTCGCCACCATAATAATAGCTTCTTCTTGAACGAAGCGCGTCTGATTGACGGCTCGCTCTTCATTGCTCATACCAGCATGATAGGACAAGGCCTCATAACCTAAATCACGCAGCCACTTAGTCGTCTTCTCAACATCTTTGCGAGTCAAACAATAGACTATGCCAGAATCTCCCCTATGCTTATTTTGCAAAAAAGCCAAGAAACGGCGCCTGGTTTCAGCCATTCCCGAAGCTTGAGCACAAATACTGTAATATATATTGGGACGATCAAAACTAGTAATAAAGCGCTTGGCTTCTTGTAGCCCTAAATGATTAATAATATCACTGCGAGTGGCCTCATCGGCAGTAGCCGTAAGAGCTACCCAAGGAACTCCGGGAAAATGCTCGCGTAATTTGGCCAATTGAACATATTCAGGACGGAAATCATGACCCCACTGCGATACGCAATGAGCTTCATCTATAGCAATAAGAGACAAGCGAGAAGAGCCGAGCATATCTAAAAATCCATCCATAATGGCCCGCTCCGGCGAGACATAAAGCAAATCCAACTGTCCAGAATAAATTTTGGCACAAATACGACGAGCTTCCTGAGCTGTAAGAGAAGAATTTAAGAAAGCGGCCCGCACACCATTACCGACTAAGGCATCGACTTGATCTTGCATAAGAGCAATAAGCGGCGACACAACCAAAGCAACCCCTGAACGCATTAAGGCCGGAATTTGATAGCATAAAGACTTGCCGCCTCCGGTAGGCATAAGCACTACAGCACTTCCACCGCGAGCTAAATGCAAAATAATCTCTTGCTGCGGACCGCGAAAAGAATGGTAGCCAAAAACTTGCGATAAAATCTTTCGAGCTTTTTGTTCAAGCTCAGTTTCGGACATACTCTCACAAGGTTCAGAAAAGAAAACCACGCCATCTCCGGCACCGCTCTCCTCCCCAATTTTTCCCCCGACAATCCGGGTACCATCCTGAATGGAATCAGCTTCCAACCTATTCTTCATACTCAAAATCTGCTTCTTCCAACTTATCTTTATTTCCGTCAGCTTCGCGTTGAGAAGCCATAGCTACCATAAAGGCATCGTCAAAATCGGCAATAAGATCGCGCAAATGGATAAAAGCCATGCGAGCTCCAGCTAATTCGTTAAAAACAGGCGCCTCTTCTATTGGCTGCTTTCTATATTCGTCATCCTCGTCACAGTCATCCTCGCTCGCACAAGAACACTCGTGATGTACATGCCCGTCTTCAACCTCTTCTTCCTCATTTAAAGATTGAGTCTTATCGCAATTGACCAGACGAGGTAAAACCTCCACATATAAATTCTTAGCGCTAACCATAATTTCAGCTAAACGATAAGCAACGCTTTCACGTTCACCGGGCAGAAGGCAATTTTGTTCTTTTAACTTATCATGCACAATTTTTGTAATAGCGATTTCTTCGCTGCCCGGTTCAAGCTCGGGAACAGACGCAGGGATCAATTGTTCTTCCGAATTTAATCTTTCTTCTAAATTGCTGTACATAATTAACTACTTCTCTTTCTTTTTATCGGCTGTGCGTCCAGAATTCATAACTTCCAAAGCATAAAGGATTAAAATATTGTGATAGTCCAAACGCACTGTATCCATATTTTCTCCCAACCATTCCATCTGAGTTATGCTAAGTATATTACCCAAATCTTGACGAAGCTTATTTTCACGTTTTTTGTCCAAGTCCGCCAATTGGCGCAAAAGGGGTAAAATGGCTTCAGCTTGAGACGGAGTAAGGCTTAAATCAGACACAGACTCAAGTTTAACGATCATATTCGCCACATCCTGAACTTGAAAATCTATCGCCTTATGGACATAGGGGGTTAATTTTTCTTCAGCTTTAGCCTTTTTCTGTAAAATTTCCAAAGCACAAGAGACTACCGGTTGATAACCAGCTTTATCTTTAACCTTATATCCTACCAAATTAGGTTCACCGCGATGAGCTCTAGCCCATTCAATTTGCTCAGGAGTAAAGCAACTCACACACTTGGTAAGCAAATTATTTACTTTGGGAAAAGTCTGCACCAATTCACTGAGGATTTTATGTCCTCTATCAAGTTGTTTATCCGTTAAGTGCAACTTAGGATCTTGGCAACGGCTAAAGTAGATAAAACCGGAAACAAGCTGAGTACCGTATACTTGTCTGGGAGTTGCAGCAACCGGTGCCTTTATTGGGGGAGGAGGCGGTGGATTAGGTCTACGCTCGGGTATTCCCTGTCCCTCCTCCCGATAAATAAAATGACCGTCCGCTTGACCGTTTGCAAAATTCATAGAGCTGGTTCGAACTTGGCCCGGAGGAGGAGGTTCGGGAACACCAGTCAAGGGCTCGGGTATACCAGGGTGGTTGCTCTGCTGTATACCGGGCCCAGAGGAACTTTCTCCCTTACCCAAATTATCTAAGGCTCCGCTGTAAATAATCAAATTAAAAACTATCAACAAAGCCACAAAAACCAAGCCGCCAATATTAGCCGACGTCCAAAAAGTTCCGGACTGTTTGGCTCCCTCTTTGCTACCCTCTTCCGAAAATTTTACTTCGCTACTATAAACGGAAGCTGGCTTATTTTCTTCCAAAATCGGTTTATCGTTTTTCGTTTCCATCAATATTATCTCTTCTGACCGGAATCGTAACTATTTTCGCTCTCCCGCTGGCGTAAAAATTTATCCAAGTCTTTTATGGCCACATCTTCTCCGTATTGTTCAGTTAAACTTTGCTCAGAATCAGCTAAATCGGCAGCTATGGCCTGAATCTGTTTCTGATTAAGTAAATTGATAACTTCCGCCTGCACTTGGGGATATTTTTCATAAACTACCCTACGCCTTACGCTCTCTAAACAAACATTTATTTCATTTTGCAATCCCAGCAAGCGATTGACTTTATCTTCACTGAGTCTGAGATTAGGATCGCGCTCTAATATGTAAATAATACCGCAAATGACTTGACGCAGCTGAATATTCGCTGCGATCCCCCCCCCTTCACCGTTTTCGTCTTTGCTGTAATCGACAGAAGCAGTATTCGGTAAGGCGGTAGCTACCGACAGTTCCCCATCTTCTTCATTCGGAGTGCGCAATAGATCTTCAATATTTAGATTAAATCCTGCTAAACTTGTTTTACAAGCCAACATAGCGTGAAAACTGTGCAAAACTCCGTGACTGTCCAATTTTAAAGACAAAACCGAATATTGCCACAAAAGCTCCAGCAAACGCTGTTGTTGTTTTTCTGTAAGTACGGATCTTACCTGAGATTCTAATACCGGAAAATAAGCCGAGCGAACTTTGCCAAAATCGAGAGCCAAAGTGGCTTTTAAAGGCTCTTCCATAGCTTTAAGCAACACAGCTTGCTTTTCATCTATAGCATATTGGGGATCGGTTTCTAAAAGAATAACTCCAGCCAACCAATGCAACATACGCAGGCGCCCAAATCTTTCCCGCATAGGAGACAAGCCGTAGTCACTAAAATCATCGCGCAAGCCACCATCTTGGCAAAGCATAGTATAAAATTCAGGCAAAAATCGCATAGCCTCACGCGCCGACGCCATCAGACGTTTTTTTTCATAAAGGCTGTAAATTTCATCTTGTTGACACGGACGCAAAAGCGACCAAAGGTAGTTTTTCAAATATTCGGCCATATTGTCACTCTTAGCAACAAACCCTCCATCCTCAGTCTGTTCTAACTTGCCTGCTTGCCCTTCTTCAACGAATTGACGAGCCAGAGGAAGTACAGCGGTAATCTTTACAGCTTGCTCAGATTCAAAAAGCAACTGAGGATCGCCGCTTAGAGAGTACATCCCTTCCAGTAATTCCAGTAAAGTTAAATGACATTTTTGTATATTTTTTCGGCTCGATAATTTTTCGCCCCCAGGCAACGCTGAAATGGTAGCCAGAGGTGAATGGCTACGACTTATAAAAATCCATAATACAAAGGTTACAGCTGCCAAAGAAACTGCCAACAAACAGGCAATAAATTGCCAAATAAAGGTACTGCGCCCCAATCTGCTTAAAACCGCGGACGATTTTTCTTCAGCGATAGTTTGTTCGGCGTGTTCGCCTTTAGCATAATACTCTGCACTCATAGCGAATTTCTATTCTTTCTGCTATCAATATCCTCTGGCGGAACTTTAAAAACAGCTATTCTATACCAATTTATTTCACGCCAATCTTGCTGAGGCCACCCCCACCGTCCTCTAGATAAAGGCTCATAATCTTCTAAAATTGGAGCACCGCATAATGTCATTAACGCCAAATAATCCTGAGCGTAAGTTGCACCGCTCACAGCTCCCCTCTGTAATTCGGCCCAATTACAACCGCGCTCATGCAAAATTAAATAATTGACCCCTTTGTCTCTAAGTTGGCGCCAGGCTTTCCGACACAATTTTTTATCCTCAGCCAGCTGCTTATATTCATAACTCTGTTGCACGTCGCCTCGATCTAATTTAGTTATGAATCCATATAAAAGTTGATAGCCGCAACTGTCGCAGTGTGGCCGTATTTTTTTTTCAGAGACAAGCTTTAAGCCGTGTTCCACTTGAGCGAATAAATAAAGTGGCTGCTTTACCAAAGGCAATTCTAAAATAGAGGCTTGCCCCTCTGTCACGTGCGAAAGCAAGAAATATGACGGAGCTATATGAGAATTAAATCCAGGCAAAGGAGCAAGTTGACTTTGTTCAACTCCCAATATACTGAATAAAAGAACTGTTAATGCAATTATCGACGTCCCATATCTATGCTTTAAATGACAACGTTCCGGCAAAAGACTTAATTGTACGACCCACCACAAAGAGAGAACTATTCCTCCGATCAAAATTCCATACTTGCCGAATACAGTCAATAATAAAAGCGATACGAAACAACTTATACACAGCAACCATTCACGTTTTGAAAAAATATCGGTATCAATTAAGCCTACCACAGTCAAGAAAGCCATGGTTTCACAAGCTAATGGCAGCACAAAGTTAGTAGTGTTCAACCACCTTAAATCTACTTCCAAAGTAGCGGAAGCCAAATATACGATTGTAGCAATACCGAATAACGTTTTTATAGAGAAGCAACGCATATCGAGGGGATTTTTAGAATGCTTTACGGCCACAATAATCCCCACCAACAAGAAGAGCGCTACCCAACCGTTGAAAACAGCAGCTAAAATTAAAACAATACCGAGTTGCAATACTTTGACTTTTTCACCTCGGCCTATTTTTACAATTAAAGCAAACCCCCAAACCCCCCAAGCTGAATAGGCTATAGCCCAATTCAAAGCAGATAGTGCCGCAATATTTAAAGGATTAAGAATATAAAGCCCGGCTCCCAAAATAATGCTTAAGCGACTCCTACCCAATACTTTGAGCAAAAAGGCCATAGCCAACACATTACTAAGCAAGCTCCCCCAAATTAACAAAATATTAGTAAAACGCCTACCAATCAGTAATATACAAGGGACCGTAAAAAGATTATCAAGCCAAGGACTGCCACGGAAAGCAAACAAATGGTCATTATTAAGATCTTCAACTTCAAAAGCACGCAATTGAGGAAATTCCTCCAATGCAGGACTCCCCAAACGTTCACCGCTAAGTATAAAAAGGGCTGTCCTCTTCCAACTTACAGAGGCAACAGCTTTAAAACGAAGACACTTGACATGTTCTTGCCAATACACAGGTTCAGACCAAGGGCCACCCGGCAAATTATACACAGAGTTAATATTCTCATAGAACAAAAAAGCCGAAAGAGATAGAGCAACCGATATAACAGCATACCAAAAAACTATCAAACCAATAGTTCCTTGACCTTCGAAGGTCTTTTTTGAGCTACGCGACAATGTAGCCCTTTCTTGCCGCCAGTATCTAAATTTATCCATGATGCCGTATAGAAAACAGTCAGCAGATTTTTCTGAACTGAAATTGTAAACTGCCACCTGTGTTTTGCTGTTTTTAGGTGACAGATTCCTGCTAAATACGGGCAGTGAAGGGACAACCGACACTGCTATATGCTATACTTGGCCTCAAACTTATACTGCCGAGGCCAATTTTGCGATCTTCTCCACACCCTACTGTTCCAGATGCCTTTAATATCTGTCCGTCTTGGCGAGAGTCAGCAATTGTTTCCTTACTTTTTTTGTTTTTAATAGGTGCTTGGTTAGGCAGTTCTCTAATGAATTTAAATCCCGGAGAGCAGCCTATCAGTTGGAGAAATTGTTTGAATGAGCGTTTTGTGGGCCATCCGCAATCAGACCTATGGAAGCATGTTTGGGGAGCCTGGTGGACCGGCAGCGAACTTCATCAAGGCCGCTGGCCGCAACAGACCGATCTGCAAAATTTCCCCCGTGGCGGCAAGCTTTACGTTATCGATCAGCTCAACGCTCTAATTACAGCTCTGCTGCATAACCTGTTCAGTTTGAGCGCAGCCTTTAATCTAACCCAAGCCCTAAAATTATATGCTTCCTGTTTTGGTGCTTGGTTTTTGGCCCGCCTCATTACTAGAGAAACCTGGAGTGCAGCGGCAGCCGGTACAATCTACGGCCTGTGTCCTTTTATACTTACCAGCGGTTTGACCAGTGCTATTTGCGAAACCACCAATTTGGAATGGTTACCCCTTAGCTTGGCAGGACTGATCATATGTATAAACTCAAAAACTACTAATATAAAAGCAATTGTAGCAACCTCTTTAGCTTTAGCTTTCAGTGCTTTGGGCTCCTGGTACTACGCCGAAGCCTGTTTACTAAGCGCAGCGATTATGTTTATCTGGATCCTGCTGACTAACTCAACACCAACTTATCAACAAGCAAAAATAGTTAATTCCCGTCCTAATTGGTTCTGTACAGCTTTAGCTTGCCTGCTCTCTCTGGTCTGGGCTTCCCCAGCAGCGCTACTCTTTGCCGACAGTCTCAGCGGCCAAACTTCTCTTTTGGCGCAAATTGACGTTACCAATAGACAGCAAGCCCAAAATCTACAATTTTTTCACAAAGAAGGCGATTTTCACAATAATGCAAGTTTGGCCGGTTATTTTCTACCGGGGAAAGAACAAATATCTATTTCTCGCGATGTAGATCTGCGTTGTAAAACAACATATATAGGTTGGCTCACCCTATTTTTAGCTACACTTGGTCTATATAAGTCAAAAAGATTGGGTTATTTTTGGGTAATTTTAGGATTTACCGCTTTATTAGTATCCTCAGGCCCGTACCTTGTATATTACAGTTCCGATTCTTTTGCCAAACCGATAAATATATTTTATTGGATCGCTTATAATATGATACCAGGCTTCAAAATGGCAGTTATAACCGATAGATTCTCAATTATCACTCAGTTGAGCGCCGCTATTTTGGCAGCTTTAGGTCTGAAACATCTCTTTACAAAAATCCCTATAAGGAAAGAATTTATCGCACTGGCGGCGGTTTTCCTTATAAATACGGAAATCAGCCTATTCTCGCCAGTTCCTTTTCCTTTGCCTTCATCTTCGGCTTCGCAACCGCAATTGAGTTCTTACTTGGCAAAACAACCCAATCACAAAGCGATTTTGCAATTACCCTTGACACGAGCAGACGGAGAATTACAACCAGGAGAATATTACTATTGGCAAACCTGCCACCACAAACCCATGGCTATTTCTTTAACAACTCGCTGGCCGCGTTATCTTATGAACAATTTACTGACTAATAGCTTGATTTTATGCGAAGATCCTCAGTATGGTGAAATTCCAGACGGCAATATTTTCAAAGACGACCTACTAAAACTGAAAAAAGACGGTTTTGGCTGGATATGCGTCAATGAAAAACTGATGCGCAAAGAGACAGCGCTAAAAGTGAAAAACATACTCAATGATTTACTCGGAGCCCCTCAAGAATTTCCTAATCAGAGTAAGCTCTATACCATACCGGAGTAATGACCACAAGCGCCGTACAGCCCCTGACTTCAGCCATAAGGAATTATGTCAACTAAGTTATATAACTATCGAATATTAAGCATCGAAATATTCATTACTTGAATTTTCAGCTAAATCAGCCGCCGATTGAGCCTCTTCTTCAGCTTGGGCGGCTTTTAAATTTTCCATATTAGACCAAGACTCTATAAAATCGCCCAAAATGTCTTGATAGCGTTCATCTTGCATGATTGTGCGCACAATTTTATCTTTCATCTGAGGATAAGCGTTACTCATACCCAATCTGCCGCCAAAAGCCTCACGTAAAGCAGAATCTACCAAAGCAGAAACAGACTCATAGAAAAAAGCGTCAGACTGCGGATCGAGCCTGGAAAGCTGACTGACAGCATCAGCCAAAAAACGTTCTTGCGGGGTTTGAGGAGCGCTTATCCCAGCTCCTAACGCCTCTTGAGCCTGAGTAGCTTCAGATGAGAGGGAAACATTATCCGCACCTTCGGCAGCAGAAGTTTTTGAAACGCCAGTCTGTTTGAGCATTTTTTTCTGCATGCCCAAGATATTGCTGCAAAATGATGCTAAAATACCGGTATGTAAAGGATCCAAAAGAACGAAACCTCACGTAGTAAAAGTAGAAAAAAACGCCGAGCTTCTTACCATGCAAAATCTCTCAAGAAACTACTCCGATACAATCCTGCCAAGCTCAAAAAAACTGAACGATATGCAGCACGAAAGCTGTGGACCGGTGGCTTTTCATCATACCTAAAAAACTTTCCTTTTATCACACAAAAGCCCACAAAAGTAAAGAGCCCATTGCCAACTTATTTTTCCCACAAGGAAAGCCCTTCTACGCCATAGAAAAAACGGGCAGTTTTCCCTATGCTCGTATACTCTGCGCCTTTTGCAGAGACTTCGGGAGCACTTGTTTACAGTTTGTTAATATATAAACAAACTATCAGCAACAGCCCCCCTTTAATATGCTAGGGAGAAAAAGAGTTAATTTTTCCGCTTAATCCGCTTCTGGCGGACTGCCGGAACAGGGAGGAGAATATACCGATGAAGCCAGTAAAGTTAGTTGACACCAATTTGCTTGAAAGAGCACTGGACGCCGCCTCTTTACGTCAGCAGGTCATCTCCAGTAACATAGCTAATGTCAATACAGAGGGATATGATTCCCAGCGAGTAGTTTTCGAGAGCCATCTCAAAGAAGTCATGGCCATGGAACAGGAAGACGAAACTGGCGAGTTAACAGCCAACACAGCTGTAGATCCGGAATTCCGCCTCGGTTCCAGCGGCGGCTATACCGCCGATACCTTGAAGGCCACAGTAGAATCTGTGGGCGGCCCTCTTGACATTAACCAAGAGATGAGCAACCTTGCCAAAAACCAGATTATGTACAATGCCTTAGCCAGCAAAATTTCCGGCGTATACGGCACATTAAAATACGTAATCGACAACTCCGGCCGCTAGTAAAAAGCCAAAAATCCAAGGTAGGAGGATTATACGATGAACTTTTTCAATACCTTTGATGTAGCATCCAGTGGTATGACCGCCCAGCGTAAGATGATGGACGTCACTGCAGCCAACATCGCCAATGTCAACACTACCGAAACCGCAGACGGCACTCCTTTCCGCCGCATGGTCGCAGTAGTCACCCAGAAGCAAATCGGCGATTTCGAGAATGAATTCCAGGCTTGCTCCTTCGACGACGAGGCTCCTCAGGCGGCCAACGGAGTAGAAGTTGCTGGCGTACAGGCCGATAATTCCGATTTCCGTTGGGTTTACGATCCTTCCAACCCTAAAGCTCAGACTAGCGGCGAGCACAAAGGCTATGTGGCTATGCCCAACATTAATGTCATTTCTGAAATGACCAACATGATGATGGCCAGCCGTGCCTTCGAAGCCAACGCCACTATTTTGGAGGCTTCCAAATCTATGGCTAATAAAGCCCTCGAAATTGGCAAGTAGTTCCAAAGAGAGCTTTTCGACGTTTTGAGGAGGTTATAATATGCAATTTTCTTCTATTCAAGGAATTGGCGGTCTTAATCAGGCCCCTCAGATGAACTCCGTCAGTTCTACAAACTCCATTCAGGGTATTTCCACCAGTTTACCCTCTATCAGTGCTCCTTCCGAAGCTGATGCTAAGTCTTTCTCCAACATGTTGGGTGACGCTCTTTCCAACGTCAACTCTACCATGAACACAGCTAAAGAGTGCACAGACAAATTGCTCGATGGCAGCCTGAACAATCTTCATGAGATGTCCATTGCCGGTGCTAAATCCGAAGTAATGCTTCACCTCACAACCCAGATTGCTTCTAAGCTCTGCTCCTCAGCTACCACTTTGTTCCAAATGCAGTTATAATCCAAGTATACTGTAGGGAATAAAATTCGGGATCGGCGTTCCCTCTGTAAGGAGGAAACGCCGATGTAGTTTATAAAACAATCACGGGGGAGGGAAACACCGAATTACATTTTTTCCCTGGAGGAAGGAGAACAAACTATGGCCACCGGTATCCAGACGGGCATGCGGACAGGCAGTGGTCCGTTAGCCACAGGAAGAGGTCCCCTGGGCAAACCGCCGGGTGGAGCCAATAACGGTAGTCCTTTGGGCAAGCTCGGCGCTATGTGGACGGGCATGAACCCGAAGGTGAGGATTGCAATTATATGCGTTATAGTTCTGGCAATTGTCGGAGTTATCGGACTTAATGTCTATAGTTCCGCCAACAAGCCTGTAGAACTTTACGCAACAAAACTCAGTGAAGACGATGTAAAAGACGTCTCCATGAAGTTGCAAGAATGGAACATTCCCCACCAGGTAGCTCAAACTAACGATAACCTTTTGGTCTCACCTAAAGATAAGGTTAGAGCTCAGGCTCAATTAGCTTCTCATGGTCTTCCCCGACATGCTGTAATGACTAATGCCACAAAACCTGATTCCAGCGGTATTAATACTATGTCCGAGAAAGAAAAGGACGACATTCGTAAGCAAGTTCTCGAAGGAGAGCTTACCGAATCCATGCGTCAGATGGACGGCGTTGCTGATGCTTATGTCAAACTCGGACTTCCCGAGCGCACTTTATTCGATAACGGCCAAGAGAGCGCTAAAGCTGCCGTTATGCTTAAACTTAAACCCGGTGCTCAACTTAGTCGTGATCAGATTACCGGTATCGTAAATTTGGTTGCCTATTCTGTCCCCGATTTAAAAGCCCAAAATGTAAAAATAGTCGATACTAACGGCAGAGACCTCACAGCCAACCTTCCTATCAACGGAAACAATTTTGGCATGGCTCCCAGCAGTCAACTTGAGTACAAACTCGCCTTAGAGAAACATCTCAAAGACAAAGTCGAACAACAGTTAGCTACCGTGTTGGGCGCCCAGAAATTCGCCGCACAAGTGACAGCCGAAGTGGATTTTTCCCAGAATGAAGTTCAGCGTGAAGTTGTCGGTGGTCCCGATGATAGTGGTAAGGTAAAAGTCGGCGGCCAAAAACGTGTCGAGCAATACAATAAAGATGGCAACAGCTCTGCTTCCAGCAGCGATGACGATGGCGCCGTCCAAATGGACACCAGCAGTAGTGAGAAGAAAAAAGGTACTTATGTCAAGACCGAAGAGTCCGAAAAGTACGAAGTAAACAAGACCATATCTAAAAATGTGGACACTTCTCCCCGCATCCAACGCTTGACCGTATCTGTAGCTGTAGACAACTTAAAACCCGATCAGGAAGCGGCTATTGCAGGTTTGGTAAAAGATGCTATAGGCATCAATGAGAGTCGCGGCGACTCTGTCACCGTAAAGAGCGTTCCTTTCGCTACCGCCACTTTGGATGGTGTTTACAGTGAGATGGCCGCAGGTATGGCCTCAGGGAATACTCCTGTAGCCCCTCCTTCCAGCGGTATCAGTACATCAACTCTGGCTGCCATCGCTTTCATTCCCGCCGTTCTGCTCATGGCTTTAGTTGCCGTTTACGTTTCCCGTCAACGCCAAGTTAAAGCTAATCAGTCTCAACTCATCCTCGGTGCTTCCACCGGCGGCGCCAGCTCAGATATTGCCGACCTTCTCAACGAGAAGTCCGGCAAATCCAAAGCGATGGGTGAAACGAGAGTCAATACTTCCGACCAGTTGGAACGCCTTGCCAAAGAGCGCCCCAATAAGTTGGCCGAAATGATCAAAAATACTTGGCTTAGCGATCAGCAACAGCAAAGGTAATTTAGCTAAACTAGCACCCCCAAGGTGCAAAGTGCAAGAGTGCGCCTCGGGGCCGTTTTAAGCCCCGGGGCGCATTTTCTAACACTTATATTTTTTAGGAACACAAGCTGAGGAGGTGCGGTCATGTCTGTAAACTTGCCCCCCAAACAAAAGACAGCCATATTGTTGATGTCCCTTCCGCCTGATGCTTCAGCGGAAATTTTTAAGGAATTACGCCCGGATGAAGTTCAGGCTATCACCACTGAGATAGCCAAACTTCCCCAAATATCCCCAGAGACCAGAGCCCAAGTTATTCAGGAGTTCTTGAATCAGGATGGAGGAGGCGGCGGTGATGCTCCTCGACCTTTCGCTAGCTTCGGCCTAGGTGGTCATGCTTTAGGCGGACCAACCGGTATAGGCGGCGCTCCCCCTCCAATCGGTGGTTTTACCCAGACGGCTGCCATGGCAACTTCCTCCAGCAATCGTCCCTTAGACTTTTTACGCCGAGTCGATCCCCGTCAACTTTTACAACTAATTCGCAAAGAACATCCTCAAACTATAGCCGTAATTCTTTCCTATTTGCAACCAAGTCAAGCTTCAGCTGTATTGAGCGACTTACAACCACAAGTCCAAACAGAAGTAGCCAAACGTTTGGCAGAGCTTCATCCAGTCAATGCGGAAATACTGGCTGAATTAGAAAAAGTGCTGGAGTCGCGTTTACATCAAGCTTTAGAAGACGGCGCCTACTCTCACGCTGACGGCAAGGAAGCTTTGTTAGAAATTCTCAACCAAGCTGACAGAGGTACCGAAGAGCGTGTACTCAGCGGCTTAGCCACCAAAAGCCCTCTGTTAGTTAACAACTTAAAGACCAAACTCTGCGATTTCGAAGATCTCAATAATGTTGACGATCCTTCCCTCGAACAAGTTTTGCGTCTCACAGATTTCCGTGACTTGGTTTTAGCTCTAAAAGGAGCTGACGAAAATCTTTCCAAGCGGGTATATCGTTTCTTATCTCCAGATGTCGCCAGAGCTTTACGCGACGATGTCCAAAGTTTAGTTCAGGTATCATGGGATGAGATAAAACAAGCCCAACAGCGCATTCGTAATATTCTGCGCGGTTTGGTAACTTTAGGCAAAATTAAATTCAGATAGAAGCTAACAATATTAAATAGCAAAGTAGGTGAGCACACTGGCTCTTTTCAAAGGAAACAACAGTATGTCCGGCGGAGACGGCGTTCCCAAACGCTCTGCCCTTCTTAAGCAGCGTCCTGCAAGCGCCGATTTAAGCGACTTCGTTCCGACTAATTTCGGAGCGACAAAAGTGTCCAGCGACAGCGGAGGCAAAATTTTCCGGGGGCGCAGTGCCGTTCCTGAAACCGCCCCCCAAATACCCGACGGTGACGGTGAGTTTCATCCTCAAACGGGTCGGCCACCCATGGCTTCCAATATTGGTAAAGTCTTTGGCAATCGCAGAACTGAATACGCGGAGAATAAACTACCGCCTATATCTGCCCATTCGGTAAGTGTGCCCACTGGCGATCCTCCCCCTCCCGGCGCCCCTCTCCCTCCTCCTCCACCTCCGGTAGATAAGGAGATTATAGCTAAGGCCGAAGCCCAGGCCCGAGAACTAATTGTTCAAGCCCAAAATCAGATTCAACAAATGATCCAACAAGCCAATGAGCAGGTACAGCAGTTCAACGAGCAAGCGGCCGCCGACGCCGAAAATGCCAGACAACTGGCTTTCCAACAGGGTACCCAACAAGGTATTGAAGAGGGGAAACGCATAGCCCATCGCGAGTATGTAGATCTTATGCTCAAGGCCAGAGATCTTTACGTACAAGCTATTAACGAAAGGCGCAAACTTATTGAAGCTACTGAGCCCGCCTTAGCTCAGCTTTCAATCGGTATCGCCGAAAAAATTATCGGCTTAGAAGTAAATACCAATAACGACGTCATTATGGGAGTTGTTAAAGAAGCGCTGGCTGATATGAAGGATCGCGAAGAAGTGCGCATTCGCGTCAATCCTGACGATTACCATATCGTAAATAACGACCGTTCGTCTCTTATGCGCATGGTAGAAGGCTTAAAAGATTTCGATTTATCAGTCGATTCTAAAGTAACTCGCGGTGGTTGCATTATAGAAACCAACTTGGGAAATATCGACGCCAGGCTGGAAACTCAATTAGCGGCCATAACTACGGCTTTTGACAGAAGCAGTAAAGGAGAGGACATAGACGATGGCGCAGATGCCAGCTAGACCGACTCTTAGGCCCACAACAGCTCGCCCAGCTTCGGTTCCTAAAACAAACTTTACTGCTCCCAGACAAGGCGATGGCAAAGCTGACCCTGCTCCGGCAACTCCGGCGACTCCTCCGCCCCCGGCTTCTGCCGCTCCTCAGCCGCAGCCGGAACCAGTTCTCCCTTCTCAGCCTGTCGCTACAGATGATTTGGCTGCCAAAGAGCAAGTTTTAGCTGAGCCTTTGCCGGAAGTTGAACCGCTTCCAAAAATAACTTTTCCTTCCTACTATCTGTCTCTAAACCGTTGCAAACCCATTCGCATGCATGGGCGCGTCAGCCAAGTTATCGGTTTAACTATCGAATCCGAAGGACCAGCCGTCAAGATGGGTGAGTTATGCCTTATTTATGAGCGCGAGGGTTCAAAACCGATTAGATCCGAGGTGGTAGGCTTTAAGGGCAGCAAGGTTATGCTTATGCCTCTGGGCGACTTGGGCGGCATTAGTCCTGGTTGTGAGGTTCGAGCTACCGGCAAGCCCCTCTCCGTAAAAGTAGGCCCCAAGCTTTTAGGGCGCGTACTCGACGGCTTAGGCAATCCTATTGACGGTTTGGGACCGCTGGAATACGAAACCGAGTATTCCATTTATAATGAACCGCCCAACCCTATTACTAGACCTCGAATCAAAAGAGCCCTACCTATGGGTGTGCGCGTGCTCGACTCTACCTTAACCTTAGGTGCCGGACAACGTGTCGGTATTTTTGCCGGTTCAGGTGTAGGAAAATCGACCACCTTATCAATGATTGCCCGAAATACGGCCGCCCAAGTCAACGTACTGGCTCTAATCGGAGAACGTGGTCGTGAGCTGCGCGACTTTATCGAACGAGACCTCGGCCCCGAAGGTATGAAGCGTTCCGTAGTTGTGGTAGCGACCTCCGACCAACCCGCTTTGGTACGTTTAAAAGGTGCTTATACCGGCACAGCTCTAGCTGAATACTTCCGCGACCAAGGCAACGACGTCATGCTCATGATGGACTCAGTCACCCGTTTTGCTATGGCTCAGCGCGAAGTAGGTTTGGCTGTAGGCGAGCCACCAGCTACCAAAGGTTATACTCCCTCCTGCTTTGCCTTACTGCCCAAACTGATGGAACGCGCCGGCACCTCTCCCAAAGGCTCCATTACCGGTATTTACACAGTATTGGTAGAAGGCGACGACATGAACGAACCAATTGCCGACACTGTGCGAGGCATTCTGGATGGTCACATCGTCCTCAACCGTAAGATTGCCCACAAAAACCGCTATCCGGCCGTAGACGTATTGCAATCTGTGTCCCGTCTTTTCACAGAAATCAACCCCAAAGAGATTCAGAAGGCTGCTGGTGTGCTCAGAAACGTACTAGCAGTATATCAAGAGAATGAAGACCTTATTAACATCGGCGCTTATCAAAAAGGTTCCAACCCCAAAGTAGACTTCGCTATCGATAAGATCGATGAAGTGCAGAAATTCCTCAGCCAAGGAATTTATGAACCGGCTCCTTTCGAAGAGACTCGTCGCCGCTTGTTAGAAATGTTCGGAGATCAAAAGTAAACTATGGCTCAAAAACGCTTTCGTTATCGCCTGCAGCAGATTCTCGAGCTAAAAATCCAAGCTGAAGAAGACGAAAAGGAAAAACTGGCTAAACTCATTCAGCAACAAGAGAATGAACGTCAGATAAAAGCCCAGCTTGAGCAGAAACTGATTTCAATTCGTGAAGAATTAAAAGTCAGACAAGCTAACGGCACTCTGGATATCAATCAGCTGAGATTTTTCCCTCAGCATATTGAATTTGTGAAAGGCCAGATCGTCAACCAAGAACTAAGAATCAAAGAGCTCACTATCCGTATCGCTCAACAGCGAGAGGCTCTGATGAAAGCAGCTCAAGAGAGACAAAGTTACGAAAAAAACAAGGAAAAGAGCCAAGAGAAATGGCTGGCAGAAATTGAGCAGGAAGAGAATAAAATGCTCGATGAGTTGGCCACTTTGAAATATGCTCGTGATCCGTCCGCAACCTAAATGCTTTCACTAACCCTATCAAACCGACACACAGAAATTAAAACTTGGAAAAATTATTGTTTTTCTACTATACTAAGCGAGAGAAACAGTGATAAAAATAACAAGAATCTTCGTCCGTTTTCGGATTGAGAAAAGTGTCTAAAGAATGAAAGGCAGCACAGTCAAAGGAGGCTAATAAAATGTCCATATTCGCCAGAATAGATCAAATTGAACGGCAGATGACTTCGTTGGAAAATGCTCTCGACACCAGAATGAGCTCTAAGACCAGCGCCGGAAATCTTACTTCTCCTCAAGATGCGGCTTCTTTCCAGAGCATGATCAACAGCATGACCAACGGCCAGCGCTTCGATCCTGCTGCCGCCGCTATCAACTCCTCAAGTATCCCCAGCGGAACCGGCTCGGGAAGCCCCACTCAGTTTGACAGCATTATTAAAGAGGCTTCCGAAAAATATCACGTAGATCCCGCCCTCATTAAAGCCGTTATCAAGCAAGAGTCAGCTTTTAATCCTCAAGCCACTTCAGTTTGCGGTGCCCAAGGACTCATGCAACTTATGCCTGAGACAGCCAGTGATTTAGGTGTACAAAATGCTTACGATCCCAAAGACAATATCATGGGCGGCACCAAGTATCTCGGTC
Source organism: uncultured bacterium (assembly GCA_934621605.1). Taxonomy (GTDB): domain Bacteria; phylum Vulcanimicrobiota; class Xenobia; order Xenobiales; family Xenobiaceae; genus Bruticola. Next base: position 68,673 of record CAKTUZ010000004.1, on the reverse strand, counting down.
AACTGATGGATATGTTTAATGGCGATATGACTAAAACAATCGCCGCTTATAACGCAGGCCCCGGCTCCGTACAACAATATGGCGGAGTTCCTCCTTATCAGGAAACACAGCACTATGTAGACAAAGTTTTGGGCTATTACCAGGAGAATAAAGGCATTCAAGCTTAGTTCTTATTTTTCCAGCTTTTGAGAGCAGACTGAAGTACTCGATACTTTCTCTTGTCTTGAGTCTGCTCCGCGAGTCAAGTTTTCCAAACATAAAAAAGGAGCCGTTATGGAAAATCAACTTTTTGTATCTATGTTAGGTTCTTCTGCCGTACAGCAGAATCATGAGAACAAAAGCGACAAAGTCGAAACCAACTCCAGCGCCTTTAACAGCTGCTTAGAAGCGGCCACTTCTGATAAGGCCAACACAGAAAACGACGTTATCGCCAAAAAAGAAACACGCAAAGAAGCTGCCGAGCGCCAGAAGGCCGAAAAAGCCGAAGCCCAGGCCCAAGCTAAAGCAGACCAGGCCAAAATGACTCAAAATCCTCAGTCTATGGGTAGCAAAGCTTTTCTCTATGACATGATGTATCGCAACCCCGATACCTTGAGTATGGCTGAAAAGCAAGCTATGAAACTTGACGAAGCTTCCAAGGCTTTAAAGATGCAGAACGCCCAGCCTAAAGAAAATGCCGGAGCAGCAAAAGAAGCTCCCGCTCAAGCCAATGCTTCCAACAAGGAAGCTGTCGCTTTAACCGGTCAAAAATTTGATGAACTCTTAGGTAAAACCGGCAAAAAAGAAGAAGGCAAACAACTTACTACCGAAGCCAATCAAGCCGCTTCCAGTGCCGCAAAAAGTGATAAAGCCGAAAAAGCCGACAGTAATGTAGCTCTCAACAGTGCCAACAAAGCCGAAGAAGCTCATAAAACCCAAAGACTGACCCAAACTCAAAAGCGCCAGCAAGTTATCAATCAAATAGTCACTCACATGGAGATTCGCAACTTCACCAGCCGTGATGAGCTCACTCTCCGCCTCAACCCCGAGTATTTGGGCGAACTCAAGATTAAGATCAATCGCGGCAAAGATGGCGAGCTTAGCGCTCAATTCATTACCGATTCCGAAGATACCCGCGAAGTTCTGCAGGATAGCCGTGCCGAACTGCGTGAGCATATCGAAAAGAAAGGTATGAATTTACGCAGTATCGACATCGAGATGGTCGATCATATAGCATAAAAAAGGACATATTGGCCTGTTTGGGACTTTATTGTTTACATTTTAGCAACAAACTGTTTAAGGCGTGACAATAAGCCCTTGATACCTTTACGTTGAGATGGAGAGGGCTTTTTCTCGACAGGCTCAAAGCTTCAAGAGTAATGTGCCCAACGGGTTTAAGGAGGCAAAAGTAGATCATGTTCGATTTTAATAATTCAGCCAATGCCATTCAGCAGAACCAAACCATGCTGAATTCCTATTTCCAGAACTTGCAAAACCAGTTCACCCCCGGTTACAAGGCTGAGAGCGTTCAGTTTAATGATATTATGGGCCAGACTATGGGCGGCGGCGGCGCCAAGACCCAGTCTAACGGCATCATTTTCAGTCAAGGCCAGCTCTTCCAGACCGAGTGCGCTACCAACCTCGCTATCGACGGTCAGGGCTTCTTTATGGTCAACGATGGCAACCAGACTCACTACACTCGTGATGGTCGCTTCGCTTTCAACAACGGTATGTTGACCAACAGCGAAGGTAAAAATGTGATGGGTTATCAATTAGATGCCCAGGGCAATATTTGCAGTGATCCTCAGCCTATTGAGTTGCATATGGATCCCAACACCAAGTTGTATGGTGGCAAATACACCGGCTATCACTTCGATGAAACCGGTAAACTCTACGGTGAGCAAACCATTACTGATCCTACCACCGGTCAAAGCGTCTCTGAGTCAGTGCCTATCGCTCAGGTATCTATCGCCTCCTTCGCCAACGCCAGTGGTTTGAAGAAAACCGGCACCACCAGCTTTGGCAAAACCGACAATTCCGGCGAAGCTGTAGTAGGCGTGGCCGGTCAGGGCGCCATGGGCCGCATTGCTGCCGGTAGCTTAGAGCTCGCCAATGTGGACTATGCTCAGCAAGCTGCCGCCATCGGTATGGCTAAACAGAACTACGAAGCCAACTTCGCTGCTTTCAAAGCTATGGACGGTTTGATGGAGTCTGCCATCGGTTTGGTTCGCTAATACGCTCTTGTATTAAACCTAAGCTGTGCTCTTCTTATTCAGCATCTTAGCTTAACCTAGTTTTGCCTGAAGTCCTTCGCTTCTTAGGTGGAGGTAAGTTAGTCCGGTGCAGCTTACCAATATAAAGAAATAGCGACAAGGAGCTATCTTTACTTAGATAGTTTCTTGTCGTCTTTTTTTGTAAGGAATTGCCGGAATTTATGTCGAAGTGAGAAGGTGATTTCGAGAAATGATTGTCCGGCAACTCGTCTTTGTTTTGCGAAGACGAAAAAAATGGCCTGATTCTGAGGACATATAAAAGCAGCTTTGGTCTGAGTTTTTCAGTAATCTGACCTTGGAAAGTCAGACATAGCCTGCACTTCATCTTTTGGAGGAACCGATTGCGCCAAGATTCTGGTAGTTATGACGAAATCATGCGGCTGACTTCGTCGCGCAAAGGCGATGGAGCTTCGGCTTATGATTTCCGCAAAACAGAAAAATTTACAACGGATCAGATTAAGTTCATAGAAAATGTTTTTGTGTCTTTTTCCGAGACCGTCATTACTAGTCTGGCTCCCATGCTCCAATCTCGTTTTCGCATGGAGCTTATGACCATAGTTACACGGAGTTACACTTCCTACATAAACTCCTTGGCGGAAACTACGCCAATGCTCATTTTTAAACTGGAACAAGATGTGCAAGGCTTTATAGACATAGATTTTGGTCTAGCTTTCGCATTGTTCGAAAGACTTATGGGCGGTAAGGGCAGCCCTTCACGTGATGAACTGCGCAATACATTTACAGATTTAGAAAAAGCGATCTTACAAAAGCCCCTGGCTCGCTTACTTGACGCCTATGCTCAAGCCTGGAAAACTCTCAAACCAGTAAAACCGCAGCTGGCCTCTTTTGAGTTTAATCCCATGGCTGTGCATATTGCTAGTCCTTCAGAGCTTATGGTAGTAATTCCATTCCAAGCCGATATTGCTTCAGCCAGCGGATCTATCAATGTGGTATTACCGTTCCAATACTTGCGCGATTGTCTGCCCAAGGGCTCTTATGACGAGTTTAATTTAACAAAAGGCGCCAAAACATCAGCTTCTCAACCGCCGATGACTGCCCATATAGCCGACAAAATACAAGGAGCCAAAGTTCCCATTACAGTCAGTTTAGGACGTGCTGAATTACTCTTCCAAGAACTACTCAGCTTGGAAATCGGCGACACCATTCGTTTGGATACAGAAATTTCCGAGCCCTTAAAAGTAAAAGTTGAAGGCAAAACTAAATTTTTAGGCCATCCGGGCACAAAAGATTCCAAACTGGCTTGCAAGATAAGCCGCGTATTACAAGAGGGAGATGAAGAATTCGATGAGTGATCAGCAGGGCCCCCGTTCCGTACAATTTGGTGTATTAGACAGTTCCAGTCCCGCCGGAGGTTCAGCTTCCAGCATAGATTTACTGCGTGACGTTCCTTTAGAGATTCATGCCGAACTTGGTAAGGCCAAACGTTTAGTGCGTGAAGTACTGCGCCTTAACGTGGGCACAGTTATCGATCTGGACAAAGAGGCCGGCGCTCCTGTAGATCTTATTATTAACAACCGCCCTATTGCCAGAGGCGAAGTCGTAGAGATAGACGGACGCTACGGTATTCGCGTCACTGAGATAGTTCGTTAAGCTGCTCTCCTTAAGCGGCATATTCAATATATCGGAGGCAAGCTATTGGACAGCTTATCGGCAAATGCTAGACGTGCTCAAAGAGCGGGATCTTCTGCAGGTTTAGCAGAAAACGCAGAAGATCTTAATATCCTTTACGATGTTCCCTTTGTTATTGAAGCGGAAATGGGCGAAACTGCCCGTACGGTGCGTGATGTCTTGAAATTAACTCAAGGGTGCCTACTTGAATTAGATAAAGAAGAAGGCGATCCCATAGATTTAAAGATTAACGGTCATTTAATCGCTCGAGGTGAAGTAGTTGAATTAGACGGCTGTTATGCGGTGCGCATTACCGAACTTGTTTCCAGATAATGTTCGACTTTAAATCTCTTCTCAACGACATGGAACAAAGCAGGCGGCGTTCTTTTATTTCTATAGGCGTCGTTTGCTTTTTTGCGTTGGCCTTAATTATTGGTCTGGGTATTTTTAGCAGCACTTCGCAGCTCCGGCAGCAGCCCTCCGCCTCACCGACCATGACAGGACGCGAACTTTTTAATAAAGTCGTGGAACAAGAGAAAGCCGCTTTGGAAAAGCAAGCCCAATTGGAAGCCGGACAAGCTCCAAGCAGCTCTACTGTTACGGTAGCAACTCAAACGAGTAATTCCTCAGCCAAAGATAAAACTGAAAGTAAATCATCCTCCCATCAGGCTCCACAAAAAGAAGCCACAAAAACGACCGCCACCGCAAAAATAACAACTGTTTCACAGTCTACATCTCAAACTACAGAAAAAGACAACCCCTATTTTTCTATTTTACACGAACCTTGGCCTCCCTCATCAGCTGAAGGAACCACTAAAGTAGAATCGACTTTTGTTCCTCGCTTGGGATCAATGTTTTTAATGTTGTGCATCACATGCACGATCATTTGGTTATCTCTCAAGATTTTTGCACCGCTTTTTAATAAATTTACCGGAGCTTCGACTGCTCCTCAAAATCATTTGCAGATTATTGAAAAAAAAGCTCTGGCTCCAAACAAAGCGATTGTTTTGATCGAAACTCATGGCCAACATATACTTTTAGGCATGACCGATCAGTCAATTACCACTTTGGCCAGTTTTGATCTTGTCTCATCCGAACGAATCTCACCAACAAAGCCATCTGCAGCTCAGGAAGTAGCTACAGAGCCGCCTGACTATTCCGATATTCAGTCCTCCGAGCCACAACAAAATCAAGATGCAGCAGATTCAGCCCTCGAAAGTCAAGGAAAAAACAAAAATTTATTAAAGGAAGTTATCAGTCAGCATTTTTCTTCGCTGCCATTGCCAAAAATTAATAAATAACTCTTTTAATGACTGACCTCATTGTGCTTAAATAACTTTGTATAGTTTTGAAAAACAATACAAAACTTAATCATCTTGAGTATATGAAGCGAGAAATGGAATGAATTTTCGCCTAAAACATATCTTAGCAGTTTGTCTGCCTATTTTGGCCGTCGCGATATTGTTCTGGCTTTTTACCGATGCTGCCAGCGCTCAGAACCCTTTTCCTCAGCTCAATATGCCCAATATCAGCATAAACGGAGCTAAGGCCAACGAAAAGCAAACTTTTTCTACCACTTTGCTGCTGTTAGGCGGTCTGAGCTTACTCTCATTGGCGCCATATATTTTAGCCATGTGTACTGCCTTCATACGTATTGTTATGACATTGAGCTTCTTGCGCTCAGCTATGGGTACCCAGCAAGTTCCACCAACTCAGGTGCTCATGGGTTTAGCTCTATTCCTAACTATGTTCGTAATGGCTCCCGTGGGCGAATCGATCAATAAAGACGCTTTGCAACCTTATTTGGCAGGTAAAATTTCTCAAAGTGCTTTCTTTGCTAAGGCCTACAAACCCATTCAGTCCTTTATGCTCTATCAAACCAGAGAGAAAGATATTCAGCTTTTCTTTGATATAGGTCGTGTTAAAAACATTACCAAACGCGAGGATATTCCTTTTTACATTTTACTTCCATCGTTTGTGCTCTCTGAAATCAAAACTTCGTTCCAGATAGGTTTCCTTCTCTACGTACCTTTCTTGGTTATCGACATGGTGGTAGCCTCAGTACTCATGTCAATGGGTATGTTCATGCTCTCACCAATGTCAATTTCTTTGCCTTTCAAATTGCTTCTCTTTGTGCTTATAGATGGTTGGCACTTAATAATTAAAGGTGTAGTAGAGAGTTTCAATTATCCGCGATCATAAGCTAGACAATCGTTGATAATGTAGCGATAAAGAACTAAAGGAGGAAAGATGTTAGTACTGGGAGCAGAAGTTTTTGATGACGGCTTCGTCTTGGCGCTTTGTACTAAAGCTCTCTATCTTGTGTTGATTCTCTCAGCTCCAATGCTTATGTCGGCTCTATCAGTCGGTCTTATGGTCAGTATTGTACAGGCCACTACTCAGGTACAAGAGCAGACCCTCTCTTTCGTACCAAAAATTATTGCCACTTTTATGGCAATAGTTTTATGCGGCAACTGGATGTTCAATATGCTTTCCAGTTTTACAATAGCGACATTTGCAGATATTGCTCGTTTGGGGCCGAAATAAAGTACCATGACTGGCATGATGAGTGATCCGGCGCTGCAGCTGCTGGGTGTTGGTTTATTGGCTTTCGCCAGAATAGCCCTTATATTCGTGCAAGCACCTATTTTGGGTAGTAATCACATTCCCAATACGGTATTGGTAGGGCTAGCTGCGGCTATCACTGTGGTCATGTACCCCACTTTGCCTGTACCTAACGACATGCCTACCGACCTATTTCCCTTTTTGGGAGCTCTTTTAACTCAAGCTTGCGTAGGATTGGTTATAGGCTTTGTTTCGTTCATTGTTATAGGTGCCGCTCAGTTCGGTGGTGAAATGCTTGACATTCAGATGGGTCTGTCTTCAGCAGCTTCTTTTGACCCTGCCAGCCACGGCGCCATCAACTTGCTGCGCAAAGTTTTATTTTATACCTCGATGAATCTTTACTTGGTACTTGGCGGCCATCATCAACTTTTTGCCGCTATCTACAAGAGCTATCAAGTAGTGCCTCTGACTTATTTTAATATGTCAGAAAATTTGGCCATGACGCTTCTGCGCATGACTAGTGATTTATTGGTTATAGGCACACAAATCGCCGCACCGGCTCTAGCAGCTCTGTTTATAGCTCAGTGCGCCCTGGGTCTTTTAGCTCGTGTGGCTCCGCAAATGAATATTTTTATGCTGAGTTTCCCGCTCAACATTGCTATCGGATTGATATTGTTAAGACTTTCATATCCTCTAATTATGAGAGTTATGGGCAATCAGTTTGAAATAAACCTAGATCTTTTGCTACAATGCATAGGAATGATGAAGCCATAAGGAGGTGATATTAGATGGGTGGTCAGGATAGCGACAAAACTGAAGAACCAACTGAGCATAAATTACAAGAAGCCCGCAAAAAAGGCCAAGTAATGAAAAGTCAGGAGGTAATATCCACCTGCCTGCTTTTGGCTACTGCCGGTGCAATGTATGGAGCCGGTGGCGGTATGTTGTCGAGAATACGTGAACTAACCGTCTACATTTGGGGCATGATTCCAACTTACAACATGAATGCTCGCAGTCTTAACGGGGATATTTTCCACGTTATGGTGACGATTCTGTTGGTGTTAGCTCCACTTTTAGCTGCAGGTTTTATGATGGCTATCGTAGCCAACTTGGCCCAAGTTCAGTTTATATTTTCTACCGAGACTCTCAAACCCAGCCTCAACAAGATTAACCCCTTGGAAGGTTTTAAGCGTATTTTCAGCGTCAAATCTGCTGTAGAACTGCTGAAACAGCTGGCCAAATTGGGTATTATCGGTTACATATGCTACAGAGTTGTCGGAGAGATTATTCCTCAATTGCAAACAGCTCCAGCCCTTCCTCTACTGGCTACTTTAGAGTTAGTCGGCGTTACCGTCAAAAGCTTAGTTATGAAAGTTTTAATCGGTATGGTGGCTATAGCTGGCTTAGACTATATCTTCCAGAAGAAACAATTCATGAAGCAAATGCGTATGAGTATGCAAGATCTGAAAGATGAGTATAAAGAGACCGAAGGAAACCCTCAAGTTAAGGGTAAGCTTCGCCAGCTTATGCGTCAGAGCTCTCAGGGCGGCGGCGGAGGCGGCGGCAACATGATGAGTGAAGTGCCAGAAGCTTCGGCAGTAGTAACCAACCCTACCCACTTAGCCGTAGCTTTGCGCTATAAGCAAGGCCAAGATCCTGTACCTATCGTAGTGGCCAAAGGCGAAAATATGACGGCTGTTCAGATCAAAATTATGGCTGAAGATCACGATGTTCCCATCGTAGAAAATGTCGAACTAGCCAGAGCTTTGTTCAAGACTTGCGAGCTTTCCGGCCCGGTACCTACCGAAATGTACAAAGCGGTAGCCGAGGTATTGGCTTACGTAATCAAACTAAAAAGAAAACGCGAATTGTTGCGTCGTCGCCGCTTGGCCCGCAATGGCCCTCCGCGTCGCACAGCCCGTGCCGCTACAGCCTCTCCTTCAATGCCCAAAACGCAATTTACAGCCAGAGGCATGGCTGCCGGAAGGCGCTGATACTTGGTTGGCTTTTTAGCAAACTTTTCATCTAGGACTCGCATTTAGACCGGCCATACTTTTCCTTGGTCGGTCTAGGTGTGAGTTTGTTAATGTATGAACCAAAATATAATATAACTGGAGAAGTCGAATAATGGGTGCCCAGCCCGGTGAAGAAAGCCTGTTAGGCAAACTAATGAAATACTCCGATATCGGCAGTGCTGTTGCTATTGTCGGTATTGTGGGTATGTTGATCGTTCCTCTCCCGCCCGATTTGCTCGATGTACTTCTGGCCTTTAACTTAGCTTGCGCTATTATCACAGTGCTCATTTCAATTTATATTGAAGAGCCTCTGCAATTTGCAGTTTTCCCTACCGTATTGCTGGTAGCTACTTTGTTCCGTCTAGCTCTGGACGTTTCGGCAACACGTATGATCTTACTCCATGGCAACGAAATTGACCTAGTTACCAAAATGCCTACCGGAGCAGGCCATCTTATTCCTACATTCGGCAAAGTGGCCGTAGGCGGCAACTTAATTGTAGGTTTCATTATGTTCATCATCTTGATTATCATTCAAATCATGGTAATCACCAACGGTGCCGAACGTATTGCCCAGGTAGCCGCTCGTTTTAACTTGGATGCTATGCCCGGTAAGCAAATGGCTATCGACGCCGACTTACATGCTGGCAATATCGACGCTGAAACAGCTCGCAAAAAGCGTAAAGACATCGAAAGAGAATCCGACTTCTACGGTTCTATGGACGGTGCCGGTAAATTCGTCAAAGGTGACGCTATGGCATCTATCGTGATCATGTTGGTAAACGTAGTCGGCGGTATTGGTATTGGCGTGCTCTATCATGGCATGGACGTTACCCACGCTTTAAATACTTACGCTATTCTATCTATTGGTAACGGTCTGATGACAACCTTGCCTGCCTTCTTGATGTCAACAGCTATGGGTTTGGTCGTTTCCCGTGCGGCCTCAGAATCTAACCTCGGTCGCGACGTGGTCGAACAAGTTTCCGGTCAGCCCGGCGCTCTTAAGATGGCCGGTTCCTTCATGTTGCTCTTAGCCTTTTTATCCCTTGTGGCCGGCTTGCCCAAGTTTATGGCCTTTACACTGGCCTGTATCGGCGGAGCTCTATTCTTCCTTGGTAAACAGCTGGAGAAGAAGAACATGGAAGCTGTGGCTGTAGCCAGTGGCGGTGCTGTAACAGCTCAAGAGCAAAAGAAAAAGACCGAGCAGAAGAAGCCCGAAAGCGTGGTTCAACTCATGCAAGTCGACCCCATATCTTTGGAAGTCGGCCGTGGCTTGCTCTCTTTGGTAGACCCCAATCAAGGTGCCAAACTTTTGGATCGTGTTACATCAATTCGCCGTCACATCGCTCTTGAATTAGGTATTGTAGTGCCAGGCGTACGCTTCCGCGACAACTTACAATTGAAGCCTAATGCTTATGTAATTAAGATTAAAGAAATTGAAGTTGCTCAAGGTGAAGTACAAGTAAACCAATTCTTGGCTATCGGTCCTGAAGAGAAGTTGAAGAATTTGCGCGGTACCAAAACTGTTGACCCAACTTACGGTATGCCCGGCGTCTGGATTTCTCCCGAGCAACGCGGTGATGCTGAACGCTTAGGATGCATGATCTTCGACCCTGTAAGTGTTATAGCCACCCAGCTTACCGAAGTTGTCAGAACTCACGCTTCCGAAATGCTTGGTCGTCAGGAAGTTCAAGCCCTTATCGATACTGTCAAAAAGACCCACCCTGCCGTGGTCAAAGAAATTTTCCCCGATGCTTTGGGCTTGGGCGAAATCCAAAAAGTATTGCAAAACTTGGTCAAAGAGCGCGTCTCTGTTCGAGACTTGGTATCCATTTTGGAAACCATGGGCGACAATGTCCATATTACCAAGGATCCAGAAATGCTCACCGAGTTCTGCCGCGTCAGCTTATCTCGAGTTATCTGTAAGGATTATTGCAACAATGACGGTACCATCAACGTTATTACGCTCGATCCTAAAATTGAACAAATGATTCAAGGAGCCATTCAGCGCAGTGAGTTGGGTTCTTTCTTAACCTTGGATCCCAACTTAGGCCAAGAAATTTTGCAAGCAATTTCCAACCAAGCTAATGCCTTGCAAGAACGCGGTTTGCAACCCATACTTTTAGTAGCTCCGCAAATTCGTCCAGCTGTGCGTAAGCTCACTGAGCGTTCCTTCCCCAACTTGGTAGTGCTTTCTTGGAATGAAATTGCTCCCAAGATCAACGTAAACTCTGTAGGTATGGTTTCCTTCTAAACTATATTTGGTGGCTGGAGCTACAATTCAAAGCTCCAGCCTACAGAGTACGCTAAAAAAACTCTTTCTTATAATTTTGCCGCTGCTTAAAGCGAGAACGGAAGGTCAAAACAAGCTATGGAAATGGAACCCAGAGTAGGTTTAAGTCCCGAAGAAATGATCGCCAACTTCAATCGCATGTACCAAGATGCTTGGGAGAAAAGCCGCGAGCAAATAGATTGGCAAGCTATCAAAAGGCCCAATGCCGATTTATCCAAATGGATTTTGGAAGTTTTGGAAATTGTCATGGCTTCCTCACGCGACGCTATGACTTTTACTTTAATGGAAAATAATAAACGTATCGCCGAACAAATGGTTGAACAGGGCTTGCCCGTCCATATGGAAGAAGTACAGGATGACGGCTCTTCTGAGCTTGATTTTGATCGTTTAGCTTAAATTTTCGCCATTACTAATATAAGGGATACGCCTTACTCAATGTAATTTGAGCAAGGCGTATTTTTTTTGTAATAAAGCGATAAACAAACGGCAAAGATATAGTCGCCAAACCGGCAATAATGATTCTATACACTGCAAACATAGAAAAGGCCGATATAAACAAACAATCAGAGGCCCTTCCCAAGCAAAGTGAGGTATGCAAGTATGGATATATTAGGTGGTGTATTAGGAAATTTCTTTGCACAAAGTCAGCAAGCTCACAACCTGCAAATGATGGCTAACGACTTTCAAAATGCCCAAACTATTTATGCATCTATCGACGCTCAAGCGCAAAAGAGCGCTATGGAGCGTTGGAAAATAGCCAACGACACTCAAACCAAAATATTCGAAATTCAGCAAGAAGTTACTGTAAACCGCGCCAAAACCCAAGACAAGATGTTCAATAAATGGTGTGATTACATCAAATCGTAATTTTATCAAACTTATCGAGCTGTCACTACTTAGAATTTTTACACTCTGGCTTTTAGACAAACCAACCAAAACGATCAAATAACGTCAAGGGGAGGCCATAAAATGATAATTTCTAATAACTCTTTGGATAACATTGCGATCCGTCTGGTGACGCTGCCACCGCAGCACCAAAATTTGGCGCCTCCGCCCTTAGAATTAGATAGCAGAGATTCGCTGCAATTATCTACCAACATATCAAGTGAGTATCCAAATCTTGAAATTGCGGTAACAAATCCAGACTCAATTACCGAGTCTGCCTTGGCAAATCCGCCACACAAGAGTCAAATCAGCAGCCAAACGGCAAGACCGGAATCCCAGGAGCCACCACTTACTGATAGAGACAATGATATGCTTCTACCAGAAACAAACAGCTTAGACAATACTTCAACTGAGCAAGTATCGACAGCTCACAATGGGGAAAATTTACTTACAATAAACCAACAAGAATCCAGATGCCGAAGTCAACCGAACGCCTATTCGGCTGCTACTTCAGAAACTTGTGCCTTTAGTTCAGAAGCTGCGCCGGCGCTACTCTTTCAGGAGGATTTCTATGCAGCTTGGCCATTGGATAACTCCAATTCGAACAATTCACAGCCTGAATCAACAGCACCGACCGAATCAGCGACATCATCCGAATCAATAACACCTGCCGTGTCGATAGAGACAGAAAGCCAAACTGCAACAGTCGCGAGTTCCTCTTCTACTCGCTCAAAAGCAGAAGCGAAAAAAGCGCCTGCCGCTGAGGGGCCATCTAGTCAAGCCGAAGAGCAAGCGATCCAAAAAGAGAAAGAGCAACAAGAAAGGCAACGTGTAGAAGTTATTTATGACCGCATTAAGGCTGAAAGACTGCTCCATGAAGCCAAAAGACAAGCAATTTGGGCCGATTTACAAACCGAATTGCGGCGCATTTGGCGAGAGGTAATGCTTAGACGCAAAAAGTCAGAAGACGATTACCAAAAGAGTTGGCAAAAGCTATTCCTTAATGCCGGCTAAAAGCGACATAAACGCATCCCGGTAAATAGTTAAAGTATTCAGATTGGCCAAGTTCGCTCAATTGACATTTTCCAAAACTGAAAGCAGGATGACCTTGAAAACATTTAGCGACATAGACTAAATTAAATTCTTCACCAACTATCCGGAGCAGAAGAGCTGTTGGCTTTACCTATATAAAATTAGACAGCAACTCTTTCTGCTCTACTACAGTTTGAAAACCTCTCTGCATTGATATACTTCCCATAAATCAAAATTAGGAGATTATAAGTAAACATGCCTTATATTCTCGCGCCTAAAGACAAGGGGCTTTACGGCACTTGCGGTAAATTTCACAAATAAGCAACAAGACAGCCTTTTTTTTAAGAAGCTAACCATTTATAATATTAGAGAAAATACTTGCATTTTAGCCAGAATGTTCTGGCCTTTAGCCTTGTAAGGAGGCCTATATAAATGGTTGCCCCTATCGGAATAAATACCAATGCATATTCACAAGCCAACGCTACTCGCAATATGCAGCAAGTTGGCGGTCAGAGCCAAATGACCCGCCAGACCGACGTCACTCCTCAGAGCGAGGCTCACAATAATACCGCAGCTGACAATGTTCAGCTCTCCGAAGGTGTTTCTTTTGCTCAGAGCGCCGAAGACAACGCTACCCATATAGGTGCTGCCCAGAATCAGTTTGAAGAAGAAATCAGCGATACTTTCGAAAGTGCCGAAGAGCCCGAAGTAGGCGCCGCCCAATCCGGTGCTGTCGGCACGGCCGAAGAAACTGCTGCTCCTAATGAACCGCAAACCGACGAGTACGGTTTCATTTTGATGGACGATCAGGGCAATACCGTTGGCGGAAGCGTTCCTACCGACGATGATGGTGCCGGTACTCCTCCCCCCGTAGACGGTGAGAATGGCGGTGCTGCCGGTGAAGTTCCTCCCGAAGATGGTGGAGCTGGTGAAACAGAAAGTGCTGCTGCCCGCGCTGAGCGTCTCCAGAAGATGGAGCAGGATCGCGAAGCCGCCCTTTCTATCCTCACGCAAATGCAAGCCGACCGTCAGAAATGGCTGGCCGAGTTAATGAAGATCCTTTCCGATACTCAAGCTTCCATTTTTGACATTATCCAGCAAGCTGCCAATAACCGCGCCATGGCTTTCGATAGAGCTATGATGGGTTGGTCCAGAGTTTTTAACGGTCACTAAGATTAGTTGGCCTTTTTATACGGCACAGCAAAAAAAAAACCCGCTCGTCAATATCGATTATCGACCGGCGGGCTTTTTCTTTACTAGCCGAATTGACAATTCTCTAATATATTACAAAAAAAACAGCCGCCAGCACTCAAAAATGCTACTCGGCTGCTTTTCTTTACAGACTAAATAGAAGCCTAGATATTTTGCCAATTGGCGGTAATATCGTTGCGAGCTCCAGCCTTGGCCTTTCCAATAAGTAAATCAGCCATCTTGTTGACAGCCCAAGGGAAGTGAGCCTCTTTCAAAGAGCGATAGTCAAAATCGCAAACATAATTAGTAATATCAATAGCATAGAGTACGTGATCTTTAACAGCAAACTCTAAAGCATTCATATCGTAACCGATAGCACTGTTAAATTTAATAGTATACTCTTCGGCTTTGGCCAAATCGGCAGGATCAAGAACTCCCTGATCTTGGACATATTCACCTTGGCCCATAGGACGCGGAATATAACGGATAGCCCTGGCGTTGGTACGACCAATGCTCAAGCAGCGAATATAATCTTCCCAAGCGATAAATTCTTGCAAAGTCATAGTCAAGCTGCCAGACTCGTTATAAGCCTTAATAGCATCCTCTTTGTTATAAATTTTATAAACACTCTTCCAACCGCCACCAAAAGCCGGCTTCATAATACAAGGCAAACCGACTTCCGCTAAGCGAGCATCCCAATCTATAGGCCACATATTGCGCAAAGAACCGGCAGTAATATCGGCAGTGTAAGCCAAATTGGGCAATACCACCGTTTTGGGCACCGGAATGCCTAAGCGCTTGGCTAAAGAGTATCCGAAGAATTTATCATCAACATTCATCCAGAAGGGATTATTGACAACATAAGTACCTTGCAAAGAGGCCTGTTTTAAATAAACTTGATAGTAGGGTACTTCGTGAGAGATACGATCCAGAATAGCACTGTAAGGACACTTTTCACCACAGCTGGTGCCACCTAAATGGATATATTCAGCCTGTACACCACAATTGCGACGATTTATTTCTGCCAACACGCCATCAGGGAAGCTATCCTCACGACCGCGCAAAATACCGACTTTCAGCATGCTGTTACCAACCCTCCTCAACGGAATAGGCGACCTTACGGCCGCCGCTAGAAAATGTTTGTCAATCTAAAAGAGGCACTACAGTTAGCGCCTTTTGTTAAAATGAGCCAAAGCCCAATTGCGTACACCTAAATCATCATCATGCAAAGCGCTGCGCAAGAATTCATCACTTTCTGTCTCGGCAGCTAAAGCATAGGCGCGACGACGTACACTGGCATCGCCATAATTACGGCAAAGATCATAAAGTGCCGTACACTGCACTTTAAACTTTTGATTCTGTAAATCGATACGCTCTTCGGGATCCATCAGAGACATCAAATCCAAAACACCGTGCAAAAGAGGCATTATATCATCGCTCCAATAGGAGATATTCTCCACAATATGGCGGAGAACTTTGGGAGCATTTTCTGTAGCTTTAGCTAAACAAGTGACGGCTTTTCTGGCCAAAAAATTGGGAGCATAAACCGGCTGCTTCAAGAAACCGCTGGAGACACTTTTCTCGACATCGAGACCTAAAGCCCACTGACAAATAGTAAGTTTGTTATCGGCAGTAAAACCACGTATTCCTAAAGACTGCTCTATTAAAGCTAAGCGCCCCTCTTTAGAAAGATAATCGCTAACTAAAAGACAAATGAATAAGCAAACCCTGTCATTGTTACTTAACTCCGGCTTACTTACTAGAGCCTTACCACAAAACAAACTTTCCTCTTTTTTCAAAGGCTCAAGTGAAACTTCTCTAGCAAAGTGAACTTCCGTTTCAGGGTTGATAAGCTCACAGGCGAAACTGATAATCTTATCGACCATGATAGTTTCTCCGGCATTCTCACAAAGCCAAGCCATAGCCAAAACGCCGCCGGGAGAGACCTGAATCAATTGGCTCAGAGCCTTTTGACGTATATTGTCATTTAACTTTTTAGTTTTAAATACCTCACGAGCCAAAGCATCAATCCAATCCTGCTCTGTTACAGAAGCTTGCTCACCGGAGACATCACGCTTCATACAGCGCTGTAAACGTCTGCGGGCCGCCCCTTTAACTTGCTGCAAGGCTGCGCTACTGAAAACCTCGTCCAAAAGAAAATCCTCCCAACGAGAGCTTGGGATACCACTCTTACCCAACTCCGTTACCTTACTTATTCCCCGTTCACTTTAGCAAAAAAAAGCAAAAAACCTGCTCTTACCCCAGTGAGAGAAGTACCAAAAAGGCGGGCCCGCCCTTATACATAGAACAAGAACGACCCGCCTTCCATATAAACTGCCGACGAAGTAGAACCGAGCGACATTCACGCCCCCCGACTCCATCTTCGCCTTCAGAGCTAGAAGTTAAAAGAACTGCCGCCCAAACTTACGGCCAAGTTATCTTCGGGAGCAAGCGAACCGTCAAAAACCGAAGGTTCTTCATGTTTAGTATCCTTATAGACCTTAGCTCCGTGCAATCCTATCTTTACCTGGCGATATTGATCCATACCTGTACCAGCAGGAATCAACTTACCGATAATGACATTTTCTTTCAAACCGCGCAGGTGATCGACTTTACCATTGATAGCAGCTTCAGTGAGAACTTTAGTAGTCTCTTGGAAAGAAGCGGCTGACAAGAAGGAATCGGTAGCCAAGGAAGCTTTAGTCACACCTAAGAGTACAGGCTCGAAAGTGGCAAAGGCTCTAAGCTTATCGGCAGCACCAGCTTCACCGAATTCAGCAATAAGCTTATCATTCTCGGCACGCACCATATTATTCTGATTCTCAACGCAGAGTACATCTTGCAAACTGCCGGGCAACATATTGGTATCGCCAGCGTCAGTAATACGCACTTTACGCAACATCTGACGCACGATAACTTCTACATGCTTATCGCTAATATCTACACCCTGATCGCGGTATACGGTTTGTACCTGGTCTACGATATAGCGTTGTACGTGCTCCAAGCCCTTAATGCGCAAAATGTCATGGGGGTTCATGAAGCCGTCAACAATGACATCACCGGCAACTACGGTATCGCCTTCGGTAACGTTGAGTCTGGCATTGTGAGGTACCAACATATCGAACTCGTCTTCTACACTGCCATCGGCACGACGACGAGTAATGGTGACCTTTTGCTGACCTTTTTCTTCACCAAGAGTGACTACGCCACTAATCTCGGCCAAGAAGCCCAAGTTCTTAGGTTTGCGAGCTTCAAAGAGTTCCTCTACACGAGGCAAACCTTGTACAATGTCTTCCTGAGCTACACCACCGGTGTGGAAGGTACGCAAAGTCAACTGAGTACCAGGCTCACCGATAGACTGAGCAGCTACAATACCGACAGTCTCACCGATTTCTACCGGCTTACCAGTAGCCAAGTTGCGGCCATAGCACTTAGCGCAGACACCATGTTCGGCGTGACAAGTCATGACAGAGCGGATTCTGAAGCCGGGACGATACCAAGTGTGGCGATCTTCCGGATCGGGCTTAATAAAGCCGCTGGCGTCGGCGTCACGAGAGAGCCAACGCTCAATATCAGCAGCCTGCTCTTCTTCAATCAGATCGCCGGAGCTAATATGGCAAAGTTTGCCACTCTTATCCTCATAATCGAGGTCTTGAGCAGCATAGCGGCCGGTCAAACGCTCAGCTAAGCGCATTTTGACATCATTGCCATTGACAGCAGGCTCAACCAAGATACCGTGAGTGGTACCGCAATCAGCTTCGCGTACAATAATATCCTGGGATACGTCGATCAAGCGACGGGTCAAATATCCGGAGTCGGCCGTACGCAAAGCGGTATCGGCCAAACCTTTACGGGCGCCATGAGTACCGATAAAGTACTCTAATACGGTCAAACCTTCACGCAAGTTGGCGCGAATAGGCATAGGAATAATCTTACCGGTCGGATCAGCCATCAAACCGCGCATACCGGCCAGCTGCTTCACCTGGGATGGGTTACCACGAGCACCAGAAGTTGCCATCATAAACACCGGGTTCAAGCGATCTAAGTGGCGCATCATCGCAGAACCGACTTCCTCTGTAGCGTTGGCCCAAATCTTATTGAGCTGCAGATAGTGTTCATTCTCGGTCAAGAAACCTCTAGCTAAGAAGCGATCAGCCACGGCGACTTTCTCGTCGGCATGGGCCAAGATGCGCCCTTTCTCGGGAGGGATCTTAATATCGTGTACACTGATGGACGTACCGGAGCGAGTGGCAAACTTGTAGCCCAAAGCCTTAAGATTGTCAAGGAAAGCGGCCGTCTTGGTATTGCCATGAGCAGAGTGAGTGCGCTTGACCAGTGCGACAATATCCTTCTTACCAAATGGATGGTTAAACTCGGCAAAGACCATGCGACCTTTACCCAATTTGCGCCCATCGCCAGGCAAGATAGAATCTTCACGAATATTATCAGGAACAGCACCCCACATGAGCAAACGTCCCACAGTGGTGGATACACGCTCATTGAAAAGGCTGACAAAAATAGGAGCCTGAATCTCGACGACGCCAGACTCGTAGGCCAAAATAGCTTCATTGACGGAGCTGAAACACTTACCTTCACCCTTAGAGTCGTGTTTTTCAATGGTGAGGTAATACATACCCAAAACCATGTCCTGAGTAGGTACAGTGGCAGGAGAGCCATAAGCAGGTAAGAGGATGTTATGAGCAGACAACATCAAGATACGAGCTTCAGCCTGAGCACCAGCAGACAAAGGAAGGTGAACAGCCATCTGGTCACCATCAAAGTCGGCGTTATAAGGGGTACAAACCAAAGGATGAAGTTGTAAAGCCTTACCTTCTACCAACACGGGCTCAAAAGCCTGGATACCTAAACGGTGCAACGTTGGAGCACGGTTGAGCAAAACGGGATGATCAACAATAACTTCTTCCAAAGCGTCCCAAACTTCAGAACGAGCCTTTTCGACCATGCGCTTGGCAGCCTTAATGTTGAGAGCCTTGCCATTATCTACCAAGTTCTTCATAACAAAAGGTTTGAAGAGCTCCAAAGCCATCTCTTTAGGTAAACCGCACTGGTGTAACTTCAACTTCGGACCGACTACAATTACGGAACGACCGGAGTAGTCTACGCGCTTACCGAGCAAATTCTGACGGAAACGCCCCTGTTTACCCTTGAGCATGTCGGACAAGCTCTTCAAAGGACGGCTGTTAGGGCCAGTAACGGGACGACCGCGACGACCGTTATCAATCAGAGCGTCAACAGCTTCCTGGAGCATGCGCTTTTCGTTTTTAACGATAATATCGGGAGCTCCCAAATCCTGTAAGCGGCGTAAACGATTATTACGATTTATAACGCGACGATACAAATCATTCAAGTCGGAAGTGGCAAAGCGAGCACCATCGAGCTGCACCATGGGACGCAAATCAGGCGGAATGACAGGAATAACCGTCAAGACCATCCATTCGGGGCGATTGCCTGACTTACGAAAAGCCTCGACAACTTCCAAACGTTTGATGGCTTTGGCTTTTCGCTGACCACTCTGCTCTACAATATCGGTACGCAGTTCTTCATAGAGCTTATCTAAATCGATCTCTTTGAGAAGCTCCTGGATAGCTTCGGCGCCCATACCGGCACGGAAATTGCCATAGGGATACTTTTCTTTGAGTTCGCGATACTCTTGCTCGGAAAGAAGCTGATACTTTTTGAGACCAATTTCCGGATCACCGGGATCGATCACAATATAGCTACTAAAATAGATAACTTTCTCTAAGTTGCGGGGAGAAAGCTCGAGAAGCAAACCTATGCGAGACGGTACACCCTTGAAATACCAAATATGCGTTACGGGAGAGGCCAGATTGATGTGCCCCATACGCTCACGGCGCACCTTAGCGCGGGTAATTTCCACACCGCACTTATCACAAATCAAACCCTTGTGACGTACGCGCTTGTACTTACCGCAATGGCATTCCCAGTCTTTAACCGGACCAAAAATGCGTTCACAGAAAAGTCCATCGCGCTCAGGTTTGAGAGTTCTATAGTTAATAGTTTCGGGCTTCTTGACTTCACCGAACGACCATTTGCGAATCTGTTCGGGAGAGGCAAGACCTATTTGCATAGCCTCAAAATTATTGACATCCATATTAACTTGAGTCCTCCTGGTGGGCGGCAGAGAGATGAACCATCCTTCATGTTCGCTCTCCTCTGCCAGCCGCAGTAAGAGCTTTTAACCTAAGAAACCTTAGATTTAAGCCAGAGCATTATCGGACATACCAAAGATTTCGTGCGATCCACTGCTGTGCACTTGCTCTTGTTCTTCCACCGAACGAATCTCGATCTCACGTCCGCTGGAGCCCAGAATTTTAACATCCAGGGCCAAACTCTGCAATTCCTTGATGAGAACTTTAAAGGACTCGGGAACGCCAGGTTCAAGAACATTTTCACCCTTGACAATAGCTTCGTAAGTCTTAACGCGACCCAAAACATCGTCGGACTTGACAGTAAGAAGCTCTTGGAGAGTATAAGCAGCGCCATAAGCTTCGAGAGCCCAAACTTCCATTTCACCGAAGCGCTGACCGCCGAATTGGGCTTTACCGCCCAAAGGCTGCTGAGTAATCAAGCTGTAAGGGCCAGTGGAACGAGCATGAATCTTGTCATCCACCAAGTGGGCCAGCTTGAGCATATAGATCTGACCGACGGTAACGCGCCCATCATAAGGCTCACCGGTACGACCATCGTAAAGAACGGTCTTGCCGTCTACTACAATATGTCGGCGATAAAGCTCGATATAAGACGCGATCTCGCGAATTTGCTCTAAGCTATAGTGTTTGCGGTGACCGATAAGGACTTCGCCCAAACGATCTTCCAAGCTGCGCTCACGCAGAACTTGATTTACTTCGTTAATATCAACATCGTAACCGCGCAATTCTTTGATAATGGCAGCAGCTAACTGATTTTCAGGAGTCTCATCGATAATCTTCTTGAGCTCTTGAGTAGTGTAGATAAGCTTGGTCTTATTCTTGATGAATTCTTGCAGACGAGAAACACGGCTAGGTTCATCTAAAACATAAACCAGCTCTTCAGTATTGAGATAGACACCTTTACGTTGCAAGTCGGCTTGCAAGTTGGCGGTATTCATCACATAGCGCAATTCTTCCTCAGAAGCAGAGTCGAAAACAGGAACTTCCACACGGAATCGAGGCTTACCGGGTTCGGAAAGCATGGCCATAGCCAAACCTAAGTGAGTTTCCAAGATCTGACCGATATTCATACGAGAAGGCACACCCAAGGGGTTCAGCACAATCTGAACAGGGGTACCGTCGGGCAAATAAGGCATATCCTCAATAGGCATAACGCGGGAGACAACACCTTTATTACCGTGACGTCCGGCCATCTTGTCGCCTTGCATAATCTTACGCTTCTGAGCTACATAAACGCGCACCAACTTATTGACACCGGGCTTGAGATCGGTAGATTTTTTACCACCACTCTCTTCATCATCACGGTTAAAGACTTTTACGTCGATAACTTTACCCTTTTGACCGTGGGGCACCTTGAGAGAAGTGTCACGCACGTCGCGGGCTTTTTCACCGAAAATAGCACGAAGTAAACGCTCTTCGGCAGTAAGTTCGGTCTCGCCCTTAGGAGTGACTTTACCAACTAAGATATCTTCAGTATTAACCTCGGCACCAATACGGACGATACCATTTTCGTCGAGGTCCTTCAAAGCATCTTCACCCACACTGGGAATATCGCGGGTAATTTCTTCAGCACCGAGCTTGGTATCGCGAGCTTCGCACTCATGCTCTTCGATGTGAATGGAAGTGAATACGTCATCACGAGCCACTTCTTCGCTGAGCAAAATAGCGTCTTCGTAGTTATAGCCTTCCCAAGGCATAAATGCTACCAAAACGTTACGCCCTAAGGCCAACTCACCATTCACGGAAGAAGCACCGTCGGCTAATACACTGCGTACATCAACACGCTGTCCTAAGTTCACAGCCGGACGCTGGTTAATACAAGTACCAGCATTGGAACGCTTGAACTTACGCAAATGATAAACATGATCTTGACCAAGTTCATCGGTTACGGTGACAGCGGTAGCGGAAACGGCACTAACATAGCCCTTGTGTTTGGAAATAACCAAAGCACCGGAGTCAGTAGCGGCTCTGTATTCCATACCGGTACCGACAATGGGAGCCTGAGGAGAGAGCAAAGGTACAGCTTGGCGCTGCATATTTGCACCCATGAGGGCTCGGTTGGCGTCATCATGTTCCAAGAAGGGAATCAAAGCGGTAGCCACAGAGACAATCTGCTTAGGAGTTACGTCCATAAAGTCGACTTCTTCACGGGCTACAACCGTGGTTTCTTTCTTACCACGTTTACGGCGGACTACCACACGTTCGTCAATAATATTACTGCGCTCGTCAAGGCGAGTATTAGCCTGGCAGATTACATATTCGTCTTCTACATCGGCATCTTGGTACATAATCTCATCGGTGACATGTACGCGAACGGGTACTTTAACGTCCTGAGTTAACAACTCATCATAATCGCGACGTTCGATAATATCTCCGCTGTGAAAAACAGCACCAGTAGCGGGATTGGTAACATCGGCAGAGAGAATCAAGTTGACTTTGCGGTAAGGAGCTTCAATAAAGCCGAAAGAGTTTACTCGGCCATAAGTAGCCAAAGAACCGATCAAACCGATGTTAGGGCCTTCAGGGGTTTCAATAGGACAGATGCGACCATAGTGAGAGTCGTGTACGTCACGAACTTCGAAACCAGCGCGTTCGCGAGAGAGACCGCCGGGGCCTAAAGCGGACAGACGACGTTTATGAGTAAGCTCGGCCAGCATATTGGTTTGATCCATAAACTGAGAGAGCTGGGAAGATCCGAAGAACTCTTTAATGGCAGCAGTTACCGGGCGTGTATTTATGAGCAACTGAGGAGTAATAGTCTCTACATCCTGCACGGACATGCGCTCACGCACTACGCGCTCTAAACGAAGTAAACCGACACGGAACTGGTTTTGTAAAAGTTCGCCCACACCACGGATACGACGATTGCCCAAGTGGTCAATGTCATCATGTTTTACTAAAACATCAAAACTGTCCTCGCTGTCGGCTTTGAGCTTCAAAACACCGTTTTCAAGATAAAGTCGGAGACCTTCGTCCAAAGAAACGCTAGGCTCTTTCTCGTCTTGACGTCGATAAGCATCGGCCTTCATTAAGGCCAATACATAACGAACTGCGGCCACAACGTCATCTTTGCTTAAAATAGAAGGATACTCCAAGTGCTTACCGCACTCACAGCAATCTTCTTTATCGGGCATATTGTAAGCGCCACAGTGAGTGCAAACGATCTTACGGCCCAATTTACGAGCCAAACGATAGCTGCCCACTCTGGCCAAGTCATAACGTTTGCGCTCAAAGAACAAATTATTCAAAAGCGTACGAGCACTCTCTTGAGAGGGCTGCTCGCCGGGACGCTGTTTTTTATAAATCTCTAACAGAGCTTCTTCAACCGTTGCAACAGAGTCTTTCTCAAGAGTCTTCTCGAGCAAAGGCTCACCGTTGAAGAGGGCTCGAATATCATCATCAGTCTCATACTCTAAAGCACGCAACAACACCGTAGCAGGCAACTTGCGGGCTTTATCAATGCGCACATAAATAATACCGGAAGTATCGGTCTCAAACTCCATCCAAGCGCCGCGATTAGGAATAACTACGGCAGACCAAGTAGAATGACCAGTGTTAGGATCTTCATGATGCTGATAATATATACCCGGAGAACGTACCAACTGACTAACAATAACACGCTCAGCGCCATTGATAATGAACGTTCCTTGCTCAGTCATGGCAGGGAAATCACCGATAAAAATCTCTTGCTCCCTGGCTTCGCGTATTTCGCCGTTTTCTTTGGTAGTTAAGCGAACCTTAACTTTTAAAGGATAGGCGTAAGTGGCATCTTTGTCACGGCACGTTTCAACCGACTGGGGCGGTTCGTCTAATTTATGCTCAAGGAATTCCAGCACTAAGTTGCCGGTAAAGTCCTCAATTGGAGATATATCTTTAAAGGTATCGTCCATACCTTTTTGTAAAAAGCGGCTGTAAGACGAGCGCTGGAGCTCAATTAAATAAGGGAGCTCCATAACCGGCGGAATTTTTTGGAAAGATATACGCCCTGTGGCCTCGTTCTTGTGTCGAAGAAACGACATTCGAGAAGATCCTCCTCTGCGCAATTAGCTGACATACTCCCCATGCCCAAAGGTAGAGGATTCTTAGATACAAACGAACTCTGCTTCCGTCGCACGGACTGTGCAAGTTCTCTCTAAATAGATGATGCCCCATCTATATACCAATATTCTCATTCTCAGCGCCTTACTTTTCTGCTGACAACAGCAAATTATGTACGACGCCTCAGCTGAATATTTTTTAGGAACATACCGCCTGAACAGCCGACCGCAGCAAAGCAAAAAAATGCCTCACTCCGGGGCCGCAGACTGTACCAATTTTGACTTACTCCTACGCAAAGAAAGAACAAAAAGAGCGCACACCAACAAATCGCCGGTGCGTAAGCTCCTCAGCTATCCCCTTTTATAGAACTTTTCAAGCAAAACTTGTTCCGAGTCTTATCAATACTCAACCCAAACTGATCGGCCAGAACGCCGACCTTGCGGAGGCTTAACAGCCTCATGAGGATATTTTGACCCTCCATCGCGCATGATATAGTACAATAATAAAATAGTAAAGTCAAGTTCAACCGAAGGTCAACCTAAGCTAAGACTGAGGGCAACTTCTAAAAAGCTGGTTTAGAATTGACTTTTTTGTTATAATGCCCCGGCAACTTAAACGAATTGAAACATTTTAGGAGGGAAATATGGAAGGAACTGACGCTAAACTCGAAGCTATTGTCGAACGCATCGAAGCCTTAGAAGAAGAGAAAGCCGGTATTGCCCAAGATATTAAAGACGTATACGCCGAAGCGAAGATAGAAGGTTTCGACGTCAAAATTTTGCGTCGCATTATTAGCTTGCGCAAGCTGGAACCGCAAGAGAGAGAAGAACAGGAAAGTTTATTGGCTCTCTATATGCAAGCCTTAGGTATGTACAGCAACAGTCACAATAAATCTGGAGAGACGAAATAATTTATTTTTCCCTTACCAATGCCTGCAGCCGGACAACCTTTATGCCGACATGTTTCACCCCCCCAATCATTGACAAGCTGTAAAATATGAATATAATAGTCCGAGCATAGTTACGTCGAGGCGTAGCGCAGCCTGGCAGCGCGCAACGTTCGGGACGTTGAGGTCGGAGGTTCAAATCCTCTCGCCTCGACCATACAGCGGAATAAAGGGCCGATCAATTGTTGATATTGATTGGTTCTTTTTTTTCCAAAACCAAAAAAATGCTCCCTTGCGATACAGGCTCGTTATAGCATAATACGCCGTCCCCACCATACATCGTCAGAAGGACGCATTTTTTACACTGTTACCTTTTGCTAAACCTGAATATCGACAACTTCCTCAGGATTAACAGTTTCAAAATTGCGGTGCTTAGCAGGCAAAAGCTCCAACAAACGGCGCATAATTTGTAAGCGAAAAGGAGCAGTGTCTTCGATAATTTTATGCTCAAAGGGACGAACCGCCGTTTTTATGTATGGTCCCACAATATCTTCTATTTGACTAAAGCGCACCACAACATTTTCTGGCTCACCGGCTGGAAAACGACCGAAGATAAGACGTCCCGGCTTACTTAAAACCACTGCATCAATATCAGGCAAGACAGTCGGTTCCATTTCAGTCCAAAAGATAGAACGGAAAATTTGTTGACGTGAAAGTTTGTTACGAATCAACACTATGCGCGGTACATAGATGCCGCGTCCTTCATAACGTTTGGTCAATTGGGAACGAGCATTAGCATAACGCCACATAGCATCCATTTGCTCCATGGGAAAGTAATGAGGTAATTCATCATCCCCCATAGACATACGATGGATAGTACGTTTATTTTGATCATTCCATAGAACTTGAAGTTGGGCTCCATCCGGTTTTTCAATTACCTGACCGTTGGGAGTATAAATCCAGTACTTGGTTTGCTTGGCGAATTGAGCCAAAATAGGCATACTTTCACGAGCAATAAACGTAGGACAGACACAGGGTACACTGACACTCAAACCAGTTTCATAGGCACTAAAATTAATGACTCCGGGATTGGGAGCTTTACAAACGAACTCAAAAGAAACTAAAGTTTCTGGATTTATATATTCGGCGCTCCATAAAGCACCTCTGGCACCGCCCTCGGTAAACTCAATATTAGGTGAAATAGCGGCAACTTTTTCTTTCAACTCTTCCGGAGTGGGACGCGGGTCTGCCGTTGAAACCAAGAAATCCATATCAAAACCCAAAACGCGTACCTCCAGAACAAAATCATGTCTTTCTTAGTAACCTTTTGTTTTTTCTTAATATTAACCTCCCGTCTAAATCGGACAGATAAAAAAAATGACCTATTAAAGGGGATATTGGGACGCCTTACCGACTCAAAAGAAGGGCCGAGACCGAAAGGACAAGAAACTTAAGCAACATTAGTCAGTGCACATAAAAAGTCAGCCTTTAGAGGTGAAAAAAAATATGACCGCTTTTAACTTCAAAAAGTATTTATCTATTGCTGGAGCTCTAGCTTTGCTTTCCTGCACAGCTCCTCTGGCCTCTCCGGCTCAAGCAGAGAAAGCCGGGGAAAATGGCGGCATTACTATTTACCAAGCGACAGAAACGGCTCCTGAGCCAGATTCGCAAAAAGCAGAAATCGCCGAAACATCTCCTTCTACAGCCACAGCTGCTGACAACTCAATCTCAACTTCCCAAATTACAACTACTGCCGAGAGCAATTCGGATTCAGAATATACGGACGAAGCAGCTCCTATATTCGATATGCGTGGAGACGACGGCGTTCTTAAAGATTTTCGTCCCAGCGCCTTATCGTTTATCAGCCATAATCGTATTTTAGTGTGTGACGAAAACAGTCAACAAATGCATATATTTGACACTGAAGGACGTCGTTTTCGCCGTTTGGAAGTACCACGCACTTTTCCTCAACCGCGCTATACCGGCTTGTGCAATCTCGAGGACGGAAAATTCTTCGTGGTAGGCAGCCATCACCATGTAAATAATAATGTACGTTTCCTCTGGGCTCGCGGTGTGCTCCATTATTACGAATTACGCGGAGAGCGTTTTACCGACAATTCGGCAGCCAACAATTACGATCCGGAGATGGCCTGGCGCAATACTGGTTATTTCGGGGAGAATGCTCAGCAACGTTTAAAGGTTGAAGGCATAGCTTGCAATCCTATTGATGACGCTCTCTATTTTGCTCTTTCTCAACCAGCCAACCAAGACGAAAGCGTGCTCATTTATAAGGCTTCACTCAATCAAGTTATAGAGCGCAAGAAAAAAATCAATTTTGAGATCTTGAAGACCAGTTTAAAACCAGGCTTAGATGCTTCGCTCAATGAGCCCTTTATTTTAACTGACATCTATTATGTGCAAGACAAAGGTTTACTCTTCCTTTTATCCTCTAAAACCCCCGACGAAAGATTTAGCGGTACCAGTCAAATTTGGTATCAAGCAGACGGCTCGGAAGAAGCTCGTCTGGTGGCCGACAATATAGCACCAGGTAACTTCGCTTCCGGTTTATCTGCTTATAAAGTAGGTGATAATTACAATATAGGCATCGTTTTTGACAATAATCCGGGTAAAAATGACATTCCTTCTCGCTTCTTGCTCTTAGAAGACGTATCTTTTTAGAAAAACTGACTTTTCAATAAATTGCGAGCAAAAAAAATGAGCAGAAAAGAATTTGATTCATTGCCAAATTCGGGCCCAGAGTGGTATGCCGCCGAAGGGTTACGTTTTACTTGCCAACGCTGCGGACGCTGCTGTTCCGGTCCTCCAGGCATTGTGCAATGCACCACTAAAGAGGCCAAAGCTATGGCCCAAGAATTAAAAATGGACTGGAAGGAATTTCTATATTCGGTAGTCTGTCACTACAAGGGTAAGTTTTACGTTAAAGAAGTAAAATGCAAGTACGGCTTTGATTGTATATTGTTAGAACGAGACGAGAACAATGCTCAAGCTCCCACCGGATGTATGGTCAGGAACTCGCGTCCTATCCAATGCCGTACCTGGCCATTTTGGCCTGAAGTGGTCTTTTCGCCCAAAACTTGGCGTCTGGCCGCCAAGCGCTGTCCGGGCATAGGGGTAGGCGAACTACACAATGCCGAAGAAATACGCCAAAAGGTAGCTTTAACTTCCGATCCTACGGACGTTCCTCCAGAAGAAATGACCTTAACGGGCCGCTTGCAGCGCCACACAAACGGAAACTAAATATATACTAATCCTTGTACCAAATTTTTTTGGCATCTATAGACCTGTCCCAGTCGCGCCCGCCATGGACAGTAATAAGTGAGCCTTTCTTTACATCGTTGAAAAATTGAACCCAACTCACTTTCTCGTAACGAAATTCACCATCATCGGGGTTAGGGTTGACACGCTTCATAAGCTCCGTATTGTATTTAACATAAACCCAATTTTGACGGCGATTGGGATTAGCTTCAAGTTCGGCTATGCCAAGACGCTGTTCGGCTTTGTCTATGACTACTATTCTGTATTCACCGGTTGTTAGGAGAATCTGAGCTTGGGTACTTCTCATCCCCCCCAATCCCATAAGAACCGCAATCAAAACAGCCAGAAATATAGTTATTTTTCTCATCCTGTATTTTACTCCCCTCAAAACTGCAGCTAAAAGGTGAAAGACATTCTAAATGTTTTAGTTTCGCCCAATATCCTTGCCCCTAAAATTGATATCCTCTTCGCCGCCCCGACAGCTCCCTCCCTCTTAGCAGGATTTAACCGCAACAAGCTCGCAATTAACTGGTAAGCATATTTGTTGGTAAACTCAAGAGGCGGTGCGTTTTATGGCAAATTATCCATGTGCAGAATGTGGTCATATGGTGGAGACTGCAGGCGTGGGCACCTGTAAAAAATGTGGCAGCAAAAAGCCCTTCAAATGCAGTAAATGCGGTAAGCAAATCGGTCTGGACTTTGTATACAGGCCAGAAAAACTCACTTTTAGTGGCAAACCGCTTTATTGTGTAGACTGCGGCTCAGATGTAGAGCAAGTTCCCTGCGCTCGTTGCGGCAAAACTCTAATCCGTTCAACCGGCGTCGAGAGACCTATAGATGGAGTTATAAAAATCTACCACAAGGAATGCCTCGAACAGCAGAGCAAAATTTATACTTTTGTAATGCCCATTATTGTGTTTGTTACCGGCTCAGTCTTAGGCTATATAAGTTGGATGTTTATTCATGCCTGGTACGGTACGGTATTGGGCTTTTTGCTTGGAGCCGGTATAGGCAAAGCTATGGCCGATAAGTTTTTGCCCAACTAACAAAAAGATATCTACTGATGTTCTAGAATGTCGGCAAAAAAGGTTGCAGCTGCACTATCTGGGCTGCAATCTTTTTTTCATTTATGGTTCTCCAATTAAGGCGTAAAAAGCTTTGGTACAACCCCCAAGCAATGGAGTCTGGATATAGACTCTTGAAAATATTCTTCCGTACCCGGTTCCAGCTCTTCCCAAGCATAGGTAAATACTTTTTCGACCGAGCCCAATCTGCGTCTAACTCGACGCGGAGTAGTGAAATACTCGGTAAGACGCCGATTTAAGCCCACGTCCGGGCAATCCACTTTGACTCCGTTTTCATCGTCGAAGCTCACGGTACCTAAAGGAAATTCACCCAACTTGCGTCCGTCGCGAGCCATAACTAAAGGATATAAGACATAATCCACAGCTCATATTCCTTTCTCAAACCTGTTTACCACTTTTAAGATGCAAATACTCCAGATAATCATACATAAGTCGATCGAAATCATACAGATCTTCACGACTCCAGAGAGCTTCACAACAATCGTTGGCCGAAAAATACGCTTCTACAGACTGGGCGAAATAATTTACCGGATCTGAACATGACATAGGATCTGGAGCACAATGTCCCTCTAATCCAGTTTGACAAGCCTGAGCGTTAGCTTTAATAACCGGCGATTGCAAACTGGCAAAATTGCCTTCGCCTAAAGCATGATCCCAAGCCATGCCAAAATAATACAGCGCAGGATGAAAACCATAAATAGAATCATCTTGAGCAGACCTAGTAAATAACTCCGCAGCAATGAGACAAACTCGCTCTTTAGCCAAATAAGCTCCTTGCCCAATTTCATGACCTTGCAAAGAAGAGTCAGCCGCCCAAACGGTTGTCTTTAATTCTTGATGAGGCAGTAACTTTACCTTTAAACCGTCGCGCATACAAGTATCGAGCACACCTTTACCAAAACGGCTAAGCAATAGACGCAAAGCTTCAGCCGCTTCTGGAGCAGCTTGGCAAACGATCAATTGATCGAGCACTTTTTCCAATTCATGGGGCACTTTAAGCGTTTCAGTTTCACGTCTGCTCTTAGTATTGCGGCCAGACAACTCGACAACCTCAGGCACAGCCTCATGAAAGATAAAACCTTCTGAATTATCCAAAAGCGACGATATAAAGCTGCGGCCTTGTCTCTCCTGAGGTTGCCCTTTTTTCTTCTCAGCTTGAGATTGTGATAAATCAATATCTTCGGCAGCCGGAAGAGACGCTTCCTGAGTACCGACAGAAATTTTGACAGATCCGTCGACTTCTTCGACTCGTACTTTCGACTCAGATGTCGAAGCATTTTCCTTATCTCGGTGAGCTACGGCCACAACTTTTTCTTGTTCTTCTTGAACTTCACGAGCCATGGCTGCAGACAGAGCAGCCTCTCGTTGGCCGTCCAAATCGATAACAGCATCAACGCCTAAATTGTCGGCCCCCGACGACGCCACTTCAGCGGAGGCAACCTTAGCTTCAGAAGGTTTAGCCTCACTTTCAGCCCCCTCTTCTTCCGGCTGAGTAGATACCGGTAATTCACCTAAAGGTGCACTTTCATCGGAGGTTTCTGCTTTAGAATCGATAAGACAAGTGCCTTGACCTTCATCAAAGAGCTTATCAGCCGAACGCAAAGCAGCTTTTTTATCTTCTTCTTCAACATCTTCTTCCCACATTTTGCGGAAAAGAGCAGCTCCACCGCCACCTCCTCCACCGCCGACTAGATCATCCATGCCACCGAGCATGTCCTCACCCATATCTGACAAATCCGAACTAAATTCAGCGGTATCGTCAATATAGTGGCTTTTACGCACACCGGCTTTTTCTTTGCGCTCACGCATCATGTTGGTACGCAAACCGTCGCTGGAACGTTGAGTATTTTCCAACATACGCTGGTTTTGGGAATTCATTATGAAGATTGGATCCATCATGACTCTGCCGATCTTCGCTCCAGATAAGCAATTCCTTCAGCGCTTATATTTCGCTTAACCAAACTCAAACTTTCACAAAAAAACCGCAGCAGGCAAAATGCTTAAGCTTAAGCGCCTCGTCAAACTGCGGTACCTTTGAAGCTGAATAGATAAACTAATAATACTTAAGGCTTGATCAAATAATCTTCACCATAACCGTAATGCTCGATGATATAATCCATATCTTTATCACCGCGACCGGAAAGATTAACCAATACAGAACCGTGAGCATGTTGTCTCGCCAACTTCATAGCATAAGCCAAAGCGTGAGAACTTTCCAAAGCGGGGATAATGCCTTCATATCTGGAGAGATTATAGAAAGCTCCTAAGGCTTCTTTATCAGTAACTTTATCGTAGCAAACACGACCTAAACTGTGCAAAAAAGCATGCTCTGGGCCTACAGATGGGTAATCTAATCCTGAAGCGACAGAATAAACAGGAGCAGGGTCGCCGTTTTTGTCTTTCAGCATTAAGCTGTTGAAACCATGCATGACACCAGGAGTACCGTAAGTGATACTAGCAGCGTGATCGCCCATTTTTTCGCCACGACCCAAAGGCTCAACACCATATATTTTGACGGGATCATTAAGGAAAGCGCTAAATAACCCCAAAGAGTTACTACCACCGCCTACGCAAGCAACTACGGCGTCGGGCAAGAACCCCATCATATCTATAAATTGCTCGCGAGCCTCCACACCGACAACCATTTGAAAATCGCGCACAATCATAGGGAAAGGATGAGGGCCTACAGCAGAGCCGATACAGTAAATGGCAGTCTCGTACTCGTTAAGATAGGCTTCAAAAGCACTGTCCACAGCTTCTTTTAAAGTTTTTAAGCCATGAGTTGCCGGAATAACTCTGGCACCGAGTAAACGCATACGGGAAACATTAGGAGCTTGCTTTTTGATATCAACTTCGCCCATGTAGATATCACACTCTAAACCAAAATAGGCAGCGGCAGTAGCCAAGGCTACACCATGCTGACCGGCACCAGTTTCAGCAATAAGTTTTTTCTTCCCCATAAACTTAGCCAGTAAACCTTCGCCCATACAGTGATTAAGTTTGTGAGCACCGGTATGGTTAAGATCTTCACGCTTCAAATAAATTTGAGTATGGCCAAGCAAATTGGAAAGACGCTCGCAATGATACACAGGAGTGGGACGTCCTTGAAATTCACGACGAATACGACGCAACTCAGTAACAAACTTAGAAGAGTGACAGATAGTTTGGTAAGCTTCAGTAATTTCTTTGAAAGCAGGTACTAACTGCTCAGGTAAGTAGGATCCGCCGAAGGGACCGAACATGCCTTCAGAATCGGGGTAGTTTTTTAAATAAGTGGCGAAATCTACAGTGTCATTGTTCATTGAAAAATATAGCTCCCAGCTAACCGACTCCCAATTAAAGAGCCGATGAAACTAAAATAGATAAAAATGCCCGTGAGCCACTCCAGTTTAGCACTTGAAAATAGACCAATCAAACAAAATACACTTGTAAAAAGCTTGTATTTATCTTTTTTTTACCAAATCTAAGCTAGTTTGGGCACTTTTCATTTTTTATCCATAATTGCAGATATAAATTTGCAGAAAGGACTGCGACTGTGACCATAGCTTGGGAAGTAAATTTACTTCCCAAACTTTATACATTAGATAACTTTTTTAAGAAGCCTAATAGCAGCAGCCCTCGCCTAACAGCCTATCTAGTTCAAAGCGAAGTGCGCTATTGTCGTCAACGCAGTAATCTCGGTGCAAACGTATTACGGTAGTATCTTCAGGGCCGCGCACATGTACAAAAACCGGACGATCACCTTTATGGCGCAACAAAATATCTCTAAAATCGGCCACTAACTTACGCGCTGAGCCAGGCAAAGCCACGTTAAGTCCTTTTAAGCTTTTTACTACAGAATCGTCAAAATCGGACTGAACTTTATTGCCCGAAGCTAAAATAAAATTGACATCACTTACTTCTACAGCATTAATGCGATATTTTTCTTCTTCCGGTTCGGCAGTTTCAACAGCCAAAGTCTGGCCTTCATCATCATCCTCTTCATCGGTTTCCTCAAAAACGGTGGGAGGCGCAGGATTGAAACCATGATCTAATTCGACAGAGCCACGCACAATAATAACTTGACCTTCATTGCATTTTTCGATATTGGCTTCAAAATCACGCGGTTTAAGGGAGAACTCTACCGTACCGGTAAAATCTTGCATAGTAACAAAGGCCATCTTATCTTTACGCTTAGTAACAACTATACGACAAGATGTCACCAGCCCGCCTACTTTAACATTGCGACCTACCATAGTTCCAAGTTGATCGGTAGCACACGTAGTATTTTCCTTAAGTACCTCTACATAATCTTCCAAAGGCGATCCGGAAAGATAAACTCCCAACATATCTTTTTCAAAATCGAGCAACTCTCGACGGGCAAATTCATCTTCGTTGGTACGAATTACGCAACCAATATCATCCTGACCACCGCCTCCCGGCTCGTCACCAAAAAGACCTACCTGAGCATCGGCCGCTTCACGCTGGCACATTTTCATATACTCGGAAATATGTTCCAAATTACTAAGCAAAGTGGCGCGATTGACTCCAAAAAGATCGAGTGCTCCGGCTTTTATAAGTCCTTCCCAAACCTTTTTATTGATGTAGCGAGGGTCAAGACGAGAGCAAAAATCTATTAAGCTCTTGTAAGGGCCATGTTCTTCCCGTTCTTTCACAATTAAATTAACCGCATTTAGACCTACACCGCGCAAAGCGGCCATTCCCCAGCGCACCGCTCCTTTAGAAACGGAAAAACCGGCCAGTGATTCATTAACATCAGGGCCTAATACTTCCAAACCAGAGTTACGGCACTCATGAATAAAGAAAGAGACTTTCTTAATATCATTCATGACACTGGTCATAAGCGCAGCCATATACTCAGGACGGTAGTAAGTTTTAAGCCAGGCCGTCTGGAAAGTTACCATAGCGTAGGCAGCTGAGTGCGACTTATTAAAGCCATATTCAGCAAATTTAGCCATGGTATCGAAAATATTTTCAGCGCATTGCTCGTCAACGCCACGCTCTTTGGCGCCTTCCACAAAGTAGACATGGTGCTCGGCCATAACGTCTTTTTTCTTTTTACCCATAGCTTTGCGCAACTTGTCGGCCTTGGCCATAGTGTAGCCAGCCAGCGTGGTAGCTGTAAGCATTACTTGCTCTTGGTACAAGAAGAAGCCGTAAGTATCAGCCAAAATAGGTTCAAGCTTGGGGTGAGGATAAACGACTCCGCCACCGCGGCCGTGACGTCTAGCAATAAAGTCATCAACTACGCCACCTTTAATAGGGCCAGGACGATAGAGAGCCAAGAAAGCCACAATATCGGTAAAGCGATCTGGCTTCAGTTGCTTTAAGTAGCGTTTCATACCGTCAGATTCAAGCTGGAAGACACCATTTGTGTCGGCTGCCGAAAGCAAAGCGTATACTTTCTGGTCTTCGTAATCGACATCACGATTAATATCGACTTTAATGCCGCGAGAATATTCAATAATTTTCAAGCAATTATTGATAACGGTAAGATTGCGCAATCCTAAGAAGTCCATTTTAACCATGCCGACTTCTGCTGAGTCGTTCATGTCATATTGCACGACTACATCATCGCCGTTTTTTTGCAAAGGCACCAATTGGCCCAAAGGACGGCTAGAAATAATCACGCCAGCGGCATGCATACCGGTATTGCGAGCCATACCTTCACAACGCATGGCGTCATCTACTAGACGTTTATTAACTTCGCTGCTCTCGTAAAGTTTTTCGAAATCAGGATTTTTAAGAGCATCTTTAATAGTGATTTTCATTTCGTCGGGTACAGCTTTGCAAAGCTTGCCCACATCAGCTAAAGGCACATCCATAACGCGCCCTACGTCGCGAATAGCATTTTTAGCTTTCATACGCCCGTAAGTGGCAATTTGAGAGACGCGATCTTCGCCGTAGCGTTCGCGACAATATTGAATAACCTCACCGCGCCTATCTACGCAAAAGTCAGTATCAATATCGGGAAGTTCAGTCCTTTCCGGATTTAAAAAGCGCTCGAAAAGCAAGTCGTATTTGAGCGGATCTAGTTGAGTAATGCCGATTAAATAAGCGACCAACGATCCAGCGGCCGAACCACGTCCGGGTCCCACGGGGATGCCATGCTCGCGTGACCAATTGATAAAGTCCCATACCAATAAGAAATAGTCGGGAAAACCTTTGCCAATAATAACGTCTAATTCGGTTTTTAAACGATCTAAATATTTTTGTTCGGGATTGAGTGTACCAAAACGCTCCAATAAACCTTTGCGACAGAGTTCTTTAAGATATTCTGTACTGTTAGTACCTTCAGGCACAGGGAATTTGGGTAAATAAGTAGTGCTGAAGTCCATTTCAAAGTTGCAACGTTCGGCAACCAACAGAGTGTTGTCTACAGCCTCGGGACAAAAAGAGAAGGCCTCCAACATTTCTTCGCGCGTTTTTAAGTAACACTCGGGACAAGAATGGAGGCGCCTAGCATCGTCCAACAATTTACCCGAACCGACGCAAATTAGAATATCTTGCACATCGGTATCTTCTTTATTTAAAAAGTGGGCATCATTAGTAGCCACAACTTTTAAACCATGTTCTTTGGCCAGCTTAATAAGCAAAGGGTTAGTCTTTTGCTGTTCTTCTATACCATGATTCATAAGCTCTACAAAAAGATCATCCGGGCCAAAACATTTTTTCAAAAAAGCCAAACGTTGGCTGGCCAATTCGTAATCGTCATTTAAGAGAGCGTCATTTACTTCACCGCGCAAGCAACCGGTCAAAGCGACTAACCCTTTGGAGTGTTTTTCCAAAAGTTCGTGATCGGCTCTGGGCTTATAATAAAAACCGTGCAAATAAGCTTCAGAAACGATCTGACACAAATTTGAATAACCTTCACGATCTTTAGCAATAAGAGTTAAATGAAAATAATGTTTGTCCAAGTCACCTTCGCGATCGAAACGAGTGCGCGGCGCCACATATATTTCACAGCCGATTAAAGGCTTTATACCGGCATCTTTGCAAGCGTGATAAAATTTAACGCAACCGCCCATTACCCCATGGTCGGTAATAGCCAGAGCCGGCATACCGCAATCTTTGGCTTTTTTGACAATATCTTTAATGCGATTGGCTCCATCAAGCAAACTGTATTCGGTATGAACGTGCAAATGGACAAAAGACATGGCAATACCCTCTAGGCAAAAATCTTATTTCTGAAAAGACCAAATAAAAGTCCTAATCCGCACCTTTAATTGCCAAATCAAGAGCAGGCAATCTATAGTGGTTATTCTCCATAAATATTTTCAATAGATGCAAATCAGCCGACGAATGTACAATAATTTTAACTGAGAAGTAGCGATTCTCGAACATTTTGTCAAAGCCTATCCCCTGTTTCAGCGGATCTACCCGAGTAATTTCTAACAAATACCCAATAAGAGAAGAGTTCAAAGGCCCCTGTACATCAGCTATTTTAATGTGTTGCTGCCGTGCCCAGTAAAGACAATCCCAAACAACAAGAAGCCGATTGAGCCCATTTTTATGGATAGCCCAAAATTGCATTTCTTGGGCCAATCTGGCAGAGTATGCTTCATCCAGTTTAGCTTTGGTAAAACGCTCAATAATACCGCCACGACAAAGTTTTTCCAAAAACTTTAAGTTAGATTTGCCGTCCGGAGCTTTAAATTCACTACTTGCTTTAATCGGTTCAATTTGCTCTGCATTGTTAGACACCTGATACTCTGCCATAACTGTCGACTTTCTCCTTCTCTTTATTAAAATCAGCAAATAATCAGGTTATCGCAGTGTACCACATCAGCATAAGCCGCATGGCCTAAAATTGCCGAAATTTCAGCATTAGGCTTGCCAACGATTTGTTCTAATTCATTATGATCATAGTTACACAGACCGCGAGCAAAAGGATTATTCTCTTGACCTTCGACAACTAAAGTTACCAAATCACCGGCCTGAAAATTACCTTCACAGGCCAGGCAACCTACAGCCAGCAAACTATTGCCCCCTTCAGCCAAAGCTTGAGCAGCTCCACTGTCGATTACTATATTGCCCTCAGCCAGAGCTGCCTCGGCCAACCAACGTTGTCGACTATTGAGCCGACTTTCCGCCCCTTCAAACAATGTGCCTAAGGACTCGCCTGCAGCTAAACGCAAAAGTATATTTTCTTCCTGAGCCGAAGCAATAACCATAGAGCCGCCATAGCGCATAATCATTTTGGCAGCTCGCAATTTTGAAGACAAACCTCCAGTACCGCCTTTGGTGGTTGTACCGCGATCTAACCCCTCGATTTCAGAATTAATCTCGGTAATCAGCTCAATAACATGTTCGTCTTTTCCTTCTCCGACTAATATACCCGGTACGGAAGTTAAATTTACCACAACATCGGAATTGACAATGGAGCCAACCATAGCGGCCAGGCTATCGTTATCACCAAAACGAATTTCTCCGGTAGAAACAGAGTCATTCTCATTGATAATAGGTAAAATGCCATAATCTAAAAGAGCATTCAAAGTATTGCGAGCATTTAAGTAGCGATCACGAGCGGCAATATCGTCACGGGTAAGCAATACTTGACCGACCTTAATGCCCAGCATGGCGAACAAATTTTTGTAACTGTCCATAATTTCTACTTGGCCCATAGCTGCTAAAGCCTGTTTTAAAGGCAGATTATCGCCGCACCCCTCAACTTGCAACAATTCACGCCCCATGCCTATAGCGCCGGAACTCACTAGACAAACTTTGCGTCCCTGCTCGCGTAAAGCTTGAATCTGACGAGCCAAGCTCAGCATAACTCTGCCATTTAAACGACCGTGACCGTCTACACAAACTCTCGTACCTACTTTTATTATCCATATCTTGGCTTTTTTTAAAGTCTCGCGCATATTCTTTACCTCAACTAAAACAAACACAAAGGAGCCCCACTCACCCTTGCCAAGCAAGTCGGCTCCTTTATTCTTCCCTCTCCCTATCGTCCCAAGATCTACTAATGCTTAGCTTGAGCTTCAACTTCATTTAAATTTCGAAGCAAATTGTCGGCCTCAGGCATGCCCATAAGAGAAGCCTCGTTTAAAAGCTGCTTGGCTTGCTCAGTATCTGGATCTACACCACGTCCTTCCAGATAACAAGTAGCCAGAGCAAAAAGAGCAGGTGGATATTTCATCTGTGCAGCCCTGGCAAGCCAATGTACTTCCTGAGAGACATCCTGTTTGACCCCCTTACCGTCTCTATAACAAGCGGCCAACAGAAAAGCAGCAATTTCCGAACCATGCTCGGCAGCTTCACTGAGCCAACGCACACCCTCGACTGCATCTTGCGCCACGCCGTCACCATCTAAATAACAAACGCCTAATTTAAATTGAGCCAAAGTTACACCCGATTTAGCCGCCAAAGTATAATAATGGACAGCTTGCCGAGCATTTTTAGCCACGCCTTCACCATTGTGATAACACTGAGCCAAATTAAAGTGAGCTCCGGCATAACCGCCTTCAGAAGCCAACTTATAATAGCGCACTGCTTTGGCGGAGTCTTTGGGAACACCTAAACCGCGTTGATAGTAAGAACCGACGGTACTGCAAGCTACCGCATTGCCAGATTCGGCACAGAGCAAATAATATTTCAAAGCTCGACCGTAATTTTGCGGCACACCATTGCCTCGCTCATAGCAATCAGCTAAAAAGTAAGCAGCTTTCATATCACCTTGTTCGGCAGCCTTAAGAAACCATTTGGCCGATTCTTTAGCATCGGCACCCACTCCATAACCACGACGGTAATAAATTCCTAAGTTGGTTTGAGCTTTGTCATAGCCTTGTTCAGCAGCTTTATGTAAATAACGAAAAGATTCCGAAGGAGAAACTTTCACTCCGGTACCGTTGGCCAAACAAACTGAATAGTCATACTGAGCCTCAGCCAATCCCATTTGAGCAGCTTTAGCATAAAGTTTAGCCGCCTCTTTATGTTGGCCATTTTCAGTACAGCTTATGGCTTTGGCATATGTTTCATAGCCTGGCTGAGCGGACAGATCGCGTTTTTCATACCATGAAGCTTTTGCCTTGAACTTAAAAGTCGAACCACTCGCAGAGTCATCAGCAGCGATTTTTTTCCTCGCCTCTTGACTGAGCGAGGATACAGCCGGACTGTCTTTACCAATAACAGTGGGAGCAGTTTTTTGACTAGTCACATGATGATCAGCTGCTTTAAAAGCTGCTTTTTGTATATTGACAGAAGCAGCTTTATCAGGCATTTGAGTTTTATTTGCAGTATTGCCAGGCTTAGAAGCTACTTCGGGGGTCTTGGCTACTTTTACGGAAGTTGTCGGAGCAGACGTTCGGGCAGGCTTAGTTCCTGCAACAGCCGCTTTTGAGGATTTGCCTTCCGTTTTGCTATTCACCTTACTTGCTTTGTCGTTACCCTTTTTAACAGCGGTAACGCCAGGCTCGGCCACAGAAGGAGTAGCCACCTCTGCCTGTTGGTGTGAAACTCCAGTTTTTATCTGTTCTGTTCGTTCACTACAAGCTCCCAGAGACGACATTAAAGCGCCACATCCTACTAGAACGATAAATTTTCGCCAATTAAGCGCCATAATTACTCCTCCCATAGTTTCCTGGCTGAACTCAAACTCTTTCTGCCGAGCCGAAAACTAATTTGCTCCACTTTAGGCAAGGCCATTTTAGCTCCTGCCTCAGATTTGCCGGGCCTGGTCGGTTAATTTAGGCTGCTTCTTTTTTTTCAGCCAATTCCACAGCAGCTGTAAAGAGCACATCTGTTGAAGAATTTAAAGCCGTTTCACAAGAATCTTGAATAACTCCAATAACAAAACCGACTCCCACAACTTGCATAGCCACATCAACGGGAATACCAAATAAATTACAAGCCAAAGGAATAAGTAAAAGCGAACCTCCAGCCACACCAGATGTACCGCAAGCACTAACTGTAGCGATAATGCAAAGCAGCAAAGCTGTTACCAAATCTACTTGCAAATTCAAAGTATTGGCGGCTGCTAAAGTTAAAATAGCGATCGTACAAGCAGCACCGCTCATATTGATAATAGCGCCCAAAGGGATTGACACCGAGTAAGTAGATTCATCCAGTTTTAATTCTTCACAAATTTCCATATTAACGGGAATATTAGCAGCTGAACTGCGAGTGAAGAAGGCAGGTATACCACTCTGACTTAGACATTTCCAAACTAAAGGATAGGGATTGCGACGCAATTTGAACCAAACGATTAACGGATTGGTAACTAAAGCCACCACAGCCATGGCACAAACCAAAACAACAATTAAACGCCCATAAACCAACAAAGCTTGTAAACCACTCTCAACAATAGCACTAAAAACTAACCCCATAACACCAAAAGGAGCACATTCTATAACATAGCCAATAACTTTACTTAGAGAATCAGAGATCTCGGAAATAACTTTTTTAGTCGATTCTGAGGCGACTCTCAAAGCTAATCCCATAAGCACAGCCCAAAAAAGTATGCCCAAATAATTGGCTTTAGCAATAGAATTTACGGGATTATCCACCAAAGTTATCAGCATATTCCCTAAAATTTCGCTTATATCTTGCGGAGGGACAATATCTTTATTGTAGCTGCCCAAAACTAACGTCGGATGAAAAATATAGTCAAAGCTTATGGAAACGACTCCGGCCAAAAGCATTCCCACAATATAAAGGCAAACAACTTTACCCACATTGTTCTTCATCTTGCCATTATGCTGAGCCAAAGAGGCAGCTACCAATACAAAGACCAAAATCGGCGCTATGCCTTTAAGAGCGCCCACGAACATTTTGCCCAAATAAGCTACAGCTGTCGCCTGCGGCCAAACAAGAGCCAAAACCACACCCAAGCATAGACCTATGATAATTCGGACAACTAAACTAAGTTGACAAAACCTAGACCACGCCGAACGCAATTGCTCCAACATATTTTTCTGTACCTTCCTCTGCTATTCTGCTTAGAAAATTGGCTTTTTAAAGCTATCCGCCTGCCACTGAGTTTTTTTTGTCGGCAAATTATTGTTTTTTTAAGAAAAAAGACAAAAAAAGGTTTTTTTTAGGAGAATTTGAAGTAGGAACGAGTTTTATTTTGGCCGTTTCCTGCCATTTTACCAACTAAAGGATCTGTATGAGTACAACTATTTTGGGTAAACTGCTCAAGAAGCTTCGCGTCGAACATAGCGAGACTATCAATGATATGGCCAAAAAATTGGAGATAACGCCATCATACTTATCTTCTATAGGTGTAGGCAAACGTTCTTTACCCGCTAAGCAACTTGAACTTATAAAGAAGCACTATCATCCTACTCGCAAACTTCTGCGCCAGCTCTTTTGGGCTGCCGAATTTTCTAAACAGGGAGTAAAAATCAACTATACAAAATTGAACGACGCCCAGCGACAATTGGCAGCAGTTTTCGCTCGCAACGCTTCCAAATTGGACATTCAAGCTATTGCTCAATGTTATCAATCATTAGGTATTCCTATTCAGGAACTGCGTGGCTGGTGCGCTCTTCTTAAGCAAAACCAAGGTTTTTACAAACCTCTTCAGCATATCTTGGAGTATATTCAGAACGAACGTCACCGTCACAAACAGCAACAGTTAATTTTAAAGCAAGCTCGCCTAGACTCATCTCAAGCTGCTAAAATCAGGATGGATGGGTTACTGGAACAAGTTAAAATTCTGCAAGAAGCCCTGCCTGACAATGAGAATATCCAAGCTCTGGCCTCCAATCTGAAAAATTCGCTGCAACATTTAAGCCTGGAGATCGTTTCTCTGAGCGCTCTATTAAATAGTGAAGACAACGCAGAGCAGTCCACTAACCAAAGCTCTGCCGCCTCCACAGAGCCAAATACCAAAGCTGCTGACGAAACAGACGAACTGTACGATACCGGCCCGGGCCAAGAGTTACTCGACCTATAATTTTTCTTGTATAAACAACAAAGCCTCACTACTCTATTTTAGAGAAGCGAGGCTTCTTTTTTTCAATATTTCGATATAAGCAAAAGGTTCCCAAGCAACCTGAAGAACCAACCCGGGAACCTTCTTTTAAGCGCCCTTCGACTCAAGCCAGCAAGCCCGAGCCAAAGGACTTAATTACAATGCCTAGATTCTAGCGAATGTCAGCAGTAGCGCCTTGACCGTTGCGTTTCTCGCGAACGGCAGCCTGAGCGGCAGCCAAACGAGCGATAGGTACGCGGTAAGGAGAGCAAGATACGTAAGTCAAGCCAATCTCGTGGCAGAAAGCGACGGAAGAAGGCTCGCCGCCATGCTCACCACAAATACCGATTTCCATATCTTCACCGCGAGTAGCGCGGCCTTCTTTCACGGCCATCTTCATTAAACGGCCTACACCAACCTGATCCAATACCTGGAAAGGATCAGCCTTCAAGATATGCTGATCCAAGTAGATAGGCACGAAGGTCTTAGCAGCGTCGTCACGGGAGTAACCAAAAGTGGTCTGAGAGAGGTCGTTAGTACCGAAGCTGAAGAACTCGGCTTCAGTGGCAATATCACCAGCAGTCAAAGCAGCTCTGGGAATCTCAACCATAGTACCGACTTTGTACTTCACAGTTACACCAGTTTCGGCCATAACCTTTTCAGCCATCTCAGTTACCATCTTACGATTCCAGCGCATCTCTTCAACAGTACCTACACCGGGGATCATAATCTCGGGCTTAGCATCGATACCGTTTTTAACCAGACCGCAAGCAGCTTCCATAATACCGCGAACTTGCATTTTGACGATTTCAGGGAAGACGATACCTAAACGGCAGACGCGCAAACCAAGCATGGGGTTGCACTCACTCATCTTCTCGACACGACCGAGGAGGGATACCAAGCTATCTAAGGTGACGTCGGCACCGCGCTTGGCGCGGATCTCGGCCAAAGCAGCCTCGTAAGCTTTCTCATCGACACCTTTGAGAGTTCTGAGGCGAACGACATCCTCAAAGAGAGGGCCGTGCTTAGGAAGGAACTCATGTAAGGGCGGGTCGATTAAGCGGATAATAGTCCAGCAACCTTGCATGGCTTCCAAAATGCCACGGAAGTCGCCGCGCTGGAAATCAAGCAATTTGCCCAGGAGTTCCTGGTAACGGTTCCAAACGGGCATATGCTCTTTGTCGAACTCAGCCAACTTGGCTTCCAAAGCTTCTTTGTGACGACCAGTAGCTTCGGCGAGCTCTTTAACGATAGCCTGACGGGCACGATTACCGTTTTCAGCTTCACCAGCGATGAGGATCATGTCCTGTACGTAAGGCAAACGCTCAGTTTCCATGAACATATGCTCGGTACGGCACAGACCGATACCGGCAGCGCCGAAAGCTCTGGCTCTGGCAGCATCCTTGGGATTATCAGCGTTGGCATATACTCTCAAGCGCTTGACTTCGTCAGCCCAGCCTAAAAGCTCTTTGGTCTCGGGAGTAAGGTCTTTGGGCTCTTCCAAAGGAAGTTCGCCAAGCATGACTTCGCCGGTGGAACCATCGATAGTAAGGAAATCACCATCTTTGAAGGACTTGTTACCTACGATAACAGTCTTGTTCTCAACGTCAATATGTAAAGCTTCACAACCTACTACACAAGGGATACCCCAGCCGCGAGCGACCAAAGCGGCGTGAGATGAAGGGCCACCAGTAGAAGTGAGAATACCCTTAGCCACCAACATACCAGCAGCGTCTTCGGGGGTGGTATCGACACGAACCAAGATAACGGGAGTCTCGTTGTGGAGGCGGACAGCCTCATTCTTGTCAAAGACTACACGACCGCAAGCAGCACCGGGAGAGGCGGCAGTACCTTTGGCTAACATGTTACCGTCGGCTTTGGCTTGTTTCTTCACCTTGTCAGGAATGAAGGGGTGAAGCAAGCGATCAAGCTGATCGGGAGCTACGCGCATAACAGCTTCTTCTTTGGTAATAAGACCTTCATGAACCATGTCGACGGCGATCTTAACAGCAGCGGCAGCAGTTCTCTTACCATTACGGGTCTGAAGCATGAACAAGCGACCTTTTTCAATGGTAAATTCCATATCCTGAAGGTCCTTGTAGTGCAATTCCAAATTATTGGCAATATCGGACAGAGCTTTATAGCTCTCAGGCATAATTCTCTTGAGCTCGTCGATAGGAGAGACTTTGCGGATACCGGCTACAACGTCTTCGCCCTGAGCGTTTAAGAGGAAGTCACCGACCAAGCCTTTTGTACCATCATTATAGTCGCGGCTGAAAGCTACACCGGTACCGGAATTTTCGCCCATGTTACCAAAGCACATAGCCTGTACGTTTACAGCAGTACCCAAGTTATGAGGAATCTTCTCGTGATTGCGATAGATGATAGCACGCTCGTTCATCCAAGAGCGGAATACGGCCAATACGGCTTCCTTAAGCTGCTGATGAACATCCTGGGGGAAGTCGAAGCCCTTCTCCTCTTTGAAGAGTTTCTTGTAGAGTTCTACAACTTCTTTCAAGGCGGCAGCAGAAAGCTTGGAGTCTTCTTTTACACCTTCGGCGTCCTTTTTAGCACGCAAAATCTTCTCAAACTCAGACTTGGGAAGATCCATCACTACGTCGGAGAACATCATAAT
This sequence comes from uncultured bacterium, assembly GCA_934621605.1. Taxonomy (GTDB): domain Bacteria; phylum Vulcanimicrobiota; class Xenobia; order Xenobiales; family Xenobiaceae; genus Bruticola. Next base: position 23,781 of record CAKTUZ010000004.1, on the reverse strand, counting down.
AAAACGACGATAAGCGTCATAAGCGAAACGCTCGTCGTTAGACTGCTCGGCCAATCCTTTTACGGTTTCGTCATTGAGACCGAGGTTGAGGATGGTGTCCATCATACCGGGCATAGAGAATTTGGCACCGGAGCGAACAGAGACCAAGAGAGGGTTCTTGGAGCAGCCGAAGCCTTTGTCCATCTTCTTAGCCAGAGTGGCCATCTGCTCTTCAATTTCTTCATCTAAGCCGGGAGGCATAATCTTGCCCAGCTCATAGTACATGTTGCAAACTTCAGTCGTTACAGTAAAGCCGGGAGGTACGGGGATTCCCATACGGGTCATCTCAGCCAGGTTGGCGCCTTTGCCGCCCAGAAGAGCGCGCATTTCAGCGTTGCCTTCTTCAAATTGGTAAGTAGCTTTCTCATTGGTCAGCTTTTTACGCCAACTATCACAACTACAAGTCATTTATTGCCTTTCCCTTCCAACGCCGCAGCAGGGATATTTCCCACTGCATGCGGTTTGTGATTTTAGTAATCTTGCGCTTTAGATTTATGACTATACGGATCCTAAACCCAAAGCAAAGCGAGGCCGCAGAAAAAAATCGGCGGTTCGCTTCCAAAAACTTTTCTTCCCCCGACATAGTCAAATTAACCGACTCTGTTCATACACTCTTCTGCGCCAGAGCCAACATTTCTTCTGTGCTGGCTTGGAGCATAGTATACGATTTCCAATTCAGGCGCATAGCCTTATTGAGCATTTTGGTTCCGCTTTCAGCAGCTTGAAGAGCCAGAGTACGCACAGAAATATCGTCATTCTGAGCATACTTTTTAACCAAGTCCAAAGCCCTGAGCAAACTTTCCAAGCCCATACGGCCGACATTTAATTCCTCAGTAATTTCAGCACGAACGTCCTCAGGAACGTCCATAGTTTGCACTTCCGATAACCTGGTATTATAGAAAGCAGTACGCTCTTCCACACGTTTTTCCAGTTCGTTAAGTTGCAGTTTTCCGTCTTCCCAATCAGCGACCAATTCGGCTATTTCAAGCATGGGACCGTTCTGATAAGGAGGAACCGCCGTTCTGGAAGGCAGAGGAGCTTTGCAATGCTCACAAACATCTACAGAATCAGTAATTTTACCACAAGCCACACACAACATTTCTCTTCTACCTTTCCCTTCAAAAGAGCTATTCCCTCCTGGAATTGGCCTAAGCTCTGCAAATGTTCCCGTTCATTTACCCAAATTAGTTTCGGTTGGGAAAACTTAATTTTCAGGAGCGAAAGCGGCTACAAAGCAAGGATGTTTTGAATCCGTATTTTGTCCAGTCACCATTTTTACTTCTTTAAAACCAGCCATTTTCATGACAGTTCTTACCCTCTCTATCGGAGGATCGCCTCCATCGTCAATCAAAAGTAAACCGTCCTTTTTCAAGGCTTTCTTTATACTGGCCAGCAACGGCAACCAATCGCGTTGAATTAATTCATCCGGCCCGTCACCGATATGAATTAGGCCAGCATGAACTACGTCTACACTTTGAGCAGGCATATGACAATTTCTGTAAGAACCGTCTATAAATTTAATGTTACCCCAATCGGTAAACCCGGAAGCTAGCAAATCCCCAGCGAAGCGCTTACAGGAAGAGTCGATTTCCACCGCCCAAATGGTGCCCTCACCCCCCAACTCAGCTCTCAAAGCGGAAAAGATCTTACCGCTGCCATAGCCTATTTCGCACCAGCTAGCCCCCTGCCAATTTTTCCCCTCAGGCAGCAACTTCTTAAGCTCTTCCATTTGCTTAAAACCACCTTCGCCGGTAGCATAAGCGTAAAGCTGACGAAAAGCCTCCAAAGGCCACTGAGGAGCCGGGCCCAAGCCGATTTTATTATGCAAATCTTGCATTTTATCGTAGTCGCGATTGCGTATCGCCAACAGGATCTCCAACGAGCGACTCAAGGAAAAATCCTTATTTTTATCGGTAAAATAAGTCTGATAGACGGCTTCTTCAAAAGGGCCAAACTGCCAACCTTTGGCTTGCACATTCCAGTGTCCTTGCTTATCGACGAGCAACTGTGCTTCAGAGCCCAAAGATTTTAATTGCGGATCAAGTTCCTGCAATTTTTCCAAAGCCGAACGCAGTGGATATTTATACATGTAGAGCATAGGCAAATCGCCGTCTTTTAATGGCCAAGCTTCTTGTAAAACAGCGGCCAACTTAGCAACTTCAAGTTTTTTACTAGAGGAAGCTTCCAAATAATCGGCATAATCTCTCACGGCCTGACGCAATTGTTCTTCACCACGAACTTGAGGTATTTGCGGCAATTGATGCATAACAGTTCCAGCTTTATTAGCGCCATCACTCATTGGCGCCGGTTTAGCAGCTGTTGGCTTCGTTGTAAGCTTAGAAGAGACACTGACTCCATACAAACTCTCGTAGTTAAGTCCACACCAAACTCCAGCGCCAACAACTAAACCTATACCGAAAAATAAGGCCCTAGATTTCCAACTCCTCTGCATCGCCTACTCTCCTCTGATTGGCAGCTTCAACTGCTTCTGTGCCGAAAATCGCTCAGCTTTGTTGTCTGCCCGGTCGCTCTTTTTACTTTATTGTAAACAGCTGCCTCCAGAACAATCGACAAATAATATTATTGTTCGTCAGCCATTTGCTCCCAAATGACCATAAGTTCTGTGTTTTCCTGTTGCTTGCTGTCATATTCATCGCGTAATTTCTTAAGTTTTTCGAGGTCGTTATAAAGAGCCGGATCGGACAAACGCTCACCTAGAGCTTGCATTTCCTCTTCCAAAGTACAAATGCGCTTTTCTAAGGCAGAAAATTTCCACTTAAACTTACTGCCAACTTGACTAGACGCTTTACTATTTTCGTTTTCGGCTTTACTTTGTTGATAGGCTGCCAAAGCAGCTTTGCGGTTTTTAGCTTGCTGAGTCTTAGTTAAGGCCGGTTTGCCTCTTCCGGCCTTTTCAAGCGCTTCACGCTGCACTTCTTTGCGACGAGCCTCTACATAATCATCATAATTTCCCAAATAACGAAAAGCTCGTCCCTGACGAATTTCCACCACAACATCGGCCAATTCGTTCATAAAGAAACGATCGTGGGTAACGATCATTACTGTGCCAGGATAATCTTGCAAAGCATCAAGTAAAGCTTGGCGCGACTCAATATCCAAATGATTAGTAGGCTCGTCTAAAAGCAACAAGTTGGAAGGTTGCAAAATACAACGTGCCAAAGCCACGCGGCTACGCTCTCCTCCGCTGAGTACAGAAATTTCTTTATTAACGTCGTCTCCTTCAAAAAGCAAACATCCCAAGATGGTACGCACTCGAGTTTGATCGACATCAAAACTGCAAACAGCGTAAACTTCTTCCAAAATGGTACGACTCATATCCAACGATTCAGCTTGATGTTGAGCATAATAAACAGGTTCTAGCTTGTAGCCGACTTTGATCTTGCCACTGTCAGGTTCTTCTAAACCAGCCAATAAACGCAAAAGCGTAGACTTCCCCACTCCGTTGCCACCAACCAAAGCCATCCTTTCACCACGCTGTACTTCTAAGCTTAAGCCAGTGAGAACCTGACGCTCACCATAAGATTTGCAAATATTTTTAACCGAAAGCACAGATTGGCCAGAAGCAGAAGCTGCAGCGAACTGAGCTTTTAAAGAGCGCTGATCCTTATCGGGAGCTTCAATTAAATCGCGTTTTTCTATAAGTTTAAGGCGACTCTGTACGCGAGTTGCCAAAGTAGCTTTGTAACGGAAACGCTCTACAAAGCGCATTTCCTGCTTCAGCCTCTTTTGCTGATTTTGATAAGCGGCTTCCTGCTGTTCGCGTCTACGCTCTCGCTCTTCTGCGTAAAAGCTGTAATTGCCGACATAATCGTTAATTTTGGTGTGGCGCAATTCTAGAACGCGGCTTATACAATTATCCATAAAATAGCGATCATGCGAGACCAAAATTACAGTAGCTGAACTCTTGCGAATATAATCTTCCAACCATTCGGCAGCATAAATATCCAAATGGTTGGTAGGTTCATCCAAAAGCAACAAATCAGGATCGCGCAAAAGCAATTTGGCCATAGATCCGCGCATTTGCCAACCGCCGCTAAATTCAGAAGTTAAGCGATCCATGTCGCCGTCAGTAAATCCCAAACCGTGTAAAGTACTGCGAATCTTGGCGTCAATAAGCTCCGGTTCACTGTGTTCTAAGCGCATACGACAGCGACCATAGCGATTGAGTACCGACTGCAAACGCTCGGCGTCGGCAGGATCGCCAGATTCACCCAACTTGGCCATTTGCTCTTCTAAAGAGCGCACTTCGGCTTCAAGCACTTTAACATCGGCAAAAACTTGTTCCATCTCTTGATAGAGAGTTAAACTGTGGTTGAGCTGACCTTCCTGGCCCAAATAACCTACTTGACAAGAGGGCCCCAAAATAATGGAACCGCTATCGTAAGGCTCGGTACCGCAAATAACATGTAGCAAAGTAGTTTTGCCACAACCGTTGCGACCTACTAAAGCAACTTTTTCGCCCGGCGCCACAGCGAAACTAACGTCGTCCAAAATAACATGAGCGCCGAAAGACTTATTTAAATTAACTACGTGAATCACGCCGTTGATAATAACACAAACCGAGTGGAGAACAAACAGGCCTACACTATATGCACAATACTAAGCAGGAAGAACAAAAAAGTCGCTCAAAGAATTTGGCACTCAACTAAGCTTAGGCCGAACATAAGATTTGTTAAGACGGATCCTAGCCGATTTTTAACGAACAATTTTGTTAAGGAATAATCATGAATACAGTACGCGAATTAGCCCAAAAAGCCAGAAAAGCTTCTTTTGCCCTGGCCAATTTAAAAACCAGAGAGAAAAACCAAGCTTTAGAAAAAATTGCCGGACAACTTTTAGCCGATCAGGAGCAAATTTTAGAAGCGAACAAAATAGACGTGGCCAAGGCTGCTCAAGAGGGGGCCACACCTGCTTTTTTAGACAGACTCAGTCTTACCTCAGCTCGCATTTTAGCTTTAGCAGATAGTGTACTTAAAGTGGCTCAGCTTGACGATCCCGTAGGTCGCGAAATAGGTTGGACTCGCCCCAACGGTCTTTGCATACGCAAAGTGCAAGTGCCTTTAGGCGTTATTGCCATGATCTACGAAGCTCGCCCCAACGTAACCGTAGACTCAGCCGTGCTTTGCTTAAAATCTGGGAATGCTTGCTTATTGCGCGGTTCTTCTCATGCTGCCGAATCTAATAAAGTGTTGGCTAGCAGTATGCGCCAAGCCCTTCGTGAGTGTGGCTTAGATCCCGATTTTATCATTCCCGTAGAAAACGAAGGCCGCCAAGCTGTCGAAGAGCTGGCCAAAATGAATGGTATAATCGATTGCATTATTCCTCGCGGCGGTCATAGTCTAATTAGTAGAGTTAAAGAAATAGCCACCGTTCCGGTTATCGAAACAGGCGTAGGCAATTGTCATCTTTATGTACATAAAAGTGCCGATTTGGATATGGCTCTCAATATTTTAATTAACGGCAAAACTCAGCGTCCCGGCGTTTGCAACGCTTTAGAGACCTTACTTATCGATTCTGAAGTCGCTCCACAATTTTTGCAAAAAATAGCTGAAGCTGACGATATGGCCGAGGTTACTTTACATGGTTCTCCCAAGGTATGCGCTTTAACCGAGCGAACCGTTCCCGCTACTGAAGAAGATTGGGATAAAGAATATCTCAGCTTAGATATAGCCGTAAAAATTGTAGACGGCATAGACGAAGCTGTCGAACATATTAACGCTCATTCTTCAGGCCATTCCGAGGCTATTGTCACTGAAGATTGGCAAGCTGCCAAACAGTTCCAACAGCGCATAACCTCCTGTGCAGTTTATGTAAACGCTTCCACCCGCTTCACCGACGGCGGCGAATTTGGCTTTGGTGCTGAAATAGGTATATCCACTCAAAAGCTTCATGCTCGCGGCCCGCTCGGTTTAGAAGCTTTAACTACAGATAAGTACCTTATCGAAGGCGAAGGTCAAATTCGCTGATTTTGTGTTTTATAAACTCATCTAATGCGGCCGCAGTTTCAGCGGCGCAGCAAGCTGAAACCAAGCCTGCTTCGGTTTATAACGATCGTCAGGAGAGCCTCCTCAAGGAACGGGCCGCAGCTCTACTGACAGAAAGCTATACCGAAACAGGCACCTACCAAGCCGGACTGCATAACTTGGCAGCTCCACGCCGTTTTCTTATGGAAGAGCTGCAAAAAGGCAGTCCGGCTTGGTGCGGCCGCAGTGCGGGTGAGCTGGCACGTTGGCTGGAAGCCAGGCGAGCGAAACTGCACAGCCTATACGGCAGCGCCTTAGAGAATTTTTCTAAGGCGCTGCAGCGTATGGCCGCAGCCAACGAAGGGCAAACAGAAAAAGCCCCCACCCGAGCTGCGGCCATAGAAGCTGCCGAGCATTTGCTCATGAGCGACAAGCGCCGCCAAGAGTTGGAATTTTTGCAACAAAAGCTGAAGGCTATCGCACCGACGCCTTTGGTCGACGACAGCCATCCTACAAAATAAGGAAAAACAACCTTTACTCTTCAAGCAAGACGATATGGAACTGCTGTTCATTGCTTTCGAAAATATATTTTGGATTATACGCCAGACCGTCAGTGAGTTTTTCCTCTACGGAGGCTGTCTTTGGTGGTATAAGTTGCGCTTTTCGCTCATGTTAAGTTGGCTCGGCAGCTCGCCTAACGCAGCCGTTTTGCGATATTTTAGACAACATGCTCCCCAAAGGTTGCAAAACGGCTGTGCCTTACCCGATGATTGCGGCGACCTAACTTACGGAGAAACTCTGCCCGGCACTGCCTACAAACTCTTAAAGACTGTCGATGCTTCGGAACAAACAAAAATTGTAGACTTGGGCTGCGGCCGAGGCGTAATTCCTTTGACGGCTGCCTTGGCTTTTGGGGCTGAAGCTATCGGTATAGATATAGTGCCCGACTACATTGACAGAGGTCGCCGAGCCTTAGACCTTTTAAGCTTAAAAAATAAAGTAAATTTTGCGGAATCAGATTTTAGTTATTGCCCATTACCCGAGGCTGATATTTATTTTTTAACGGCGGTATGTCTCGATTCGCAAACTTGGCAGTCGCTGCAAAAAAACTTACTAAAATATGCACCGACAGGAGCAAAAATCATCAGCGTGAGCAGAAAGTTGCAAGGAAAAGAATGGGAGCTATGCAATCACTCTGCCCAAGCTTTCACTTGGGACAGAGCGACTGTCTATATCTATCGCAAAAAATGCTAATAAATTCGACTAAAAATCTACTTAGTCAACATATCTAATTTGGCGTTAATTTTGCCGAACTCAAATTCAAAATGTTTTACTAATTCAGGATTAAAGAATCGACCTGCTCCTTGTTTAATAAGGTTTAAAGCACTTTCTTGCGTATAATTTCCTTTGGTAAGTAAACGCTCATAATAATCGGCCAAACCTACAATTTGAGCCGCCAAAGGGATAGCCTCCCCTTTTAGGCCCACAGGGAAGCCGCTGCCATCCCACATTTCATGATGCGATTGAATAGCTTCTAATACACCGTCAGGAAAAGGCATAGTCGAAAAGTTTTCATATCCCAAAAGAGTATGTTGCTTATAAAGCTCGTTACACTCTCCCACATCTGCGTCATTGTTGGGATTATCGACATAGTACATAGCCACATCTGGTAAAGCCATCTTACCTGAATCGTGCAAACAAGCTCCCACATGAATTCCGCTTGTCAGTTCTTCACCCACGTTTAAAGCTGCAGCCAAGGTATCGGCAATAGCGGCAACCCGCTGAGAGTGGGATTGATTATAGACGTCGCGTAAATCAGTCAAAGCGGAAAGTGAACTCATAAATTGAAAGAGGCTTTCTTCTACATTGCCGCTGTACTCACGCTCTTCTTGCACAACTTGAGACAAACGGACTGCTTTAGTTCCAAAAAATTGCAACATAGAGGCTTCAAAAAAGTCACTCTTGCGATTGGGCAAATCGCGCAAGGCTGCTTCGGACAAATTGTGCAAAGCAACTGACGGCTGACCTCCTTGCAAAAAATCGGCACTTTCATAATAAATCTGCTGTTCTTGACTGACACTGCCTCGCATAGCCTCAAACAACAATTGTTCTGCCTCTTTTGTACGCCCCAGGGCCCGGTAACTGAGCCCCATATAATAACGAGAGCGACAGTCCAAAGGAGAAAACTTCATATAAGTACTTAACTCTTTGACTGCTTCCTCATAACAAGCGCTTCTGTAGTAAAGAACGCCTATTTCGTAACGGGCTTCCTGAGTTTTGGGATTCAATTCCAAAGCTTTACCAAAAGCGGCAATGGCTTTATCAAAATAGTTCAGCTTGGCATAAACTCCACCCAAACTATAAAAAGTATAACTGCTGCGAGGATCGATCTTGGCTGCTTTTTCAAGTTCTGCAGCGGCTTCAGAAAAGCGCTCCAAGGAACTGAGCACACAACCTAAACAGTAGTGAACTTCACCTTCGTCGGGACAAATGGCAGCTGCCTTGCGGAAATAGTCCAAAGACTTAGCATTTTGACCTAAATTTTTAAAAATTTGACCGGCAGCCAACTGATATTCAGCCGCTTCCGGGGCTAAATCGGCAGCTTTAGCAATAAAATCGGCTGCTTCATCCAGACGATACTGTTTTTCCAAACATTTACCCAAACCGAAATATGCCTCTATACAAGCCGGATGTTGTTCCAATAAATCACGCAGCGTATTTTCTACTTGAGGATATTGTTCAGCCAACATATAAGCCTGAGCCAAACGCAAACCAGCTTTCATATGTCCTGGAGCAACTTCTAAGGCTTTACGGTAAGCTTCTATGGCTCTGGTCGTCTCTTTTAATTTAAATCGGGACAATCCTAAAGAATAGAAACCATAAGCATCAGCCGGATAACGGCTGCAATATTTTTCCGCAGCTTGGCAAGCTTCCTTAAATTTACCGAATTTACCTAAAATCAAACTGCGCCATAAGCCCGATTGTGGCACTAAATTATCTTGCCCACCCAACTCATCCAGAGCCGCCTGCGCCTCGGGGAAACGATTCAAAACTAAAAAAGCCACTGCCGCTCGAGCGATAAAAGCCAAATCAGTACTGGCTTCAACAGCCTTTTTCAAAAGATCGACAACTCCGACTACAAGTTTAGGATTAGCCAATCTGACAAGATTAAGATCTAAATCGCCATCCTCATCAACGGTTTTCCCCAGCGCTTCCACGCCATAATCAACCTTGCCGTCAAGTATATAAGCCAGCCCTAAATTTAATTGCAAGGGCCCAGATTTATCACCACATGCAGCAACTTGCTTGAAAAAAGAGACAGCTTCAGCAAAGCGTCCATCGACCAAGCACTTTTCTCCCCGGGAGAACAGCACCCCACTGTCTTTAGAATCGACAAACGCTGTTTCTTCTAAAACGGTATTTTTTTGTTCTGTACTCACCTGAACATTATACACAAAAACAACTCCACTTAACAATTTTCTCTAAAACAACACTTATAAGTTGTTTTTTTGAGATCATCACGTCTGCAGACAAAAAAATCCTGTAATTTAACATACGGAAAAGAAGGGGACTTGGTTTTGGAATAAAAAACTACCGCCATATACCGCAGATAAAAAGAAAATCAGTTTTTTGCCTTGCGTTCCAAATGGTTAAGCGAAGCAAAAACACAGTCCTTATTTCAGAGAGTACTGTTTTTCCAGCCGCAGAGGCGGGTGCGATTGCAGCTTAGGTAATTTTATACGAAGCTCACATCGCAATGGCGGCAAAGTAGACAAGTTGCATCATACGATGTGCTAAAGTCGAGCTTGGAAAAAGGAGTAGCCGTTTTAGGCTATAGGTCAAGGGTACACTCTGTTATCGCAAGCTTATCCCCGCTTTGTTCCAGGGGATTTTTAGTAGTGGAAGAGGTTGTATGGTCACTAAATTAAAGTCCAGGAATATCACAGAGAATGATTTCCCCAAAGATGCCGATGATCTGACGAAAGTATCATTTATCCTTCATTACGCAATTTTAGCGCCTTCATCTTGGAATGCCCAACCCTGGATGTTCAAGTTGCAAGGCAATACTATTAAATTATTTCACGACACTGAGCGCATCCAAACTCATCGTGATCCCTTAGGTAGAGAAAATATTATTTCGTGCGGCGCAGCGCTATGCAATCTTCGCATAGCCTTGCGCCGTTTTGGTTTCTCAGAAGAAACGGTCATTATGCCTCCCAATTCCGAAGAGCACCTAGTGGCCGAGATTACCTGGAAAAACACTGGGGAATTTGGCAAGGACAATAAGCTTTTTAAGGCTATTCAGCAGCGCCATTCTTATCGCAAACCTTTCAGTGAAGAGGTTGTCAGCCCCGAACTTATTGAGCTTTTTGAAAATGCCGCTAAAATTTACGGTTGCGAGTTTGTACCTATTACCATTAACAGTACTCAGATGGCTTTAGCCGGTATGATCAGCGAAGGCGACAAAGACTTGGGCTCAGATTTAGCAACTAGAAAAGAATACGCTTCCTGGGTACGCAGCAGCGGCCTTTCCGAAGATGGGGTTCCCGGTTATGCCATGGGCAATACCAACGCTGTAGCCGGAATTTTAGCTCCTCTAACCCATCGAGTTTTTAATTATACAGACGAATTTGCTCGCGGCGATCAGGCTCTCACTTGCGCCACGACTCTTCTGGGAGTAATAACCTCCCCTACCGACACTCCTAGCGATTGGGTTCAGAGCGGACAAGCCGTAGAGAGAGTATTACTCAGCGCCGCCGCTCACGGTTTGCAAGCCTCTTTCCTTAATCAACCAATTCCTGTTGTCGAATTGCGTAAACGCTTGCAAAGTCTTTTGGGTTTGACCGAATGGCCGCAACTTATTCTGCGCCTTGGATATCCTACCGAGCCGCCTAAAGTAACATCTAGACGCAAATTGGACGATGTCCTTTTAACTTAATATGGCAGGAATCCTCAATCTCTAAAGTAGAGAGTCAAGCCTCCTTTATCCAGAGCGGTCAACCCGGACGACCATTCGCTTGGACTGAGGGGGTTTATTTTTTAACAGGCGAAGGAAAAATCAGCATGAAAACACTACGCTGGCTCTTAAATGCCGGTACGCTTACCTTAATATCTATCGTGCCTTTAGTTGCTTGGACAGGCTTTTATGACAGCGTAGAAGAGCCTAAGATGGCCGTTGCTCTTTGGGCCTCAGCCCTGGTTATTTGCACTTGGTTGCTCGGATGCCTGGCCGGAAAATTTAATTTTTGGCCGCAAAGTTCCTTAACTAAAGCAGGCGCATTATTCTATGGCTTGATGGCTGCCAGCGGAATATGGGCCGGACTGGGCTTGCACCTTTTAGAATATACTATTTTTTATGCAACTGATGCCCTTTTACTTATGGCCTGGGATAGTACTTTCCATTCACCCTTAATGGACAGCCTATTTATCAAAGAAGCCGACAAGACAAATCAAGCTACTGAGGCAAGCGCTAATTCAACAGCAGAAGAGAAAGCGATACCGAAAGAAAATGCAAGCGAAAATTATATTTGGTATTTGCTCGGTTGCTTAAGTGTGACTTGCTTACTGGCTTGTGCTTACGCTTATTTGCAAAAAATAACGCCTTTGGAGATAACAATTTGCGGCCTATCCATTGTCGATCCCATGAACTGGAACTATCCGCATTTGTCACAAGAGCGCACTATTTCTACTTTTGGTAATCCCAATTACTCTGGAGTTTGGATAGCCTCAGTTTTACCTCTGGCCTTATCTTGGATCTATACGCGCACTTGGAAAAAATGGCTTCGATATTTGGCTTTTGCCAGTTGGCTTTTCTGCACTTTGGCGATGATCTTTACTCAAACCAGAGCAGCTTGGCTGGGCTTTGCCTTGGGACTTGCAGTCTGGTTTTTCACTATGATGTTCTGCTCAACCGACAGGCGAACGGTAATGAAGACCAGCCTTATATTACTGACCGGTTTGGTATTACTTACAAGCGCCTATATGCTTGGCGGCGAGCGCAACTTACAACAAGTTAATCACAAACGACTCACGATAAGCGAACGCCTTAAAAGTTTTAAAAATCTGAGCGATCCAAGTTTGCAAGCTCGCCTTTGGTTTTGGAAATCAGCTTTAAAAACAGCATTAGCCTTTCCCTGGACTGGTGTGGGCCCTTATGGTCAAGTAGAAGCCAACTTGCTTGAACGTGATTCTGAGCCAATATCTACCCGTCCTTACGGTAAACTGCCGAGTTCTACTCACAATCAAATATTTCATATAATGGCAACTGCCGGATGGCCGAGCTTTATTTTGGCTCTTATCAGTATCGGTTTTGCTACCAATACCATACTGACCCTCAAATCAGCGCCGTTAAAATCAGCATTTTTGGCTTTCATAGCAACCTTTTGGGCCGCCCATATGTTTACCAGTTTTACAACTTCCACTGAAATTCTGTGGATTTTTATAATGGCAGCCGTCAGTTCTTTAACCACCCCTACTAAAGTAAGCGACCCCAATCCGGAATTAGATAAAAATTTATTGCAACTAGGCAGTCGAGTTCGTTTAGGCGTTTTTGTAACAGGCGCAGTTATTCTTTTGGTGAGTTTAGCTACTTTCATGGCTCTAGCCAGTCTGCGTTTCGGATCTCTAGGCGATAAATACTTCGAACAAGCCCAAGAATTGAGTCGTCAACCTCACAAGTCGATTTCAAAGATATTGTTAACTTACGATCAAGCTAATGCCTATTACGAACTGGCTTCAGCTTTAAGTCCAGCCTGGATGACTTGGAATTATAATTTGGAAATAAGCAGAGTTTTCCGCCAAGTTTATGTTGAAGTTCTCCCCGAACCTGATGATAAAATTTTATTTAAAGCAGTTGAGTACGCTTCCATAGCCGCAGCCTTTGCTCCCGAGAAAACGGCTCCCTTGCTAAACTGGGCCTCCGTTCTGGCCGAAACTCCCCAAGGTTTGGAAGATGCCCTTAGATTAACCAATCGAGCTCTGGGAATTGATCCGCGCAATCCGCGCATTTTAATTGCCAAAGCTCAGTTTTTAATTGAATTACAGCGATTTCCGGAAGCTATCGAAGTTTTGGACAGAATTGAAACTATCACTCCAGATTTGCCAACCGCTTTATATTCTCGTTTTGTAATATTATTACTAACTCACAAAGAGAAAGAAGCTAAGCAAATTATGCAAAAATTAGAAGGTCTCGATCCTTTGGCCAAGCATGCTGCCGAAGAATTTATGCAGCAAAGAGAGAGAGCTCAACGTCAAGTTGAAGCAAAAGCTCAATCGTTCTGAAGGAAAAGCTTCTACCCGGTGAATTTTTAGTTTAGTATCTCTCAAGGAGTGCAGCTAGTGGCAGATTATACATCTAACAACATTGTCGGCAGCACACGCGGCTTTGATAACCCGCAAGCTTTAAGTTTAAATATTACCAGAGAGTTTAATATTGCCGACTTTCTCCTACAAGCGGCCATTGCAGAAAATGGTGAGAACATTTTCCTCGTTTCTCCCCAGCATATAATGACTTTCAAGCAATTGGCTGCCTTGGTCAACCAAGCGGGCAATTTTTTGCTGAAACATAAAGTCAATATCGAGCGACGTGTATTGCTAATGCTTAAAGACAGCGCCGACTTTGTCTCGCTCTTTTTAGCGGCTATAAAATTGGGCGCTGTTCCTGTCGCTTTGCCAACTCAATTGCAAAGACATGAGTTGCGCTATTTATTGGATGAATCCAGAGCGACAGTGGCTATAGTTGATCCGGAGGATTTTCTTACAGTACGCGAGCTTTGTAAAGAGTTACCTTGGAAAACTGAGGTTATTTCCGCTCAACCCTCAGAAATATCCGGCGTTGCTTCCATGCAAGAAGAACGCCAAGAACAGAATATAGAACTTACAGCTGCCGCCACAACTTGCGATGACACGGCCTTTTGGGTCTATACTCAAGGTTCGGCAGGTTTTCCCAAAGCAACTATGCACAGCCATCGCTCCCCTCTCTATGCTGCCCTTAGCTACGCCAAAGAGGTGCTCAATCTGGACGAAAACGATATTATTATCAGCACCTCACCCTTATACAGCAGTCAAGGTTTGATGGAACGCATTTTCTTCCCACTCTTGAGTCGCTCTTCTGTCGTTATGCTGGAAGACAAGCTTACAGGCGCCGAGCTCTTAGAGAAAATGCGCACCCATAAGGCCACAGTTATTTTTTCTTCTCCTGAAGTGTACCGCAAAATTTTACAAGACGCCGAAAGCCAACATGAATCGGTCAGCCTGCCCAGTCTGCGAGCTTGTATTTCTACCAATCAAAGCTTAACTTTGGCCACCCAAATAAGTTGGAAGAAGAAATTTGATTTAGATATTATCAATACCCTAAGCAGCACTGAAGAACTGTATGCTTATATAACCAATCGCCCCGGCCAAATCAGAGCCGGTTCATTAGGGCAGGCAGCCCCCGGTTATGCCATCCGTTTAGAAGATAAAAATGGTTTGCATGTTGCTCCAGGACAAATTGGCAATTTGTTAGTATACGGCGGCTCGACTATGCTCGGTTTTTGGAATAAGCACAAGAAAAACACTCGCGCTTTGATAGGCCCTTGGCTCGATACCGGTGATAAATGTATTATGGATGAAGACGGCTATTATTATTTTGCCGGCAAGCGTGAAGATATGATGTTTATTGACGATAATTGGGTTTCACCCGGCGATGTGGAACAGAATTTACTCAGTTTACCTGAAGTAGCTCAAGCTGCCGTAGTCAGTGCAATTGATAAGAATAATAAGATGAAATTGCGAGCTTACATAGTTCTGGAGCCCAATATTGAGCCCAGCGGAGAAATGGCTACAGCACTACGCATAAGAGCCAACAAGAACCAGCCATTGCACATGCAAGTAAGATGGATCGATTTTGTTCCGGATTTACCACGCTCCAATACTGGTAAGTTACAACGTTACAGATTACGCTAAATATAAAGGCGACCGAAAATTTCATTTTCAGTCGCCTTTATATTTTTATATCAGTCAATAATTCTTAGAGGAAAGGCCCACCAATCGATTCTTCCAATTTACTGCGATTTTCACGATTGATGCGCATAGCCTCATTTATACGCTCGTTCCCCTGACGTACCAATTCAAGCCCTTCTTCCAATAAAGCGGGATCTTCATTTTCCACAAAAGCAAAAAAGATTTGCATGCCTTGATTATAAAGCTTAATGCCTTCAAAACCGACGTCTAATTCGTCTTTAAAATCGGCTACAGCTTCTTCGGGAATATCGATAGAGCGTATGCCCTGCTCTTTTTCGGCCAGAATGGCAGCTGTTTCTTCCAAAAAATTAGCGAACTCTTCTATGCTCCACTCACCAGAGCCGACTTTATTGACAGCTTGTTCAAAGATCTGCAAACGTTCGTTAACAACCGGAGACTCGATTTTGGGTTCTTCCTGAGTTTCGGCTTCAGAGACATAACGTGGCAGCGTCGCTCCGCATTTCCGACATATTTTAGCTTCAGGCTCATTATCGAAACCACATTTTACGCAGAACACAAAGACCAACCTCCGAATTTTGCAGGCAAGTTGAGTTTATACCTTTGACCGGCAAAACTATGGATTCGGGATTTCGAACGAAACCGTACCTTCCCTTCCTGGCAAATTCTAAAGAGAAGGTAAGCTTTAATTTCTGAAAGAGGGAACACTCTTAATTTTCTAAAATCTAACCGAAACGAGACTTTCAAAAAAGGGCAGGTGGAAAGCACATTGTTAAAAGCTAGATCATTATTTTCCCTGGCACTGACCGCTGTCGCTTTGGTTATTATCAGCCTGGGAGCAGCTTTTGCAGCCCAGTCCAACCAAGCGCGTCAACTTATAGAATCGCTATATACTCCCAACGGAGTTATGCCTATTCGCGATTTGGTAATTGAGTTGGAATGTTACGATCTTTCCAGCGAAAGCAATGCTTTTGTCTTAAGTTCTAACGATAAAATTTATTTTAAGGCTCCCAATAAATTGCGCATTGACGCAGTAATTAACGATCCAGGTGGCCCTATGGACAAAAAAGAGGCTATTATCATTCGCGACGGTATTAACGTTTGGCATTACATTAGCATGGGACAGTATCCGGTAAAAAAAGCTCTGGATCAACCCAGCGGTACGCTTAATTTGCCTTTTAATATTCAAAAATATCCTATCGACGCCAGCAAGAAATATACTATCAAGGGCAAAAAAACCATTGATAACGTAGAGACAGTAGAAGTTTTTGTTGAGAATCCTCAAGATGAAAACGATACAAAGACCGTGTATATAGACACAAAGAGATTGGTACCGCTCAGATTAGATGCTATTCGTATTAGCGACAAACAAAAGATCTTGGTTCGCGCCGAATACAAAGATATTACCAAACTGGCCGATGGACGTTTCTTTCCCAAAAAGATCGACATATATGAAAATGACGTCCACAAAAAGATGCGCCTCTATAAAGGCTTGGAAGTAAATTGCGGTTTGGATGATTCTATGTTTAATCAAATGCGTGGATTTGTTAATCCATAATTTGCACAACTGAAAAAAAACTTCGCAATTTTAGCATCCAATCAAGAAGGGCGTCGGAATAAAAAAATTCCGGCGCCCTTCTTGCAAATAACTAACGTCGGGCGGTTAAACTGACATAAAACTGACCGAAGTTATAAGTTAATTAAAAATCCATATCCATGCAGAGTTTATCATCAAGATATTGACGCAAATCGGCAATTTTAATGCGCTCCTGTTGCATAGTATCGCGGTCGCGCACAGTCACAGTATCATCTTCCAGGGTATCGAAATCGACAGTTAAGCAACAAGGGGTACCGATTTCATCATAACGGCGATAGCGCTTACCGATCTGGCCGCGTTCATCATAATCAACCAAGAAATGACGGCGCAATTTAGCTTCGAGCTCTTTAGCCTTTTCTACTAATTGAGGTTTATTCTTTAAGAGAGGCAAGACAGCAACTTGAACGGGAGCTAAACGAGGATGTAAATGCAAAACTACACGCACTTCTTCCTGACCTTTAGCGGAAATAGCAGTATCTTCATCATAAGCGTCGGCAATAAAAGCGAAAGTGGCGCGATCTACACCGCCAGAAGGCTCGATAACCCAAGGCATAATATGCTCATTAGTATCAGGATCGAAGTAGCTCAAACTCTTGCCAGAGTATTCAGAGTGACGGCTTAAGTCGAAGTCACTGCGGTTGGCAATACCTTCCAATTCACCCCAACCCCAGGGGAAGAAATATTCTACATCGTAACATCCCTTAGCATAGTGAGCCAATTCGTCGGGTTCATGCTGACGCAAGCGCAACTTATCCTCTTTAATGCCCAATTTCTTGTACCAAGCGTATCGGCAATCTACCCAGCTCTTGAAAGCTCTGTCGGCATCATCTGGACGAACGAAATATTCAATTTCCATTTGCTCAAATTCGCGCATTCTGAAAGTGAAACGGCGAGGAGTAATTTCATTACGGAAAGATTTACCGATCTGAGCAATACCAAAAGGCAACTTGCGACGGGTTGAAGTCTGCACATTGGCAAAATTCACAAATATCCCTTGAGCAGTTTCAGGACGGAGAAAAACGCGAGAAGTTTCGTTTTGTACTACCCCCATCTGAGTCTCAAACATCAGATTAAATTGGCGAACTTCAGTGAGATCGTGAGTCCCGCCAGCAGGACATTCAGATTCGGGAGTGAGCTCGTCGGCACGAAAACGCTGTTTGCACTTGCGACAATCTACCAAAGGATCGGAGAAAGCCTGAGTATGACCAGAAGCTTCCCAAGTGCGAGGATGCATAAAGATAGCAGCATCGATACCAACCATATCGTCTCTCTCTTGTACGTTGGTACGCCACCAAATATCTTTGACGTTCTTCTTCATTTGAGCGCCTAAGGGGCCGTAATCCCAGCAATTGGCCAACCCGCCGTAAATGTCAGAACCGGGATAGACAAAACCGCGTCTTTTACAAAGGGAAACTATTTTATCAAACAGGTCTTCCTGTGTTTGCTTTTTCATATGAGCTCCAATAACAAAAAATAGGGCAAAAGCCGAAGCTTATTCAGTAGATAAGCCCGGCTTATGCTCAAAAGATACGGCCGCCAAACAACTGAAGGCGGCCGAGTTAAGCTGTAAAAATTTATACGTGAACTTCAGCGTCGACAAAGATTCTGACGATGCGATCGGAAAGAATCATCATTTCGATAGCCTTAGGAGGCAAATCGGCCGAGAAAGCATTGATAATGTAAAGATTGTCTTTTACTTTTCCACCCAAGCTGGTTACCAAACGTTCATCTTCTTCTTTAAGGCCATCTTTAGTCTGAACAATAACCTGCAAAGGCTCGCTACCTCCGGCAGATAAAGCACTGCGAAGCGCTCCGTCGAGTTTCTGATTAATTAATTTAGCTTGATCCATTCTTTCTTGCGCTCTCCTATCTCTTTAGTGGGCTTCCTGCGCAGGAACCGGAAGCCGCTCAATTAGACCTATTCAAACCTGCAACCGCTCAGCCTTTTATTTTGCTTTGGCAAAGAGCTGTACGGCGCCCATTTAATACAAAAAAAATAATGTTCTGCCAGCAGTATACCACAAACCGCAACCGCTCTACAGAGCGTTTATTTAATTGGCAACTCTTTCTTCCATCACCGAAAATATTTCTTCACCGGGACGATTATAAATACTCTCAACAAAATCGCCGAAATGAGCGTTGACGATACGCCTTTTAACTTTCAGAGTGGGAGTTATTTCTCCCTCGCTGGCTTTAAGCTCACGCGGCAATATAGCAATGCGACGTACTTTTTCGTAAGCAGAAAAACTCTTACAGCAATCGGCAATCTCTTTTAAGAGCATTTTTTCGACTTTTATATTTTTAACCAGTCCCTCTCTGTTCAAATCGAGTTCTTGCTCTTGAGCCCATTTCTCGAGTTTTTCAAAGTTAGGGACAATTAAAGCTCCCACGAAACTGCGATTATTACCAACTATAACCGCCTGTTCAATCCACGCACTGCCTTTAATGGCATTCTCCAAAGGAGCCGGAGCCACATTCTTACCATTAGATAACACAATAATCTCTTTTTTGCGATCAGTAATACTATAGCATTTCGTCTCTTCGTTATACTCGCCCACGTCGCCAGTATGGAAGAATCCCTCTTCGTCGAAAGCTTCTGCAGTTTCTTTGGGCAATTTAAAGTAGCCGCGCATAATATTGGGCCCTTTGGCGCAAATTTCCCCATCGTCGGCCACTTTAATTTTTACGCCTTCAACAGCTTCGCCCACCGTACCGGGATTGATATTTTGTGGCAAATTGAGACAGAGCACAGGACTGGTTTCCGTAAGTCCGTAGCCTTCCAAAATGCATAAATTGACATCCAAGAAGAAATTTAAAACATCTAAGCGAGCCGGAGCGCCGCCGGAAACAAAGAAACGCACACGGCCACCGGTGGCCTGACGAATTTTAGCGAAAACGGTATTGTTAACCAGGGCAAATTCCGCTTTTAATAGGAAGGGTATTTTGCCTTTTTTTACAGCCTCACGATAAGCTCGGCCTACATGCATGGCGCGGTGAAAAATTTTGTCCTTCAAACCGCCACCGGAATTGGCTACAACTTTGGCAAAAATCTTCTCAAAGAGACGCGGCACGCTGGGTACCACAGTAGGACGCAAAATTTTCAAATCAGCCGGTACAAATTTTATACTACGCGTATAGCCAATTGAGCTACCACAATAAGTTAAAGCATAATAGCATATGCGCTCAAAAACGTGAGATAAGGGCAGGAAAGAAAGCTCAACATCGTCCTTGTTAAGTTTTACCATTCTGGTAAGAGAGATCATCTGTGAGACGAAATTGCCATTCATAAGCATAGCGCCCTTAGGATTACCCGTAGTACCAGAAGTATAAACAAAACTACAAACATCGTCAGCTTTAGTATTCTGACAAATATTATTGATTGTCCCACGGTTCGCTTCTAAAGTATCGCGCCCCGAAGCCAAAAACTCATCCCAGTTCCAAAAACGTACCCCCTCTTTGAGTTCACCTTGATTAACTTCAAAGCGATCCATAGCTACAATATGACGAACCTTAGGCAACAAGTTACTATTGACCGCCTCTATAGCCTTTTTTATCTGTTCTTTGCAAGAAGCGACAATTACAACAGAGTCACTATCGTCAACAATGTAAGCCATTTCTTCGCTACTTAAAGTAGGATACATAGAAACATGAATACAACCAGCAAAAACGCTACCGAAATCGACGACAGGCCATTCCTGCCTATTAACAGAGAAATTGGCTACACGTTGGTAACGTTCCACCCCCAGTTCCAGAAGAGCAGAAGCGAAATACAGAACTTCCTGATAGACTTCGCCATAAGTCTTGAAGTTAAACTTTTTACCGTCACAACAGCCTAAATAAGGCCTGGAAGCACATTCCTGAGCCACTTTATTAAAGACCTGAGGCAAAGTGGTAATCTCAGCTTCTAGAGCCCAATCCAATAAGCTTTGATTTACGGGGTAATCACTTAAAAAATCCATATGGCACAAGTTCCTACTTTTTATTGTTTATAATAGCGAAAGTCAGCAATGCAGCTCCCAAGCGTAATTGAGTGCCACTGCTTAAGCCACACTCAACCCCTTTGGGAAGTCTCTCACCGTTGATAAAAGTACCATTACCGCTACCGACGTCCTCTATAAATACGCCGGTAGAATCGTGCCGCAGCAGAGCGTGTCTTTTAGAAACAGTAGCTCCACCACGCAATCCTTCTAAATCAAGCTTAAAGCCGTCTTCCGGCTGCCCCGGGCCACGTCCCAATAAAACTCTGTCTGAACTTAAGCGGAAAACTTGCCCACTATCTGAATCAGTTAAATAAGCGTAACTCACTGCAGATGCAGGCGCAGCAGCATAGGCAGACGCGGCAGGTGCAGGTGCAGCAGCATAGGCAGGCACGGCAGATGCAGGCGCAGCAGCATAGGCAGGCACGGCAGGTGCAGGCGCAGCAGCATAGGCAGGCGCGGCAGGTGCAGGCGCAGCAGCATAGGCAGGCACGGCAGGTGCAGGCGCAGCAGCAGAAGCAGGCACGAAATTACTGCGCGATGGGAAAATGGGCGTAGGCGGTGGCGCCGGCTCCAAACGAGCGGCTGCAGTATAGGTCTGCGACCGACTGCTTTGCTTAAGAGAGGCGCCGCAATTATCGCAGAATTGAGCTCCGATCAGGTTATCTTGACTGCAAAATGGACACTTCAATGCTGTTGTACCGCCTTTGGCTCAGATTTTACCTAGTTAGAACCGAATTAAAAAAGAGAACCATTCCCTACAAAAAGGGGAGAAAGTCCTGTGGGCTTCATTGCCGGTTTTTTTTTTCCTACTTTTATCCTTCTTATTTAGGCCGGTTCGTGTTAATATTCTCTTATGTTGACCAGAGAAAATATCAAATGTTTAGTTATTGAAACTCGGCTTGACCATAAATTAGCCGAACACGAGTTATCTTGTTTAGAACGTTCTATGCAACTGAGAAGAGATCAATTGGTGGCCTATAATGTTTTAAACAATCCTTTAGAAATCGGTTTAGAAAAAAATTACCAAGCTGTAATTGTCGGCGGTACCGGAGATTTTTCCGTAGTCAATGATCGCCCAGTCTTCTATGAAGCGCTGCTTAAATTTGTGCGCCATCTGTGTGGCCTCTCTTTTCCCACCTTGGGCTTGTGTTACGGACACCAAATTTTAGCTCAAGCTATGGGAGGTACAGTCATAACTGAAACTCACGAGCGCAGTGAAACCGGTACTTATTTAATGACTTTGACCAAAGAGGGACGCGCTGACGAATTGCTGGCCGATTCCCCAGATTCTTTCTACGCCCAACAAGGCCACCACGACGCTGTCACCTCTATGCCGGATTCTTTTATTCGCTTAGCTTACAGTGAACGTTGCACGTGGCAAGCCATGCACTTAAAGGATAAGCCTATTTACGGTTTCCAATTCCATCCTGAGCTGATTCGCCAAGATTTGGTAACTCGCATGACCGCCTACGCCCATGTCTACGCTGCCGAACCCGGCAAATTAGAAAAGATAATCGAAGCTATAAAAGAAACCGATAATCAAATTATTGTGAAAAATTTCATCGATAAAATGGTTATACCTCACTGGAATCATCAATAAATTGCTTAAAGAGAGGCTACTTCTATATGATTTGTACCAATTGTCACCATCAAATAGATAAAGATTCTCTGATTTGCCCTATCTGCGGTAAACAGTTAATTCTGGATGGAGCGGAGGCAAGCGAAATTCTCGGAGCCACAATAAAAAATTCGGTACCAGCCTCTATGGAAGTAGTCAGCGAGCTAATGTCTAATACAGCGGACGCTGCCAAAGAAATTCAAGAATATCTTTCAATTAGGCAACAAGTTAAAAATTTAGCGGCCATTCAAGCCCAACCACTCTTAACAGCTTTAAATAGAATCAACGCTCTGCCTACCGATGCCAAGCATCCCGGCGAAACTATGCTTTTTTCTTCCTCAATAACATACGGCGGCACACCTGCCTATATGCAAAATGCCAAAATAGAGCTTACTCCCTGGCGCCTTATTTTCTATGAGCACATGAATACACGCTCAGGCTTACTCAATATTATTACTGCCGCCATAGCTCCACGCTACAGTTTCAGTATTGCCTTAAAAAGAATTATCGAGATTAAAAAATATGAAGTGAATTATAATCCAGGCCATTTGCTCATACTTGAAGATGATGAGCAAATCATTATCCAAACTCAAGATTATTTTCGTTTTGACAAAGTTCTACGTATTGCAGTCGACACAATACGAACTACGCCCAACAAAGTACTATAAAAAAGGAAACGCCTTGAAATCTTATTTTGCTTCCCGATGCGTAAGCATCGCAATTTTCAGCTTAAGCCTTTTATCAGCTGGTTTTTCTCCCGCTCAAGCCGAACTGGTACCTCCTCCGGTTCAAGATTTTAGCCATACCAATGTCTGCACTCCGGTTTCTCGTAAAGGTGTCATCAAGGAAAATTCCTACCTTTACGTTAGCCCACTTTCTTCTATCATTAGCGCTCGTATTGGCAAAAATAAGAAAAAAATCAGGATAACTTCCGCTTATACGGCTGCCGACGGTATTCGCTGGCTCAAGATCGCTCTTCCCGACGGCCGCCAAGGCTGGACTTTGCAAAGCAATATGCTCGGCGTAGTTGATGCCCGTACCTTTGCCATAAGACACAGCAAAGCTATTAA
Source organism: uncultured bacterium (assembly GCA_934621605.1). Lineage (GTDB taxonomy): Bacteria > Vulcanimicrobiota > Xenobia > Xenobiales > Xenobiaceae > Bruticola. The sequence continues at coordinate 532 of CAKTUZ010000004.1, read as the reverse complement.
GCAAAAACAGGGATCATTGACAAAGTTTGCTCAAAACCGACCAATCATATTTTGGACTTTCCCCAATTCCGGAGAAATCTATGCTCAAGCTGATGGCGATCCGAAAATAGGCATAGATTATGATAAAATTTGCATTGATCACCATCAACGTAAGTGGGGTCATGTGGCTTATTACAGGACAATACGCGATGTATGGATTTGCCTAAGCGCTCCGCACAGCACCTCATTTTAGCATTTTTGCCAACGCAACCATAAACCAGACGGCTGCGTTTTTTTACACTTTTGCGCTGCGCAGCTTTTATGGTATTTGCTGCGCCGATATTTGTGCTTTGAACGCGTTCATTTTATGGCTGGCAGGCATTTTATAGCGGTTGCGAGGCTAAGGTATAAGCGTCAAAGTCTCCGTTTCTCTGTTTGTTGGCTGCGTTTTAGCCTATAGCAAGCTTCAGGCGTTACCGAGCCTTTCGCTTTGCTATAGGCTAAACTGCGCTTAAAAAAATACAGAAACGGAGACTTTTAATCTTCGCAAGCT